>NZ_JBLIYT010000001.1:0-627749 GCF_057480795.1 Pseudomonas sp. P110(2024)
AGCAGCAAGTGATGATTCACTCAGACCAAGGCAGTCAGTTCAGTAGCTCAGATTGGCAAAGCTTCCTGAAGGCCAACAATGTGATCAGCAGCATGAGCCGACGGGGAAACTGCCACGACAATGCCGTAGCCGAGAGCTTTTTCCAGCTTTTGAAGCGGGAGCGAATCCGACGAAAGATCTACGCAACGCGTGACGAAGCCCGAAGTGATATTTTCGATTACATCGAGATGTTCTATAACCCCAAGCGTCGACACAGCAGTGCTATGCAGCTGTCTCCAGTAGAGTATGAGAAACGCTATTTCCTGAGCTTGGAGAGTGTCTAGGAAACCAGGGGCGATTCAAATCGCCGGTTTTTTTCACCAAGCTTTGGATCAATTGATTGCTCGCGACGGGTGTAAATCAGCCAAGATTCGGCGATAGACACTTTATCGCGAGGTGCATAATCTAGGCTTCGAAGCCACGATAGGGAAAAGGATATGGCAGGAGGGAACATCATCTGCGGCACCTTCCAAAGTGCCGACAAATCGGGATCAGCCTTGGAGGCAGTGTTAGATGCACTCCCATTGCAGGCTCACGAACTGGTCGAAAATGTCAAACAGCAACTCGATACAGCCGAATTTGTCCTTATAGAAGTAGAGCAGGCGAAACGCTTGCTTCCATTTTTAAAGGTCTACCAGGCGCAATTGATCGTTGAGATCGGGCACGATGATTGGGCTCGGGCAACGAAGGAGGAAGAGTCTTCGCTTGAAACTGTCGAGGCAAAGTGGGGATCGGGTAAGGGATGGAGACTTTACTGCGTGCGAGATCTCGTAGGTGCTTGTGAAAATGCGCAGATAGAGATGGAACCAGTGTGCATTGCGTTTAGTTAACTGCCTCCAGCCCGTTTTCACACAGCCTGGGTCGAAAGCGGCCAACTGAGATTTACCATTTGCAATTCAGTTGGTGCGAGCAACTGACCATCAAACCATAGACGTAAACGGCTCTGAACAACCCGCAGTCACGGATTTCGATGTACTAAGCAGCCCACCAAATCTAATCAACATCTCGGTGGCGCAAAAAGTGGGGTAAATTTCTATCAGCGGCAAAAAACGAAGGCATAAAAAAATCCAGCCACCGCTAAGTGACTGGATTCTTTGGAGTATTTTGGTCGGGACGGAGTGATTCGAACACTCGACCCCTTGCACCCCATGCAAGTGCGCTACCGGGCTGCGCTACGCCCCGACATCATTCTCAATACCGCTGAGAACGTTGAAGAATGTAACCTAACCTTTTGAATAATGGAAGCTTTTTTTCAAAAATTTCCACTCGTCGCCAACCAGGTCACTTCTTCAACACCACCAACACATCCTCCAACTCCGCAATCATCTGCCGAATCAGCTGCTTGTACTGGCTGGACTCATCCTTGACCTCATCACTGGAGAGCCGTAACCGCGCTCCGCCAATGGTAAAGCCCTGGTCATACAGCAAAGCGCGGATCTGGCGGATCATCAGCACATCCTGGCGCTGATAATACCGCCGGTTGCCACGGCGCTTCACCGGGTTGAGCTGCGGAAATTCCTGCTCCCAGTAGCGCAGCACGTGCGGTTTTACCGCACAGAGCTCGCTGACTTCACCGATGGTGAAGTAGCGTTTGCCCGGGATGGGGGGCAGCTCGTCGTTATGGCTTGGTTCCAGCATAGGCCTCTACCCGGGCTTTCAGCTTCTGCCCTGGACGAAAGGTGACGACGCGGCGCGCGGTGATCGGGATCTCTTCCCCTGTTTTAGGGTTGCGGCCCGGCCGCTGGCGTTTGTCGCGAAGGTCGAAGTTGCCGAAACCGGACAGCTTGACCTGCTCGTTGTCTTCAAGCGCGTGCCGAATTTCTTCGAAAAACAGCTCGACCAGCTCCTTGGCCTCACGCTTGTTAAGCCCCAGCTCCTCGTACAGCCTTTCGGCCATCTCAGCTTTCGTCAGAGCACCCATGCCGTTATTTCCTTAACGTGGTGTTCAACCTTTGTTCAAGCGAGGTGAGGATGGTTTGCAGGGTTTCATTCACCTCATCGTCGTTAAGAGTGCGCGATGGATGTTGCCAGGTCAAGCCGACGGCCAGGCTTTTTCTATCAGGATCAATGCCTTTACCCTGGTAGACGTCAAACAGCCTGAGGTCTGTGAGCCATTCGCCTGCATTGTCACGAATTACTTCAAGCACGGAGCTCGAAGCTACATCACGACCTGCGATCAAGGCCAGGTCACGGCGGGTTTCCGGGAACTTGGACAGCTCGCTGAACTTCGGCAGGCGGCCTTCGACTACATCACCGAGCACCAGCTCGAAGACGAACACCGGGCGGTCGAGGCCGAGGGTCTTGGCCAGCTCCGGGTGGATGGCGCCGAGGTAGCCGACTTCCTTGCCGTCGCGCTCGATGCGGGCGGTCTGGCCTGGGTGCAGGGCTGGGTGCTTGCCGGCGACGAAGCTGAAGTCGCTCAGGGCGCCCGAGTAACCCAGCAGGGCTTCCACGTCGGCTTTGACGTCGAAGAAGTCGATGCCGTCGCGACCGTTGGCCCAGCCTTCTGGCAGGCGGCTGCCGGTGACGACACCGGCGATCATCGGCTGCTGCTTGAGGTCACCGAGCTGGCCGACGAAGCGCAGGCCGCTTTCGAACAGGCGCACGCGGTCTTGCTGGCGGTTGAGGTTGTGCTGCATCGCCTTGACCAGGCCCGGCCACAGCGAGGCGCGCATGGCGGCCATGTCGCTGGAGATGGGGTTGGCCAGCAGCAGCGGCTCGACGCCTGGGGTGAACAGCTCGAACAGTTTCGGGTCGATGAAGCTGTAGGTGATGGCTTCCTGGTAGCCGCGGGCGACCAGCAGACGGCGCAGGTTCGGCAGCTCGCCGCGGGTTTCCGGGCGGGCTTGCGGGGCCAGGCGGGCCTGCGGGTAGCGCACCGGCAGGTTGTTGTAGCCGTACAGGCGGGCCAGCTCTTCGATCAGGTCGACTTCCAGGCTGACGTCGAAGCGGTGGCTTGGGACGGTGACCGTCCACTGCCCTGCCCCATTGGCGCTGGTCTTCAGCTCCAGGGCGTTGAGCAGCTGCTCGACCTGGGCGGCGTCCATCTCCATGCCGAGCATCTGGGTGATGCGTTCGGCGCGCAGGATGATCGGCGCGATATTCGGCAGGTGCTGCTCGCTCACGGTCTCGACGATCGGACCGGCTTCGCCGCCAACAATCTCCAGCACCAGGGCGGTGGCGCGCTCCATGGCTTCGCGGGCCAGTTGCGAGTCCACGCCGCGCTCGTAGCGGTGCGAGGCGTCGGTGTGCAGGCCGTAGGAACGGGCCTTGCCGGCAACGGAAATCGGCTCGAAGAAGGCGCTCTCGAGGAACAGGTCGCGGGTCTTCTCGGTGTTGACGCCGCTGTGCTCGCCACCCATCACGCCGGCAATGGCCAGGGCGCGGGTGTGGTCGGCGATCACCAGGGTATCGGCGCGCAGGGCGACTTCCTGGCCATCCAGCAGGACGAGCTTCTCGCCCTCCTCGGCCATGCGTACGCGGATGCCGCCGTTGATTTCGGCGAGGTCGAAGGCGTGCATCGGCTGGCCGAGTTCGAGCATCACGTAGTTGGTGATGTCGACGGCGGCGTCGATGCTGCGCACGTCGCTGCGGCGCAGGCGCTCGACCATCCACAGCGGGGTCGGCTTGCTCAGGTCGACGTTGCGGATCACGCGGCCCAGGTAGCGTGGGCAGGCGGCCGGGGCGCTGACTTCGACCGGGCGCACTTCGTCGTGGGCAGCCGGTACGGCCGGCACGACCGGGCGGGTGACCGGCACGTCGTACAGGGCGCTGACGTCACGGGCAAGGCCGGCCAGGGACAGGCAGTCGCCGCGGTTCGGGGTCAGGCCGATCTCGATGCTGGCGTCGTCCAGGTTCAGGTACTTGCGAATGTCTTCGCCAACCGGGGCGTCAGCCGCCAATTCCAGCAGGCCGTCGTTCTCTTCGCTGATCTGCAGCTCGGAAGCCGAGCAGAGCATGCCGAACGACTCGACGCCGCGCAGCTTGGCCTTCTTGATCTTGAAGTCGCCCGGCAGTTCGGCGCCGATCATGGCGAACGGGATCTTGATGCCTGGGCGGGCATTCGGGGCGCCGCAGACCACCTGGAAGGTCTCTGCGCCGTTGCTCACCTGGCATACGCGCAGCTTGTCGGCGTCCGGGTGTTGTTCGGTGGTGAGGATCTCGCCCACCACGATGCCGCTGAACTGGCCGGCAGCGGGGGTCACGCTGTCGACTTCGAGGCCGGCCATGGACAGGCGGGCAACCAGTTCGTCACGGGAGACTTGCGGGTTTACCCAACCGCGCAGCCACTGTTCACTGAATTTCATGCTGTTCTCCTGAAAGTTGCGTCGATTGGGCCTAGCGGAATTGAGCCAAGAACCGCAGGTCGTTGTCGAAGAACAGACGCAAATCGTTGACGCCATAGCGCAGCATGGCCAGGCGCTCGGCGCCCATGCCGAAGGCGAAGCCCTGGAACTCTTCCGGGTCGATGCCGGACATGCGCAGCACGTTCGGGTGGACCATGCCGCAGCCCATCACTTCCAGCCAGCCGGTCTGCTTGCACACGCGGCAGCCCTTGCCGGAACACATCACGCACTGGATGTCGACTTCGGCGGAAGGCTCGGTGAAGGGGAAGAACGACGGGCGGAAGCGCACGGCCAGTTCTTTCTCGAAGAACACCCGCAGGAACTCTTCGATGGTGCCCTTGAGGTCGGCGAAGTTGATGCCACGATCGATCAGCAGGCCTTCGACCTGGTGGAACATCGGCGAGTGGGTGATATCCGAGTCGCAACGGTACACACGGCCTGGGCAGACGATGCGGATCGGCGGCTGGGTGCTTTCCATGGTGCGCACCTGTACCGGCGAGGTGTGGGTGCGCAGCAGCATGTTGGCATTGAAATAGAAGGTGTCGTGCATCGCCCGGGCCGGGTGGTGGCCGGGGATGTTGAGCGCTTCGAAGTTGTGGTAGTCGTCTTCGACCTCGGGGCCTTCGGCGATGCCGTAGCCGATGTGGGTGAAGAACTGCTCGATGCGCTCGAGAGTACGGGTGATCGGGTGCAGCCCGCCGGTGGTCTGGCCACGGCCTGGCAGGGTCACGTCGATGCATTCGGCGGCCAGGCGAGCGTTGAGCTCAGCCTCTTCAAAACCGGCCTTGCGTGCGTTGAGCACGTCGGTGACGCGTTCCTTGGCGTCGTTGATCAGCGCGCCGACCTTGGGGCGCTCTTCGGCTGGCAGGTTGCCCAGGGTCTTCATCACCTGGGTCAGTTCGCCTTTCTTGCCGAGGAATTGAACCCGGATCTGTTCCAGGGTAGTGATGTCTTCAGCGCGTTCCACGGCCTCGAGGGCTTGGGCGACCAGCGCGTCCAGGTTTTCCATGTACAGACTCCAGATACGAAAATAGGGGAAGAGCTTTTGAAGGCTCTTCCCCTATCCGATGACGTTTTACACCCGACGGCGCAGGCGCCGCCGGATGATTGTCGTGGGTACTTAAGCCAGTACGGCTTTAGCCTTCTCGACAATCGCAGCAAACGCCGCTTTTTCGTTCACTGCCAGATCGGCCAGAACCTTACGGTCGATTTCGATCGACGCCTTTTTCAGGCCAGCAATCAGACGGCTGTACGACAGACCGTTGGTGCGGGCACCGGCGTTGATACGAGCGATCCACAGTGCGCGGAACTGACGCTTCTTCTGACGACGGTCGCGGTAGGCGTATTGGCCTGCCTTGATGACCGCCTGCTTGGCAACGCGGAATACGCGCGAGCGTGCACCGTAGTAGCCTTTAGCCAGTTTCAGAATTTTCTTGTGACGCTTACGAGCGATGACGCCACGCTTTACACGAGCCATGAGTAACTTCCTCTATCTTTGACCGAAATTAACGTACGCGCAGCATGCGCTCGACTTTTGCCACGTCAGACGGGTGCAGCAGGCTGGCACCGCGCAGTTGACGCTTACGCTTGGTCGACATTTTGGTCAGGATGTGGCTCTTGAAAGCGTGCTTGTGCTTGAAGCCGGAAGCGGTTTTCAGGAAACGCTTCGCAGCACCGCTCTTGGTTTTCATTTTTGGCATGTTGGAACTCCGCATTCGATAAAATTACACAATAATCATCAGGCCTGCCGTGCCCGGGAGATTACTTCTTCTTTTTGGGGGCGATGACCATCATAAGCTGGCGTCCTTCCATCTTCGGATGCTGCTCAACGGTGCCGTATTCGGCGAGGTCGGTTTCGACCCGCTTCAACAGCTCCATGCCCAGCTCCTGGTGGGCCATCTCACGGCCGCGGAATCTCAGAGAGATCTTGGCCTTGTCCCCATCGCTAAGGAAACGTACCAGGTTGCGTAGTTTTACCTGGTAATCCCCTTCTTCCGTCCCTGGACGAAACTTGATTTCTTTGATCTGGATCTGCTTCTGGTTCTTCTTGGCTTCGTTGGCCTGCTTCTTCTTCTCGAAGAGGTGCTTGCCGTAGTCCATCACCTTGCAGACGGGCGGTTGCGCGTCTGCAGAGATTTCCACCAGATCCAGCTTCGCTTCATCAGCGATACGCAGCGCTTCATCAATCGAGACGATGCCAATCTGCTCGCCGTCAGCACCAATTAACCGAACCTCGCGTGCCGAGATATTCTCGTTGATCGGGGCTTTCGGTGCAGTTCGTTTATCGTTTCTCATTTCACGCTTAATAGTCATTACTCCGATTCTTGGCGACCACGCCGGGAAACCGCTTGCGACAGCAGCTCAGCGAACTGCGCGACGGGCATCGAGCCCAGGTCTGCGCCTTCGCGGGTGCGCACAGCGACGGTTTGCGTTTCGACTTCGCGATCCCCTATAACCAAAAGGTAAGGGACACGCAGCAACGTATGCTCGCGGATTTTAAAGCCGATCTTCTCATTTCTCAAGTCCGACTTGGCACGGAATCCGCTACCGTTCAGGGCTTTTTCCACCTCGAGGGCGAAATCGGCCTGCTTGTCGGTGATGTTCATGATCACGGCTTGGGTCGGGGCGAGCCAGGCCGGGAACACGCCGGCGTAGTGCTCGATGAGCATGCCGATGAAGCGTTCGAACGAGCCGAGGATGGCGCGGTGCAGCATCACCGGGCGCACGCGGCTGTTGTCTTCGGCGATGTAGCTGGCGTCCAGGCGCTCCGGCAGGTTCGGGTCGTACTGCAGGGTGCCGCACTGCCAGTTACGGCCGAGGCAGTCGCGCAGGGTGAACTCGATCTTCGGACCGTAGAACGCGCCCTCGCCCGGCTGGTATTCCCACTCCAGGCCCGACTCGTTCAGGGCGTCGGCCAGCGCGCCTTCGGCGCGGTCCCACAGCTCTTCGGAACCCACGCGCTTGGCGGGGCGGGTCGAGAGTTTCATGGCGACCTCGGTGAAACCGAAGTCCTTGTACACATCCAGGGTCAGCTTGATGAAGTCGGCGGCTTCTTTCTTCACCTGGTCTTCGGTGCAGAAGATGTGCGCGTCGTCTTGCACAAAGCCACGCACGCGCATGATGCCGTGCAGGGCGCCGGACGGCTCGTTACGGTGGCAGGCACCGAACTCGGCCAGGCGCAGCGGCAGGTCGCGGTACGATTTGAGGCCCTGGTTGAACACCTGCACATGGCACGGGCAGTTCATCGGTTTTACCGCGTAGTCGCGGTTTTCCGACGAAGTGGTGAACATGTTCTCGGCGTAGTTGGACCAGTGGCCGGAACGCTCCCAGAGGATGCGGTCGACGACCTGCGGGGTCTTGATCTCCTGGTAGCCGTTTTCACGCTGGACCTGGCGCATGTACTGCTCGAGCACCTGGCACACGGTCCAGCCGTTGGCGTGCCAGAACACCATGCCCGGGGCTTCTTCCTGCAGGTGGAACAGGTCGAGCTGCTTGCCGATCTTGCGGTGGTCGCGTTTTTCGGCTTCTTCGATGCGCTGGATGTAGGCGGCCAGCTGCTTCTTGTCGGCCCAGGCGGTGCCGTACACGCGTTGCAGCTGCTCGTTCTTGGCATCGCCGCGCCAGTAGGCGCCGCTCAGCTTGGTCAGCTTGAATGCCTTGAGGAAACGAGTATTCGGCACGTGCGGGCCACGGCACATGTCGACGTATTCTTCGTGGTAGTACAGGCCCATGGCCTGTTCATCCGGCATGTCCTCGACCAGGCGCAGCTTGTAGTCTTCGCCACGCTGGGTGAACACGTCGATGACTTCGGCGCGCGGGGTCATCTTCTTGACGACGTCGTAGTCCGTGTCGATCAGCTGCTGCATGCGCTTTTCGATGGCGGCGAGGTCGTCCGGGGTGAAGGGACGCTCGTAGGCGATGTCGTAATAGAAGCCTTCGTCGATCACCGGGCCGATCACCATGCGGGCGGTCGGGTACAGCTGCTTCACCGCGTGGCCGATCAGGTGGGCGCACGAGTGACGGATGATCTCCAGTCCCTCTTCATCTTTAGGGGTGATGATCTGCAGGGTGGCGTCGTGGTCGATCTTGTCGCAGGCATCGACGAGCTTGCCGTCGACCTTGCCGGCCAAGGTGGCCTTGGCGAGGCCCGCACCAATGGATGCGGCGACTTCGGCTACGGATACCGGCTGGTCGAACGTGCGTTGACTGCCATCGGGAAGAGTAATAACGGGCATGGCGCCTCCTCTCCTAGTGGTGACCCCTACCAAAGGTCACGTGGGTTGGGATGAGCCAGTACAAGATCCGCCCTGCCTTTCCCGCGGGAAAGCCTGCCTCACAGTGGCAGAGACCTTTCGGCCTGCCAGGGTCGAACCAGAGTGACTGGAAGGTAAAAGTTGCAGGCTGCCGGTGGCGAGCCGCAAGCCGAGCATGCTAGCACGCGGGTTGCACCGGGTCGCGGAAATATTTGGAAATTACGCCGCCGGGGTGAACTTGTACGGAAAATTTCCTATCAGACCTTCTGAAGCAACCTACTCTTGATGAGACCTTTACCCAAGGAGTGTCCGGTTATGCGACTTCAGTCCCTTCTGGCTGCCTGCGCCGCAAGCGCCCTGCTGCTGCCTTTGGCTGCCAATGCAGGCAATTTCCCCGCCGGTAAGGAAGCGCACTACATGACCCAGTGCCAACAGGTGGCGAGCGGCCAGGGCGTGGACGCGGCGATGGCGAAGAAGCACTGCGAGTGTGGCGCCCAAGCCATCAAAAAGAACTTCAACGATAAGGAGATCGAAGACCTCGACAGCCAGGACGGCGTTGACGCCAAGCTGATGCAGAAGGCCCAGCAGGTGGTTCAGGCCTCCTGCAAGCCGAAATAACCAGGGTTAGCGGGCCATTTCACGCATCTTTTGCGCTGGATCAACATCCTGCGAAGGTAAAAGGCGCTAGATGCGTAGAAATGGACTATAGTGTCGTCGGTGCCACTGAAGCTTCGCGACATTGCACCCCGATAAAAAATCATGTTTCTGGAGATTCACCCCATGTCCAATCGCCAAACCGGCACCGTCAAGTGGTTCAACGATGAGAAAGGCTTCGGCTTCATCACTCCTCAAGGCGGCGGCGACGACCTGTTCGTACACTTCAAGGCTATCGAAACCGACGGTTTCAAAAGCCTGAAAGAAGGCCAAACTGTTTCCTTCGTCGCCGAAAAAGGCCAGAAGGGCATGCAGGCTGCGCAGGTTCGTCCGGAGTAATTTTCGGATAGCTGCAAAAAAACCCGCCACTTGTGGCGGGTTTTTTATTGCCTGCCAGAATCACGCAGTACCTTTGTGGGAGCGGCCTTGCGTCGCGATAGGGCCGCAAAGCGGCCCCGGCGATCTGTGTTGTGGCGACGAACTTGGGGCCGCTGCGCGCCCCTATCGCGACACAAGGCCGCTCCAACAGGGCGCCAATTCTGGGCTTGGATCAACCGCAGTTGACGCGGGTAACCACACCCTTGTCGTCGACATTCAGGTTCAGCCGCTCGGAGCGGTATTCCAGGGTGATCATGTCGTAAGGCTTGAGGATGCGCGCCATCTGCGAGCCACTAGCCTTGCGCGCCTGCTCCAACAACTCTGGCGAGGCCAGCTTGCCGATGGTGAAGTCGGCGCCACTGGCTTCGCAGCGGCCATCATTGCCGGCCGGGGTGGCCTGGGTACTGCTGCCGCCCGAGGAGCCACCGGTGCTGCAACCTGTCAGAACGGAAGCCACCAGCAAGGTCGCCAGGGAAGCGCGGGTACGGAACATGAATCCTCCTAAATAAATCCGGGAACTGCCTGATGCGACAATTCCTCCAGGCATTTGTTGCACAACCGCACGATTCTGCCTGACTCGGCCACTTGACGCGAAAGGCAATCGTCACCGGATTTTGCACCGAACCGTCGGTTCGGCCAACCGCGCCTCTTATGCTTAAGTCGCAGGTGCCGTCACGCAAAGGCATGATTTACTGCAAGAAGCGGAGCGCGAAACGCCTCCCCTTCGAACGCCAGGACGCGGTATTCGACCTTTCACCCAGGCCCAGCGAGAACCGCCCCATGAGCAGCCATAGCATCGACGCCGATATCAAGGTCAAGTGGGACGAGGGCCAGAGCGCCTACAGCCCGAGCACACCTGAAGAACTGATGCTGATCGCCGTCGACCTGCTAGTGCGCGACCGCGGGGGTGACGCGGCGCGCAGCTTCATCGAGCAAGTGCTCGAGCGCCACGCGCCGCACGAGGCTATTTCAATCGCGCCAGGCGGGCGCTGAGCAGGTCGAAGAAGCCCTGGGCGTCGCCCTCCTCGATCCACATCACGTTGGCCGGCTGCTTGAGCACGCCGTACCAGTCGGCGATGGTCTGACCGAAGGTCGGGCCTTCACGGCTGTCGACTACCATGTGCACCTGGCGGCCCTTGAACAGTTCGGGCTTGAGCAGGTAGGCGATGACGCTGGCGTCGTGCACCGGGCCGCCGGGCATGCCGTAGTTGTCCATGTCGAACTTGATGTAGGCGTTGAGGATGTCCACCACCAGCTTGCTGGCATTGTTGTTCACCGCCGCCAGCTGCTTGAGGCGGGCGTCGCTGGTGAGCACCTTGTGGGTGACGTCCAGCGGCAGGTAGGTCAGCTTGACGCCGCTGGCCAGCACCACTTCGGCGGCGTGGGGGTCGGCGAACAGGTTGAATTCGGCGGCCGGGGTGATGTTGCCGCCGTTGAAGTGGGCGCCACCCATCACCACCACTTCCTTGATGCCGTTGACGATCTCGGGTTTCTGGATCAGCGCCAGGGCCAGGTTGGTCTGCGGGCCGAGCATGGCCACGGTGATGCTGTGGGGCTCAGCAGCGCTCAGGGTGTCGATCAGGTACTGCACGGCATTGCCGTTGGCCAGGGGCTTTTTCGGTTCGTGGACCTGGACGCCGGTCAGGCCTTCCTCGCCGTGGACGTTGGCGGCGTAGATCGGCGTGCGCACCATCGGCCGCCCTGCCCCGGCGTACACCGGGATCTCTTCGCGGCCTGCCCATTCGCGGGCCAGACGGGCGTTGCGCGAGGTCTTTTCCAGACGCACGTTGCCAGCCACGGTAGTGATGGCGCGGATCTTCAGTTCCTCGGGCGAGGCCATGGCCAGCAGCAGGGCCACCACGTCATCGGCGCCGGGGTCGGTATCGATGATCAGGTCGCGGGGCGCGGCCATGACGGCAGTGGCGGCTAGCGCGGACATGAGGACGGCTCCTTGGAGCAGGGATTTGAGGGACATTTAGCACTCCTTGTTGCTAGGGGATGGTTTCAACGGGAGCCGCTTTGCGGCCCTTTCGCCGGCAAGCCGCCCCCACAACCCAACCCGTGGGGGCGGCCTTGCGCTGCGACCGAGGGCAAAGCCCTCGCATTCGGTCTAAAAGGTAACGCCCGCCACCAGGGCAATATTGCTGTAGGGCTTGCACTCCCCCGTACGCACCACGGCCCGGGCCTGGCGACACAGGGCCTTGAAATCGGCATGGCTGAGCACCTGGCGCTGGCCCAGCTCGCCGCCGGCATGCAGCCGCTCGACCTCGGCCAACCCTGGCGGCAAAGCCTGGAACACCTCCTCGGCCAGCACATGGCGCTCGACCTGCATTTCGCTCAGCACCACGCGCAGCACGCTGGCGAAGTCCGGGATGCCCGGCGTCAGCGCCAGGTCGATCAGCTCCACGCCCGACGGCACCGGCAGACCGGCATCACCGATCACCAGGATGTCGCCATGGCCCAGCCCGGCGATGGTCCGCGACAGGGCGATATTCAACAGTGGCGTCTTCTTCATGGCGCCAGCTCCTTCAGGTAAGGGATCGAAGGCTGCGCGCCGACACGGGTCACCGACAACGCGGCGGCGCGCTGGCCGAAGGCGATCGCCTCGCCCTCGGGCAGGCCGCGCGCCAGGCCAGCGGCAAAGCCGCCGACGAAGGTGTCGCCGGCCGCCGTGGTGTCCACCGGCTGCACCCGCGGCGCCGGGAAGTGCCGGCTGCCGGCGGCATCGACCAACAGCGCGCCGTCACCGCCCAGGGTGACAATCACCTTGCCCGCGCCCAGCTGACGCAGACGTTCGGCCGCCCGGCGGGCGCTGTCCTGATCCTCTACCTGCACCCCGGCCAGGGCCTCGGCCTCGCTCTCGTTGGGGATCAGGTAGTCGATGTAGGCATACCACTCCGCCGGCAGCGGCCCGCTGGCCGGCGCCGGGTTGAGGATCACGGTCTTGCCCAGCTCGCGGCCACGGGCCAGGGTCCAGGCCACGGTGGCGGTGGGCACCTCAAGCTGGCAGATGATCACCTCGGCGCCCTGCAGCAGGTGGTCGAAGCGGCTCACCGACTCGGGCCCGAGCAGGCCGTTGCCGCCGGGAATGACGACGATGGCGTTCTGGCTGGCGGCATCCACCACGATCAGCGCCACACCGCTGGACACGCCCTCGCACAGGCTCACGCCCTGGCAATCGACACCCTCGCGCTTCAACGCCTGGCGCAACTGCTGGCCATATGCGTCATCACCGACGTTACCGACCATTGCCACGCTGGCGCCCAGCCGCGCGGCGGCCACCGCCTGGTTGGCGCCCTTGCCGCCGGGCGCGGTGAAAAAGCTTTCGCCGGGCAAGGTCTCGCCGCCCCGGGGCAGGCGCTGGGCGCGGGCCACCAGGTCCATGTTGAGGCTGCCGACCACCACCACCTTGGCATCCATGGGTATTCCTTAACGGTAATCGTTGAACAGGTCCGGGCGCGGCCCGGTGGATTCACGCAAAACGATGCGCGGGGCGACGATGCGCTGCTCGGCGCCGCCTTCGCGCCGTGGCGTGACGATGCGCGACAGCAACAGGCCGGCGGCGCTCTCGCCCAGTTCACGGATCGACTGGCCGACCGTGGTCAGCGCCGGGTACACATAGCGGCTCAGCTCGATATCGTCGAAGCCGATCACCGACAGCTCCCCGGGCACGTCGATGTTGCGCTCGGCGGCGGCGCGCAAAACGCCGAAGCCGATCATGTCGTTACCGGCGAAGATCGCCGTGGGCCGCTCGCCGTCGAGCAGGCGCGCCGCGGCGGCATGCCCGCCAGGGCTGGTGAAGTCGCTGTGCAGCACATGGCCGGGGGCAACGCGCACGCCGGCCTCGGCCATCGCCCGGCGGAAACCGGCCATGCGCAGCTGGCTGACACCGGTGTCCACCGGGCCGCCGATGGTGGCGATCTCGCGGTGCCCCAGCTCCAGCAGGTGGCGGGTGGCCAGGTAGGCGCCCTGCTCGTGGTCGATGCGCACCAGGTCGGCCTCGACGCCGTCCAGGGCGCGGTCGACGATGACCATCGGCGTGCGCACGCCGCTGAGGCTGTCGAGCAGGTCCTGGTCCTCGCCCACCGAGGCGACGATCAGCCCGTCGATGCGCTTTTCCAGCAACACACGCAGGTAGCTGCGCTGCTTCTGCGGGTCGTCGTCGGAGTTGCACAGGATCACGCAGTAGCCATTGCGCTCGCAGGCGTCCTCGATGCCCCGGGCCAACTCGGCAAAGTACGGGTTGACGCTGTTGGGCACCAGCAGGCCGATGGTGGCGGTGCTGCGCGCCTTGAGCGAGCGGGCCACGGCGCTGGGCACGTAGTCGAGCTCGGCGATCGCCGCCTCGACCTTCAGGCGCACGTGCTCGCTGACCGGGCGGGTCTTGTTCAGTACATGGGACACGGTGGTGTAGGAAATCCCCGCCAGTGCCGCGACGTCTTTGATGGTTGCCATGGTTTCAGTTCCGCCGGTTCGCGCGCCGGCTGCGGTAAGTGTCGAGTACCACGGCGATGACGATCACCGCCCCGGTGATGATGCGTTTGGTCGGCTCCGAAGCGCCGATCTGGGCCAAGCCTGCGGCCAGCACCGAAATGATCAGCACGCCGAAGAAGGTGCTGATGACCGAGCCGCGGCCTCCCATCAGGCTGGTGCCGCCGATCACCACGGCGGCGATCACCTGCAGCTCGAGGCCGGAGCCGGCGTTGGGATCGGCGGCTTCCAGACGGGAGATCTGGAACAGCGCGGCGAGGCCGGCGAGCACGCCCATCAGGGCGAATACCAGGATCTTGTACGGACGCGGGTCGATGCCGGCCAGGCGCACGGCCTCTTCATTGGTGCCGATGCCGATCAGGTAGCGGCCGAACACGGTGCGGGTCAGCACCAGCTGGGCGGCAACGATCACCAGCAAGGCGATGATGAAGGCCGGCGAGATGCCGAAGGCGATGGGGTTGGAGAACCACGCAAAGGCGTCGCCGATGTAGGCGGTACGCGAGTCGGTGAACTGGTAGGCCAGGCCACGGGCCATCTCCAGCACGCCCAGCGAGACGATGAACGAGGGGATGCGCCAGGCCACAGTGATGCTGCCGGTGACGGTGCCGGCCAACGCGGCCACGGCCATGCCCAGCAGCGCGGCAGGGAGCACGCTCCAGCCCCAGCCGAGGATCGCCACGCTGACCGTCGAGGCGGCCAGAGCCAGCACCGAGCCCACCGACAGGTCGATGCCGCCGATGATCAGGACGAAGGTCATGCCCACCGCCAGCACCATCAAGTCGGGGATCTGGTTGGCCAGGGTGCTGAAGGTGGCGTAGGACAGGAAGTGGCTGCTCAGCATCGAGAACAGCACGATCATCGCCAGCAAGGCGCCGGCCAGGCCCAGGTAGGTGCCCAGGCCGAAATAGGTGCCGCTGCGGCGCACGGGCGCGGCGCCCGATGTATTTGTTGTGGTTTTCATGCGTCCATCCTGGGGGCTGCGTCGTGCAGCAGGGCATCACGTTTCTGGTAGCCGGCGAAGGCGGCGGCAAGCAGTTGGTCCTGGGTCCAGTGATCACGGTCGAAGGTGTCGATCAGACGACCGGCGCTGAGCACGGCAATACGGTCGCAGATCAGCATCAGCTCGCGCAGGTCGCTGGACACCACGACGATGGCCTTGCCCTGGCGGGCGAGCTCGGCGAGCAGGCCATAAATGTCGAACTTGGCGCCGACGTCGATACCGCGGGTGGGCTCGTCGAACAGCAGCACCTGGCAGTTGCGCTCCAGCCAGCGGCCGATCACCACCTTCTGCTGGTTGCCGCCAGACAGCTCGCCCACGGCTTGGGCAGGGCTGGCACTGCGGATGCGCATGGCGCCGATCTGGCGCTCGGCCAGCGCGCGCTCGGCGTCGCGGTCGAGCACGCCGGCGCGGGACACGGCACCGAGGTTGCCCAAGGCGATGTTGGCGCTGATCGACTGGCTCAGCAGCAGGCCTTCGCCCTTACGGTCCTCGGTGATCAGCGCAATGCCGGCCTTGACCGCGGCCTTGGGCGAATCGATGACCACCGGCACCGGCGGCTGGCCGAGGGCGACCTGGCCGCTGTCGGCGCGGTCGGCGCCGTAGATCAGGCGCAGCAACTCGGTGCGCCCGGCGCCGATCAGGCCGGAGATGCCGAAGATCTCCCCTGCCCTGACCTCGAACGACACCTCGCGCACTTTGTCGCCACGGCTGAGCTTGTCGACCTTGAGCAGCGGCGCGCCGATGCTGCGCTGGCCGAGGTCGATATGCTCGCCCAGCTCGCGACCGACCATCAGGTTGACCAGTTGCTCGCTGTTGTAGCGCTGGATCGGCTCGGCGCACACCAGCTTGCCGTCGCGCAGCACGGCGATGCGCTGGGCCACGCGTTGCAGCTCTTCGAGGCGATGGGAGATATAGACGATGGCCACGCCGCGCTGGCGCAGGCGCTCGACCTGGGTGAACAACAGCTCCACCTCGCGGGCGGTGAGCATGGCCGTGGGTTCGTCGAAGATCAGCACATGGCAGTCGCCGATCAGGTTGCGGGCGATCTCGACCATCTGCTGGTGGCCGATGCCCAGCTCGCCCACAGGGGTGTCCGGGTCGATGGCGTCCAGGCCGACCTGGGCCATGGCCGCGCTGGCCAGCTGGCGCAGGCGCTTCTGGCTGACCCAGCCGAGGCGGCTGGGCAGGTTGTCGAGGAACAGGTTCTCGGCCACGGTCAGGGTGGGCAGCAGGTTGAGCTCCTGCATCACCATGCGCACGCCAAGGCGCTCGGCCTCGGCGCGGTTGCCGGGGCTGTAGGGCTGGCCGCGATAGCGCATCTGCCCGGTGGTGGGGATCTCCAGGCCGCTGATCAGCTTGGACAGGGTCGACTTGCCCGCGCCGTTCTCGCCGGTCAGGGCCAGCACCTCGCCGCCGCGCAGCTCGAGGGTGACATCACCGAGCACGGGCTGGGCGTAGGTCTTGCCCAGACCGCTGACGGCTAGCACGGTTTCATTGGCCGATACTGACATGGCCATACTCTCCTAGGTTGGCACAACACCCCGGTAGGCGCGGGCTTGCCCTGCGAAGCCGTCGACGCGGCGCATGGCACCGGTCAGGCCGGTGATCACGGGGCAAGCCTGCTCCTACAGGGATCACAACATCACTGGGTAATCAGCTCGACCGGCGTCTGGATGACATTGTCGGCATCCACGCCCGGCTGCTCGCCCTTGAGCATCTTCAGCGCCGCCTGGATGCCGAACACCGCCTGCTGGCTGGCCGCCTGGTCGAGGGTGGCGAGCACACGGCCATCCTTGAGCATCGGTTTGATGGCGTTGATGTTGTCGTAGCCGACCACCTGCACCTGGCCGGTCTTGCCGGCGGCGCGCACGGCCGAGACGGCCCCCAGGGCCATGCTGTCATTGCCGGCAAGCAGCGCCTTCAGCTCGGGGTATTCGTTGAGCATCGAGGCGGCCACGGCGTTGCCCTTGTCGATCTCCCAGTTGCCCGACTGCACCGAGACGATCTTCATCTGCGCGGCTTCCATGGCGTCCTTGAAGCCGGCGGTGCGCTGCTGGGCGTTGGTGGTGGTCGGCACGCCTTCGATGATGCCGACCTGATCGCCGGCCTTGAGCTTCTGCTGGGCCAGGTAGTCGCCGACCAGGCGCGCGCCCTTGCGGTTGTCCGGGCCCACGAACGGCACGCTGATGCCCTTGCTCTTGAGCACGGCAGGGTCGAGACGGTTGTCGATGTTGATCACGGTGATGCCGGCGTCCATGGCCTTCTTGATCACCGGCACCAACGCCTTGGAGTCGGCCGGGGCGATGACCAGGGCATTGGCGCCGGTGGCGATCATCTGCTCGACGATGCGGATCTGGTTGCCGGTGTCGGTCTCGTCCTTGATGCCGTTTGCCACCAGGGTGAAATCGTTCGGGTGCTCTTTCTGGTAGGCCTTGGCGCCGTCCTCCATGGTGCGGAAGAACTCGTTGGCGAGGGATTTCATCACCAGGGCGACCTTGGGCGCTTCCTCGGCGTGGGCAGTGGAGAGGGCGAAGATCAGCGAGGAGAAAACGGCGAGGGCCAGTGGACGGCCGGGGAACGGCAGTTTCATGGAAATGACTCCGAATCTTGTGGTTTTTATCGGATCGCAAACGTTTGCGGTGATCAACTATGGAAACAGCCGTAGGTTTTGTCAAATCCATTGCGTAGGCAGCCACAGCTCCACGCGTCGGATTATCCGCAATCCATCCGAAAAACCGAACATTTTTCCTACATAAATTCGGCCAGCCGAACAAAGACTACCTTCCTGACCCTGCGGTCGATTCGAGTACCCCCAGTCAAAACAGGGGTTTCAAGATGAAATTCGACGAACGGTAGTTGCTGGTACGAAATCTGCCTTATCCCAGTGCGACATAACGCACATCTCCTCCAGGAAGAGAGAAGCAGAAATGATGAAAACCGCTATCAAGACCTTCGCACCGAGCGCCCTGGCGCTGCTACTGGTACTGCCGACCACCGTTTCCGCCAAGGAAGCCGCGCAACAACAGAAACTCGCCAACGTGGTGATCCTGGCCACCGGCGGCACCATCGCCGGCGCCGGCGCCAGTGCCGCCAACAGCGCCACCTACCAGGCCGCCAAGCTGGGCATCGACAAGCTGATCGCCGGCGTGCCGGAGCTGCAGGACCTGGCCAACGTGCGCGGTGAGCAGGTGATGCAGATCGCCTCGGAGAGCATCGGCAACGACGACCTGCTCAAGCTGGGCAAGCGTGTCGCCGAACTGGCCGACAGCAAGGACGTCGATGGCATCGTCATCACCCACGGCACCGACACCCTGGAAGAAACCGCCTACTTCCTCAACCTGGTGGAAAAGACCGACAAGCCGATCATCGTGGTCGGCTCGATGCGCCCGGGCACCGCGATGTCCGCCGACGGCATGCTCAACCTGTACAACGCCGTGGCCGTGGCCAGCAGCAAGGACGCCCGCGGCAAGGGCGTGCTGGTGACCATGAACGACGAGATCCAGTCCGGTCGTGACGTGAGCAAGGCGGTCAACATCAAGACCGAAGCCTTCAAGAGCCAGTGGGGCCCATTGGGCATGGTGGTGGAAGGCAAGTCGTACTTCTTCCGCCTGCCGGCCAAGCGCCACACGGTCAACTCCGAGTTCGACATCAAGACCATCAGCAAGCTGCCGGCCGTGGACATTGCCTACGGCTACGGCAACGTGACCGACACCGCCTACAAGGCGCTGGCCCAGGGTGGCGCCAAGGCGATCATCCACGCCGGCACCGGCAATGGCTCGGTATCGTCGCGCGTGGTACCGGCGCTGCAGGAGCTGCGCAAGGACGGCGTGCAGATCATCCGTTCGTCCCACGTCAACCAGGGCGGCTTCGTGCTGCGCAACGCCGAACAGCCTGACGACAAGAACGACTGGGTCGTGGCCCACGACCTGAACCCGCAGAAGGCGCGGATCCTGGCGATGGTCGCGATGACCAAGACCCAGGACAGCAAGGAGCTGCAGCGGATCTTCTGGGAATATTGATCGGCCTGCGCCTCGGGCTGGTGTGTTGAACATAGCGGCCCTATCGCGGGGCAAGCCCGCTTCCACAAGTCTGCAACGACTTTGTGGGAGCGGGCTTGCCCCGCGATGCTTTCGATGGAACCAATCCCTCTACCACGGTCTTATACGGCTTTCATCCTACCTGCTGTTGCGAAACGGCTTACAGTGAAATACTGTATGCACATACAGCAAAACAAGGAACAGCCCCGTGGCCAAACCCGCCTCCGCGTCGCCAAGCAGTTATGAACTCCTGGGTCAGCGCATCCAGAAGATCATCAACAGCCCCACCGCCCAGCGCAGCCGCGCCGCCTTGATCTTCCGCCTGGAGCACGAGTCGCCCGACGACTGGGCAACCCTGCTCGAGGAAATCGCCGAGAACGACAACGTCACCCTCGCCCACCGCGACGATGGCGGCGTACAGATTTTCTGGACCGTGCCGAAGGAAGACTGACCGCGCATGAGAGTTTCGCTTTTCGCCGCCTGCCTGCTACTGCTTGCCCCCCTCGCCCACGCCGACGCCCCGCGCACCTTCCAGGAGGCCAAGAAGGTCGCCTGGAAGCTGTACGCGCCGCAGTCCACGGAGTTTTATTGCGGCTGCAAGTACAAGGGCAACAAGGTCGACCTGGCCTCCTGCGGCTACGCGCCGCGCAAGAACCTCAACCGCGCCTCGCGCATCGAATGGGAGCACATCGTCCCGGCCTGGCAGATCGGCCACCAGCGCCAGTGCTGGCAGGATGGCGGGCGCAAGAACTGCTCGCGCCACGACAAGGTCTACCAGCGCGCCGAGGCCGACCTGCACAACCTGGTGCCGAGCATTGGCGAGGTCAACGGCGACCGCAGCAACTTCAGCTTCGGCTGGCTGCCCGAGCAGCATGGCCAGTACGGCAGCTGCCTGACCCAGGTCGACTTCAAGGCCAAGAAGGTCATGCCGCGCCCATCGATCCGCGGGATGATCGCGCGCACCTACTTCTATATGAGCAAGCAGTATGACCTGAGGCTGTCCAAGCAGGACCGCCAGCTGTTCGAGGCCTGGAACAAGACCTACCCGCCACAGGCCTGGGAGCTGCAGCGCAACCAGCAGGTGGCATGCGTGATGGGCCGTGGCAACGAGTTCGTCGGGCCGGTCAATCTCAAGGCCTGTGGCTGAGCAGGGTCAGGCCAGCGTCTGCAGGTAGGCGCTGGCCTGCCGGTACCGGGACAGCCGGGCCAGGTCGGCCGGGCCAGGATGGGCAATGCGCGAGAGGTCGCTGTTGTCGGCCAGGTCGGCGAGCTTGACCTGGCGCGCCAGGGGGTCGACGCCAAGTCGGATGACGAAGGCCTCGTAGCTCTCCCCTTCGCGGCGGCTCAGCGCCAGCAGCGCGGCGAGGATCTTCAGCGGGAAACCTTCGCGGGCGAGGTCGGACAGGGTCAGCGGGGTGTCTTCCAGCACGTCGTGCAGCACCGCGACGATGCGCTGTTCCGGGGTGATCACTCGCTCCATCACCCGCAGCGGGTGGAGGATGTACGCCGCACCGCCTTTGTCGAACTGCCCTTCATGTGCCTTGATGGCCATCGCGATGGCCCGCTCCAGCGTCGCCATGAAGTCATCCCCTCTTTGAACCCCCGCACTAGACAGCATAGCCGCTGTGCGCCCTCACTGCAGCGGACTGCCAACGGGAGCGGACGTGCCGCGTGATCACCCACGCAGCCAGTGCCATGTTATTGCGCAGCGCGCACCACAATGGACCTTTCACGACCCGAAGGCGCTGTGCAGCCCCCGCCCGCCAAGGCCTCCGGCCACCTGGCATCCTCCTTGCTGCCGTCCCCCGCTTAACCTTTTGCCAGCCTTAGGTTTTTTAAGGTTCATGAGCACAAATTTACTAATTTCTCGATACCCGCCCACCCCGCATCATCGCTCCAACAAGAACGCGTCGCCCCTTGCCGGCACGCACCCGGGCTTCCCCCGATGCCCCACCTTGCCTTGGAGTCAGTCATGACCAGTGCAGCCAATTCGGCACCCCTCATCGAGAAACACACAATCGGCTACGTGCCGCCGCAAGACCGCCATGGAAAGGTAAGGGATCTGTTCACACTGTGGTTCGGCGGCAATATCGCGCCGTTGCCCATCGTCACCGGCGCGCTGGGCGTGCAGCTGTTCCACCTCAACCTGGTCTGGGGCATCGTCGCCATCCTCGTCGGCCACCTGGTCGGCGGTGTGCTCATGGCCCTGCACTCGGCCCAGGGCCCGCAGATGGGCATCCCGCAGATGATCCAGAGCCGTGCCCAGTTCGGCTCGCTCGGCGCCCTGCTGGTGGTGGTGATCGCCGGGGTCATGTACATCGGCTTCTTCGCCTCCAACATCGTGTTGGCCGGCAAGTCGCTGCACGGCGTGGTCGACAGCGTGCCGGTGCCGGTGGGCATCGTCATCGGCGCCCTGGGCTCGGGCATCATCGGCATCATCGGCTACCGCTTCATCCACGTGCTCAACCGCATCGGCACCTGGGTGCTGGGCATCGGCATCGTGGTCGGCTTCGGCTACATCTTCAGCCATGTGCAGAGCGACGACTTCCTCACCCGCGGCGGCTTCAACCTGGCCGGCTGGCTGGCCACCGTGTCGCTGGCGGCGCTGTGGCAAATCGCCTTCGCGCCCTACGTTTCGGACTACTCGCGCTACCTGCCGGCCGACGTCAAGGTGTCCTCGACCTTCTGGACCACCTACCTGGGCTCGGCCCTGGGCTCGAGCCTGTCGTTCATCTTCGGCGCGGTCGCGGTGCTGGCGATCCCGGCCGGGATGGACACCATGGACGCGGTCAAGCTCGCCACCGGCACCCTTGGCCCGCTGATGCTGGTGCTGTTCCTGCTCAGCGTGATCAGCCACAACGCCCTCAACCTGTACGGTGCGGTGCTGTCGATCATCACCCTGGTGCAGACCTTCGCCTACCGCTGGATCCCCACCGCCAAGAGCCGCGCCGTGCTGTCGCTGATCGTCCTGGCCGCCTGCTGTGTGGTGGCGGTGTTCGCCTCGGCGGACTTCATCGGCCACTTCGTCGACATGGTGCTGGTGTTGCTGGTGGTGCTGGTGCCGTGGACGGCGATCAACCTGATCGACTTCTATGTCATTCACAAGGGCGACTACGACATCGACTCGATCTTCAAGGTCGACGGCGGCATCTACGGCCGCTACAACCCACAGGCGCTGATCGCCTACGCGGTGGGCATCGCGGTGCAGATCCCGTTCATGAACACGCCGCTGTATGTCGGGCCGGTATCCGTACACATCAATGGCGCCGACCTGTCGTGGCTGGTGGGGTTGGCGATCACCTCGCCGTTGTACTGGTGGCTGGCCACTCGCGACAGCGCATATCGCCGTCGCCAGGTGAGTGCAAAGCTGGCGGCGGGGGTCTGAATCCGCCGGGCTGATGATCGACAGGAAGACCCGCCACGGCGGGTCTTCTGCCCTTGCCAGGCCTACTCAAGGTTCATCAAGAAACGTCCTACATCGCAAGCGGACCCAGCTGACTACTTCAGGCAAAACACCTTGGCGAGCATGCGCACTTCCCGCACAAGGAGTGTCCCATGCAAAAATTGCCAGCCCCCGACTTCCCGGTCCAACAAGCCAGCCCCGCATTGGGAGTTTCAGGTACCAATGCGGGGACCAGTGGCCAGATTTTTACTCAAGGCGTCTTGAGGTCCAGCACCAGATCCCTCGCCGCCTTGGTCGCGAGCACGCTTATCAGTTTGCCCATCTCGTCCTGACGCCCAAGCCCCGCGTCGGAGCCTCCCATCATCACGCTGGGCACCGGCGCCTGGGCTGCTGCGTTGGCGTGGGTCATCTGGCCCGCTTCGTTGTAGAAGAACACTTCGTTGAACACGGCAGCGATGGCGCCGAGGGTGAGCCCGTTCAGGCGTGCAGCCGAACCTGAGCGGGCGGGTCACGATGTTCTTCAGTGCCCGCTACGCAACATCTCCTTCGGCACATACTTGCCAATCTCATACTTGCCGATCGCCGCCCGGTGCACTTCATCCGGCCCGTCGGCCAGGCGCAGGGTGCGTTGCATCGCATACATGTACGCCAGCGGGAAATCACCGCTCACCCCGGCCCCGCCATGAATCTGGATGGCCCGGTCGATCACCTTGAGCGCAACATTCGGCGCCACCACCTTGATCTGGGCGATCTCGCTGCGCGCCACCTTGTTGCCGACGGTGTCCATCATGTAGGCGGCCTTGAGGGTCAGCAGGCGGGCCATGTCGATCTCCATCCGCGAGTCGGCGATCTTGTCGACGTTGCCGCCCAGCCGCGCCAGGGGCCGGCCGAAGGCGGTGCGCTCGACCGAACGCTTGCACATCAGCTCCAGGGCGCGTTCGGCCATGCCGATCGAGCGCATGCAGTGGTGGATCCGGCCTGGGCCGAGGCGGCCCTGGGCGATTTCGAAGCCGCGGCCCTCACCCAGGAGCACGTTTTCATAAGGCACGCGCACGTTCTCGAACAGCACCTCGGCATGGCCGTGGGGCGCGTCGTCGTAGCCGAACACCGGCAGCGGGCGGACGATCTTCACCCCGGGCGCGTCGGTGGGCACCAGGATCATCGAGTGCTGCTGGTGGCGCTGGCCGTCCGGGTTGGACAGGCCCATGAAGATCATCACCTTGCAGCGCGGGTCGCAGGCGCCGGAGGTCCACCACTTGCGGCCATTGATCACCCATTCGTCACCGTCGCGCACGGCGGTGGCGGCCATGTTGGTGGCGTCCGAGGAGGCCACGTCCGGCTCGGTCATGGCGAACGCCGAGCGGATCTCGCCGCGCAGCAGCGGCTCGAGCCACTGGCGTTTCTGCGCCTCGCTGCCGTAGCGCACCAGCACTTCCATGTTGCCGGTATCCGGCGCCGAGCAGTTGAACGGCTCGGGCCCCAGCAGCGAGCGGCCCATGATCTCGGCCAGTGGCGCGTATTCGAGGTTGGTCAGCCCTGCGCCGTACTCCGATTCCGGCAGGAACAGGTTCCACAGCCCCTCGGCGCGGGCCTTGGCCTTGAGTTCCTCGACGATCGCGGTGGGCTGCCAGCGGTCGCCCTCGGCGACCTGGCGCTCGAACACCGGCTCGGCCGGGTAGACGTATGCATCCATGAATGCGCTGACGCGCTCGCGCAGTGCCTGGACCTTGGGCGAATAGGCGAAATCCATCGGGGCTACCTTCAGTCAATGAAGAACATGGGCCTGAGCCTAGAACAGCCACCCTTCATCCACCTAGTCTATTTTCTACGTGTATAAACATTCATAACCAATATATGATCACCCGATAATTCCAACAAAGAGCGGCGCCCATGAACCTCAGCAAGGTCGACCTCAACCTGTTCATCGTCTTCGACGCCATCTACACCGAAGCCAACCTGACCCGCGCCGGGCAGATCGTCGGCATCACCCAGCCGGCGGTGTCCAACGCCCTGTCGCGCCTGCGCGAGACCTTCAACGATCCGCTGTTCGTGCGCACCGCCCAGGGCATGGTGCCCACGCCCATGGCGCAGAACATCATCGGCCCGGTGCGCAACGCGTTGTCGCTGCTGCGCACCTCGGTGCAGGAAAGCCGCATCTTCACCCCGCTGCAGGCCAGCAAGACTTTTCGCATCAGCATGACCGACCTCACCGAGGCGGTGATCCTGCCGCCGTTGTTCCAGCGCCTGCGCCGCCTGGCCCCGGCACTGGTGATCGAGAGCTTCCTGTGCAAGCGCCGCGAGACCACCAAGGAACTGGCCGCCGGGCGCCTGGACTTCGCCGTCGACGCGCCGCTGAATACCGACCCACAAGTGCGCCACGTCAAGCTGATGCAGGACCGCTACGTCTGCGCCATGCGCCCCGGCCATCCGCAGGCCGACGGCAAGCTGACCCTGGACAGCTACCTGGCCATGACCCACATCCATATTTCCAGCCGCCGCAACGGCTTGGGCTATGTCGACCTGGCCCTGGGCAAGATGGGCGTGCAGCGCCGTGTCGCGCTGCGCTCGCAGCACTACCTGATGGCTTCGCAGGTGCTGCAGCAGACCGACATGGTCATGACCGTGCCCGAGCGCTTCGCCCGCCGCCATCAGCTGCGTCACCAGCCGCTGCCGGTGGAGGTGCCGGCGCTGGAGACCCACCTGTACTGGCACGAAAGCACCGACCAGGACCCGGCCAACCGCTGGATGCGCGAG
Source organism: Pseudomonas sp. P110(2024) (assembly GCF_057480795.1). Taxonomy (NCBI): domain Bacteria; kingdom Pseudomonadati; phylum Pseudomonadota; class Gammaproteobacteria; order Pseudomonadales; family Pseudomonadaceae; genus Pseudomonas; species Pseudomonas sp. P110(2024). The sequence goes on from NZ_JBLIYT010000001.1 coordinate 25,356, forward strand.
CAGATCATCGAGCTGTGCGAACGGGTGGTGGCCCAGGATGAGCAGGAGCAGGCGGATTCGTCCATAGCCTCGGCCTGAGTCGCCTACACTGTGGGGGATTGCCTCTGAACCCGGGAGCCACTCATGGACGACCACCAACACGGCAAGCCACCGACCTTCTGGCAGATGCTGCAAAGCATCCTCGCCGCCGCCTTCGGCGTGCAGAGCGGCAAGAACCGCGCGCGCGACTTCACCTACGGCAAGGCCAGCCATTTCATCGTGATGGGAACGCTGTTCACGCTGATCTTCATCTTCGTGCTGATTGGCCTGGTGCAGCTGGCGCTGCACCTGACGGCGCGCTAGCCGCGCCAGGGCCAGCCCCTGCACAAGGCCGCTCCTACAGGGGTATGCATTAGCTGGCCCAAACGCAACCCGCCCGCGGATATCCCTTCCGCGGGCGGTTCAGGTGTTACTCACGGTCTCGAGCAGTTTTACGCTACGGGCTACTGATGGCTGACCCAATACACCGCAGTGACCACCACCAGCACGATCAGACACAGGATCGCCCAAGCATCGACACTGCTGTCAGCTTTGCGGACCTTGGTAGAGTTTCCCATTGCATTGCCTCTTGTAGTGGTTATGGGAATGCACTTCACAAGCAGCAGTTAAGTCCAGCAATGCCCTTCCCTCAAGCAGGGGTTTTCAGTAGTCGACGGGTGACGTGAGAAAGGGGTAGCGAAAGTCCGTCGGCCTGCCCTCGGCACTGAAGCGGTGGAAGTCGATGCCGTGGTTGTCCTGTTCCAGCAGCTTGAGCCAGCGCCGGGCCTTGTCCGCGTCGATCAGTTGCAAGGCCGGCACGCTATGTTCCCGCTGGCCGTCGCGCCCCACTGCCAACCCCTGGGCATCATCATGCAACATGACCATGGCCCAGCCGCCGAGGGTGAAATGCCCGCCCATCAGCACGCTCAGACGCCCGTCGATCCGCGCCCGCAGGGCCTCGGGCGAGCTGTTGACCGCGCTGAACAGGGCATCGCGCCCCGGCACCTTGCCCAGGGCCTCGAACGCTTGCATGGCGCCGAACGCCATCTGGTCGTTGGCCGACCACACCAGGCGCGTGTCGGGGTAGCGCTCGAGCAGCATCTGCGCCTGCTCGAAGGCGCGTTCGCGGCGCCAGCCGCCATACACCACCTGGCGCAGGCGCACCTGGGGGGACTCCGCCAGCGCCCGGCGCATGCCCTGCACCCGCAATTGCGAGGCGGGCGTGGTCTTGATCCCGGCGAAGGCCAGCAGGTCAACCGGCCCTGCGTCAGTCGGCACCTGCGCCACCATCGCCTTGAGCATCTGGTAACCGGCCTCCTCGTCGTTGCTGACCAGGGTGCCGAGCACTTCAGGATACTTGTCGGGCTGTGCCTGGACGCTGTGCGCCTGGCTGTCGGTGAGGCCGTTGTTGACCAGAAAGAGCTTGACCCCGGTGCCCCGTGACAGGCGGATGATCTCTGGCGCGACATACTGCTCGTTGACCAGCACCAGGTAGTCCGGGCGCTGCGGTCCTTGCAGCACTTCGCGGGCCTGGGTCAGCGCGAGGTCGGCGCGGCGCTCGCTGTACTGCACGCGCAAGGCCATGCCCAGGTCCTGGGCGGCGGCCTGCATGAAGCGCGAATAATCGACCCAGAACGTCTCATTGGAATAGCCCGGGTTGAGGAACACCACGGACGCTGCCTGTGCGCTCGCTGCCAGTGGCAGGCTCAGGCACAGGCTCTGGCACAAGGCCTTGAGCATGCTGATACTTCCCTGCGGAGCAAACCCCGGATTATAGCGCCGCGATGTACTGGCGCGGACAAATGCCAGTCAGTCTCACTTAGTCCAAACGGTTCTTTTCATATGCAAAAACATCACTTTAGCGCATAAACCCACTCTGCTATCGTGCCTCGGCTCCGACCTGGAGTGCGCGGCCGTGCGCGCGATTAGCTGCATGCTAGCCTGAGACAGGACTTATATGTACGTATACGACGAGTACGATCAGCGGATCATCGAGGACCGCGTCAAGCAGTTCCGTGATCAGACCCGCCGCTACCTGGCCGGTGAGCTGAGCGAAGAAGAATTCCGCCCTCTGCGCCTGCAGAACGGCCTGTATATCCAACGTTTCGCGCCGATGCTGCGTGTCGCCGTGCCCTATGGCCAGCTGAACGCCCGCCAGGCCCGCATGCTGGCGAAGATCGCCCGCGACTACGACAAGGGTTACGCGCACATCAGCACCCGCCAGAACGTGCAGTACAACTGGCCGGCGCTGGAAGACATCCCGGAAATCCTGGCTGAACTGGCCACCGTGCAGATGCACGCGATCCAGACCAGCGGCAACTGCCTGCGCAACGTCACCACCGACCAGTTCGCCGGTGTCGCCGCCGACGAGCTGGTGGATCCGCGCCCGTGGTGCGAGATCGTCCGCCAGTGGACCACCTTCCACCCGGAATTCGCCTACCTGCCGCGCAAGTTCAAGATTGCCGTGAACGGCTCCAGCGACGACCGCGCCGCCATCGAAGTGCACGACATCGGCCTGGAGCCGGTGCGCAACGCCGCCGGTGAGCTGGGCTTCCGCGTGCTGGTCGGCGGCGGCCTGGGCCGCACCCCGGTGATCGGCTCGTTCATCAACGAGTTCCTGCCCTGGCAGGACCTGCTCAGCTACCTGGATGCCATCCTGCGCGTGTACAACCGTTACGGCCGCCGTGACAACAAGTACAAGGCGCGGATCAAGATCCTGGTCAAGGCCCTCACCCCGGAAGTGTTCGCCGAGAAGGTCGAGGCCGAGATGGCCCACCTGCGCGGTGGCAGCACCACCCTGACCGAGGACGAGGTGCAGCGCGTTGCCCGCCACTTCGTCGACCCCGAGTACCTGGCCCTCGACAACGTCGACTACAGCGCCCTGGACGCCGAGCACCCAGGCTTCGCCCGCTGGCGCTCGCGCAACACCCGCGCGCACAAGAAGCCGGGCTACGTCGCCGTGACCCTGTCGCTCAAGCCCACCGGCGTCGCCCCGGGCGACCTGACCGACAAGCAGCTCGACGCCGTCGCGGACTTCGCCGAGCGCTACAGCTTCGGTTTCCTGCGCACCTCCCACGAGCAGAACATCATCCTCGCCGACGTCGAGCAGCGCCAGCTGCACGCGCTGTGGCTGGAACTGCGCGAGCAAGGCTTCGCCACTCCGAACATTGGCCTGCTGACCGACATCATCTGCTGCCCGGGCGGTGATTTCTGCTCGCTGGCCAACGCCAAGTCGATCCCGATCGCCGAGTCCATCCAGCGCCGCTTCGACGACCTGGACTACCTGTTCGACATCGGCGAGCTCGACCTGAACATCTCCGGCTGCATGAACGCCTGCGGCCACCACCACGTCGGCCACATCGGCATCCTTGGCGTGGACAAGAAGGGCGAGGAGTTCTACCAGGTCTCGCTGGGTGGCAATGCCGCACGCGACGCGAGCCTGGGCAAGATCCTCGGCCCCTCCTTCGCCCAGGACGACATGGCCGACGTGATCGAGAAGCTGATCAATGTGTACGTCGAGCAGCGCACCGAAGACGAGCGCTTCATCGACACCTACCAGCGGATCGGCATCGACCCCTTCAAGGAACGCGTCTATGCAGCGAATCATTAAGAACAACCAGATCGTCGACGAAACCTGGCACCTGCTGCCCAAGGACGTCTCGATCGACGAGCTGACCAACTGCGACGACTACATCGTGCCGCTGCAGCTGTGGCGTGACCATCCGAGCCTGCTCAAGGCCCGCGACGGCGGCCTGGGCATCTGGCTGGACAGCGACGAGGAAGCCGAGGAAATCGGCGAAGACGTCGAGCACTTCCAGGTCATCGCCCTGAACTTCCCGGCCTTCACCGACGGGCGCAACTACTCCAACGCGCGCCTGCTGCGTGACCGCTACAAGTTCAAGGGCGAGCTGCGCGCCATCGGCGACGTGCTGCGCGACCAGCTGTTCTACATGGCCCGCTGTGGCTTCGACGCGTTCGCCATCCGTGCCGACAAGGACCCGGAAGACGCGCTGCAGAGCCTGAAGGACTTCTCGGTGACCTACCAGGGCGCCACTGACGAGCCGCTGCCGCTGTTCCGCCGCCGCTGATCGCTCCTGGCCCTACGCAACAGCCCGCCAATCGGCGGGCTGTTGCGTTTGGGGCCGACCGTGCTTTAGCGCAACGGCACGTAGATATCGGTCTGCCACTGCTCCAGCGGCGTCTGCGGGTAGATGCTCAGGTAATGGAAGAACAACGGATGATCGCGCAATTCCTCGCCACTGGCCGGCAGCCAGTCGCGGTAGAGCGGATAGATCGTCTCGCCGATATGGTCCGGCGAGCCGACATGCCGCACCACCGCGCAGCGTCCGGCGGGCAGGCTCGACTCCCGCACGCCCTGGGCGTTCGGCGCCACCGCCTCGTGGATTTCCCCGCAGATGGCGAAGCGGAAGTCTTCCGGCGCCGTGGTGTCCGGGTTGTTGTAGGGAATGCCGAAGCTGCGGCTGCTGGCCACGGGCGACTGCCCGCTGCTCATGCGCCAGTCGATGAAGTGGCGCACTGTCTCGCTGACCCGATTGGCCGGCCCACGGTGCTCGAGCGCCGCAAGGCGCACGGCAGCGAAATCGACGATTCGTACCTGCATGGTGATGCTCCTGGAAAAATGAGGAATGGCAAACACCGTATTCCATACCTGCCAGTCAGGCCGGCGGCGGAACGCGCTGGGCGCATGCCCGAAGGCCCGGCGGAACGCCCGGCTGAACGCTTCCGGGCTTTCGAAGCCCGCCTCCAGCGCCACCGCCAGCACCGAGTGGCCTGGCTGGCCGAGCAGCCGCTGGGCCGCGCGACGCAGTCGCATCAGTTGCACGTAGCGGGCAACCGGCACGCCCACATAGGCGCTGAACTGGCGATGGAAGTGGAACACCGAAAAGTGCGCCACCGCGCTCAGGGCCTCCACCGACAGGTCGCCTTCCAGGTTGTCCTGGATATAGGCGAGCACGGCGTCGAAGCGGGTCTTGTAATGAACGTTGACGGGCAAGGTCAGTGTGCTCCTGGAAATACGGCAGGCCACAGCTTCGTCGATCCGCGCTCGGGCCTGCCTAGCCGCATTTGCTCAATCACAACCACCTGCAGGTTTGCCATGATGCCGGATGCATCCCCCTGCTTGATACCCCTATTGCCTAGCCACCAATCACAACCCACCCTCCCATTCATGACTCCAAGTCAAAGGACCTTGACTCACCGGCGTCTTAATCAATCCCGCCGAACAGCGCAAACTGCGCTCACTTGTTCGAACCCGCACCCCACTGTCCGGGCTTCGATCCCCTCACTAGACAGGAGCAAATCCATGAGCATTCCAACCTTCGGCCTGGGTACCTTCCGCCTCACCGGCCAGGCCGTCATCGATTCGGTCAAGTCGGCGCTGGAGCTGGGCTACCGCGCCATCGACACCGCGCAGATCTACAAGAACGAGGCCGAAGTCGGCCAAGCCATTGCCGAAAGCGGTGTGCCGCGCGACCAGCTGTTCATCACCACCAAGATCTGGGTCGACCACTACGCCGCCGACAAGCTCATCCCCAGCCTGCGCGAGAGCCTGGCCAAGCTGCGCACCGACCATGTCGACCTGCTGCTGATCCACTGGCCGGCACCAGGCAACGGCGTCGAGCTGCCCGAATACATGCAGGCCCTGGCCGAGGCCAAGCACCAGGGTCTTACCCGCCAGATCGGCATCTCCAACTTCAACATCGAGCTGACCCGCCAGGCCATCGCCGTGGTCGGCCAGGGCGAGATCGCCACCAACCAGATCGAGCTCAGCCCGTACCTGCAGAACCGCAAGCTGACTGCCTTCCTCCAGGAGCAGGGCATCACCACCACCTCCTACATGACCCTGGCCTACGGCAAGGTGCTGAAGGATCCGCTGCTGGCGCAGATCGCCGCCAAGCACAAGGCCACCGTGGCCCAGGTGGCCCTGGCCTGGGCCTTGCAACTGGGCTACGCGGTGATCCCGTCGTCCACCAAGCGTGAGAACCTGGCCAGCAACCTGCTTGCCCAAAGCCTGCGCCTGGACGCCGACGACATGGCGCGCATCGCCCCCCTGGAACGCAACGGCCGCGAAGTCAGCCCGGACGGCCTGGCGCCGAACTGGGACTGATCTGCACCGGGCATGGAAGCCCACCCCCGTTCTCAACCGCTTTTTCGGAGCTCCCAATGAGCACGCTTTCCCCCAAACGGGTGCTGTTCGCCCTGGCCATCGGCGCCTTCGGCATCGGCACCACCGAGTTCACGCCCATGGGCCTGTTGCCGGTGATCGCCGATGGTGTCGGCGCCAGCATTCCCAGCGCGGGCATGCTGATCACCGCCTACGCCATCGGCGTGATGGTCGGCGCGCCGATCATGACGTTGCTGTTCAGCCGCTTCGGCAAGCGCGCCGCACTGATGATGCTGATGGGCATCTTCACCCTCGGCAACCTGCTCTCGGCCCTGTCGCCGGACTACTACACCCTGCTCCTTTCACGCCTGATCACCAGCCTCAACCATGGCGCCTTCTTCGGCCTGGGCGCGGTGGTGGCCGCCAGCGTGGTGCCCCGGGACAAGCAGGCCAGTGCCGTGGCCACCATGTTCATGGGCCTGACCATCGCCAATATCGGCGGCGTGCCGGCCGCCACCTGGCTCGGCCAGCAGGTCGGCTGGCGCATGGCCTTCGCTGGCACCGCGGTGCTCGGCGTGCTGGCCATCGCGGCGCTGTGGTACGCCCTGCCCAAGGGCGAGCGCGGCAGCGTGCCCCATGTGCGCAAGGAACTGGCGGTGATTGCCCGCCCCAACGTGCTGCTGGCCATGGCCACCACGGTCCTGGGTGCCGGCGCCATGTTCACCCTGTACACCTATGTCGCCCCGGTGCTGGCCGAACTGACCGGTGCCTCCGACAGTTTCGTCACCCTCGGCCTGGTGCTGATCGGCGTCGGCTTCACCCTCGGCAACAGCCTGGGCGGCAAGCTGGCCGACTGGTCGCTGGACGGCGCCGCGCGGATCTTCCTCGGCGCGCTGGCGGCGATCATGCTGCTGATGCCGCTGGTACTGGGCAGCCATGTCGGCGCCGCCCTGGCGCTGCTGGTGTGGGGTGTGTTCACCTTCGCCGTGGTGCCGCCGCTGCAGATGCGGGTGATGACCGCCGCCGCCGAGGCGCCGGGGCTGGCCTCATCGATCAACGTGGGTGCGTTCAACCTGGGCAATGCCGTCGGCGCCGCCCTGGGTGGCGCGGTGATCAGCCTGGACCTGGGCTATGCGGCGGTGCCAATGGCCGGTGGCCTGCTGGCCGCGACCGGCTTGCTGCTGGTGTGGCTGGGCGGGCGCGGCAAGGCCAGCGACCAGGCATTGGGCAGCACTGCCTGATCGCTGTCGCCGCAGCGGGTCGGCTCCGCTATCACTCATACCCTGGGTGATGCGTGCAGGCCCGGCTCGCGACGGCGGCAGTGATTGCTTAAGCCCGACGCTTTACCTAGGCTAGTGGCCTTTTCCTCGCAACGAGACAGGGCCATGTCAGAACACGAAACCATCGGCGAAGGCCGTTTCAGCAGCATCGAGATCCGTGTGCTCGGTTCGCTGATCGAGAAACAGGCCACCAGCCCGGAAACCTACCCCCTGACCCTCAATGCCCTGGTCCTGGCCTGCAACCAGAAGACCAGCCGCGAACCCGTCATGAACCTGACGCCCGGCCAGGTCGGCCAGGCCCTGCGCAACCTGGAAAGCCAGGAGATGGCGCGCCTGCAGATGGGCAGCCGCGCCGACCGCTGGGAGCATAGAGTGGACAAGGCCCTGGAGCTGGTGCCGGCGCAGCTGGTACTGATGGGGCTGATGTTCCTGCGTGGCCCGCAGACCCTCAGCGAGCTGCTGACTCGCAGCAACCGCCTGTACGCCTTCGAGGACGTCGATCAGGTCCAGCACCAGCTCGAGCGCCTGGTCTCGCGCGAGCTGGCCCTGCACCTGCCGCGCCAGGCCGGCCAGCGCGAAGACCGCTACACCCACGCCCTGGGCGACCCGGCCGAGATCGAGGCGATTCTCGCCGCCCGCCAGCAGGACGGCGGCCACCGCTCCACCAGCGCGGCGGACGAGCGCATCGAGGCGCTGGAAGCCCGAGTGGCGGCGCTGGAAGCACGCCTGGCCCAACTCGAAGGTTGACTCAGGGCTTTTCGGCATCGGGAAAGTGACGGCAGCTCTTGCGTTCGGCCAGCTCCCGCTCACTGGGGCGCTGGTCGACGAACACGGTGCGGCCGTCGGCGTAGATTTCCAGGTAGCCCCAGTGCAGGTCCTGCTCGGTCTGCCCGGGCTTGGGCGGGACGAGCCACCAGGGTTCGCGGCTGATCAGGGTCATGAGTGGGCTCCAGTGGGGCTGGGGGTCGCTTGTGCGGTAACTATAGACAGCCAGGCCTGACACTCCCGCCCGGATTGTTCCTCCGAGGACAATTATGAAGTGCCCGGTATACCGATTCTCCCTGCCCTGCGATGGGTCTAATCTCGGTCCTGCAAACCCACTCCCTGCAAGGAACGACCACGATGTCCCGCCCACCACTGCCCCCCTTTACCCGTGAAACCGCCATCGAGAAGGTGCGCCTGGCCGAAGACGGCTGGAACAGCCGCGACGCCGCCAAGGTGGCCCTGGCCTATACCCTCGACACCCACTGGCGCAACCGCGCCGAGTTCTGCACCAGCCGCGAAGAGGCCCAGGCCTTCCTCACCCGCAAGTGGAACCGCGAGCTGGAATACCGCCTGATCAAGGAACTCTGGGCCTTCACCGACAACCGCATCGCCGTGCGCTACGCCTACGAGTACCGCGACGACAGCGGCCAGTGGTACCGCGCCTACGGCAACGAGAACTGGGAGTTCGCCGAGGACGGGTTGATGCGCAACCGCCACGCCAGCATCAACGAACAGCCCATCAGCGAGGCCGAGCGCAAGTTCCGCTGGCCGCTGGGGCGCCGCCCGGACGATCATCCGGGGCTGAGCGAGTTCGGTTTCTGAACAGTGACGCCGGATTTGCGGGGCCGCTCAACGGCCCCGAACAACCGGCGGGCACATAGCGGGATTACCGAGCAGACGAGACAGGTCGTACGCAGCCTCCAGAACTTTTTCCGTTTTCCCGGTCTATTGGGTGAGTGCGCTCCACGGTTGTTCCAGCAACCACCGAACGCACCTTCAATTGCCAATCAGAGGTTGTCTTCACTCATGAACTTCCCTGCCCCATGCCTGCTGCTCGTTGGCCTGTTCGCACTTGTGGCCGCAGGCTCGGCATCCGCCGCCCCCATGAAGACTTCGACACCTCCCGCCCACAGCCTCGACCTGGCGGACCGCCAGGCCAGCGAACGCCCTTGGCCAAGCCTGGCCAGCACGCCGTCCGCACCGCTGCTGGCCCACGACGAACGCTACCGGCACGACGAACGCTGGCATGACCACCGCGACGACTGGCGTCGGGAACAGTGGCGGCGAGAACAATGGCGCCGGGAACAGCACCGTCGGGAAATGCAACGGCAACGCTACTGGGAGCGCCATCACGAGCGTGCCCTGCGTCATCGCTATGACGACGACCACCGCTACTATCGTCGCTGAACAGTTCACAGGCTGCCTGCCTCGGGCAGGCAGTACCTTCGCCTCTCTCTCCTGAACCACACCCCTGCCATCGCGCAGACGGGCTTGCTATTTACATATGGGAATCCGCATATTCGGCCTTCCACATGTATAGACCATCATCATGCTCACGCCCCGAGGTATTCAAATGCTTCGCCGGCGAGACCATCGGTGCCCTGTCGATCCAGGCCAGCGATGCCCAAGGCCTGGTGCGCGAAGCGATGATCTACGCCAATGTCATCGGCTGCGACCTGGGGCCCAAGCCCCCCCATCGGCAGCCTCGCCACCCTGCTCTGGCTGCACGTACTGGAGCGCAAGGGCATGTGCGTCACCTGGGGCGACTACTTCAAGGTCGGCATCCTGAACGCCGGAGAAAGCCTGTAGGCGCTCAAAAGCACCTGGCCTCATCGGTTCGCTCAACTACCGTGGGCTGATCATCTTCGGCCCACTGGACGAGTAGCCAGAATCGCCCTAGCATCGGCGCCCCCACGGCCTCACTCACGGACGATCATGCCCTCCGCCACCCGCCTGCTTGCCCTGTTCGCCCTGTCCACCCTGGTCAGCGCCTGCAGTATCAATGGCACCTACATCGACAGCACCCGCCCTGATGCAGCCAAGCTGCGCTACATCTCGGGCAATGGCAGCGCCACCCTCGACCTGTTCGACAGCGCGCGCTGTGAAGGCCGGACCAGCGGCATCCTCAACAACCTGTTCGTGCCCGACTCTCGCCGACGGGCCGACATGAGCGTGCCGCCGCCGGCAAACAGCAACAGTTACTACGAGATCCGCCTCGAACCCGGTCAGCCGATACATGTTCGCGCCAACACCCAGAGCGCCAACACGGTCTGCTCGGCCTCGTTCACCCTGACACCGCAGGCAGGCTCCGAATATGAACTGCGCTTCGACCAGTCGCCTGGCTACTGCCAGGCAACGCTGGTGCGCCTGCAAAGGGTCGAGGGCAAGGACCAACGCCTGCCCTATCCGATGATCGACACCATCCCGAGCGCCTGCTGGGGTACCTCGGCGTTATTCCCGAAACAACCCACACCGCTGCCCGACACCGCCCGGCGCACCGCGTTGATCGACAGCATCATCCGCGACAGCGTCACCCCGGAGATGGAGCAATTGACCACGTTGCGCAAAGCCGTCGCCCTGACTCGGCAAGCCTCCCCCGAAGTCCAGGTAGCAGCGCGCAAGCGGGAACTGGGCCTCGATCTGCCAGAGGCCTACTGGCAGCAGTACCAGCAGAACCTGCAAACCTTCGCCGAGGCGCTCGCCAACCTCAAGGCACGCACGCTGGAACGCTACGACGCCGACAGCCGCGCCTACCTGCGCAGCGTGCGCGACGAGCAGTTGCAGGTCTGGGCCGGTGGCACCAACGATGCGCGCCTGCCGAGCAAGGCCCAGCGCATGCGCGACATGGCCTACTACTACAACTATGTCCTGCAGGAGACGATCGCGCAGATCAGCCTCGAACACTTGCGCAACATGGCTGAACTGGATCAACGCGAAGGGGTTTGCAAGCGCTTCGCCGGATGCTGGAAACTCTAGGCCGTCACCGAGCGACGGTCTGCCCCATGCTATCGGGGCATGACGGTCACGGTCTGCGACCCGGACCTGGCAGGGGCGCTGAAGCTGCCGACGGTTTGCTTGTCCGCAGGTAGTGTGCCGCGCCCCCGAGCCTGTGTATGCTGCACGGGCGCGGCGAGCGGCCCCCGGCGGCTTGCAGGACCTCGCGCGGCCGCCCTGCGTGATCGGACCATGACCGGGCTACCCGTTTCGGACACTTCTGCCCTATGCCCGTCGATCTGCAAGCGCTCTACCCCAGGCTGATCCACCTGATGCTGGACACCGTGTTCGTGGTCGACCGGGACGACACCATCGCATTCGTGAGCAACGCCTGCGAGGCCTTGCTCGGCTACCGCGCCGACGAACTGACCGGCACCCCGATCACCCGCTACATGCACCCGGATGACCTGGAAACCACCCGCGCCTCGATCGCCCGGGTCATGGACGGCACCCCGCACTTCGACTTTCGCAACCGCTATGTACGCAAGGATGGCGAGATCGTGCATATCCTCTGGGCGGCCTTCTGGTCCGACGAGGTGGGCGCGCGGATCGGCGTCGCCCGCAACATCACAGCCCTCACCCAGGCCGAGCAGGAACTGCGCTTTCTCGCCCATCATGACCCGCTGACCAAGCTGACCAACCGCTCGCTGTTCAACGACCGCCTGGCCACCGCCCTGCGCGCCGCCCGCCAGCAGCAGCGCCGGCTGGCCCTGCTGTTCCTCGACGTCAACGACTTCAAGGGTATCAACGATGTACACGGTCACGCGGCCGGCGACCGCGTGCTGTGCACCATCGCCCGACGCCTGCAGGACAGCGTGCAGGAAGCGGACACCGTGGCGCGGATCGGCGGCGACGAGTTCATCGTGCTGCTGACCGATGTACCGTCGGAGGACGCCGTGTACGAGGTGGTCGAGCAGATCGCCATGGTCATGGAGGAGCCGCTCGGCGCCGAGTTCGGCGACGTCAGGATGCCGTCCTGCAGCATCGGCGTGGCCTGCTACCCCACCGATGGCGAGGATGCCGACACCCTGCTCAGCCATGCCGATGGCGAGATGTACCGCAAGAAGCGGCGGCGGGCGCGGGTGGGGTGATGGCCAGGTGTTATCTGGTCTTGCCCGCGATGTGGCCCGCACACTTGCTCAGCCCTTCCAGGCTTCCACCACCACCCGCGTCGCCGCCGCGATCGTCTCGCTGTTCCACGGCGCATCCTGTTTCGTGCCACGGCTGAACACCACCAGGATCCACGGCGCCCGGCCCTTGGGCCAGATGACCGCGACATCGTTGGCCACGCCATAGTCGCCCGAACCGGTCTTGTCGCCCACCACCCAGTCCTTCGGCAGCCCGGCGCGAATACGGGCATCACCCGTGGTGTTGCCCTTGAGCCAGGCCTGCAGCTGTTGTTGCGCGCCGGCGGGCAGGCCATCGGTGAGCAGCAGGCGCTGCAAGGTCACGCCCATGGCCAGGGGCGTCGTGGTGTCACGCGGATCGCCCGGCAAAGCGGTGTTCAGCGTCGGCTCGTTGCGATCGAGGCGGAAGGTCGGATCGCCCAGGCCACGGACGAACGCCGTCAGCCCGGGCGGGCCACCGACCAGCTCGAGCAGCAGGTTGCCAGCAGTGTTGTCGCTGTACTGCACGGCGGCGGCGCACAGTTCGGCGACGGTCATGCCGGGCCCGACATGCTTTTCGGTGACCGGTGAATAGACCACCAACTGCTCGGCGCCATAGGCGATGCGCCGCGCCAGCAAGCCCGGCTCGGCCTCGTTGCGGTGCAGGACGGCACCGGCGAGGACGGCCTTGAAGGTGCTGCAGAAGGCGAAGCGCTCTTCGCCGCGCCAGGCCAGCTGCCGACCGCTGCCGGTGTCCAGGGCCCACAGGCCGATGGTACTGCCGCTGGCCGCCTCGAGCTGTTGCATCGCCTGACGCAGCGGATCGTGCGCCCAGGCGGGCAAGGTCAACAGGGCCGAGCAGCCGAGCGCGCCCTGGAGCACGCGGCGGCGGCTGAGGGTTGAAATCATGCAGGCATCCCTTGTGAAAATAAGCAAAACGCGAAGGCTAGAACGTTTTAGCACCCGAGCCAAGCACCTCCTTACCGCTCCGGCAGGCGAGCATAGGCCGTGGGCAAGCGGATTCTTTTCGCGCCACTGCCCTGGCCACCCTTGCGTTGACCGGCAAAAGGCAGGACAGTAACCGGGTGTTCCCGCAATGAAACGGAGATTCGCCTTGACTACCGATCGCCTGAGCCTGCTCCAGTTCGAGCAACTCAGCCTGAAGCCCGCCGCCGCCAGCCAGTTCGCCCTCTCGCTGAAGGAGCTCGAACAGCTGACACTCCCCGAGCGCTACGCCTATCGTGCAGCCCACTACCTGGGCGACATGGCCGAGGCAGAGAACAACCAGCAGCTGGCTGTCGCCAAGGACCAGGGCATCGGTTTCACCCAGGGCCTGCTCACTGCAGCGGCCATCGAAGATGCCCTGGCGAAAAGGCTGATCGAGGTCTTCAATAACGCGAGCGAGCGCGCCTCCAAGCTGCTGCCACAGTAACGGTAGTTGCCTTCCCGAGCCCGGCGCCTGTCCGGGCTCATACCTGATCCTGCCGTACCAGCTTCTGCGTCTCGCCTGGCCATCGTCCAAGGAGTCCACATGCCACTGGTACGCATCGATATCAAGCGCCACCCCGACCCTAACCATCTGCGCACACTCGGCCAGATCGTCTACGCCTGCATGCGGCGCACGATCAATGTGCCCGAGCACGACAATTTCCAGATCCTGACCGAACACGACGGCGACGGCCTGGTGAGCGACCCACAGTACCTGGGCATCCAACGCTCCGACGGCCAGGTGTTCATCCAGATCACCCTCAACGAAGGCCGCACCCTGGAGCAGAAGAAGGCGCTGTACCAGGCCATCGCCGAAGGTTTCGAGCACGATGCCGGGGTGCGACCGCAGGACGTGTTCATCAACCTGGTCGAGGTGCGCAAGGAGAACTGGTCGTTCGGCAACGGTATCGCCCAGTACGCCAGTTGATGTAAGGCCGCGCCCGGACAACGGCAAGGACAATGCTCCGGCTTCGCTAATCGCCAACGTAGAATTCAATCCTCCGTTTGATCGGTGAACCCTTTCATGGCAAGCGCGCCATTTTTCCCCTTGCAAGCCCTGGCGGCCCAACTGCTGTCCTATCTGCCCGCCGACGGTAACGACGGCTCCCACGACCTCGCCCATCTGCAACGGGTCTGGCGCAATGTCCAGCGTATCCAGGCCAAGGAAGGCGGCGACCTCGACGTACTGCTCGCCGCCACCGTGCTGCACGATTGCGTGGCGGTGGAAAAGAACTCGCCCCTGCGTGCGCAGGCCTCGACGCTTTCGGCCGAACGCGCCGCCGCGATCCTCGCCGACATGGGCTGGCCGCTACCGCGCATCGAACAGGTGGCCCATGCAGTGATGACCCACAGCTACTCGGCAGGTTTGCCGCCACAGAGCCTGGAAGCGAAGATCCTCCAGGACAGCGATCGCCTCGACGCCATCGGTGCCGTCGGCATCGCCCGCTGCTTCTATGTGGCCGGGCGCACGGGGTCGGCGCTCTACGACGTCGAGAACCCCACCGCCGCAGACCGGGACTATCGCGACAACCGCTTCGCCATCGAGCACTTCCCGACCAAGCTGCTCAAGCTCGCCTCAGGCTTTCAGACCGGCGAAGGTGCGCGACTGGCCGCGCTCAGGCATCAGCGGCTGGCGTCGTTCCTCGCCGAATTCATGGAGGAAATCGGGGTAGACTGACAGCCTTTGCGCCTCCCACCCTTGCCATGGACAGCAAACCCGATGCGACTGCTCTATCCCTGCGAACCCTTCAACCTGAAACAGCCCGATGAACAGTACGCCGAGGAGTACAACGCGGCGCTGGCGGCCGGACTGGACACCCTGCTGTTCTCATTCGAAGCCCTTCAAGCCGGTCTGCTCGAAACCTCCCGCGCCCTTAATCCGGGCGATTGCATTTTGTACCGGGGCTGGATGCTGACGCCCGAGGCCTACGCCGTGCTGGTCGACCTGCTGCATGGTTGTACCGCGGTCGCGCTGACCAGTCCCGAGCAATACCGGCAGTGTCATCACCTGCCGCAGTGGTACCCGTTGCTGGCCGCGCATACAAGCGAAACGGTGATACTGCCCGACGACGCCGATTTCGAGCAGGCGCTCGCCGGCCTGCAATGGCCGGGCTATTTCATCAAGGACTATGTGAAATCGCTGAACACCGGCAACGGCAGCCTGGTGGACAGCCCTCGGGAGATCGCGCCGCTGGTGGCCCAAATGCGCCAATACCGCGGCCAGGTCGAGGGCGGTATCTGCGTCAGGCGGCGGGAAAGCTACCTCGAGGAAACCGAGCGTCGTTACTTCGTACTCGATGGATGCGCCCACGGTGCGGATGGCAAGGTGCCCGAGCTGGTGCGAGAGTGCGCAAAGCGGATCGACAGCCCGTTCTTCTCGGTCGACACGGTGATGCGCGCCGATGGCGTGCTGCGGCTGGTGGAGCTGGGCGACGGCCAGGTATCCGACCTCAAGGAATGGCCCACAAAGCGCTTCGTGGGCCTGTTGAAGAGCCGCTGAGAAAACATCCTTCAAGAGCACGCCGGCGCTGCCTGTGATCACAGGCAACCCCGATCTCAAGAAACGCCTGTTTCTTTAGAAACCCGCTTTACCTGTCTATAGCTTCATAGTTCATCATCGCCCCACTGCATGAGGGGAAGACCGGTGTATCGCATCTCCGAATTGGCGGCGAAGGTGGGCCTGAGCCGCTCCACGCTGCTCTATTACGAAAAACTCGGACTGGTGTCCTCGCGGCGCCAGGCCAACGGTTATCGCACCTACGGCGAGCAGGACCTGCAGCAACTGCGGCTGTTGCAGCAACTGCAGGCCGGCGGGCTGAGCCTGAAGGAGTGCCAGGCCTGCCTGGAGGCGCGCCTGGACCGCGCGGCCCTGCTCGAACGCCTGCACACCCTGGACGAAGAGATCGCCGCCCGGCAACGCTCGCGTGACCTGCTGGCGGCGATGCTCGGCATGACGTCCATGCGCCCCTGGCACGAGGCCCTCGAGCAGCAGGCGCCCGGCGCCCACCTGGCGTGGCTGCGCCGGCAAGGATTCAATGAGAAGCAGGCCCTGCGCCTGAAATGGCTGTCCCGCGACATGAACGAACACGACCGCTACATGGCCGACTTCGAACGCCTCTTCGATGGCCTCGAGTACCTTGGCCCGGGCTCGCCAGAGGATTCGCTCAAAGCACTGCACGCCCTGCCCCACGCCCCCGCGACACTGCTGGACATCGGCTGCGGCCGTGGCGCCTCCAGCGTGCTGCTGGCCGAACACAGCCAGGCGCACATCACTGCGCTGGACAACGACGAGCACAGCCTTGGCTGCCTGCGGGCGACCCTGTTCGACAAGGGCCTGCAGGCACGGGTCACGCCGATTGGCGCGAGCATGACCCAGCTGCCGTTCGCGCCTCGGCACTTCGACGCGATCTGGGCCGAGGGCTGCGCCTACATCATGGGCTTCGACAACGCCCTGGCGTACTGGCGTACCTTCCTCAAGCCCCAGGGTTACCTGGTGGTCAGCGACCTGGTGCGGGTGGCCGACAGGCTCGCCCCTGCGGCCGAGGCGTTCTGGCAGGCCGCCTACCCCGACCTGCACAGCGTCGACACGCGCCTGGCCGCAATCGCCCGCCTGGGCTATCGCACCCTGTCGCACTTCCCCTTGAGCGCGCAGGCCTGGGCCAACTATCTGGAGCCGCTGCGCGCACGCGTGGCCAGCCTGGCGGACGAGGACTTCGCCTCCCAGGCCCTGGCCGACATCCGCCGCGAACTCAAGATCCACGAAAACCACCTGGGCGAGTATGGGTATCATCTGTTCGTCATGCAGACGCGCTGAACCCGCCCCAGGACATGGAGCCACCATGAACATCGAAAAACTGCAGAACCGCCTTGCCTTCCTGCGCCAGGCCGAACAACTCAAGAGCGTGATCCGCAGCGCCCACACCTCCAGCGGCCGCGCCGAGAGCACCGCCGAGCACACCTGGCGGCTGTGCCTGATGGCCATCACCTTCGCCGACGAACTGGGCGACCTCGATCTGCTCAAGGTGTTGAAGATGTGCCTGGTCCACGACCTGGGCGAGGCCATCAGCGGCGACGTCCCGGCCGTCAGCAAACAGGGCTTCCCCGACAAGAGCCGGCAGGAACGCGAAGACCTGCTGCAGCTGATGGCGAGTCTGGACGCCGCCCTGCGCGAGGAGATCATGGCGTTGTGGGAGGAGTACGAGGCCGCCACCTCGGCCGAGGCACAGGCGGTCAAGGCCCTCGACAAGCTGGAGACCCTGCTGCAGCACAACCAGGGGCGCAATCCTCCGGGCTTCGACTATGCCTTCAACCTCGACTACGGCAAGCGCTACACTGCCGCCACGCCGCTGTTCGAGGCCCTGCGCGGCCTGATCGACGCCGACACGCGCCGGCATCTCGACAATGGCATCAGCCTGCGCGACGAGCGCCCGGAGGACGCCACCACGATCGGCCAGCTGACCGAAGCCGCCTTTGCCAACGCCGAACACAGCAGCCACACCGAGCAGTTCATCGTCAGCGCCCTGCGTCAGGCCGGAGCGCTCACGGTATCGCTGGTGGCCGTGGAGGCCGGCGTCATCGTCGGCCATGTGGCGATCTCCCCGGTGACGCTGTCGTCGGGTGCCGAGGGTTGGTACGGGCTGGGGCCGGTCTCGGTGCTGCCGCGGCGTCAGGGCCAGGGCATCGGCTCGGCGCTGATCAACGCCGCGCTGGCCCGCCTGCACGGGCTGGGTGGCCAGGGCTGCGTGGTGTTGGGCGACCCGGGGTACTATGGCCGCTTCGGTTTCAAGGCCCAACCGGGCCTGAGCTTGCCGGGCGTACCGGCCGAATACTTCCAGGTCCTGTCCTTCAGCGGTGATGTGGCGCAGGGCAGCGTGCAGTACTGCGCGGCGTTCGAGGCAACCTCCAACGCGTAAAACGCGGTCACTGCAGGAGCGGGCTTGCCCCGCTCCCGGAGGTTGCGCATCACCCCGCGAGCCGACACGAACAAATGTGCTCCGCAGCCAGCGACCATCGTCTACCTGAACGTTTCGAACGCGCCTTTCCTTCGCACCAGGTTCCCCGATGCAAGCACTCCTGCAAGAGATCCTCGACCACGTCCGCCCCCTGCTCGTCCAGGGCCAGGTGGCGCAATACATCCCCGCCCTCGCCCAGGTCGACCCGAACCAGCTGGGCATCGCCGTGCAGAGCCTGGACGGCCAGTTGCACTGCGCGGGCGATGCGCACACGCCGTTCTCGATCCAGAGCATCTCCAAGGTGTTCAGCCTGGTGCAGGCGATCAACCACAGCGGAGAGGACATCTGGTCGCGGCTGGGCTACGAGCCGTCGGGCCAGGCGTTCAATTCGCTGGTGCAGCTGGAGGTGGAGAAAGGCCGGCCCCGCAACCCGTTCATCAATGCCGGGGCGCTGGTGATCTGCGACATCAACCAGTCGCGCTATGCCACCCCCACCCTGTCGATGCGCGACTTCGTCCGCCGCCTGGCGGCCAACCCGCGCATCGTCAGCGACACCGTGGTGGCCGAGTCGGAATACCAGCACCGCGCGCGCAACGCGGCCATGGCCTACCTGATGCAGGCCTTCGGCAACTTCCACAACGATGTCGATGCGGTGCTGCGCAGCTACTTCCATCACTGCGCGCTGTCGATGAGCTGCGCCGACGTGGCCCGCGGCTTTGCCTTCCTGGCCAACAGCGGCTACTGCCCGCACAGCGGCGAGCAGGTGCTCAGCCCGCGCCAGGCGCAACAGGTCAATGCGATCATGGCCACCAGCGGGCTGTATGACGAGGCCGGCAACTTCGCCTACCGGGTCGGCCTGCCAGGCAAGAGCGGCGTGGGCGGCGGCATCGTCGCGGTGGTGCCGGGGCGCTACAGCATCTGCGTGTGGTCGCCGGCGCTGAACGCCTCGGGCAACTCGCTGGCAGGGCTGCGGGCGCTGGAGCTGCTGAGCGAGCGAATGACCGGGTCGGTGTTCTCGGCGGTCTAAGCGAGGGCGTTGCTGGCAAGCGCCTGGTTACACACATAACCTGCGTGGGAGCGGGCTTGCCCTGCGATGACGCCATGCCGAGGACTCGCCCCGCCCAGCGCTTGTTCGTACAAAGCCTAGAGTTCAATGTCCACAAACAGATCGTTAGACCGAGGAAAGACAGCGTTAAACCTCCAGCTGAGCGGCTTGTTTCGCCACTCTCCAGGCCAATGGCCCTTGCCATAATTGAAAATGATGTCTGGACAGTTATTTCTGCTCAGCAACAAAGCGATCAGATCAAAGTCAGGGTGGTTATGCTTCGCGCCACTCGTGCTGATCAAGAATCGCCGACAGTTGATCCTGTCCAGCAAATCCCGGTCTGTGTTGCGCTTGCTGCCATGGTGGGAAACCTTCAAAAGGTCAATGGGTCTTAGACCGGGCAGATGCATCTTGAGACCGCTGGTGACCACTGAAGCTAATGCATCGGCCGCCAGCAATACCCGCTTGTTGTCGAAGGTCAGAAGCAAAGCAATGCTACTTCGATTGGGCGTCGATCCATCAGCGGTGAACCCCCCGATGCGGTAATCACGATAGTCATTCAGCGGCCAGCGATCATTCGGGCCTAATCTATCACCGTGCACTACGCCCTCATCGGGCGGCGGTGATTGAGGGTTCGTCCATACTCTGGCGAGCGCTTTCAAACCTGGCTCATCGGGAGAAAGCACACGCACTTCAAGCCCTCCTGGCAGGGTTACTGGCAAGACGCCCTGGTGGATCGCCCCTCCTTCGCCGCCCGCCCTGTCATTTGGAAAAGATGCATTCCAGGGTAATCCAAGGGATCGAATCAACCTGCTCAACTTATCGCCCTGCGCAGGGCCAAGTTTGTCCGCGGGCTGCAGGTGCTCGTAACCGTTGAACCAGACATCACCGATCTCAAGCCAGGACGGTTTCTGCTGCAACAGTTCGATCACGCCTTCGATGTGGTCAAGGTCATAATGCGTGACAACCAGTGCCTCAAGGCGAAGCCGGCCATTCACACCTTCTTCCCCGAGTACCTTTTTCAACACCTTCTGCAAGGTCTTAGAGGGATTTGCCGGACCACCGTCCACGAGAAGATGACGGACATGGCCATCGCTGGTGTAGCTGACCAGCAGCGAATCACCGTGGTCAACCTGTATAGACCTGACTCTGAACATGCTCATCTGACCTCCTTGCCCAGGGCGATATCGGCATCACCGAAGGCGACCACGGCAAGCCCCAGCGCCACGCCTTCGATCAACAACTGGCGGCGCAACGCACTGATGATCTCTCCAATATGAATGGTGCCCCATGCGCTGGCCGCCTGACGCAAGTGCTTGGCCAGATCACGGGCCACGCGGTTGGCATGGCGGCCGAGCACGCTGGTCATGGCCGCGATCACTACACTCGCACCACAGTTGCGCAAAATTGCCGGCAAACTGCTCCCGGGCATTTCGCCCAACCCAGTCGAGCACCCAATTGCGATCACCAGGGGAGCACCGCCTACATGCTGCTCGCTCATGCCGCCAAGTGAGAGTGAATCTTCCGCTCCTGTGTACAGCCAGTTTTTGTCCTTGTGCAGAATCATGAGCAACATCGAAGGTGATTCCAGCTCCAGCCTGTAAGTCCAATCCTCCCACGTTGCCACTCGCTTGACCGCAAGTGCTGTTTCAATCGTCTGGAGCCGCACGACCTCTTGTTCGACATCACCGTCCCAGAACTCATCGGCCCGGTCACTCGCCGTAAAGACCACCTTCGACAGGTCATCGATCCGATGCCTTCCGGGCTGTTCAACGGGAGGTCTGTTCCATAGGTTCGGCGCTTGTCCCGGCGTCCAGGAGTGCCGCTCAATGATGCCCGATATACCCAGGAACCCCATTGGGCATAGTTGCTCACGGGCCTTTCGGATTCCACAGCCTGGCTCGGCACTTCCTCGTTTGAGGCACGTCACGCGTTGACTACACAACGGAGCCTTTCTGGACGGTGGGATGGGCCCATCGTATAGATACTCGATCGGGAAGAACGCGTGATCTTGCGAAACCAGCTGCAAGCGCCCTTCACTGCCCGGCCACTGCGGTTCGCGCTCTATCAAAAATCGCTGAAGCAGCGCGCCGTCGTTTGCCAGGTCCATCATTAGTGGGGCCAGATCTGCATTGGCGTTATCCACTGCACTCTGCAACTTAAATAGCAGTTCTTTACGGGCCTCTGCGATTTCATCATCGCCCAACGGCACAAATAGCGGTTTCCCTGCTTGGGTGATGATAGAAACGCTGGGCTGATTCCCCAGACTTTCGTTGACCAGCAAGGCAAGGTCGAACGTCTTCTTTTCACGATGCAGCGGTGTGACCACATTCTCGATAAAGAAATTGATGGTTTCATTCGGCTTGGCCTGCAACCGGGCGGTTTGAAGGATTTGCGCGCCGTCGCATACCACAAAGCGCAGGTCGACCTCGCCACATCTCCCCTCCCGGATAAAGGTAACGACTCCTGACTCATCAGTCTTTGGCAAGTACAGCGAACGAGTCACGGGGGCTTGCCCAAACTCGAACAAATGGATCTGCAGCCCCTTGTAATCATCTACCCACTCGATTCTGTCTTCAGGGAATGTCGGGGTGCCGGATTGCAACGGCGTCTTTACCACAATCGCAAGATCCAACTCGACCTGGCCTGTTGTCGGCCAGTAATCGACTGGGTTCTGGCCCTGTCGGGCCGATGCAGTCAGCACCCTTTCGATCGGCGGGGACGGCCTCGGTTTCACTGTACGCCGAGGCCGAGAAACGGCCTCACTGGAGGGAGAATGCGGCCGAGTATCAGTCATTGGGCGCGAAACAGGAACGCGGTATTCCTCGACTGGCCGCTCTGTAACCTCCGGCGGCAACACCTTTGGCGGGGGCTCCTTGGGCGGCACGATGGGCGGCGTCTCCTTGACGAGCTCTTTCGATACGGAATCGATAACCCCAGGCGTAAGTTGATCCGGACCTGGATCGCGACGTACAGGGTCAGGAACCCTCCGTGCCTTGATCATTGAGTCTTCGGGAAAACCACCACGAACATTCATGAAGGATTGCGTAGAAGAAAGAACTTGGAACTGCAGACCACGCTCATCCGTTGCCTGCCTGACTGCCTGGACGAAGGTCATGCCTGCATAGGACCATAACCACAGCACACTATGTAGCCAACGAATGACGCCGTGGTTATCAGCGTTAATCTGCAACACACACTGTGCACTCAGGTCATCACGCAAACGGCTGACATGTGCGAGCACGCTACCCAGTGGATTGCCCTGAATGATGACCAGCCTTGCAGCAGTGACCGCACGCAAGGACTCGAGATTGCTGACTACGAGAATGTCGACCGCATCGTCACGACGCGTGGCCAGCTCCCAGGACAGTTGCTCCGACTCCCCCTCCAGTAGATTCTCTAAGGGTAAATCAGGACCAGCGGCCATATAGGATAGTGGTCGCTCCTTGTGAATACGCGGAAACCGAGGTTTGGCATTACGCTGCCATTCTGGAAAGACATAGCCCGGCCCCAACAGCAGGGAAAGCTCGCTTAAGACCGAGGCGATGGTGTCGGCTCCCCCCTCCCAATTCCATACCGATCTTGAAAGCTTGATCGCTGGCATCTCTCGCCACGACAAGTTCTCAAAAGCCCGACCAAGTGCGATGGCCCGCAGAGGATCGATCCACTGCTCCGCATCGAGCACGCTGGCATCGCCCCCCCAACTGACCGGCCCGTTGCGCCGAACAGCTTTCTCCAGGTGGACCGGTATCAGCGCTCGAGCATCCCACCACCCCCACTCACCGCGCTCCAGCAGGATACCCAATGCCGCACGTACTGCCGGCCCAAGCGAGGCGTACTCCTCTCCCAACCACAGGATGTCTTTTTCCTTTCGATTCATTCCTGGCGTCCTTCCATTCGACGCAACGCCGTGCCGTATCGAGTCGGCGTGGGTCGCAAAAGCAAAATTGGAGAGGAAGATAACGCTTAACGCTGGCCTAAAGCCATCTCTGCATCATTGATCGGACTACAAGCACCGCGCCCAAATGCAAAGCAACAAAAAGGGGCGCAAAGCGCCCCGGACCTCATTGGTGTGAATGGAAGACGTTCAGCCTTCGATACGCCCTTCGACCGTCACCGGCCCAACCTTCAGCTTGCCACCCTCCAGTGACGCGCTCGGCAGGCCAGCCTCCGGCAGCTTGGGCAGGTCGAGGGTGGCCTTGACCTGGTAGCCGAGCGGTTTCACATCGGCACCGAGCGTGGTACCGCCCTGCTCCACGCCCTTGACCTGCAGACCCAGCCCACGCTGTGCCGAGATGCCCGAACCCTGCGTAACCCCGGCCTTGCGCACGAACTCGCCCTGGGCATTGAACGACGGCGTGTAGTCGAAGCCTGGTTTCTCCTGGCCCTCCTTCGCCTCGCCCGGCTTGCCGGCCAGGCCCGCGCCCAGGTCGACCCGTACCGAGGTGGTGGTGTCCTGGCGTTCCGCGACCGTCAACCCGCCCGCCAGCTTGCCGCCGACCTGCTGGCCGTCGACCCGTGCGCCGCTGAGTTGCGCCGCACCGGCACTGTTCAGGGTCACATCGCCAGCGGTGATATGGCTGTTCTGCTGGGTGGTGGCCTGCAGATGGTCAACCTGCACCTTGCCGCCCAGGTCGAAGTCATGGGACGAGCTGACCTCTTGCCCCGCGTCCGCCGGCGTAGTGCGGCTCAGGTTGCTCCCGGCCTTCACCTCGACGCCCCAGTTGGTGCGGGCCTGAGTGGACTGCGCCGACTCCAGCGCCAGGCCACCCTCGCCTGCGCTGACGTTGACGCCCGTGGCACCGACCTGCGTACCCTGCAGATGCACCGACTGGCCGGCCAGGTCCACGTTGCCATGGCTGTTCAGCTGGCCGCCGGCCAGGGTCTGCGCGCGTTCGCTGGTCTGGCCCACATTGAAGTTGCCGCCCAGCTTGCCGCTCAGATCACGGCCTTGCTCACCGGTGGCAGCCTTGCCGCCGAGGTTGAGGCCGCCGCCCAGATGGCTGCCGCTGACAGTCCGGGTGTCGCTGGCGGCCTGCAGGTCGAGGGCGCCACCGGCCTTGAGTTCGACCGGGCCGTTCGCGTCGATGCGCGTGCCCTGCAGGGTCTGGTCGCCACCACTGCCCAGTCGCACCGGGCCGTTGCCGCTGATGCTCGCCACCTGGGCCTTGCTGTCGACACTGTGCTCGCCGGCATGGTCGAGCTGGAACCCGGCGCCCAGGTCGACCTTGTCGCCCACCGGCAAGGTGCCCACGGTCAACGAACCGCTGCCACCTAGGCTGCCGGTGTCGCGACGCGCCTGGTTGCTGGCCTGGTCCAGTGCCAGCTTGCCGCCAGTGTTGACCGCCACCGCGCCCTGGCCACCGTCGAGGCGGCTGCCTTCGAAGCGGGCATCGCCACCGACCTGGATGTTCAGGCCCTGGCTGCCACTGAAAGTACCGACCACGGCAGTGGATGTATCTTCGCTCAAGTGCTTGCTGCCACCGGAACCATTGGCGGTCACGTTGAGGTCTTCGCCGGTCTTGGTGTAGATCCGGGCGGACACATCGGCGTTCACCTGCTGCTCGCTGCGGCTGTGGGTGTTGCTGGCCGCGTCGGCCTGAAGCGAACCGGCCTTGATGTCCAGCGCGCCGCCGTTGGCGTTGTAGCGGGTGCCCTGGTCCTTCAGCGCACCGGCCACGTCCAGTTGCACACCCTGGCCATTGAACTGGCTGACCACCGCGGTGCCGGTCTGCTCGCCCTGTTGCTGGCTGGCATGGCCCACGGCCAGGTCGACGCCCAGGTTCGGCGTGCCAAGCTTACCCAGGGCGGCGGTCAGCGAAGTCTTGCCGTCCAGCACGTCCTTGACGTCATTAAGCGGCAGCTTGCCGTCGAGCGCATCCTTGACCGACACCTTGCCGTCCACCACATCCTTGACCGCCCCGGCGATCGGCCGGGCAATGTCCTTGTACTCGACGTTGACACCGACATCCGCCGTCCAGCTGCTCTGCTGATGGCTAGTGTTGGTGGTGTCGCGGGCCGCGCGGTTGTCCACCTGGCCTGCGCTGATGCTCAGGGTACCGGCGCTGTTCACCTGCGCGCCTTCGCTGGCCAGTGTGTCGGCCTTGATTTTCAAGCTGCCGGCGCTGTCGAGGCCGGTGGTCTTCGCCGTGGTGCTGCTCGAGGCGTCCTGCTGGGTGCCATGGGCGAAGTCGACCCCGGCGCCGGCACGGTCGAGGCCAGCGGTAAGGTAGACGCCACCGCCGGTGTGGCTGCTGTCGCGGGTCTCGCTGCGGCTGTCCTGCTCGGCCAGCAGCGACACCTGCTTGCCGACCAGGATGGTATCGCCCGCGGTGGACTTCACCGCGGCACCCTTGACGGTCAGGTCACCGCCGGCGGTCAACTGAACTTCGCTGCCGCTGAGGCTGGAACCCTGCTGGCTGACCTGGCTGCCACTGGTGCTCTGACGATCGCTCGCATAGCCGACGCCAGCACGATACTGCCCGGAGCCCGGCGCGGTTTCCTTGGCCGACGCAACGAAGCCACGGCTGCTGCTGGCGCTCTTGTGCTCTCGGGTGTCCTGGGCCGAGGCGACCTTCAGATCCCCCGCCGCATCAGCGTTCAGCGCACCGCTGGCCTTGACCGTCGAGCCGACCACGTCGATGCCCTCGGCGCTGCTCAGGCCGACGCTGCCACCGGCCACCAGCTCGCTGCGCACCGCGGTGCTTTCCCGGCTGTTCTGCTTGGCTTCGTTGTGGCTGACGCCGAAGAACTTGCTCTGCTGGTTCTGGCTGTCACGCTGGTCGGTGCGCGAGGCGTTGCTGATCTGCACCTGCTTGCCGGCGATGCGGATGTCCTGGCCACTGGTCAGCTGGGCACCTTCGGCCAGCACCGAGGCCTTGGCGTGCAGTGCGATGTCGCCACCCTTGAGCTGGCTGGTGACGCTGCGCTGGGTTTCGTTGCGGTTGTCCCAGTCGGCCTTCCAGAAACCCTTGGTGTGCTTGCCCTGGTCGGTCTGCACCTGGCGCTCGGTGGCGGCGGTCAGACGCAGGTCGGCGCCGCTGTCCAGGCTCAGCTTGCCGGGCGCCTCGAGGCTGGCGGCGCTGAGGGTGAGATCCTGGCCGGCGTTCAGCCCGGCATCACGCTGGGCCACGACCCGGGTGGCGTGCTCGCGGGTGTCGCTGTCGGTCTGGGTGCGCTGGTAGGTCTCCCAGTCGATGCCCAGCGCGCCGCTGCGCCAGTTCTCGCGTTTTTCCTGGAGCTTGCGGCTTTGCACGGTGCTCAGGGTGAGGTTGCGTCCGGCGTCGAGCTTCACATCGCGCCCGGCCACGTCGGCGGCGGCCAGGGTCAGGTCCTGGGCGCCACGCAGTTCGACATCACCCTGGCTGCTGCGCACGCCGGCACGGGTCGCTTCCAGCGAGTCGGCCACTGCAGCGCCGCTGACGTTCAGGTCTCCCGCCGAGTCGATGCGCACGCCGTCGCGGCCGTCGACCTGCCCCGGCCCAACCCGCACCCCGGCACCTTGCGCGGTGCTGACGATATTGATGCGTCCGGCCTGCATCGCGCCGAACAGGCTGGCGTCAATATGCTGCTCGCCACTGGCCGCGCCGCGGTCGACGACCTGGACTTGGCCACTGGCGTAGTCCACCTGGTTGCGGCCCACGGTGAGGTTGAGCTGGTCACGGGCATCCAGACGGCCCTGGCTGTCAATGCGCGGGGCGATCAGGTTGACCGAGCCGCCATCGTTGCGCAGGCCGGCGCCCTGCACCTGCAACTGGCCGCTGGCGTCCTGGGTGCCCAGGGCCTTGAGCCGGCCCGCGTCCAGTTCAGGGCGGCCCACCACCAGGCTGGCATTGGGCGCGTTGATGAAGCTGGCGCCGTTGACCGAAATGCCGTTGGGGTTGGCCAGCACGTAGTCGGCGGCGCGGCCGAAGATTTCCTGTGCGCCATTGATGGCGGAGGCGTTGCGGCTGACCACTTCGTTGAGGATCACGCTCGCCGCCTGGCCCTGGAACTGCGGGTTGGCCGCCAGCTCACCGGCCAGCTGCGAGTGGCCGGCCTGCAGGGCGTTGTTCAGCACCAGGCCCTGGCGGTCGACGTTGTAGTCGAGAAACTGGTTGTGCGACAGGCCCGCGCCGTTGGGCGCGACGATATTGACGATGGGCACGCCGCCCTGGGTCTGCAACTGTGCCGTGCCCCCGGGGCCGGGGGCGACCACGACGCCGCCGGCCAGCGCCTGGGGCAGGCTCGTGGCCAGGAACAGGCTGGCTATCGCCCAGCGCAGCTTGCCTTGCGGGGACAGGTTGAAGGTAAAAGGGGTCTTGGGCATAGGTCACTCTCCATGTCGGTACTGCTAATTCGGTGCGCTCAAATCTGCACGGCGGCCCTGAACAGCCAGACTTCGGGCTCGCGGTGGTAACCGCTGGGGGTGGTCAGGCTGCGCTGGTAGTCGACATCCAGCTGCAGGGCCTTCCAGCTCAGGTTCAGGCCCAGGCTCGCGCCGCTCAGGCGCTGGCTGGCAGCGCCGTGGTCGGCCTTGATCCAGCCGTGGTCCAGCCCCAGCCGCGGGGTGATGGTCAGCGGCCCCTGGGGCTGCAACGGCAGGCGCAGGGTGTTGCGCCACACCGCTCCGCTGGCCCCGGACAGGCTGCTGAGGCGGTAGCCGCGCACGGCGGAATCGTCGGTACCGAGCAACTGCTCGATGGCCGGCAGCGGGTCGGGGCTGTACTGCAGGTTGAGCTGGCTCTGCCACTGCCAGGCCTGGCCCAGCAGGTGGCCATTGCGCCACTGGCCGAGGCCGGCGCGGTACTTGCGAAACTGCGCCATGGGCAGGTCGGGCACTGGCCGATCGGCATCGTCGTCGGCGCCAAACCAGTGCAGTCCCTGGGCGTAGTTGAGGTCCAGGTTCCACACCGCGCTGTCGAGCCAGAACAGGTTGAGCCCGGCTTCGGCCACCGTCAGCGTCGGGCTCTGCACATCCAGGCGGACCTTGGCGAATTCGCTGTCGACGTCCTTGTGCGCCAGTTGCAGGCTGGCGCTCAGTTGATGGCGCTGGTCGCGCCACAGCACGCGCTCGCCGCGCAGGCTGAGCTGATCGGTGATGCCGGTGCTGTGCAGGGTCAAGGTGCTGAGCTTGATCGGCGAGCGGTACTCGGCATGGCTGGCGAACAGGCTGAAGGTCCAGTACCCATAGGGAATGGCGTAATACAGGCTGGCATTGCGGCTGTAGCGATCGCCCTGGTTGAGGGTATCGCTGGCCGACAGGCTGAGCAGGTCGTTGAGCGCCAGCGGGTTGTCCAGGCTCAGGCTGAGCACGCTGCGGTCGCGCCCCGTGCTGGCGCTGCCGAGATTGTCCAGGCCCAGGCCCACGGAAACCCGCGGTTGGCCGGCGCTGCGTGGGCGCAGGATGATCCGTGAGGCACCCGGCTGGCTGCCGGGGGCGATGTCGGCACTGAGGTCTACCGAACGCAGGCGATTGAGCTGGTCCAGGCCCTGCTCCAGGTCGCGCAGGTTCAGCGGCTCGCCGAGCATGCCGGGGAAGGCCCCGGCCA
This sequence comes from Pseudomonas sp. P110(2024), assembly GCF_057480795.1. Classification (NCBI taxonomy): domain Bacteria; kingdom Pseudomonadati; phylum Pseudomonadota; class Gammaproteobacteria; order Pseudomonadales; family Pseudomonadaceae; genus Pseudomonas; species Pseudomonas sp. P110(2024). The sequence continues at coordinate 54,157 of NZ_JBLIYT010000001.1, forward strand.
GGGACACCGGCAGGCGCTGGTCGGCCAGCTCGATGGCCTCCAGGTAGCCTTCGTCCACCAGGATGTCCAGCGACTGCCCGGCCGTCGGGGCGCTGCTCAGGTAGGGGCGGCTGGCGATATAGCCCTTTTCCAGGTACAGCGCGGTGATGCCCGCCAGCAGCTGGTTGATCTGCCCCACGCCCATGCACGCGGCCACCAGCGGGTCGATGCGGGCATCGAGGGTGGCACGGTCGATCAGCGTGACACCGCCGATGCGCACCCCGGCCAGCGGCCAGCAGCGCGCATCCGCAGCCGAGGCCTTGGGTGTCTGCGCAGTGTTGTCGGGTGCGGTGAATGCACCGCGTTGCAGTTGCCGGCGGCGTTGTTCCAACTGCAGTTGCTGCAGGTCGTGTTGCTGCTGTTGTTGTTGGCGCAGCACTTCCTGACCGGGCGTAAATGTCTCGGCATGCAGGTTGCCAACACACAGGCAAGCCAATGCGACAGACAGCGTTAATTGACGACGATCAACAGCAGACAGGTACGACATACAACACCCATTCGCAGGCAAAGGCACAGCGAGAATCGCAGTACTTGGAACTTCCCAGCACGGTCACCGAGGGTTATCGGCACACGCGCAATAACTTTAGAAAGTTGAGCGTTGTTTGTTGAAACGCTCGCGGAAAAGTTAACGACTGCTAATTACCACATGGCGCCAGGCATGACCGCATGGTCACTGGCTAGCCCGTGGCAGAGCGGGTAAAGGGGTTGACGAGATCTAATTGTCCAACAATCGAACTTGATGACTGTCTGGCCCCACGGTACTTGTAGACACGAACGGGAGACACCGGACTTTAGTCGTACGGGCGGGAGTGGAACAAGATTCTGCTTTGTCGGTAGATTGACCGAGAGACAAGTGGGTTGAAAATTGCGCAAAAGTTGCGCCATATAATTAAGAGCGATTTGCTCTGGAATGTATGTTTTCCAGGTGTTCGACGAGCGTATTGCAGCGCCTGCAAGATGGAGCGCCGCCCGCGCGGCGCATCGCGGGACAAGCCCGCTCCCACATCTGTTTCGGGCCAATCAGTCCTGTGCCAGTACCTGATCCGCCTTGTTGGTACGAAGCTGTTTCAGCATGGGCATCACTGACGTTTCACCTGTTTCAAGGTATGCGCCAAGGCGAACAGCGATAACCTAACAGGATTGGCTGGCCCGAAACAGATGTGGAAGCCTCCTTGCGCTGATCGGGTCGATCAACCATCCATACTCTTGGTCAGCGCTTCGCTGCCCTTGGGCGGGTAGACCACCTCTCGGGTGTCGAGGTCGCGAATCTCGGAGGTGATGGTGATGGTCATCGTCTCTCGCCCGGGCGGGCCGTTGATGGCATCGACGGTATCAAAGTCGACGATGTAGCGCTTGCCTGCACGGAACTCGACGTCGCGCGCGGTGAAACCGCATTTGCCGCCACCGGTCCCCAGCGCATTCATCGAGGCCCAGCACCAGCTCAGCGAGTGCTTGCCCGGCGTCAGCCGTAGCGCCTGCTTGCCCGCGATATCGAGGATCGAGCGGCGCCCGGCGCCTTCGAGCAACTGGTCATCGACATGGGTGGCCAGCAGCAGGCGATGGAACGGCACGCCCAGGGCGCGGTAACGGACGGTAGCGAAGTACACGACCGGTGCGTCGGCCTGGTTGCCGGACAGATCATAGGGCGTCATCGTCTCAGGCGCCCAGTCACCCTGGTACTCCTTGTAGTGGTAGTTGGAGCAGGCACCGAGCAGGCTGGCAAGTGACAGGGCTACAAGCGATTTGAGGCGGGACGACAGACGCATGGTTCTTCCTTGATGAATGCAGGCGCGAGGATAGCGGCTGCGTGCCCTTAAAATCAAAACGCTATCATCCTCGTCGATCACGCACTGCGGTGTATGCTTCGCGCAAAGCTCCACCCCTCCTGCCCCTGAAAGGACATCGTCATGCTCCGCCTGGACTGGCTGAAACACCATATGGCCCACAGCGACACCCTCGCCAAGTGGCTGCACCAACAGTTCCACTATGAGTACGCGGACGTGCCGCTGGCCGACTGGCAACGCGAATTCGCCGAAGGTCAGCACAACGGTCAATGGCAATGCCTGGTCGCCCTGGACGGCGACCGCCTGCTGGGCAGTGCCGCCCTGGCCAGCGACGACCTGCCCGGGCGCAGCGACCTCGGTCCCTGGCTGGCCTGCGTGTTCGTCGCCCCAGAGGCGCGCGGGCAAGGCCTGGCGGAGCGGCTGATCGAAGGTGTCTGCGAGCATGCCCGCAGCAACGCAGTCACCACGCTCTACCTGCATACCCACGACCAGGACGCTTACTACGCCAAGCGCGGCTGGACGCGCATGGAACCGTTCGAGGCCTGGGGGCATAGCCATTGGTTGATGTCTCGCACGCTCTGACCAGCGCCGCTCCTACAGAAATCGCGCATGGTTTACCCACGCAAATGACCCCGCAGGGAATTATTTAGCGCGCCGTTGTATCTGACCCTAGGTACAAGGCTGGCCAAACCATGGCCACGCCCCAAGCCTTCAAGGACAACGGCCCATGAAATCACGCAGGAAACCCGTCAAGCCCATCGGTTTGAAGGACATCACCATCGTCGACGACGCCAAGATGCGCAAGGCCATCACCGCCGCCGCCCTGGGCAATGCCATGGAGTGGTTCGACTTCGGTGTCTACGGCTTCGTCGCCTACGCCCTGGGCAAGGTGTTCTTCCCCAACGCCAGCCCCGGCGTGCAGATGATCGCCGCCCTGGCCACCTTCTCCGTGCCGTTCCTGATCCGTCCGCTGGGCGGGCTGTTCTTCGGCGCCCTGGGCGATCGCTACGGACGGCAGAAGGTGCTGGCCGCGACCATCGTGATCATGTCGCTGAGCACCTTCGCCATCGGCCTGATCCCCTCCTACGCCAGCATCGGCATCTGGGCGCCGATCCTGCTGTTGCTGGCGAAGATGGCCCAGGGCTTCTCGGTGGGCGGCGAATACACCGGAGCGTCGATCTTCGTCGCCGAGTACGCCCCGGACCGCAAGCGCGGCTTCCTTGGCAGCTGGTTGGACTTCGGCTCGATCGCCGGCTTCGTCCTTGGCGCCGGGGTGGTTGTGCTGATCTCGACGGTGCTTGGCGAGGAACAGTTCCTCGAATGGGGCTGGCGCCTGCCGTTCTTCCTGGCCCTGCCGCTGGGCCTGATCGGCCTGTACCTGCGCCACGCCCTGGAAGAAACCCCGGCGTTCCAGCAACACGTCGACAAGCTCGAACAAGGGGACCGCGAAGGCCTGGCCAGCGGCCCGAAGGTGTCGTTCAAGGAAGTCGCCACCCAGCACTGGCGCAGCCTCTTGACCTGCATCGGCGTGGTGATCGCCACCAACGTCACCTACTACATGCTGCTCACCTACATGCCCAGCTACCTCTCGCACAACCTGCACTACAGCGAGGACCACGGCGTGCTGATCATCATCGCGATCATGGTCGGGATGCTGTTCGTGCAGCCGATCATCGGCCTGCTCAGCGACAAGTGGGGACGCAAGCCGTTCATCATCATTGGCAGCGCTGGCCTGTTCCTGTTGGCGATCCCGGCGTTCATGCTGATCACCAGCGGCAAGCTGGCGGTGATCTTCGCAGGGCTGTTGATCCTCGCCGTGCTGCTGAACTTCTTCATCGGCGTGATGGCCTCGACCCTGCCGGCGATGTTCCCCACCCATATCCGCTACAGCGCCCTGGCCAGTGCCTTCAACATCTCGGTGCTGATCGCCGGCCTGACCCCGACCCTGGCCGCCTGGCTGGTGGAGACCACCGACAACCTGTACATGCCGGCCTACTACCTGATGGTCATTGCCGTGGTCGGCCTGCTCACCGGCCTGACCATGAAGGAGACCGCCAACCGCCCGCTGCGCGGCGCCGCCCCGGCCGCCTCGGATATCGAGGAAGCCCGCGAGTTGCTGCAGGAGCACCACGACAACATCGAGCAGAAGATCGAGGACATCGACGCACAGATCGCCGAGCTGGAGGCCCGGCGCCAGACGCTCGCACAACAGCATCCGCGCATCGATTGAAGGCTACTTGCGCATTCCGCCGGATTGCTTGCCTGATCCTCTGAATCTGTGGGGTGTATCGGTTGCGCAATGGGCCTCTGTGCTAGCGTTTCCGGATTGGGGAACAGCGTATTCCCCGCTTCCACAACCGATGATCAGCAGGTGAGCCCATGGAATTACGAATCAACCAGCAGACTTACCAGGTCGAGGCTGACGCCGACACGCCCTTGCTCTGGGTGATCCGCGACGATTTGGGCCTGACCGGCACCAAGTATGGCTGCGGCCTGGCCCAGTGCGGCGCCTGCTCGGTGCTGGTGGACGGCAACGTGGTGCGCGCCTGCGTCACCCCGGTGGCCGGCGTGGTCGGCCGCGAGATCACCACCATCGAGGCCATCGAGCACGATGCCGTGGGCAAACGCGTGGTCGCCGCCTGGGTCGAGCACCAGGTCGCCCAGTGCGGCTACTGCCAGTCCGGCCAGGTGATGGCGGCCACCGCGCTGCTCAAGCACACGCCCAAACCCAGCACTGCGCAGATCGACGCGGCGATGGTCAACCTGTGCCGCTGCGGCACCTACAACGCCATCCATGCCGCCGTGCAGGATCTCGCCGAAGGGGGTAAAGCCTGATGAGCACACGCATCGATACCCCCGAAGACTTACTCAAACTGCCCGCAGGTGAAACCGTCAACCTGTCGCGCCGGCGCTTTCTGGTCGGCACCACCGTGGGCGCGCTGGTGCTCGGCTTCGGCCTGCCAGTAGGCGCACCACGCGTACAGGCCGCCAGCGCCCCAGAGCGCGGTACCCAGGTGCCGGCCTTCCTGGAGCTGCGCCCGGACGGCAGCGTGCGCCTGCTCAGCCCATTCATGGAGGGCGGGCAAGGCGTCAACACCGCCATGGCGCAGATTGTCGGCGAAGAACTGGACCTCGATCCTGCCCGCTTCCTGGTCGAAAGCGCGCCCGCCGGCGAAGCCTACGTGGTGATGGAAAACGGCCTGCGCATCACCGGTGGCAGCATGTCGGTACGCATGAGCTACCCGACCATGCGCCGCCTCGGCGCCCTGGCCCGGGCCATGCTGCTGCAGGCCGGCGCCCAGCGGCTGGGCGTGCCGGTGAGCGAGCTGACCACCGAGCCGGGCAAGGTAGTGCATGCCGCTTCGGGCCGTTCGCTCGGCTACGGTGAACTGGCCGAAACGGCCATGGACCTGCCGGTGCCGGACCCCGCCAGCGTCACCTTGCGCGACCCCAGCCAGTTCCGCTGGATCGGCAAGCCGGTAAAGCGCCTCGACGCCTACGACAAGTCCACCGGCAAGGCCCTCTACAGCATCGACATCAAGGTCGACGGCATGCTCCACGCCGCCGTGCAGCATGCGCCGCGCCTGGGCATGAGCGTCGGCGGCCTGCGCAACGAGGAACAGGTCAAGGCCATGAAGGGCGTGCATTCGGTGCATCAGCTGCCCGGCGCGGTGGCCGTGGTCGCCGAACGCTGGTGGCACGCCAAGCGCGCCGTCGAAGCACTGCAGGTGGACTGGAAGGAGGCGGCTGCCGACAGCCAGGTGCGTGCGATGCCCGCCGATTTTTCCAGCGACGGCTGGCGCGACCACCTGGCCGCCCAGACCGGGCCAAGCCGTGACGAGGAAAACCAGGGCGACGTGGCAGGCGCCCTGGCAGGCGCCAAGACCACGGTCGAGGCCACCTACCACAACCAGTACCTCAACCATGCGCAGCTGGAGCCGCCCTCCGCCACCGCCCGTTTCAATCCCGACGGCAGCCTGGAGGTGTGGCTGCCGAACCAGGCCCAGGACATGTTCCGCGACGACATCGCCAAGCGCACCGGCCTGGACCCGGCGCGGATCACCCTGCACTCGCCGCTGCTCGGCGGCTTCTTCGGCCGCCACTTCCTGTACGACTCGGCCAACCCCTACCCACAGGCCATCGCCCTGGCCAAGGCCGTGGGTCGGCCGGTGAAGCTGATCTGGAGCCGCGAGGAGGAGTTCCTGCGCGATGCCATGCGGCCGATGGCCGTGGTCAAGTTCCGCGCCGGCCTGGACGAAAAAGGCCTGCCGGTGGCCATCGAGGCGATCAGCGCCACCGAAGGCCCGACCGAGTCGCTCGCCGGCAAGCAGGGCGACAAGGTCGACCCCACCGCCCTGGAAGGGCTGTCGGGCAAGGCCTACGCCATCGCCAACAAGCGCACCGCGCAGATCTATGTCAAAGGCCCGGCCATGCTCGGCTACTGGCGTTCGGTGGGCAACTCGCTGAACGACTTCTTCTACGAGTCGTTCCTCGATGAGCTGGCCGACAAGGGCGGCCACGATCCCTTCGAGCTGCGGCTGCAACTGCTGCAGGGCAACCCGCGCCTGACCACCCTGCTGCAGGCGGTGGGCGAGTTGTCCGGTGGCTGGAAACGCGGCCCGTTCACCGCCGAGGACGGCAGCAAGCGCGCCCGCGGCGTGGCCATGGCCTCGCCGTTCGGCTCGGAGGCGGCGGTGATCGCCGAAGTGTCGCTGGAGGGCGGCCAGGTCAGGGTGCACGACATCTGGCAGGCCATCGACCCGGGCAGCATCGTCAACCCGGCGATCATCGAGGCCCAGGTCAACAGCGCGGTGTCCCTGGGCCTGTCCCAGGTGCTGCTGGAGGAATCGGTGTGGCTCAACGGCATGCCACGGGCGCGCAACTACGACCTGTACCCGGTACTGCCGCCGTCGCGCATGGCCCGGGTGCATGTGCGCATCGTCGAGAGCGGGGCGAAGATGGGCGGCATCGGTGAGCCACCGCTGCCGGCGGTGGCGCCCGCGGTGGCCAACGCCGTGGCGCAGCTCACCGGCCAGCGCGTGCGCAGCATGCCCCTGAGCCGCCATACCTTCAGCTGACACGACAAGGACAGCCCATGAACAACCGCCGATTCGCAAGAACCGCAGGCTGGCTGGCCTTGCCGTGCCTGGTCGCGGCAGGCCTGCTGGCCTGGTACGTCACCCGCGAGCCCGCCTCGCCCTTCAGCGCCACGGACAGCGCCGACGCCGCCCTGGTCAGCCGCGGCGAATACGTCGCCCGGCTCAGCGACTGCGTGGCCTGCCACAGCCTGCCGGGCAAGGCGCCGTTTGCCGGCGGCCTGGAAATGGCCACGCCGCTGGGCGCCATCCATGCCACCAACATCACCCCGGACCGCGAGCATGGCATCGGCGCCTACAGCCTGGCCGACTTCGACCGCGCCGTGCGCCAGGGCGTCGCGCCGGGTGGGCGACGGCTCTACCCGGCCATGCCCTACCCGTCCTACGTCAAGCTCAGCGACGACGATGTGCGGGCGCTCTACGCGTTCTTCATGAAGGGCGTGCAGCCGGCCGCCGAGGCCAATGTCCCCAGCGACATTCCCTGGCCGCTGAACCTGCGCTGGCCCATCGCCCTGTGGAACGGCCTGTTCGCGCCGACCAGCGCCTATGCGCAGAAGGCCGACCAGGACCCGCTGTGGAATCGCGGCGCCTATATCGTCCAGGGCCCCGGCCACTGCGGCAGTTGCCACACGCCTCGGGGCCTGGCCTTCAACGAGAAGGCCCTGGACGAAAGCGGCGCGCCGTTCCTCGCCGGCGCCCTGCTCGATGGCTGGTACGCGCCGAGCCTGCGCCAGGACCACAACACCGGGCTCGGGCGCTGGAGCGAGCCGGAGATGGTGCAGTTCCTCAAGACCGGGCGGAACAAGCACGCGGTGGTGTACGGCTCGATGACCGAGGCGTTCAACAACTCCACGCAGTTCATGAGCGACGACGACCTGAACGCGATCGCCCGCTACCTCAAGTCACTGCCCGGCGACCCGGGGCGTGACGGTGCACCCTGGCAGTATCAAACGACTGCTGCGCAGCCCGACACACCGGGGGCGCATACCTACGCGACCCGCTGCGCCAGCTGCCATGGCCTGGACGGCAAGGGCCAGGCCGAGTGGATGCCGCCACTGGCGGGCGCCACCTCGATGCTGGCCACGGAGAATGCCTCGGCGATCAACATCACCCTCAACGGCTCGCAGCGCATCGTCGCCGCCGGGGTGCCGGACGCCTACCGCATGCCGGCATTCCGCGAGCAGTTGTCGGACCAGGAGATCGCCCAGGTGCTGAGTTTCGCCCGCAGTGCGTGGGGCAATCACGGCGGCGCGGTAGAGGCCAAGGCGGTGGGCACGTTGCGCGGGCATACCGACCCGGCCAGCAGCAGCCCGATCATCCTGCATATGCGCTGATACCGCTCCCACGGGTAAAGCGCGAGCTACGGACTCACGAGGACACCATGGAAAGCATCGACCTGCTGGTCCTGCGCACCACCCATGACTGGCTCCAGGCCGGCCATCGCGTGCTGCTCGCCACCGTCGCCCGCACCTGGGGTTCGTCGCCGCGCCCGGTCGGCTCGATGATGGCCCTGCGCAACGACGGCCGGGTGGTCGGCAGCGTGTCCGGCGGTTGCATCGAGGACGACCTGATCCACCGCTACACCACCGCCTACGGCGGCCCCGGCCTGCTCGAGGGGGCGCCCGAGGTGATCCGCTACGGCATCAGCGCCGACGACGCCCACCGCTTTGGCCTGCCATGCGGCGGTACGTTGGAACTGATTCTCGAGTTCATGCCCGCCATCGCCTCGTTGCGACACCTGCTGGAGCAGCTCGACAACGGCCAGCTGATGCGTCGCCAGCTGACCCTGGCCGACGGCGCGGTCGAGCTCGAACCCACCGCCACCCCGGAACAGTTCTGCTTCGATGGCCGGCAGATGACCAACACCCTCGGCCCCGGCTACCGCATGCTGCTGATCGGCGCCGGCGCGCTGGCCGAGTACCTGGCGACCATGGCCCTGTTCAACGGCTTCCGGGTGGCGGTGTGCGACCCCCGGCCCGAGCACATGGCCACCTGGTCGGTCGCCGGCGTCGACTACCTGAAGGGCATGCCGGACGATGTGGTACGCGACTTCAAGGCAGATCTGCGTACCTGCATCATCGCCGTCAGCCACGACCCCAAGCTCGACGACCTGGCGCTGCTCGAGGCCCTGCACGGCCCGGCGTTCTACATCGGCGCCATCGGCTCGCGGCGCAACAGCCAGCTGCGCCGCGAGCGGCTGATCGAGCACTTCGGCGAAACCGAACAGTCCCTCGAGCGCCTGCATGGGCCCATTGGCATCTACATCGGCAGCAAGACCCCGGCGGAAATCGCGGTGAGCGTGATGGCCGAAGTGCTGGCGGCGAAGAACGCCGTGAGCTTGCCGGGGGCGGTGAGTGTGTCCGGGGCCAAGCGCCAGCGTGACCATCAACCTTTCTAGTGCCTGAACCTGCCGCACACCTGCCAACCAGTGTCTATGCTTCCTCTCGCATGCACCCTCGACCACAAGGAAGACAGGCCAATGAACCCGATCCGCGCCATCGCTCTCACCTCGCTCATCTTTGCCGCCAGCCTCACCGCCCACGCCGCCGAACTGCCCATCGCCAGTGAGGCGCTGGAAAGCCATGTCACCACCGAAGTGACCAAGATCGACCTGACCAATCGCCAGGTCACGGTGAAGGGTCCCCACGACAAGGACGTGACCTTCCAGCTCACCGAACAGGCCAAGGCCCTGCCCAACCTCAAGGTCGGCGATCAGGTCGACATCTACGTGACCCGCGCCGTGGCCTACGTGCTCAACACCAAGGAAGGCGGCGCACCGAAAGCATCAGAGGAGTCCGGCACCATCCGCGCCACCAAGGACAACCCCAACCCCGGCGGCGAAGCGTTCCGCCAGGTAAAGGTCACCTCGCAGATCAAGAAGATCGACCTTAACACCCATGAGGTCACCCTGCTGCCGCCTGAAGGCAAGGTACAGGTCGTCAAGGTCGAGGACCCGGACCTGCAGGCACGCATGAAGAGTCTCAAGGTCGACCAGACCGTCGACGCCATCTATACCGAGATCTTGCGCGTGGAAACCTCGCGCCCAGCCCAGTAAAACCTTTGGCCGGCCCGCGCATCGAATATCATGTGAGCCCTTTCCCCCTTCAGGAGGTTTTCCATGACGATGCGCCTGGCCGTGCCATTTTACTGCTGCCTCACCCTCGCGTTCACGGGCTGCACCAGCGCCCGCGACGAGCCGCCGCCTACCACGCAACAGATAGAACTGCAGCGCTACCAGGGCACCTGGTACGAACTGGCGCGCCTGCCGATGTTCTTCCAGCGCAACTGCGTGCAATCCGAGGCCCATTACGGCCTGCGCGAGGACGGTCGTATCGATGTGACCAATCGCTGCCTGGAGAAGGACGGCCAGTGGAATGAGGCCCACGGCCTCGCCGAGCCACAGGTGGCCGGACGCACCGACAAGCTCTGGGTGCGCTTCGACAACTGGTTCAGCCGCCTGGCCCCCGGCCTGACCAAGGGCGAGTACTGGGTGCTCTACCACGACCCGGACTATCGCGTGGCGCTGGTCGGCCATCCGAACCGCGAGTACCTGTGGCTGCTGTCGCGCTCACCGACCGTCAGTGCCCAGACCCGAGAACAGCTGCTGGAGCTGGCACGCCAGCAGGGCTATCCCACCGACCAACTGATCTGGCGCCAGCCAGCCCCCCAGTGACGGCCGCCATCCGCCCCTGTAAGGTGAGCCACCCGGCTCACCCAAAGGATTGCGTGCAATGATCACCTGCCACCTCAAGTACATCATCGACCCCTACCAGATCCCAGCCTTCGAGGCCTATGGCAAGCTGTGGATCGGCCTGGTCAACCGCATGGGCGGCACCCACCACGGCTACTTCCTGCCCAGCGAAGGCGCCAACAATGTCGCCTACGCCCTGTTCAGCTTCCCCAGCCTGGCGGCCTACGAGCAGTACCGCACTGCCTCGGAAACCGACCCGGAATGCATCGCCGCCTTCGCCCTGGCCAGCGAGCAACGCTTCATCCTCAGTTACGAACGCAACTTCCTGCGCCCTGTGCTCGACTGAGCCAGGGTCATTTGCGCCACATCACAGCTCTTTTATCAGTTGGTCGGGGCGTGTGCCGCCGTGAACCATGCCCTGTGCCGGGCTTGCTTCATGGCGGCAGCCGACCAGGTTCACAAAACAACAGAATCTCCCAGCGAAACCGGTATTTTTTCTGTAACGAAAATGTAAAATTCGTTTTCGCATACCTATAACAAGTTGGGAGCTTCACATGTTTGCCTTCTTCCGCCCTGCCGCGCACCAGGCGCCGCTGCCCGACGAGCGCGTCGACAGCACCTATCGCCGCCTGCGCTGGCAAATCTTCGCCGGGATCTTCTTCGGCTACGCCGGCTACTACCTGCTGCGCAAGAACTTCTCACTGGCCATGCCCTACCTGATCGAGGAAGAGGGCTACACGCGCGGCCAGCTGGGCGTGGCGATTTCCGCCATCGCCATCGCCTACGGCCTGTCCAAGTTCCTCATGGGCCTGGTCTCGGACCGCTCCAACCCGCGCTACTTCCTGCCCTTCGGCCTGCTGATCTCGGCCGGGGTGATGTTCATTTTCGGTTTCGCGCATTGGGCCACATCTAGCGTGACGATCATGTTCGTGCTGCTGTTCATCAATGGCTGGGCCCAGGGCATGGGCTGGCCGCCGAGCGGGCGAACCATGGTGCACTGGTGGTCGCAGAAGGAGCGCGGTGGCGTGGTGTCGGTGTGGAACGTCGCTCACAACGTCGGCGGCGGCCTGATCGGCCCGCTGTTCCTGCTGGGCCTGGGCTGGACCAACGACTGGCATGCCGCCTTCTACGTGCCCGCCGCCGTGGCCGTGCTGGTGGCTGTGTTCGCCTTCGCCACCATGCGCGACACCCCGCAGTCGGTCGGCCTGCCGCCGGTCGAGCAGTACAAGAACGACTACCCCGAAGGCTACGACGAGAGCCACGAGCAGGAATTCAGCGCCAAGCAGATCTTCGTCGAGTACGTGCTGCGCAACAAGCTGCTGTGGTACATCGCCATGGCCAACGTGTTCGTCTACCTGCTGCGCTACGGCGTGCTCGACTGGGCGCCGACCTACCTGAAGGAAGCCAAGCACTTCAGCGTCGACACCACCTCGTGGGCCTACTTCTTCTATGAGTGGGCCGGCATTCCCGGCACCCTGCTGTGCGGCTGGATGTCCGACAAGATCTTCCGCGGCAACCGTGGCCTGACGGGGATCGTATTCATGGCCCTGGTGACCGTCGCCACCTTGGTCTACTGGCTCAACCCGCCAGGCAACCCGACCGTCGACATGATCGCGCTGTTCGCCATCGGCTTCCTGATCTACGGGCCGGTGATGCTGATCGGCCTGCAGGCGCTGGAGCTGGCGCCGAAGAAAGCCGCCGGTACCGCAGCCGGCTTCACCGGGCTGTTCGGCTACCTGGGCGGTTCGGTCGCGGCCAGCGCGGCGATGGGTTACACCGTCGACCACTTCGGCTGGGACGGCGGCTTCGTGCTGCTGGTGAGCGCGTGCGTGCTGGCGATCGCGTTCATGGTGCCGACCCTTTGGCACAGCAAGGCGGCAAGTGCAGGTCGCGAGGCGATCGCCTGATAGCCCCCTGAATCGGCGACACGTACCGTAACGACACTGCCTGGACGACCAGGCGGTGTCGCGGTCGCCTCCTGAAGGAGCGTCCTTACTCCGCCCGGAAACTCCAGACAATCTCGACCACTCGCGACGCCAGGATGAGATAGAGCAGGCACAGGATGACCTGCAGTACCGTGTGGTATGGCAACTTCGCCAGACGATGCAGCGTGTCGCTGATGTTCAACAGCAACAGCAACGCCGACACCAGGATCAACCCCCAGCCGGTGAAACTGGACACCCACAAACCCAACAGCATCTGCTGGTTGCCATGGATCGCCTCGGTGCCCGCGGCGAACAGCAGCGCGCACACCAGCAGGTTCTTGAAGTTGTCGAAGACCTTGTTACTGAGGTCCGCATCCAACAGTGCGAGGTACCTTCGCCACAGTCTGCGCATAGCTTCCCCATGAATTCGGATCATCAGCAGGTGTCAGGGACACGCAAGCGCGCCTGACGCCCGGGCCAGGCCGCAACGGCGTCTTGCCCTAGCGCTTGGCGTTCTTCTTGACGATAGCCTTCATTCGCGAAGCCGCCCGCTGCACGGTCGCCATCTTCTCCGGGCGCTTCATGCCCCGCCATTTGCGAATCTCATCCCGGGTTCGGCCACAGCTCACGCACAATTCGCCATTGAGTTGGCACAGCGAGACGCAGGGGTTGTCGATGTCCTTGGCCATGGGGCGCTCCAATATCGGGGGGCGCATGATAACGGTTCGACAATCGCCCTTGAACCGGCCAGTCCCGAGGGCACGGCTCCCTGCGCGCCGATTAATCGCTACTTCCCATCCAAAGCCTCTACAATGCCGCTTCCAGCCTGAACGGAATCAAGCGATGCCCGCCTCCCTGATGCGCCCCTCTCACGCCCCTCTGCTCGCGCCAGGGGAAACCGTGCTGCTGTTCGATGGTGTATGCAAGCTGTGCAACGGCTGGGCGACGTTCGTTATCCGCCACGATCGCCACCAACGTATCCGCCTGGCCACGGTGCAGTCAGCCGAAGGCCAGGCATTGCTGGCCTGGGCAGGCCTGCCCGTGATGGCGTTCGACACCATGGCGGTCATTCGTGACAACCACTACTGGGTGCGCTCCGAGGCATTCTTCGAGGTAGTACGCCAACTGCCCGGCGCCTGGCCACTGCTGCGCATGCTGCGTCTCTGCCCTCGCAGGTTGCGGGACGGGTTGTACGATCGTGTGGCGCTCAACCGCTATCGGCTGTTCGGCCGATATGAGCAATGCCTGATGCCCAGCCCAGACCATCAACGTCGTTTTCTCGGGCAGCAGCCATGAACCGTCTTCACCAGGTCCACTGGCTGGCCCGCGCCAGCCTGGCCTTTGTTTTCGCCTATCACGGGCTGGTGCCCAAGCTGATCGTCCTGAGCCCCGGTGAGCAAGTACTGTTGCAAGCCCACGGCCTGGCACACGCCACCTGGTTGTCACAGGTTGCCGGCGTGGCCGAGCTGGCGCTTGCCGCCCTGCTGCTGATGCCACGGCTGGCCTGGCCGTTGCTGGTCGCAGCCGCGGTGCTGCTGGGCCTTCTGGTGGATGTGGCGGTCATGCAACCGGCAATGTTGGTGGATGCCTTCAACCCGGTCTCGCTCAATGTGGCGGGGATGGCGCTGTGTGCCGTGGCCTGGCTTTCTCGCCAGCCCCCAGCAGGCCAGCAAGCATGAGCAGCCCGAGCCACCATAGGACAGTGGCTGCCGAGGGCGCGAGACAGCCCGCTCACCCCAGCCAACGCACCAGGGCAAAACCGGCGAAGGTCATCAACAGCGAACCGAGCACATGGGTCAGCACCGTCGCCATCGCCCAGCCAGCGCGGCCGTGCATGAGCATCGACAGCACTTCGGCGCAGAACGTCGAAAAGGTGGTCAGCCCGCCGCAAAAGCCCGTGGTGATCAGCAGCCGCCAGGCCGGATCGAGATTGGGGAAGCGCAAAAAGAAGGCCATCGCGCCGCCGATGACGAAACCACCGACGAGGTTGACCAGCAAGGTGCCCCACGGCATCCCGGGAAACAGCGAGTTCAGGCGCAGGCCAAGGATCCAGCGCAATACGCAACCGGCACTGCCACCGACGACAACGGAAATCAACGAGAGGTTCATCGACTAGCTCCAGGAAAGGTCCGAAAGACCCCCATGGAGAGAGACAGGCACAGGCCTACGCGCCCTCCAATGGGGTTGCGCAGGCATCATCAGCGCTGAGGCGGTTCAAGGAGGAATGCCATCTCCTGAGGAGCGATGCTACGGGTCGAAACCTTCGCTTGGCAACATTTCGATGCAAAAATGCAACACAAACCTTCGACTGCACAGCTAGAATGGCCGCCTGGCGTGTGCTGCGTGCGCCCGGGAGCCTTCCCGAATACGGAGAACATTCATTTGTTTTCCGTGAGATCCGTCCATGTTGCACGCATGCCTCCATTCCTCATGGCCCTTCCTGCCCCGTGTCCTCACGGCGTGGGTCGCTGCGCCGCATTTTCCATCCTTCTTCTCGCCCTTCGCCGCAGTGGCCCGTCTTGCCCGGAGCCAGCGTCCCGCCGTGCCCGTTGCCCGTCGCGACACTGCCACCGCGAGGGTGATGCCATGAACGAGGAGCGTTATATGACCGCACCCCTTCCACCCCTCAAGCCGCGCTCGATGCTGCGGCACCTGCTGGCCACAGAGGCGGCCGGTGGCGTCTTGCTGATGTTCACCGCCGCGCTGGCCATCGTCATCGCCAACAGCCCCTGGGCCAGCGCCTACCAGCACCTGCTGCACCTGCCCGTCGGCCCGGTGCTGACCGACAAGCTCGGCCCAATGACCGTGCACATGTGGATCAACGATGGCCTGATGGCGATCTTCTTCCTGCTGGTGGGCCTGGAGATCAAGCGCGAGCTGGTCGACGGTCGCCTGGCCAGTTGGGAGCAGCGCCGCCTGCCGGCCCTGCCGGCACTGATGGGCATGGCCGTGCCGGCGCTCATCTACCTGGCGGTGTCCCGTGGCGAGCCGGGCCTGGCCGACGGCTGGGCGATCCCGGCCGCCACCGACATCGCCTTCGCTGTCGGCGCCCTGGCCCTGCTCGGCCGGCATGCGCCGCTGTCGCTCAAGGTGATGCTGGTGTCGGTGGCGATCATCGACGACATGGGTGCGGTGGCGATCATCGCCGTGTTCTACACCTCGTCGCTGAACCTGCTGGCCCTGGCCGGCGCCGCCGGCATCGTCGCGGTGCTGCTGGCCTGCAACCGCCTGCGCGTGGTCAGCCTGTGGCCCTACCTGATCGGCGTGGCCGCACTGTGGTACGTGACCCTGCTGTCGGGCGTTCACGCCACCATCGCCGGCGTGGTCGGCGCCCTGCTGATCCCCTACAGCACCGGCGGCAGCGAGGCCCGCGAAGCCAGCCCGCTGCTCAAGCTGGAGCATGGCCTGGCGCCCTGGGTCGGCTTCCTCATCGTGCCAGCCTTCGGCTTCGCCAACGCCGGCGTGTCGTTCGGCAATCTGGGCCTGAGCGACATCTTCGCTCCATTGCCACTGGCCATCGCCCTGGGCCTGCTGCTGGGCAAGCAGCTCGGCGTGTTCGGCGGCGTGCTGCTGGCGGTCAAGACCGGCCTGGCCAGCAAGCCCCATGGCGCCAGCTGGCTGCAGATCTACGGCGTGGCGATGCTGTGCGGCATCGGCTTCACCATGAGCCTGTTCATCGGCGAGCTGGCCTTCCCCGGCCAGGCCGATAAGATCGACGCAGCCAAGATCGGCATCCTGCTGGGCTCGCTGCTGTCGGCGGTGATCGCCTGCCTGATCCTGCGCTTCGCGCCCAAACCGGCGGATTGATGCAAGCGCTCGGGGCTGCCTGGCAGCCCCGTTCAATCTACTGGTAACTGAACTTGCGTGTAGTAACTGGACTTGCGTGGGCTTGCCCCGCGATCATTTTAAAGGGCCACGCGGAACCTGCAGCCCACCTCACCCCCGCACCACCGACACCCCGCCATCCACCAGCATGGCCGCCCCGGTCATGAAACTCGATGCCTCCGACGCCAGGAACAACGCCGCCTCGGCGATCTCCTGCGGCCGGGCCAGACGCTTGAGGGCATGCAGCCCTTCGACATGGGCCCGGGCCTCGGGGCTGTTCATCGCACTACGGCCCATGGGCGTATCGGTACCGCCGGGCAGCAGCGCATTGGCGCGTATGCCACGGCAGCCCTGCTCCGCCGCAATGACCTGGACCAAGCCGACCAGGCCGGCCTTGCTCGCCGCATAGGCGGCCATGCCCGGCATGCCCACGCTGTGGCCGACAAAGGTTGAGGTGAAAATCAGCGAGCCGCCACCACGGGCCAGCAACGCCGGAATCTGCGCCTGGGCGCAGAGGAAGGCGCTGGTGAGGTTGGTGTGCAGGGTGTGTTGCCAGCCCTCCAGGGACAGCTCGGGGACGGCGGCCAGTTCACCGAGGGTACCGGCATTGTTGAAGGCGATATCCAGGCCACCGAAGCGCGCCACCGCCACGTCCACCAGTTCCCTGACCAACGCCGCATCGGTGATGTCGCCAGCCACGGCGATAGCCCGGCCTTGCCCGGCCGCCGCGATGTCCGCCGTCAATTGCTCGAGTTCGGCCTGGCGCCGGGCCGTGAGCACAAGGTTGGCGCCGTGGCGGGCGAACAATGTCGCCGCGGCTCGGCCGATACCGGAGCTGGCGCCGGTGATGATTGCCACTTTGCCGGCCAGTTGCATGATGAGTACCTCGTCCTGAAGATGATTTGCAGGGTGCGCGGGTACTATCGGGTGCGGTACAAGGGGGATGCTCTCCGTTTCTTGCGGACTGTGGTCAGCCGACAGCAAGATGAGGATTCGACGAGTCAGCGGGAGCACTGGTCAAGGGCGAGGCAAACTGATTGCTTCAGGTGAAGATGGGACACGGCGAACACGAGCGCTGTGCCCCCCTGGTAGGGCCACCATCTGGCGCCTGCGCAAGCTTGCATGCAGTCATCGAACCCATGCCCAGATATCGGTGGCACCGCTACCGACACTTCGCTACGAACTGCCGCGCGAATCTCTTCGAAGAGCTTCTTTGTAAGAAGGCACTTAGCATGGCTCACGAACAATGCTTGTTCGGATAGCGGGGTCACCTCTTCTTCCATCACTTCTCCTCCTGCGACGATCGGATTGCGCACGGTGCGCATCCCAGCCTCAAGTTGTTCGATGGCCTGGGTGCAGTAATGCAAAGCTTGAACTCGCCCTTCCTTTTGTATCGCCCACTCCTTACATGACAGGTGCGATCGTCTGTCCGACCAGAGCCACACTGGATGTCTGTTGCAGCAACCCGCGCGGCAAGCGGAAGCCTTTGAACGGTTGTTGAGTAATTGGGTTGAAGGCCTTCTCTGCGCTGAGTCGGTAGCGCATCACACCATCACCAGTCCTGAAACTCAGATCCACGCTGGTCGCCGTCCGCCCATTGAGCGAACCGCGACTGAGCAGGCGAAACATGGACCATGGCCCTCGGTACTCCAGGCTGCTGCTGTTGCCGTTCTGCCTGAGCAGTGTCAGGTTGCTACGCACATGTTGCCCAAGCGTATTGGGCCAGATAATGCCGGTGATCTGGCTCGTGCCATGGGTGTAGGAAATCAACTGACCGTCCAGATCCAGCAGGCTGGTGCGCTGGTTCGCACTCAGCCCTAACGGCTCGATACTGAACTGCACACTCAAGTTGCCGCGTTGATCGAAGAACGTTTCGCGAATGCGGTCTGCCAGTTCCAACTGCTCGATCACATCGCTGCGGATCAGGGACTGCCCCTGCTGGCCGGTTTGCAGGGCTTCGAGGTTGTCCTTCAGGAACACCTTCAGATACTGCTCATTGAACTGCTTCAGCCGGCCCTTCGGCCCGAAGAACGCCTCGAAGTCATCCAGGGACGCGTCGGGCGCCCTGGCCACGAAGGGGTATCGACCTGCCAGGCGCTGCTGGAAGAAGCTGTACACCTCGGCGTCCCAGCGCCGTTCCAACTCGCGCAGGGCTTCAACGTTCAATACCTGCGCCGTTTGATCAGCCACCTTTCGGACCTGGTGGTTGATCGGCTCAGGCAAGCCGGTGGATACCCGTTGCAAGGTGCCGATGGGGTCATGCCCGATCATCGAGAAACGCTGATGCACGGCCTGCAGAGCAGCCTTGCCTCGGTCCGGGCTGTCCTGCACCGCCTTGGCGTAGTCGTGCACGTCTGCGATAGCAGCCAGGGTTTCATCGTAGTAGCTAGGCTTCTCTGCCGTTGCCTGCAGCATCGCGCTCAGCCCGGCAAAGGCCCTTTGAATAGTCCACGCCTGCTGATGCCCAGGCTTACTACTTGTCGGTGGCACGGTCTTGGCTTCATCTGCCACCTCAACAACACCAGTCGATGAGAGCGACGTGTTGTCCCTTACCGTATCGAGCAATCGATGCAGCGGCGCCGCAGGCCCCGTCAACTGCTGCAGGATCGCGACAGCATGGTCCAGGTCACGGAAATCAGCCACGCTGAAAGCGTTGAGGGCACGGCGCCAACTGTCAATGTAATCGGCGCTGTACAAGTTGCGCAGCCGTTCGCTCAGCGCCTCCCTGTCGGCGTCCGAATAATCGAGCTGGCTACGCTCGCCCAGCGCCCATTGGTCAATCATCGCCAAATCGGCGAAGCTCTGACTGCGTGGCTCGAAGTACTCCTTGAAACCTTTGGCAGTGAGCATCGGCGCTAACAGCACATCATTACCCATCCTGGCGCCCATGGATGGCTGATACACCACGTCGAAGGCAGGCCCAACCTGATGACGCAAGTCCAGCCCGGTGTGCAACTGCTCCCCAGCCTGTTGTTTCAGGCCGGCGTAAACCCGCTCGGGTAGCGGCACCTTGCGCAGCGCTGCCTGCGCCACCGCGACACGTTGGTTGTACTGCGGCAGGTCGGTATCGGCGTAGGCCAAGGCGTACTTAAGGTGACGCATGAGGTCACGCTGCAGTTGCCCCTGGCCAGGGAATTTCTGCTGCCATTGTCGGGCCATCCACTCTTCGACCCATTCGGTGCGGCGGTTCTGACGGTCTTCCAGCATGCGGTAAACCCTGAGGGCAGCCATTTGCTGCTCACTGCCTGGCGGCGCCGCATCCATGGCATCGATCACACCACTGGCCAAGGCCGGCAGAAACCGCTTGGAGAGCAAGCTGAGATATGCCTCATCGACACGCGGGCCTATAGCGCGCCCCTGATACAGGCCAAAATCGGAAACACCCGGCCATGCAGCGCGGTAGTCGCCAAAAACCGATACCGCATCGCGAATCTGGTCCAGCGGCTCCAGCAGGTTGCGTCCGGTAGGATCTAGACGTTGGTCCACCTCGTGATGGCTGTACTCCCTGCTTTTGGCAAGCACGTTGGCGGCTTTGTCGCCATTGATGTCGAAAAAGCGCTGCCAGCCGGCGATGGCGACACAAAAAGCCAGCATGCCTACCCCTGAGCCCACCCATAGGAGTTGGCGCTTGCTGCGTGCCACCTTGATGTTATCCCCAGCAAGTCCGGCTTCCTTATAGATGACGCGCCCGAACGCATGCTGGATGAAGTACGGCAGCGCCTTGGTTTGCGCCTTACCCTCGAGCAGAGGGAGCTTCGTCTTGTAGGGTTGCGCGGCCTCGCGCACGAACGCATTAATCATGTCACCTTGCTGGATGACCGAGGACCAGTACACCCCGCGTACCAAGGCTGGCGTGGTGTAGCGATCACTGGCCAGCGCTTCTTTCAGGAATTCCAGCAGTATTGGGCGCAAGCCGATCAATTGGGCATGCAATGAGAACAGGCGCGCGCGCTGCGCAGCACTGTCCAGCGCATCGAGCCGATCCACCACCTGCTCGAACAGCTGGCTGATCAACTGTTCGTAGTGATCGCCATACTCCTCCAGCCAAGCGTCGAACGTACCGATCGCATCCAGCTTGAACGTGAAACCGAGCATTTTTTCCCGCATGGGGACGGAAAGCCCGGCATAGAACTGGTCGAACCCGTCCAACAGGTCGAACTTGGTCAGCACCACATACAGCGGCAGCCGCGAACCCAATTGACTACTGACCTCGTACAGACGGGCGCGCAACACATGCGCCAAGGCAATGCGCTGCTCGGGTGTGCCATGCAATAGCGCGGGTAAGTCGACTACCAGCAATATGCCATTGAGGGCTCTCTGGCTGCGGCTGCGCAACAACCAGTCCAGCAGGTGCTGCCACAGCCTGGCCGAGGTTGCAGGTGGCACTTGCTGTGTGGCTGATTCGTCGACGGGCGAGCCTGCCAGCGACTCCTGCCGGATGAACGCCCCTGGCGGATCGATGATCACCGCATCATTGCTGACCCACCAACCTATCGGAAAGGCTAGCGTTTGGGCCTGCCTGCCCCGAGCCTGTGCCTTGTCGATGCGGGTCAGGGAAAAGCTTTGTTCTGTGCGATCGATGAAGCTGGTCTTGCCAGCATGCTGGTCACCTATCACCAAGTACCAGGGCAATCGATACAACGCACGTCGCCCGCCTGCGCCATCGAGAAATCGCGAAAGTCCTTGGTCCAAGGCTTTCTCTTGCGCCTGAACCAGCGGCAATACGCTGTCCAGCTCAGCGTCCACCGCCTGCTTGCGCTCAGCCTGCAGGCGAACGTATCGCCTGCGCAGCACCACTAGCCAGCATAACAGCGGCACCAGCACGAGCACCAGGCTGGCCAAGCTGCGATGCGCCATGCTGGCCAGCGGGTGCTGTTCACGCCACGTCCACTGCGGCCCGAGCCACCAGATGGCGACCAGCATCAGCATGGTACCCAGCACAAGCAGCAGCGGCATGGCCAGGCCGATCCGAGTCATCAGGGGCAAACCCCAACGTTTCAATAGCTTCCATAGTTGATTCACGGGGGGCCTAGTCCTTGTTCTGATCAGCCAACACATGGGCAGAGGCATACTGTTGCAGTCGTCGAAACACCTCTGGCTCCCAAACGGCGGCCGTGGTGTGCTGCATGGTCCGTGCGACGCTGGCGCACAGGTCCTGAGCCAGCCAGGACACGCCTCGCGCTGCCAAGAGATCGGCCGCAATGACGGTGGTATGGCTGCGCTCACGCGGAGCACGAAGGTCCGCCTGCATGGCCTGCAACTTGAGCAAGACCGGCTCTACCCCACCTGCGTCCAACTGACCGGCCAACTCTTCGCGCAGGCCTGCGAACTCGTGGGCAGATTCGGCTTGCGTTTGCCCAGCTGCGCCTCTGAGCCAAGCCATGCTTTGATCGTCCACGAACGACCTGCCGTCGCTGAAACACAATTGCTGGAGCGCGGGCATGCGCTGGACGAATCGGGCAGTCGCTGCGCGGATTGCCTCAGCTACCTCCCCCATCGCCAGTCGTGTCGCCGCACTGGCCGCGAGGAAACTGCCGCGTACCCAAAAGGGGCAAGCCGTCACGCTCTTTTCGATCCGCTGAAGCAACACCGCGTCGATCGCGGTGCCAGCAATCGCCTCTTCATAGTCGCTGGCGATATCCAGCGGCACCGCCATCAGTTCCGTGCGATTGCCTTGCTTGATTTGAGGCGCCGCCTGGATATGGGACCACAGGCCGAATCGACGCAACTGGTAGCCCGTCGGGTCGTAGGGGTCTTGTTGATTGATCATCTCGGCCATGGCCAGCACGGCCCGTCGTGATTCACGCTCGTTGCCTAACGACACACGAGGCATTGGGGTGGCAATGACCTCGGCCAGCGGTGCAGACTTGGCCGCCGCCGACGACTTCGCCGCAGCAGGCTCGCCAGCGCCACTCGCCTGCTCCGCCTGCTTGCGCAGCAGTCGGTCGACAGCATTCAGAATGGCTCCATCCAACTGAGCAACGGCTTGCTGCTGTCGCAGGCGCTGCAATGCCTCTTGAGCTACGGCCGCATGAGCAGGGCTGAATGTGTAGCGGTCCAGGCGCGGCAGCGCTTCGTTCAAGCGATCGAGCACAAGGCCAACCAGCTTGCGCTTGCCCAGGAAACCTTTGGGGCCAGGCTTTGGATGCGCAACCTCCCAATAGCGCTCGACCATGCCGGCCAGCAACGCCAAGGTAAAACCCCATCGCTCCCAACATCCACTGCGAAGCCACGCAGCACTCAGGTGCGCGACGATACGCAAGTGCTTGCACTGCTGCGCCAGATACTGTCGTGACGCTTCCTCGATATAGGCCCAGTCGATGGTGGATGCCTGCAGCCCGCCCAGCTTGACCATTTCCTGGTCAATGGCCTGATAGGTTTCGTCCTCCACATCAAACAGACCGACCGGTGCCTGCGCATCGATGGGTGCGAGCAGCCGGGCAATTTCCTGTGCGTTGACCTCTGCTACCAGCGACATGTTTTGCGCGCCTCGTCGATGAGCGGGTCCAGGCCTTGGGCATCGAAGACCAATCCATCAATGGAAGGGTTGTCGCTTTGGACCTGAATGCGATGGGCCCCAATAAGTTGCTTGATCTGCTCGATTCCGGGCAAGCCCCGGCCCGCATCGAGTACCTGACCGTTCTCCGTCACCTGCCAAGGGGTTGCGACGGTGGTGCTCTGCTCCCCCTGCAATCGCACCGTCACCCGACCAGCATCAATGGGTTGCGCGGCGACCAGTTGCAGCCTGGAGATGTTCTGCAAACAACTGATCACCAAGTAGGGATGCGACACGGCCGAAGCGATTGCAGGTGCAGAGATCGTCAGCCCGTCGTCTTCAGGCGTGAGTCGAAACGTTAGGTCGTCGGGATGGCGTCCTGCTTCGTGAGTCAGCACCCGGCGCACCGTGGGTGAGTCCTGTTCTGGCGGCGACCACTGCATGGGCACCGAGTGTGCAGGCGTTCCGGCGGCCTCATCAAAACACGCCAAACGCTCAAGGTTGGACACGATCCGCGAACAATCCTGATCGGAATACACGGGTGTTGGCATACACCCGAGCACCAGCCAAAGACTTACGCCACAATTTTTATTACCAAGCATCGCAAGTAAATACCTTTCATATAGTGCATATGACCTATTCAAATCAGTGGATCTGAAACAGCCCTCCCAGGCACTCAAATTCCCGCAAACAGCAAGAGCCTAGCCCATCGGGACAGCAACAAACAAAAAAATATTTTTTTACATTTTCATACTCGACGACATGATAAAACCAAGCGCAATGTTTTTACGCGACGCACAACCAATCCCGCACCTTGTTTACACCTCCAACAAGTAATTAGGAAATTTCCCACACACTAATTTGCAAATAAAAACTCAATACGGACAACTCTTACTAGAACACGGAGAGATTCTGCGATGGCAAAATCCACAGGATCGGTTGCACCCAAAGAACGCATCAACATCAAATACGTACCCGCCACCGGCGATGAACAGGCCGAAGTAGAGCTGCCGCACAAGATGTTGGTAATGGGCGACTTCGGCCTGGATGACACCCGTGCGCTGGAAGACCGATCGGTCATGCGCATCGATAAACACACCTTCAACAACGTGTTGAACGACGCCGATGTCAGCTTGGCCATGTCGGTACCGTCCATGCTCAGCACGGCCATCGACGCGGAGCTGGCGGTCAATCTGCAGTTCAGATCGATCAATGACTTCGGGCCAGACGGCATCGCCCGCCAAGTACCAGAGCTCAGCAAGCTTCTGGAGCTGCGTGAGGCGCTGGTGGCACTGAAAGGCCCGCTGGGCAACGTGCCCGCTTTCCGCAAGCAATTGCATCACCTGTTGAACAACGAGCAGGCCCGCAAACAACTCGCCGAAGAATTGGACCTGGTGCTTGAGGCGCCAAAAGAAGACTGAGACAACGGAGCGTCCCCATGCCAAAGCCAACCAGCACCTCCCTCGCCGCTGAACTATCTGGCGAGACATTGAGCCATGCCACTCTGCTCGATCAGATCATGGCGCAAACACAACTAGTGCCCACTCAAGAGGGCTATCAAGTCGCTCGTCAAGGCGTATCGGCTTTTATTGCAGAAATACTCAAAACTGGTGATCCAGATCAACTAATCAATAAACATCGCGTCGACCAGATGATTGCAGAACTGGATCGAGTGCTCAGCAAGCAAATGGATGCCATTCTTCATCAGCCGGAATTCCAGGCGCTCGAATCATCGTGGCGCAGCCTCAAACTTCTGGTGGACCGCACGGACTTCCGCGAGAACATCAAGCTTGAAATCCTGCATGTCAGCAAAGAAGACTTGCTCGACGATTTCGACAATGCCGCCGATATCACCTGCAGCGGTATGTACAAACACGTTTACACCGCAGGCTATGGGCAGTTCGGTGGTGAGCCGGTGGCGGCCATGCTGGGAAACTACAACTTCGGCCCCTCTTCGCCAGACATAAAGTTACTGAGCTACATGGCCTCTGTCGGTGCCATGTCGCATGCCCCGTTCCTGGCCGCCCCCGCCCCCGATTTCTTCAATCTGAGCAGCTTTGAAGAGCTGCCAAACCTGAAGGAAATCAAAGACATTTTCGCAGGGCCGCGACATGCCAAATGGCGCGCCTTCCGCGAAAGCGAAGATGCCCGCCACACAGCGCTGACCGGGCCACGCTTCATGCTTCGCTCGGCCTACCACCCCCAGGAACAGCCGATCAAAAGCTTCAACTACGAAGAAAGTATCGACGGGCGACACGACAATTACCTGTGGGGCAATTCCGCCTTCCTGCTGGCCAGCTGCATCAACGACAGCTTTGCCCGCTACCGCTGGTGCCCGAACATCATCGGCCCGCAGTCCGGTGGCGCCGTGGAGGATCTGCCAGTGCATCTCTACGAGGCGCTTGGGCAGTTGCAAGCGAAGATCCCAACCGAGGTGCTGATTTCCGACCGCAAGGAATTCGAGCTGGCCGAAGAAGGCTTCATTGCGCTGACCATGCGCAAGGACAGCGACAACGCCGCGTTCTTCTCGGCCAATTCGGTACAGAAACCGAAGAACTTCCCCAAGACCCCGGAAGGCTTGCAGGCTCAAACCAACTACAAGCTGGGCACACAGTTGCCTTACCTGTTCATCGTCAACCGGCTGGCCCATTACATCAAGGTGCTGCAACGCGAGCAGATCGGCAGCTGGAAGGAGCGCCGCGACCTTGAGTCCGAGCTGAACAAATGGATCAAGCAGTACGTCGCCGACCAGGAAAACCCCTCGGCCGACGTGCGCAGCCGCCGTCCCCTACGTGCCGCGAAGGTCGAGGTTTCAGACGTTGCCGGCGATCCGGGTTGGTATCAGGTTTCGCTCGCAGTACGCCCGCACTTCAAATACATGGGCGCGAACTTCGAGATCTCCCTGGTAGGCCGGCTCGACACCCAATGAGCGGATTTTTCGACCGCTTGGTTGCCGATCAGTCCGTGATCTGGGCGCCGTCCAGGCAAGAGAACGCGTCCCACAAGTTCGCCGCCATCAAGCGCCACTTGGAAACGCTGCTCAACGCTCGCCAGGGTTGCTCACAGAGCAGCCCTGAGCTGGGCCTGCGCGATTTCAACGGGCATGACGTGAGCAGTGGCGACCTCCTGAAACTAGTGAGCGCCGACATACGCCGCACCATCCAGCGTTTCGAGCCTCGCGTGCAGGTACGTTCACTCAAGGCCGTGCCCGCTTGTCACGCCCCTCAGGAGCTGCATTTCAGGCTGGACTGCCAAGTGCAGGTGAATAACCACACGGAGCAGTTGCAACTGGAGTTGCTGGTCAACGGCCATAACCGCCATACCCGAGTGAGGTAATCGATGTCGCTCAAAGATCGATTCAGCGAAGAGTTGCGCTACCTCCATGAACTTGGGGACGACTTCGCCCAGGACAATCCACAACTTGCCCGGCTGCTGGGCAAGAGGGGTAGCGACCCCGATGTGGAGCGCTTGATGGAAGCCTTCGCCTTCCTGACGGCCAAGCTGCGCCTCAAGTTGGAGGACGACCTCCCAGAGCTGACGCACCCCATGTTGCAACTGCTGTGGCCCAACTACCTTCGCCCGCTGCCGAGCGCCACGATCATCCAGTTCACACCGTGCAAACAGGCGCTCAGCCAGTCGCAACGCGTGCCAAGGGGGGCACGCCTGTTCTCCAAGCCTGTCGACGGAATTCCCTGTGAGTTCCGCACCTGTACCGCCGTGGACATTCATCCGTTCGAGATCGACGCGGTGGGCTCAACCCAAACGCTCGACAGTTCAGTGGTTCGCATCGACCTACACACGTTGGTCGAGCGCCCATTGAATACGCTCGAATGCACCAGCCTCGACTTTCACCTGAGCGGTACCACCCGAACAGCGCGCACACTGTACCTATGGATCGCTCACTATCTCAGCCATGTCAGCGTGACCATCAATGGTCAGGCTCGCCGGCTGCCGGCCAGCAGCATCGTCTTCCCAGGCTTCAGCCCGGACGACGCGTTGTTGCCTTATCCGCAGAACGTCTTCGACGGTTACCGGATCCTGCAGGAATACTTCATTTTTCCTGAGCGCTTTCACTTCTTCGCCCTGACAGGCCTGGAGAAGATCTGGCCTGGTCAGACGACTCAGCAAGTGGGTCTGGAATTCCACTTCACCCGTCAGCTACCAGACTCGCTGCGCATTGGCAAAGCGGATTTCAACCTGTTCTGCGCCCCTGCGGTAAACCTGTTCAAGCACAGCGCCGACCCCATTGACCTCTCCAACGAGGCCGCCCAGGTCGAACTCACACCCAAAGGTGCCGAGCGCCACGCCTACGAAATCTTCAGTGTCGATCAGGTGATCAGCACCCGTACGACAAACGACGGAAGTACTGGTAAACACCTGCGAACCTTCCGCCCCTTCGAATCGTTCGCCCATGAGATCGAGCATGTTCAAGGGCGCACGGCGCTGTATTACCGCTACACCCTCGAAGACTCACTGCGAGGTGATGGCGTCACGCATCGCATCGCCTTCGTGCGTGCCGACGCCAATACCTATATCGGTGAGCTGGAAACGGCGTCCATCGACCTGACCTGCACCAACCGCGATCTACCCCTGGCTCTGGGCATCGATGACATCAATGTGCTCAGCGAAGTCACCCCGCCACTGACCACCTACACCAATATCTGTGCACCGACCCGTCCCTTTCGGCCGGTGCTGGACGGCCAGTTGCAATGGTCCTTGATATCCAACATGTCGCTCAACTACTTGTCGCTGCTCTCAGCCGAGCCATTGAAGGCGGTTATTCGCGCTTATGACTTCGCGGCATTGCACGACATCCAGCAGACACGCACCACCCGCAAACGCCTCGACGGCATCCGGGATATCCAAACGGCGCCTCTGGATTGGCTGATCAAGGGGCAGCCCATTCGCGGCCTGCGCACGCAACTGAAGCTCGACCAGGCTGCATTCCTCTGCGAAGGCGACCTGTACCTGTTCGGCTGTGTGCTCGCGCACTTCTTCGCCTTGTACTCCAGCATCAATTCCTTCCATCAGCTGGAAGTGATCAACATCACCAACAACGAGCATTACACATGGCCCATCCAGACCGGCAAGCAACCGCTGATCTAGCCGACAAGTTGCTCGCGGGCGCGCACCGGTACAACTTCTACCAGTTGCTCGAGCGCCTCCACGGGCTTCACGGAGACGATCTTGAACCCCGTTGGCCCAGCAAAGAAGCCCGCCTGCGCGTGCGGCTTGGCAGCGACCCACGCCTGAGCTTCCCCGTTTCGGATATCTGCAAGGCCGAACGCATGCCCGAAGCACAAGATCGCTATCGCGTGTGCACCACGTTCATGGGCCTGCACGGCACTGATTCGCCTTTGCCCTCCTATTACCTGGAGCAGGTGGCATACGAGCATGCACAGGGGATCGGCGTGCGTCCGGCGTTCTTCGACTTCTTCAATCACTACCTGCTCAGCCTGCTACACCGCATCTGGCGCAAGTACCGCTACTACATTCGTTTCCAGCCGGGTGCCAGCGATGGATTCTCCCAATACATCTTTGCCCTGCTCGGGTTGAATGACAAACAGCTACGCGGCGACACGGCGTTGCCCTGGAGCCGGCTGCTCAGCTTCGCCGGCGTCATCGCCAGCCGCAGCCGCGCACCGGGTACCGTCGCCGGCATCATCGCGCACTGCTTCGACCTGAAGCAGGTGCAGATTCGCGAGTTCGAAACCCGCTTGGTACCTACGACAATCCAGCAACAGGTAAGCCTTGGCCGCAACAATGGTGAGCTGGGCAATTCCTTCATGGTCGGCAGCCGCACGCGAACTCGCAGCAGCAAGTTCACCATCGTGATCAGCGAGCTCGACCAGGCACAGCTGCGTTACCTGCTGCCCAGCGGCATCAACTTCAACCGCTTGCGTGCTCTGATCGACTTCCTGTTGCGCGACGGCTTGGCCTACGACCTGGAGCTGCGGCTGAAGCAGCACGCGCTGTCGCCCTTCTGCCTGCACCCCAGCCGTGGCGCCCAGTTGGGCTGGACCAGCTTCGTCGATGACCGCCGCGGCCAGATCAGCCCCGTCGTGCGGTTCCGGGGGCGCTCATGAGCACGTTGATCTTGAGCATCACCAACCTCGACCAGTTGCAGCACAACGTCACCGCCCGGCACGAATTCGATCGTGCAGGTGGCACCGTCGGCAGCGCGGGAACCACGTGGCTGATCAATGATCGTGAGCAGGGCGTGGCGCCGATCCATTGCGAGATCCGCTGGATCGAAGGCGGCTTCTGCGTGATCGACCGCTGCGAGCGCACCTACCTGAACGACAACCTCGATAGCCTGGGGCCGCTATCGGCCAGGCGTTTGCTCGAGGGTGACCGGCTACGTGTTGGCGCTTATCGACTGTTGGTTCAGCTTTCACAAGCTGATGCCCGTTCGCTGGAAGAGCTGTTCAACACTGACTTGCGGGTGCTCGAGCGACTCATCATGGATGCACCCGCGCAGCGTTGGCTGCACAAGCCCACGGCTGCCCCAGTCGTCGCTGAGATCTGCTCGGCCTTCGATCCGGGCATGGGCAACGATCCCTTGGCGGCCCTGGAAGCAGTGACGCGGCCAGTGCAAGAGAACCCGCTGGATCGACTGATCTCAGGAGAACGCTCATGACGCGCCATTCACTCATGGCCGGCCTTCTGGCAACACTGATCGGGTCCTCGGGCTGCACCGCCCTGAGCAAGATGGGCCAAGTGGCGATGGACCCCTCGATACCCGTCGGCGCGACCAAGGATCAGCCCACCGAAATCGCGTTCAGCATCAACGCGAGCCCCACGCTCAACAGCAACCCCAACAGCCTGCAAGCAGCGACTGAGCAAGAAAGCAGCCTGGAATACAGCCCCTACGCGGTCAGCTTGAGCGCGGGCGACCCCTATGCCCTGACCGAGAAAGTCGAGACCCTGCTCGAGTTTCTTAACGAGCAATTCCCGGCCTTCTCGCCCGTCGAACTGCCAGAGGACGAGGCCGATGAGCCGGCTCGTTCTCCCTTGGAGGAAAGTACGCCGGGCCACTACGAAGACTCGAATGTGGTGCTGACCTTACCGCGTACAACCACAGTGGCCTCCGAGCCGGCCGCCACCCCAATGGCCATCAAGATCCTGCAACTGCGCGACGACTCGCTGCTGCGCAACAGCATTTATGAGCTGTTGGACAAGGATCCCGCCAAGGTGCTGCGCAGCACCTACATTCGTGATGACGACTATCTGCTACGCCCCGGGCAATTCAAGTTCATTCCGTTTGCCGCTATCGAGGCCGAGACCCGGTTCATCGCGGTGATCGCCGACTACCGCCACCAGGAAAACGCGACCTGGAGCCAGGTACTGCGCATTCCACCGCGCGGCCAACACATGATCTTGTCGGTCTTGCTCAACGACACGCAGATCCTGCTCAAGGAGGAGGACTGATGGCGCCTGCAACCCTGCCCTTCTCACTTACTCACGCTGACATGGAGCGCTCATGAGTTCACGTAATCCCGTCCTGTGGCCTGAAGGTCTGTTCGTCAAACCGCAGCATTTCCAGCAGGCTGGCCGTGCCGCTGAAGCGGCCCTGCATCAACGCCTTGGCAGCCTGAACGCAGCTTTCTATGGATTCAGCGAACTGCAACTGAACGACGAATATTTGAGCCTGGGCAAGATCGCCATCACCCGCGCACGCGGCATCATGCCGGACGGCACCGTGTTCGATATCCCGGCAGATCTGCCACCGCCGCCGCCGCTGGAAATCGAGGACAACGGCGCGAAAGACAGCGAGATCTATCTCTGCCTGCCACTGCGCACCGAGGGTGGCCGAGAGGTGAGCTGGCCCGACAATGCCGCCAACTTCCGCTACAGCGCACAGGCTCAGGAAATCAAGGACACCCATAGCGCCGACGGCGACTTGGCGCAGGTCGATCTGGCAGTGCCCAACCTTCAGCTCAAACGCAAGGCCGATGACAGCAGCGCTTACACCCGCCTTGCCATGGCGCGCATTCTGGAGCGCCGGCCCGATGGCAGCCTGCAACTTGATGAAGGGTTCTACCCGACCAGCGTCTCGGTACGGGCGGTGCCGGCACTCCACCGTTACCTCGAGGAGATCACCAATACCCTGCGCGAGCGCTCGCGCAACCTAGCTAGCCGGATAGGCGCATCGGGCCAGTCCGGTATTGCCGACATCCGCGACTTCAACCTGCTGCAGGCCATGAACCGCTGGTGGCCGTGCTTCCAGCACTTGGCCAGGCAGGGGCAGACACACCCCGAGCAGTTGTACCTGCATATGAGCCAGGCCTGTGGCGAGTTCGTGACCTTCACCGACGAAAGCCGGCTGCCTCCAGAATTCCCCGCCTATCAGCACACGGCTCTGCGCACGTCATTCAAGCCACTGCAGGACACCTTACGCCGCGCCCTGGGTACGGTCCTGCAACCGCGGGCCATCTCGCTGCCGCTGGACGCGCTGGATTACGGCGTGATGACGACAACGCTCGAAGACCGCCGCCTGATCGATGACGCGGACTTCATTCTTGCCGTGCGCGCGGACCTGCCGCCGCCAACATTGCGCCGGCTGTTCCTGCAGAAAGCCAAGGTCACATCCCTGGACACCTTGAATGACCTGGTGCACAAGCAGTTGCCCGGCATTGCGCTAAATCCGCTGCCTGTTGCCCCTCGCGACCTGCCCTTCCATGCAGGGTTCAGCTACTTCGAGCTCGACCGCCGCGACCCGGCCTGGGTCTGCATGAAGACGGCCAACGGTTTCGGGATTCATATCGCGGGGGAGTTCCCTGGGCTTGAGTTGCAGTTCTGGGCGATCAGGAGTGAGTGAGATGCAAGAGAACCACCTCACACGCAATGAAACCGCATCAGCTCAAACTGAGCAGTTGCCATCGAAGCTTGGAAAGGCTTTACCCACTGGCGCCGAGGCCTGCGAGGCAACCACACCAAAGCCCGCCCCTGTTGACAAAGGCTACCCCGCCGATCCCGACTTTCAGCTACGGGGCGGCTACGACAACCTGATGCTGGACGCAGCCACACCACTGCTTGGACTGGTCATGCGTCTACGCACGCTCGATGCGCTGCCCAACATCGAGGAAGTGCACCAACAGGTACGCATCCAGATTGAAAACATCCAGCAAGAGATGCGTCAGCATGGCTACGAGACCACGCAACTTCTGGCGTATTCGTACGGCCTTTGCCTGTTCATCGATGAAGCTGTGATGGAGCGCCCCTGGGGGCAGACCAGTTACTGGAGCCAAGAGCCCCTGCTCAGCATTTTCCACAGCGAAACGTTCGGCGGCGAAAAGATCTTCACCGTTATCTCGCGCCTGATGCAAGAGCCCCAGCGCTACAAGGACGTGCTGGAGTTCATGTACTTCATCCTGTGCCTGGGACTCAAAGGCAAGTACGCCCTCGCGCCCAAAGGCGAAGAAACGCTGAATACCCTCATTCACCAACTCCACGGAATCATCCGTGAACTACGAGGGCCCACGCCGACAACGGTCTCTGACCCCTACACCAACGTTGCCCCGCGCAACTTCCGCATGAATCGGCAGTGGCCCTGGTGGAGCCCATTGGTGATTTCCGCCATCGCCATGGCCACCGCCTACGGCATCTACAGCTACCGCCTGCACCTGATCACCAGCGAGGTGCTGCAGTCGCTCAACGGCATCTTGCAGCAATGAACAGCCGGCAGTCGGCACAACCGTATTCAACGAATTGACGCGGCGTTTGCTGCGTTGAAAAAGCCCATCGATTCCGATGGCCACGCTGCCGCTCATGCGCGTGCTTATCCACATGGACGCAGGAGAAACTGCCATGCCAACACCCGCTTACATCAAGATCGAAGGCCAGACCCAAGGCAACATCACCGCGGGCGCCTTCACCTCCGATTCGGTCGGCAACGTGTTTGTCGAGGGCCACGAAGACGAGATTCTGGTGCAAGAGATCAAGCACCAGGTGACCGTACCCACCGACCCGCAAAGCGGCCAACCTGCAGGCCAACGGGTCCACAAGCCTTTCATCTTCACCAGCGCCCTGAACAAGGCGACACCGCTCATGTATCAGGCCCTGTCCAGCGGCGAAATGCTGCCGACCGTTGAAGTCAACTGGTACCGCACTTCGGTAGAGGGCAAGCAGGAGCATTTCTTTACCACCAAGCTGGAGGACGCCACCATCGTCGACATCAACACCACCTTGCCTCATGCACAAAACAAGGAGAACGCTGACTTCACCCAGTTGATCGAGGTCTCGATGTCATACCGCAAGATCTCCTGGACACACGTCACCGCTGGCACCGAAGGCTCCGACGACTGGCGTAAGCCGGTCGTCTAACCCGGCTGAACATCCCTGGCAGGCAGGCCCTGCCGGGGGCGTTTGAACTCTCGGACGGCGGAAGGACATTTCATGCCCAGCCAATCTGATTTTCGGTACACCTTTGAGCCACTCGTTGGCAATGCCGAGTTTGAAGTGGTGTCGTTTGAACTCCAGGAAGAAATCAGCGCGCCTTTCACGCTCGAGCTGGAATTGATCAGCTTCGAGCCCGACATCGATTTCGGCCAACTGCTGGATAAACCCATCGTATTCACAATCTGGGATGGCAAAGGTCCGCTGCGCCACGTGCATGGGCTGGTCAGCCGATTCAGCCAGGGTGAAAGCGGCTTTTACCGTACCTACTACCACGCCTTGGTCGAGCCCATCCTGGCCCGCGCTGGACTGCGCTCGAACTGGCGCATCTTTCAGCAAAAGACCGTCCCGCAGATTATTGAACTGATGCTCCAGCGTCAGGGCATCGATCAATACGAGCTTCGCGCGAGCCTGAACCACCAGGTGCGCGAATTCTGCGTGCAAGCGGGCGAGACCGACCTCGACTTCATCGCCCGGTTGGCGGCTGAAGAGGGCTTCGTCTATCGCTTCGAGCACAGTGAAAAACTGCATAAGTTGATCATTACGGATCAACTGCAATCCCTTGGATTGATCAGCCATGGCGCGCTCGAGACCGACAACAATGACCTCTTCGATAGCGAGGACGTTATCGATCCCAACACCGTCCTGTATCAATCCAACAGTGGCGGCGATCAAACCAGGCCTTGCCTACGGCGCTTGCGCTACAGCGAGCAGGTCCGAACCTCGCGACAGGTCCAGCGCGACTACACCTTCACTCACCCGGCGTATCGCCAGGAACACCGTGCTTACGGCCCTTTCCTGGAACACCAGTCCACCGAGTACGAGCGTTTCGACTATCCCGGCCGCTACAAACGCGATGCCGTGGGCAAACCGTTTACCGAAAACCGGATCACTGCCCTGCGTCATGATGTGCGCATTGCACAAGTTCAGGGCGATGACGTCAGGCTGCAGCCTGGGCTCAGCTTCACGCTCACCGGCCACCCACGTGATGATCTGAATGCGCATTGGCGCGTGAACAGCGTGTTGCACAAGGGCAGCCAGTTCACCAGTCTGCAGGAAGAAGCCGCTGGCCTCGACCAGAGCACGCACTACGAGCAAACCGCTCAGCTGGTACCCGGCAGAACCGAGTGGCGCCCTGCTCCGCTCAAAAAGCCCCGCGTCGACGGTCCCCACATGGCCACCGTGGTCGGCCCGCCAGGTGAGGAGATCTATTGCGACGAATGGGGCCGGGTCAAGGTCAGTTTTCCCTGGGACCGGGAGAGCAACAACAACGAGTTCAGCTCCTGCTGGGTCCGGGTATCCCAAGGCTGGGCAGGTGGCAGCTGGGGCTCGATGGCCATCCCGCGGATCGGCCAGGACGTGATCATCCAGTACGTCAACGGCGACCCCGATCAACCCATGATCACCGGGCGCACCTATTGCGGTAACCAGTTGCCGCCCTACGACCTGCCCGATCACAAGACCCGCATGACCATCAAGAGCCAGACTCATAAGGGGGATGGGTTCAATGAGTTGCGGTTTGAGGATGAGCTGGGCCGGCAGGAGGTGTTCATCCATGCGGAGAAGGACCAGAACAACGTCGTCAAACACAACGAAACCACTTTCGTCGGCAATGACCGCAGTGAACAGGTCGATCATGACGAGACGCTCAGTATCGGCCATGACCGCAGCCAAACGGTGGGCAATGATGAGCGGGTCCGGATTGGCCAGGATACGTTTGTCGATATAGGCCGAAATCAGAAAATAAACATCGCCAAAGACCGTATAGAAGCCGTCGGCAACCATCGCCACGACAAGATCACAGCCAATCACCACATCAGCGTCGGCGGCAATCTTGAGCAGCAGGTCGAGGGCCATGCAGAGCTGGAGGCGGGACTGGAAATCCGCAGGCGCACTCGACGCTACGACCTTCGAACAGCGGAAGCTGTGATCATCCAAGGGCCTGGAGGCTCCATCCGGATTGATGACACGGGCATCACCCTGGACAGCCCGAACCTACACATCAACGGCGTCCTGCTCCAATCTCCAAGCGGTAGCACCAACCCCTTTTCCATCAGCAGCACACCCATCACTGGCAAACCTCTGGACCGCCTATGCGGGCGGCGCCCCGATGGCACCTGCCCGTTGCCCGACTGCCGCTGTATCAAAGGGCCAGTCCAATGAATACAACACCCTCGTATCTGTCCGGCGAACCTCTCGGACATCCCTATCGCTTCATGCTGCTCATGACCCGCGAGCTCGAGTACTGGGCCTACCGGCCCATACCGCAAGAAGGCGAATTGGTGCCGGCCTATGCCCCATCAGTACTCGACCTCATCCATAACGTCAGCCGAAATACTCAACATGCATGGCTATGGAAGCGCAGCGCGCTGGACGACCGCCACGAATTTGGCCCTTTGCTGGTCGACGTTTCAGAAGCGCCCGAACTCCTTGCCCATGCAATCACCACCTGGATGCCCGTTGGAGGGGCCATAGCACTGGATAGCGAAGCGTGCCTCGCCGTGCTAGCGGACCATTTCACCAGCCTTACTCAGGTCACGCTCCCGGATCAGGGAGCAGCCACTTTTTATTTAAAGCCGGATCATCTTGCAGCCTGGCTCGATGCCTTGGACGAGGATCATCGCGCCACCTGGCTTGGGCCTGTGTCGTCACTAGCCTGGCGAGTCAACTGGGGGCCGGCCCATGAATGGAAAACACACGAACACATCCCGACCACTGCCCGCCTGATATCGCAAGTACCGCTGCGCCTTCGCGTACATGAACTGGACCGGCTGCACGCAGGTATACGCGAGCACTTCATCCTCACGCTGGCGCACGAAGTCTTGGCCATGCCACCCCATGCCGCCCAAACGTTAGCCGCCATTAGGAAATGGATTGAAGCCCTGTTGCCGCAGCTGGAATCCCTCAACTTTCGCGACGAGGAAACCGCAGGTCAGTTCATTCGGCTGATGGCCGGGCACATGTGGCTGATGAGCAGTGACCAGGCTACGAAGATCTACACCAACCTCAACGAGTCGCCCCAGGCCCGTCTTCGCGAGCTACACGCACTGGTCCAAATCAAGGAATCCACCCATGACTAGCCCCGCCGTCGGCAGCGCCACCTCCGGCCCCGCCTGCAGCCCACGCGTGCCCATCCTGCCAGTGCGTTATGCCATCGTGCCGCGTACGGGCGATGCCCCTGCCTGTCGCTACGCAGGCGCAGGCTTCAATCTGGAACAAGGCTTCGCCCCGCTGCAGCACTCATCCTACACCCTGCGCGCGCTGCGCCCAGGCTACATCTACGTGTTCATGAAAGGTCCTCAGGGCGAAAAGCTGATCATTCATGAGTACGACGGCGAAGGACATTACCGGGAGCTGCGCTACCATGGCCTGGAAGGCTACCACTTGCGCGAACGCTACCTGGCCAGCCAGAGCATGGGCTGGGTATGGGCCGACACCTGCCCGGATACCGCCAAGGAAGTGTGGATCGGCTACAGCCCGCACCTGTGGACCAACGCCACGACTGCCCGCATCACCGCTTCAGCAGCCCTGCGCAAACGGCATATGCGCCAGCTGGACATGGCCGAGCTGATTGACGGCAACCCGGCCCGCTCCACCCAGCCTCATGTACTGCCGCTCAGTGCGCTGCAAAACTGGGTCGAAGACTACAAACCGGCAAGCCGGCGTATGTCCCTGACCTGGAGCAGCCACGCGTCCACAACCACCTTGTCCGTCGGCAGGCTCAACGCCATTGCCCGGGACTATCCCAGCACTCAGCCGAAAATACCGGTGGTGGCGCTGGCTGATGCTGAAGGCGTGGCCCTGGACCTGAGCCTGTCGGTCTCGGCCTACCAGCACCAACTGCACGACCTGATGCCCGCCGAACAGCTGGAACACACCAAACCTGCACAAGGCTCCGAGCAGGCATGCGTACCGGCGTGCTACCAGCTGGATGCCGAACGGCTCAGCCAGCAGAGCCGCGATTTTCACCATCGCAACCTGGTCGCCCTGTTGCTGAACAAAACCCTGGAGACGATGTATCCGGCGGATATGCCCGCTACCGAAGTGGTCGAGATAAGGCTGCAGTCCACCCGCACCGGACGCCCTTTCCCCCCGGCCGAGGCACGTTATCGGGCCCTCACTCACGAGGACTATTCCCCAAACGGTGCGCGTTTGGCGCTGCGCATCGATACCGACAAATACCTGCAGTTCCTCGCCGAACGCGATGAGCTGGAGCAGCGCATTGCAGGCCTGCGCAACCTTGCCCTGCAAGCCAGTCATGATCACGACGCGTGGCTGGCCACGGCCGAAGCTGCGCATATCGATGACCCCTACAGCCTGGCCGCCGCACTGGCGTGCTATGACCGCAACGAACGCATCTCGGCCCGTGGCCTGGAAATCGCCCTGGCCCTGCTGATTTACCCGATGGGCCAGCCGACACCCGGTACCGAAGACCGAGACCTGCGCTTCAAACGCCTGGAACAGTGGCTGGACCAGCACGACAGCCCGCTCTACACCGCCCTGGCGCCGTTCAACCCCTTCAAGGACAAAGCCGATGCGGCCGGCGGTGTGCTGGGGGGCAGCGACAATGTCATCGAAGGGCTGGCCGGGCGTTTTCCGGCCATTGCCGACATCACCGATCTCACTGCCCAGTCCGTCAACGCCGTGGTGCTCAAACGCCTGCGCGGCCAAACCCGCTGGGATGCCAGCCATACCCTGCGTCAGCAAGTGCTGCTGGCGGCGCGTGAAGCCAATGCCGAGAAAGCGCTGGGGCTGTTGGCGGCGCGTTACCAGATCACCGACCAGGTCATCCGTGAAAACCCGTTCAGCCAGGAGGTGGAGCGGTACTTGAAGAGCGGCATGGCGCAGGTTGAGGAAATGAAGCAGCTGCGTGTTTCGGGCAATCGGACGGTGGCGGTTGAGTTGACCACCACTGCGCGGGTTAAACCCAACTTGCTCGGGTTGCTTACGTCGGGCGGAGGCGGTGGTCTGAACGCCGGGATGCTGTGGTTCAACGTGATCTCGCTGAAGACGGCTTACAACAGCCTGCAGAAAAGCAATGCGCCGGAATACACCTTGGGGTTTGCGGCGTCGATTTTCGGGGTGATCGGTGCGGCTGCGGCGACATTGGTTAGCGTGAGAAAAACGCAGCAAGCAGCAATGCTGCGATTGAGTTCGACGGCGCCGGGGATGGCGTTTGGTAACGGCGTAATCAAGTTCTTGGGGAGCAATCTGTTTGCACGATTATCCGGTTACCCTGCAATTTTTCTAGGACTCGCTTCAGACTTTCAAAAATCAAAAAGACAAAAACGACACGGCAACACGGAAGCATCTGACTTGACACTTTATGGCGGAAGCGCTGTCGCGGCAGGCTCCGTTTTAGTACTGGAGGGCGGACTCGCGGTTGC
This sequence comes from Pseudomonas sp. P110(2024), assembly GCF_057480795.1. Lineage (NCBI taxonomy): Bacteria > Pseudomonadati > Pseudomonadota > Gammaproteobacteria > Pseudomonadales > Pseudomonadaceae > Pseudomonas > Pseudomonas sp. P110(2024). Next base: position 92,798 of record NZ_JBLIYT010000001.1, read on the forward strand.
GGGAGTTACATCAGTTGTACCCTTTGCCGGGTGGGGCGCAGCAGCGCTTGTACTCCTGGGAGCAGTGATTATCGCTGGAGGCTTATACCTTCACGCCAAGTCGTATGAACACCTCCATACCCCTATTGAACTGTGGGCAGCAAGGAGCATATTCGGCAATCGTAAAAACGATGGAGAGGTGCATCCCGAAGTCGTTCTGGATCATGAAAAAAAAACTTCCTACATTCCCGTCTCTGCAAGACGAACTTAAAGCCTGGCATGATGAGCATTACGGACCAAGGTTAATAACCGCAGAAGAAGCGCGATCCTTTGGTATAACCGGGGTCGACAGTGGCTGGCATGAAAATAAATATTGGGCACCAGCAAACTGGACTGCCATCACCCATAACGAAGTCACCACTACACAACCCACCGTGGAATTCACAGTATTCCTACCGGGTTTCATCGTAGGTACAAGCGAATGGTCAGGTAGCTTGAGCAGTCTTCGTGAAGACGGAGAAATGGTCGTCTTTCCACTTACCACTATTTGCTACGTTATAGGCGCCGGCTTAATTCTGAACTTTAAAAATACGATAAACAACCAAAACCATGCCTCACTGCATCTAGCCTATATTTCCAACCAAGGCTTGAGTGAAGACAACAAGGTTAATTCAATTTTTCGTCTCGAGCGCTAATCATGGCAGTCATATGGATATTCAATAAAAACTCAAGCTCTGGATACAAGCCAGCAATTAATGGACAGCTAGAAAACTTGTCCACAGACACATTAACCTTGCGAAACCCGTGGGTATCCGATTCTATATTCATGGCAAAACTATACACCGCCATGACATTAGCCCTGGCTCTTTCTTTCTACCCAGACATTGCAGACCCCGAATACAGACCCATACTACTAGAACGCACCCAGTCCGTGATCCAGTATATTTTTGCACCACTAATATTTACACCTTTCCTCGCCTATAGAATCTATTTCATAAAAAAACTTTCAAACTTCCACTTCATCCGATCAACCAAAAAAATTTACTACCAGCGCGGCAAAAAACTTATCACTTTTGACTGGAACAAGACCCATGGTGGCGTATTCAAACGTACCGAATTTGGAGGCTCATCCTTTAGCACCAGTTATGCACTTGCCTTCGCCCCACCTAGAGAGGATGGCAGCCTGCACCAGAAAGATTGCTTATGGGTCGACAGCAACGAACCCACCGAATCCGACATCAAACACGTCGCCGAAGTCTGGGAATACATTCGCCAGTTCATGAACCACGGCCCATCCAAACTCCCTCCTCCCGGCGACCCCAACTGGTGGCACCGGCCGCTTCATGCCATCTGCCTGACCCCGGCAGAAGCCTGGCGCCACTACGCCCCTTGGCGAACCGGCGAGCCCGGTGAAATGCAGGGCAAGAAAAACTGGCAACTGCCGTTCTGGGCCGTGTTGTTCCCCTACAACCTCGGCCTCGCCATCGGCTGGTACGCCGTGTGCCGCCTGTTCAATGTCCGGGCAGCACCGCCTCCGCCAGAGGCTTTCGACGAAGCCCCTGTTCAACTAAAAAAAGGAAAGCGCAAATGAAACCCATCGTACTCGTAGGCCATCGTCATAGTTGCCCTATCCATGGCGAAGGCACCGTAGAAACAGGCGCAAGCGCAGCATTCGTGGATGGCAGGGCAATAGCACGCGTCGGCGACCGAATCAGTTGTGGCGCTGTCATCGAAACCGGTGCTGGCAGCACGATCATCGAGGGCCAACCGGCGGCAAGGGAGGGAGACACCACCAGCCATGGCGGAACCTTGGTCGAGGGTGATCCGGGTTGGTTGATTGATTGACAGCAAAGCCGGCAGATGGCTTTGACAATGTCTAGCCCTGAAATAGATTTACACCTGTTCAGGTAGGCCGATAGGCCTTAAAACGCCCGATGCACCGCATCGGGCGTTTTGTTTTTCAGGGCCATGTTAGGCCGATCTGTGTTGTAGATCTGCACGGCTCAGCAACCATCTTCCTTGCCTGTTCCAGACTTTCAGGGCTACTTAGCAGCAGCTCTGTTTTGAGGATTCCGTTGATGCGCTCAGCTAGGTGTTCTGTTCTGCAAGGTTTTGGGTGCGGCGCTGATGCCGGCGATGCGTGCAAGGGTTGGTGCCTTGGGCGATCAGCCGCCGCGCTTCATAGCGCAGTGAGCGCGCCTGACACAGGCCGACGTCGGGGTAGGTACCGAGGCATGCGATCGGAGTGGCTTTGACTGGAACGAAAAAAGACGCCGAAGCGTCTATTTTCAATGATCTAAAGAATCCCATGAAACTCTGTAGATCTATATTTGGAGCGGGAAACGAGACTCGAACTCGCGACCCCGACCTTGGCAAGGTCGTGCTCTACCAACTGAGCTATTCCCGCGTCGTGATGGGTGCCATTCTAGCGATTTCCAGAACGGCGTCAACCCCTTGATTCAAAAAAACTTTTACTTCTGCTCCGAACCTTCGCGCAGGTGCGGCCAGGCGGCCAGCAGGTAGTGCACCATCGAGATCAGGGTCAGGCCCGCCGCCACCAGCAGCAGCCCATAGCCCAGCACCACCCAGAAGGTCAGCAGCGGCGGGTTGGCCAGCAGGATCACCAGCGCCAGCATCTGCGCGGCGGTCTTCCACTTGCCCAGGTTCGACACCGCCACGTGGGCGCGGGCGCCGAGCTCGGCCATCCACTCGCGCAGCGCCGAGACGACAATCTCGCGGCCGATGATCACCGCCGCCGGCAGCGTCAGCCAGAAGTTGGCGTGCACCTGCACCAGCAGGACCAGGGCCACGGCGACCATCAGCTTGTCGGCCACCGGGTCGAGGAAGGCGCCGAACGGGGTGCTCTGCTGCAAGCGACGCGCCAGGTAGCCGTCGAGCCAGTCGGTGGCGGCGGCGATGGCGAACACCGTGCTGGCGGCCATGTAGCTCCAGTGATAGGGCACATAGAACAGCAGGATGAAGATCGGGATGAGCAGGACGCGTAGAACGGTGAGCAGGTTTGGAATATTCATCGGTACGACTGGCTGCGAGTTGAACCCGGCATTCTACTCGCTATGCAGGCTGGCATAAATCGACTCGGCAAGCTTTTTACTGATGCCGGGGGCTTTGGCGATCTCGTCGACACTGGCGCGGTTGAGCTCCTGCAGGCCGCCGAAATGTTTCAGCAGGTCGCGACGGCGCTTGGGGCCGACCCCGGCGACGTCCTCCAGGCTCGATGTGCGCCGGGCCTTGCCGCGCCGGGCGCGGTGGCCGGTGATGGCAAAACGGTGGGCTTCGTCGCGAATCTGCTGGATCAGGTGCAGGGCCGGCGAGTCGCCCTTGAGGGTGAACTCGTGGGCCACGTCGTTCAGGTACAGGGTCTCGAAACCGGCCTTGCGGGTCACGCCCTTGGCCACCCCCAGCAGCGTCAGGTCAGCAAAGCCCAGTTCCTGCATCACGTCGCGGGCCATGTTCAGCTGGCCCTTGCCGCCGTCCACCAACAATACGTCGGGCAACTTGCCCTCGCCGTCCTTGATCCGCCCATAGCGGCGCTGCAAGGCCTGGTGCATGGCCGCGTAGTCGTCGCCAGCGGTAACGCCTTCGATGTTGAAGCGGCGGTAGTCGGACTTGAGCGGGCCTTCGGGGCCGAACACCACGCAGCTGGCCACGGTGGCTTCGCCGCTGGAGTGGCTGATGTCGTAGCACTCCAGGCGTTGCGGCACCTCGTCCAAGTCGAGCACCTGGGCCAGCGCCTCGAAGCGCGCGGCCATGTGCTGGCGGTTGGCCAGGCGGGCATTGAGGGCCTGCTCGGCGTTGGTCACCGCCAACTGCTGCCAGCGCGCGCGGGTGCCGCGCACCCGGTGGCTGATGCTGATTTCGCGGCCGCGCAGGGTCTGCAGCGCCTCGCTGATGGCGGCGAAGTCGTCGTGCACCACGTTGACGATCAGCTCGCCCGGCAGCTCGCGCTCGGCGTTGCCCAGGTAGTATTGGGAGAGGAACGCGGCCATGACTTCGGCCACCTCCTCCTCGATGCCCACCTGGGGAAAGAAGTTCTTGCTGCCCAGCACCCGGCCGCCACGCACGCTGATCAGGTGCACGCAGGCGCCGCCCGGGTTGACGAAGGCCGCCACCACGTCGACGTCGCCGGAGCCGCCCTCCATGTACTGCTGGTCCTGGACCCGGCGCAGCAGGGCGATCTGGTCGCGCAGCTCGGCGGCCTTCTCGAAGTTCAGGGCCATGGCGGCCTTTTCCATCTCGGCGCTGAGCTCGTTGCCCAGTTGCTGGCTGCGGCCTTCGAGGAACATCACCGAATGGCGCACGTCCGCGGCGTACTCCTCGGCGGCGACCAGCCCCACGCACGGACCCTTGCAGCGCTTGATCTGGTACTGCAGGCACGGGCGGGTGCGGTTGGCGTAGTAACTGTCCTCGCACTGGCGCACCGAGAACGCCTTCTGCAACAGGCTCAGGCTCTCGCGGATGGCACCGGCGCTGGGGTAGGGGCCGAAATAACGGCCCTTGGCCTTCTTCGCGCCACGGTGGATGCCCAGGCGCGGGAATTCACCGTCGGACAGGAACACGTACGGGTAGGACTTATCGTCGCGCAGCAGGATGTTGTAGGGCGGCCGCCACTCCTTGATCAGCGTCTGCTCAAGCAGCAGCGCCTCGGTCTCGTTGGCAGTGATGGTGGTTTCGACCTGGGCGATGCGCCCCACCAGGGCAGCCGTCTTCGGCGCCAGCCCGGTCTTGCGGAAATAGCTGGCCAGGCGCTTCTTGAGGTTCTTGGCCTTGCCCACGTACAGCAGCCGGGCCTCGGCGTCGAACATCCGGTACACGCCCGGGCGACCGCTGCAGGTCGCCAGGAACGCGCTTGCATCAAAAGGTTGTGACATGAGGTGTGCTTACAGACTTGCGTCGACCATACCGTGGCGGACGGCCAGCAAGGTCAGTTCGACGTCGCTGGTGACCGAGAGTTTTTCGAAGATTCGATAACGGTAAGTATTGACGGTCTTGGGGGACAGACACAACTTGTCAGAGATGATCTGCACCTTCTGGCAGCCGACGATCATCAGCGCAATCTGGATTTCCCGCTCGGACAGCGCGTCAAACGGCGAGCCCTGGGGCTGGAACGACTTGAGCGCCAGCTGCTGGGCAATCTGCGGGCTGATGTAACGCTGGCCGGCGAAGGCCAGGCGAATCGCCTGGACCATTTCGTCGAGCCCGGCACCCTTGGTGAGGTAGCCCGCGGCACCCGCCTGCAACAGGCGGGTGGGGAACGGGTCTTCCTCGCACACGGTTACCGCGACCACCTTGATGTCCGGATGGCTGCGCAACAGCTTGCGCGTGGCTTCCAGACCACCGATCCCTGGCATCTTCACGTCCATCAGGACCACATCCGGCTTGAGCTCGCGGGCCAGCTTGAGGGCGGACTCGCCAGAGTCCGCCTCCCCCACCACCTGCAGCCCGTCGATGTCGGCCAGCATGCGTGTGATGCCGGTACGCACCAGATCGTGATCGTCGACCACCAGGACCCTAATCAAGCAGACACCTCGTCAGTGGGGCGATTGGATCCGCCACCTTAACAAAATTTTTCACAACGAACCTAGCGCAAAGCGTCATGGAAATATGCCTGCCGGTCAGGCCGCCGAATGCGCAGCACTTGCGCCCCCCCCTCCTCGCCCGCCAGGCGGTTGAGCAGGTGCCAGACCGCGGCTTGGTCGGCCGAAGGTAGGCGGCGGAACGCGTCGAGCAGACGGTTTTCGTCGGACGTGAGGCTGTCCAGCGGCGCGGGGGTGTGCACGCCGCTCAGCACATAGAGCGCATCGACGCCCTTGCTGGCGACGGCCGCGAGGTAATCCATGCGCGGCGTGCGTTCGCCGCTCTCGTATTTGCCCTGGGCGTTGGGCTCGACACCGCCGATATCGCCAAAGATACGCTGGGTCAGCCCCAAGCGTTCGCGCTCTTCTCTGAGTCGCGGACCGAATCCGTTCATCTGCTTGCCTCCTTTGCATGAATGGAAGACGGGTGCATCCCGCACCCGAGTGAATGCTTGCGCAGTCGTCCGGCACTATGCCAATTGGATCCAATCCTTGCAAGCCATCATTGCGCCACAGCCGGACGGCTGGTGGACATGGAAGCGCCCGACGACAGACGAAAATAGCACTTCCAAGAATCAGAAAAATCACCCAAGTCAGTAAGAAAGCGTACATCGAAGCACGACTGAAACGGCGGGAAAAGTGTCGAAAAACGCCATTTTGGCGTCATTTTATCGGCACAAACAAGCATATCATTTTTTTGACGCCCAACTTTTATCTAACTTTAACTAATTGTTTTGCAAGTAATTTTTAACTTTCTCACAGCACACTTAGAATTTATCAAAACAACAACACAACAAAGCTTGCCGAACTATCAGAAAACTCCTTAGGATGTAAAAAGACCACCAAGAAACAGCCTGCATCGCTATATATCTAGCGCGGCCTGATCCTGCGCGTCTGGCATTTTCACAACTTCTTGAACTGAGTATCTCGGCCGGCCTTGCGCCGCGCCTGGGGAGAGGGATCTATGAACATCAGTATCTTCGGACTTGGCTATGTGGGGGCGGTCTGCGCCGGCTGCCTGTCGGCACGCGGGCACCAGGTACTGGGGGTGGACGTCGCCCAGGCGAAAATTGACATGATCAACCAGGGCCGCTCGCCCATCGTCGAGCCAGGCCTGGAACAGCTGCTGCTCGACGGCGTGCGCCAGGGCCGCCTGCGCGGCACCACCGATGTCCAGGCGGCGATCCTGGCCACCGAACTGTCGCTACTGTGCGTCGGCACGCCAAGCAAGGCCAATGGCGACCTCGACCTGGTGTACATGGAAGCGGTGTGCCGGGAGATCGGCGCGGCCCTGCGCGACAAGGCGAGCCGTCATACCGTGGTGGTGCGCAGCACGGTGCTGCCGGGCACGGTGAAGAACGTGGTCATCCCGCTCCTCGAACAGGCCTCGGGCAAGCAGGCCGGGCGTGATTTCGGCGTGGCGGTCAACCCGGAGTTCCTGCGCGAGAGCACGGCGATCCAGGACTACGACTTCCCCGCCATGACCGTGATCGGCGAACTCGACAGCCGCTCGGGCGACCTGCTCGCCGCGCTGTACGAAGGCCTCGACGCCCCGGTGATCCGCAAGTCGATCGAGGTCGCCGAGCTGATCAAGTACACCTGCAACGTCTGGCACGCCACCAAGGTCAGCTTCGCCAACGAGATCGGCAACATCGCCAAGGCCTCGGGGGTCGACGGCCGCGAGGTGATGGACGTGGTCTGCCAGGACTACAAGCTCAACCTGTCGCGCTACTACCTGCGCCCGGGCTTCGCCTTCGGCGGCTCGTGCCTGCCCAAGGACGTGCGCGCCCTCACCTACCGCGCCAGCCAGCTGGACGTGGCGCACCCACTGCTGGCCTCGATCATGGACAGCAATCGCAACCAGGTAGAGAACGCCTTCGACCTGGTGACCCGGGCCGGCAAGCGCCGCATCGCCCTGCTCGGGCTGGCCTTCAAGGCCAACAGCGACGACCTGCGCGAAAGCCCGCTGGTGACCCTGGCCGAACAACTGATCGGCAAGGGCTACGACCTGCGCATCTTCGATGCCAACGTCGACCACGCCCGTCAGTTCGGCGCCAACCGCCAATACATCGAGCAGCAGATTCCCCATGTCAGCGCCCTGCTGCGCAGCGACCTGCAGCAGGTCATCGACGAGGCCGAGGTGATCGTGCTGGGCAACAACGACGAGCGCTTCGTCCAGGCCCTGGACGTCGGCAACGGCAAGCAGGTGATCGACCTGGTCGGCTTCATGGCCGGCAGCAGCGACGCCCAACGCCACGGCATCTGCTGGTAAGGCACGCCGCCGCCCGCCGTCACGGCGGGCCCCGACCCAAGGAGCTACAACGCCATGGAACGACAGCAACAGCGGCCTTTCGCGGCCCCGGCGTACATGCGCGCGGCGGCCGGCTTCTGCGCCTGGGCGCTGCTCGCCGGGCTGATCGCCCTGGCCGCGCAGATGGTCGCGCCACAGTACCTGGACCCCAGCCACCACCAGTTCATCTTCATCATCGGCACCCTGGGCATGTGGCGCTACGGCAACGCCATCGTCCACTACCTGCGCGGCATGTACTTTTTGCACTGGCGCTTCCCACGCCTGCGCCGCCGGGTCGAGCGCCTGGGCGACGCGGCCTTGCCGTCGCACATGTTCATGGTGGTGACCAGTTTTCGCATCCCCACCCATACCACCTTCAAGGTGTACCAGTCGGTGTTCCAGGAGGTGCAGCGGCTCAAGGTGCCGTGCACGGTGATTGCCTCGATCGTCGAGAAGGGCGACGAGCAGTTCATCAAGGACATCATGCGCGACGAGGTGCAGGGACGCGACGACATCGACCTGGTGATCGTCCGCGCCCGCGGCACCGGCAAGCGCGATGGCCTGGCCCATGCGTTCCGCGCGCTGTCGCGGCAGATGCCGCTGGACGACGCGGTGGTCGGCGTGGTCGACGGCGACACCATGATGCTACCCGGCTGCGTCGAGCGGGCGGTCAAGCTGTTCGCCGTGCTGCCCGACGTCGGCGGCCTGACCACCAACGAGTTCTGCGAGGTCGAAGGCAGCCGCTGGATGCGCCAGTGGCACTCGATGCGCTTCGTCCAGCGGCACATCAACATGTGCTCGATGGCCCTGTCGCACCGGGTGCTGACCCTCACCGGGCGGCTGTCGTTCTTCCGCGCCAGGGTGATGACCGACCCTGGCTTCATCCGCGATGTCGAGGCGGATTTTCTCGAGCACTGGCGCCTAGGCCGCTTCCAGTTCCTCACCGGCGACGACAAGTCGAGCTGGCTGAGCCTGATGCGCGCCGGCTGGGACACCTTCTACGTGCCCGACAGCCACACCCTGACCGTCGAGCACCCGCCCAGCGACAGTTTCTGGGTGGCCACCCGCCAGCTGATGTTCCGCTGGTACGGCAACTCGCTGCGCCAGAACTTTCGCGCCACCGCCCTGCTCGGCCGCGCGCGCCTGGGACTGTTCACCCTCTATGTACTGCTCGACCAGCGGGTGTCGATGTGGACCTGCCTTATGGGCCTGACCGCCTCGGTGGTGGCCGGCCTGGTATTCGGCATCCAGTACCTGCTGGTGTACCTGTTCTGGGTGCTGGTCTCGCGCAGCCTGGTGACGGTGCTGTTCGTCTTCGCCGGGCACCCGGTCAGCCCGATGTACCCGTTCGTTCTCTATTACAACCAGATCGTCGGTTCGCTGATGAAGGTCTACGCGATGTTCCACATGGACCAGCAACGCTGGACGCGGCAGAAGACCACCCTGGCCACCGGCAGCGTCGACTTCGACGCCAGCCTCAACCGCTGGTCCTCGAAGGCGATGCTGTGCTCCTCGATCGCCATCTTCTTCGGGGTCATCACCGTTCTCCTGGAACTCACGCAACGTTAAGGAAAGGCGCCTGCACATGAGTACTTCGAATACCCCGGCGGCCCCGGGCAAGACCGCGGCCAACATCGTCCACGAGGCCATCGACGAGCGTCAGTACGTGCGCACCCGCATGCACGCCCGGGTGCGCCTGTCCGGCGCCGGACGCGAACCGTTCGAGGCCGACCTTGCCGATATCTCGCTGGGTGGCATCGGCCTGCTGCACGAGGCGCCACTGACCGTCGGCGCGCTGTACGACGCCTCGATCCAGCTGCGTCTGAACCAGGTGGACCTGTCGATCGACGGCAAGGTGCGCATCGTCTCCCAGCGCGGCAAGGAGGTCGGCGCGCAGTTCGTCGACCTCGACGCGCAAAAGCGCGACATCCTGCGCTACCTGATCAGCGCTTATCTGTCGGGCGAAGTCGCAGACATCAATGGCCTGTTCAACGTGATGCAGCGCGAGAACTACATCAAGGCGCGCAAATACCAGCAGGCCAGCGCCCGCACCCCGGCCGAGCGCCTCAAGGCCGTGGCCGGCACCGCGCTTTACGCCGCCGCCGGCCTGGCCGCCCTGGGCTTCGTTGGCTACAAGGGCTACCTGCTGTTCTTCCGCATCCCGGCGCTGCAGGCCACGGTCGCCGGCAATGCCCAGGTCATCAGCATGCCGGACAACGGCTACGTGAAGTACCTGCTGCCGGACGGCGCCAGCGAGGTGCAGGCCGGCCAGCCGCTGGCGAACATCTCCACCCAGTTGGCCACCAGCTTCACCAGCCCGGCGGACATGAAGGCCCTGGCCGACCTCGCCCCGGGCGACCTGCAGGCGCTGCTGGGCCGCGCCAGCGTCGAGACGGTGATCAACAGCCCGTGCGACTGCCAGGTCTGGTACCCGTCGCCGCCGCTGAACGGCTATGGCTACAAGGCCGCGCCGATGATGCACCTGCTGCCGAAGAACGAGGGCTTGTTCGTGCGCGCCAACGTGCCGTTCGACAAGCTCGCCGATGTCGGCCGCGTGCGCTCGGTGGACATGCAGGTGTTCGGCCTCGACCAGCACTTCAGCGGCACCGTGGTCGACGCCCGCTCCGACGAGCTGAACCACAACCTGGCGCTGACCATCCAGCCGGACAGCCCACTGCCGGCGGCGGCCTACCAGAAGGCCGTGGCGGTCGACCTGTACCTGGGCCTGCCGTTCGGCAACGGCAACTGAGGGCCGCTCATGAACGCCAAGAACGCCCCGCGCCTGTTGCTGGCCGGTCTCGGCCTGGCCTGGGCCGGCAGCGGCTGGGCCGGGCAGAGCCTGGAGCAGATCCGCTACGCGCTGTACAAGGACCCAAGCGCCGACGTCACGAGCGACCTGCGCGCCCTCGCCGAGCGTGGCGACCTGGCCTCCAAGCAGCTGCTCGGCGATGTGCTGGCCAACGGCGACAGTGTCAACCGCCAGGACATCGTGAGCCTGTACCAGAAGGCCTTCGCCGATGGCCGCGGCCAGATCCCGGCGCTGGCCTCGCTGGCACGCCTGCTCGACCGCACCCCGCGCCTGCAGCGCAGCCACGAGGCGTGGGTGCGTCAGGCCCTGGCCCGCTACCCCAACGACCGTGATCCGCGCAGCACCAGCACCAGCCTGGAGGTGTTCCTGGTCTATCCGCAGCTGTTCCCCGGCGAGCGCGCCGCCGAACTGCTGGCGCTGTACGAACAGAGCTGCCTACTCAACTGCCGCCCCGAGCTATACCGCGCCGTGGTCGCCGAGCGCCAGGGCGACCGAGCCGCCGCCGAGCGCTGGTACCAGCAGGCGGCACGCATCGACCCGCGCGGCATCGAGCGCTACTACCGCTTCCTCGGCGAGCGCCAGGACCCGGCCTTCCTCGCCTTCGCCCGCAGCCTGGAGCCAGAGATGGCCAGTCTGCCGGTGGAGGTGGTGCAGCGCATCGGCGCGCTGCTGGACAGCATCCACGGCACCACCCGCGCCGAGCTGGATGCCGAGCGCGAGCAGCGCCAGAGTCGCGCCATGGGCCCCAAGGTCGAGCCGACGCCCGAGCAACTGGCCCGCGACAAGGCCGACGACCAGCTGCGCGCCGACGGCATCGCCGAAGCCCAGCGCTGGCTGGACAACGCCGTCGCCCGCGGCTACCTGCCGGCGCAGGTGTCCAAGGCCAACTTCATGATTTCCAACCCCACCGAGCACAACGCCGAGCAGGCCCAGGCGCTGATCGCCCAGGTGCGGGCCAAGGACCCGACCCGGGCCAAGGCGCTGGACGCGGCGTTCTACATGGTCAACAACTGGCTGACCCTGGATCCGCAAAAGTCCCAGGCGCTGATCGACGAACTGATCGCCGCCCATTACCCCGACGCGCAACTGCTGCTGGGCGACCTGTACAGCAAGGGCGGCCTCGACCAGCCCGACCAGGAACGCGCCCTGGCCATCTGGCAGCGACTGGCCGAACAGGGCTCGACCGCGGCCTGGTACCGCATGGCCACTGTGCACCTGCGCGGCCGGGCCATCTGCCACGACCCGGTCAAGGCCTACACCTACGCCCGCATCGCCCTAGACCTGGGCGAGACCCGTGCCCGTGGCCTGATCAAGCGGTTGGACAAGACCTTGCCCAAGGATGACATCGAGCGCGCCCTGGCCGCGCGCAACGATCTGTTGAAGGAGGCCACCCTGTGAAAGCCCATCCACCCCTGCTCGGCGCCCTGCTCGCCCTGGCGCCCCTGACAGTGCTGGCGGGCGAGGAAGTCACCGGCCCCGAGGCCGACAACAGCGCACCGGTGCGCGTCGCGACCGTTGACGGCAGCGAGCCGGTGATCACCTCGGAGTTCTTCAACAAGCTCACCGTGCAGACCGGCTACGGGCCTCAGGACGCCCAGGTCGGCCGCGAGCGCGAAAGCTTCTACAGCCTGCGCTACGAGCCGTCGTTCGCCTGGTACTCGCCGGAAAAACGCTGGGCCAGATGGATGGTCTACGGCCGCCTGTGGCTGAACTACGACTCCAGCCAGTCGAGCAACCTGGCCAACGAGTCGACCAACAACAATGAACGCGAGCAACCCGAGGGCTGGTACGCCGAGCTGCGCGAGCTGTACGTCAAGCGCAACCTGATCGGCGATGACCCGCGTTTTTCGCTGTCGTTCGGTCGCCAGCGCTTCTACGACGACTACGGTATCTGGTGGGACGACAGCCTGGAGTCGCTGCGCTTCAACTACCAGGACACCTTCAGCGATGCCTTCGTCGCGGTCGGACAGAAATTTCGCAACTACAACACCGACGTCAATTCGCTGGCCGCAAGCGAAGCGCGCACGCTGTACCTGATGGGCCAGTACGCCTATCGCTGGAGCCCGAACAACCAGGTCGGCATGCGCCTGATGCAGGAGAACGACCGCAGCGGCCACGACGTCGACGACCGCTACGACTTCAAGGGTTGGCGCTACGGGTTGTTCTTCAAGGGCGACAACCTGCCGCTGGCCAGCGACTACCACCTGGAACTGGCGGCACTGGACGGCACGATGGACAACACCGCCGGCAACGGCGTCACCAGCACCGGCCACGGCAGCCGCGGCTGGGCAGCGCTGGGCGAGGTCGGCAAGCGTTTCGAGACCTTGCCCTGGACCCCGCGCGTGGCCCTGCGCGGCGGCCTGACCGACAAGCCGGACGACGACAACGACGGCTTTCGGCTCAACCCGATCCAGTCCGACCGCATCACCCGCCAGGGCTCGTACAGCACGCGCCTTGCCAGCTCGTTCGTCGCCCTCGACCTGCGCAACCTGAGCTACTACGGCTTGGCCCTGGAGACCCGGCCCACGGCGCGCAGCGCCCTGGACCTGCGGGTGACCCAGCTCAACCTGCGCGATGAAGGCGGCGCCCTGCCGATCCGCATGGCCGCCGATGCCCGCGCCCGGCGCCAGAGCGAACTGAACGCCGGCCTGCATGGCAAGGGCGACAACGTCGGCCAGATGATCGACCTCAACTACTACTGGAAGATGTTCCCGGTAGCCCTCGACGGCAAGCACCTGGACGTCAACACCCTGGTCAGCGCCAGCTACCTCAACGCAGGCAGCGCGCTGGACAGCGGCGACGACTACCAGCTGAGTGTCGGCGTGGTGATCAGCTACTAAGGACCGGCCAGCATGATCTTCGCCTCCAACGTCTTCCTGTTCCTCTACCTGCCGCTGTTCCTGGTCATCTACTACCTGGCCCGGCCGCAGTGGCGCTCGCTGGTGATCGTCGCCGCCAGCTACGTGTTCTACGCCTGGTGGCGCCCGGACTTTTTGCTGCTGTTCGTCGCCATCACCGCCTGGAACTACGGCTTCGGTCTGCTCATCAAGGCGCGCCTGGACGCCGGCGACAAACGCCGCGCCCTGCGCCTGCTGTGGCTTGGCGTGGTCGGCAACCTGGCCACGCTCGGCTACTTCAAGTACGCCAACTTCGGCGCCGAGGTGCTGGCCCTGCTGCTGGCGCCGCTGGGCATCAACACCTGGACCCTGGAAAACATCTTCCTGCCGCTGGGTATCTCGTTCTACGTGTTCCATGCCCTGAGCTACATCGTCGACATCTACCGCAAGGATGCCACGCCCACCCGTAGCTTCATCGACTTCGCCGCCTTCGTCGCGCTGTTCCCGCACCTGGTGGCGGGGCCGATCCTGCGCTACAGCCAGCTCGCCCCGCAGCTGCGCCAGCGCAGCCACTCGCTTGAGCTGTTCTCGCTGGGGGTGTGCCGTTTCATGCTCGGCTTCATCATGAAGGTGCTGATCGCCGACCGCCTGGCGCCGATCAACGTGCTGTTCGTCGGCGAAGGCACCCTGCAGTTCAGCGATGCCTGGTTCGGCCTGGTGGTCTCGACCCTGCAGCTGTACTTCGACTTCGCCGGCTACAGCCACATGGCCCTGGGCCTGGCGCTGATGATGGGGTTCCGCTTCCCGGAAAACTTCAACCAGCCCTATGTGTCGCAGAGCATCACCGAGTTCTGGTCGCGCTGGCACATGACCCTGGCGCATTTCTTGCGCGACTACGTGTACCTGCCGCTGGTACGCAAGCGCGTGGCCGGCGCCCTGCCGGCGCTGGTGTGGACCATGCTGCTGTCGGGCCTGTGGCACGGGGCCAGTTTCGCCTTCATCTGCTGGGGGCTTTTCTTCGGCATCGGCATGGTGCTGGAGCGCAGGTTCAACCTCGCGACCAAGGTCACCACGCCCTATCACCTGGGTCGCAACCTGCGCACCGCGCTGCTGATCATCCTGAGCATGCCGCTGTTCTTCACCATGGACCTGCGCCACAGCCTGCAGATCTACCAGGCGCTGCTGGGCTTCAACGGTTTCGGTTCGCTGGAGCTCTACGTGCTCGGCGCCTCGAAGATGGCCATGGCCTTCGCCCTGGTGGCGGTCGCCTGGCTGATCCTGGCCGGGATCAACAACGTGCGCTTCTACGCCGGCAACAAGGAAGGCTACTTCATGCGTCACGTCGGCGTGCTGCACAGCCTGCTGCTGTGGGGCGGCTTCCTGCTGGCGCTGAGCAGCCTGGCGGCCAGTTCGTTCTCGCCGTTCCTGTATTTCCAGTTCTAGGAGAGTGCCATGTACCCGGTGATGAATTCGGCCGGCAAGGCCAACGGTGTGGTCTTCGCCCTGGCGCTGGCGGCGATGTTCGTCTATTCGCTGCCGCCTGTGCTGAGCTTCGCCCGCGCCCAGACCGACAGCTGGAACCTGTTTGTCGATGGCAAGCTGCTGCGCAAGTTCGAACAGGTCTACGACAAGCGCCTGTTCCTGCGCGCACCTTCACAGCGGCTGTGGGCCGACGCCCAGTTCCAGCTGTTCGGCGAAGGCACCAAGGGCGTGGTGCTGGGCAAGGACGGCTGGCTCTACACCAACCAGGAATACCGCGTGCCCAACGACCTGGACGCCAGCCTGGCGAGCCAGCTGGAGCAAATCGTCAAAGTCCAGAGGCAACTGGCCGAGCACGGCAAGCACCTGGTGCTGCTGCCGCTGCCGATGAAGCTGGATATCTACGCCAGACACGCCGAGCGCGCCTTCGATCCGCGGGTGCACAGCCTCTACGACCGCTTCGTCGCCGACCTGCAGCTACGCCGGCTGGACGTGGTGCCACTGCGCGACGCCTACCTGCGCCACCTGGCCGGCCCACGGCTGTTCCTCAAGTCCGACACCCACTGGAGCCCGGACGGCGCGCGCCTGTCGGCCTATGAACTGGCCCGCCAGCGCCCGCAGCTGCTCGGCGACCAGGTGTACGTCTCGCACAAGGCCGGTGACAAGACGGTCAAGGGCGACCTGATGAACTACCTGCAGTTCGACCATGCGCGCCTGGCGCCGCAGTTCGGCCCCAACCCGATCGAGCTGTACGAGACCCTCCAGGCCGAACAGGACAGCGACGCGCTGTTCGCCGAACAGTCGCAAAGCCTGCTGCTGGTAGGCACCAGCTACAGCAAGATCGACGACTGGAACTTCGTCGGGTTCCTCAAGGAGGCGCTCAAGCGCGACCTGCTGTCCATCGCCGTGGAGGCCCGCGGGCCGTTCGAGGCGATGAACCAGTTCCTCGCCGGCGACCAGTTGCAGAACCCGCAGATCGATACCGTGGTCTGGGAGTTCCCCCTGCGCACCCTGTTGGCCCATCGTCCCGGCGCGCTGACCCGCAGCGCCCAGCCCGGGCATTTCTGACGTCCCTAGGAGAACCTGATGAAGCTTTCACCCCTGTTCACCGCCCTGGCGCTGGCCGCCGCCAGCCACACTGCCCTGGCCGCCGAAGGCAACGCCGACCTGTACGACGCCGTGGCCCCGGCCGATTCGGCGTTCGTGCGCGTACTCAACCTGTCCGACAGCAATGTCGAGGTGGCCCTGAGCGGCAAGCTCAACGCGCAGAAGGTCGCCCCCGGTCAGCTCAGCGGCTACCGCTTCGTGCCGGCCGGCGTGCACAGGATCGGCATCGGCGCCAAGGCCATCGAACCGAACCTGGCGGCCAACGCCGCCAGCACCGTGGTCTATGACGGCAAGCAGTTGCAGTTGATCGCCGACCAGTACGTCAACGAGCCGAAGAAGGCCCAGGTGGCCTTCTACAACCTGACGCCAGCCCAGGCCACGCTGCGCACCGCCGACGGCAAGCACGAGGTGGTCAAGGCCCTGGCCAGCGGCCAGACCGGCGCGCGCATGGTCAACGAGATCAAGATCGACTTCGCCGCCTATGTCGGCGACCAGGAAGTGGCCAGCTTCGACGAGCTGTTCCTCAAGAAGGGCCGCTCGTACAGCTATGTGCTGCTGCCAGGCAACCGCAGCCTGAGCCTGGCCAACAGCATCGACCCGACCGAGTGACGCCGTGCCGCACGCAAGGATGACTGGCCCATGAACACCCTCCTCCCCCTCGGCCTTGCGGCCACCCTGGCCCTGCTCGGCACGCAGGCAAAGGCCGCCGAGCCCGCCCGGCCCGGCTGCGAAAACCTGCAGTGCATGGTCTGCCCGGCCCTGGCCGAACCGCAGCACTATGCCGAAGGGCGCATGAAGCTGATGCGCCAGATCGTCCCCGGCAAGGAGCGCTGGCTGTTCCGCTCGATGGTCGACCTGACCAATGACTTCGGCATTCCCGCGCCCATGCGCCCGGAGTTCGCCCGACTGATGAACGCGTTCCACCGCCAGGGCATCCAGGTGGCCATGGCGATCCAGCCGACCCGCGGCCTGATGCACCGCGACAAGCTCTACCCCGATCAACTGCACGGATTCGACTACCCGCGCGCCAGCCGCAACCTAGACAGCTACCTGGGGCAACTCCGTCAGGCCGGTGCGGTGGTGGCGCCGATGATGCAGTTGGTGCGCCAGCCACCCCAGGCTGAGTACTTCTTCCGCCGCGACCACCACTGGACGCCGAGCGGCGCCGAGGCGACGGCCAAACTGATGGCCGAAGAGATCCGCCGCCAGCCGTTCTACGACAGCCTGACCAAAAAGCGCTACAGCACCGAGCCCGGCGTGATGGTGCCCAAGGACGGCACCCTGAACCTGGCCCTGAGCTACATCTGCGGCAACAACTACGGTTTCCAGTACGTGCGCGGCTACCAGACCGTGCCGCTGACCGACAGCAGCGACGCCCTGTTCGACGAGGCGCCCGACCCCGAGGTGATCCTGGTCGGCGACAGCAACGCCGCGGCTCGCGAGGACGAGAGCAAGCAGTTCAACTTCGACGGCTACCTGAAACAGTACCTGGAGGCGGATGTCCTCAACTACGCCCTGCCCGGCGTGGGCGAGGACGGCTCGCTGCTGGAGTACCTGCTGTCCGCCGACTACAAGCCCGAGGCGCCGCCCAAGCTGATCGTCTGGGAACTGCCGGCCAACTACCGCCTGGATTCGCCGTTGATGTACCGCCAGTTGGTGCCGGCGATACACGGCGGCTGCAAGGCGTCCAGGGAAATCCTTGGCACGAAATTGCAGCGTCCGCCACTCAAGGTCGGCGAGCGCATAGAGTTGCTGAGCAATGCTGGCGGCGCCCGGCAGGCCGTGTCCAAGGGCTTTCTCGATATCCGCCTGAGCGACAGGAGCGTCAAGGACTTCTACATCATCGTCTATTACGACAATGGCGCCCGCGACAAGGTGTGGTTCCGCCGCGAGGCGGCCGTAAGCGGCGGCCAGTACTACCTGGAACTGAGCAAGGCCCCCGAGTTCGCCGGCGCCAACCTGCTTTCGGTGTTCCTCGAACCAACCAAGGCCGGCACCGCCGCCACCGATGTGGAGACCCGCCTGTGCCTGTGAAACCGGCCCCTGGGGTGCTCCTGCTACTTGCAATCGCCCTGCTGCCCCTCCCCACCCACGCAGCTCAATCGATCTGGCCCGCCCGCGCCACCGCGCAATCGGCCATGATCGGCGACTACCGCACCCTCACCTGCAGCAAGGCGCCGCCACCGCCCTACACCGCCAGCCTGCACCTGCAAAGCAAGTACGACCCGCGCGACGCCAGCAAGTCCACCCTGCGCGCCAGCCCCGATGCCGACAGCGAGCGCGTCGCCCGGCAGATCAAGCAGTTCGTCGGCGGCCTGATCCAGGCCGGCAAGCGCTTCCAGAACGCCAGCAAGCCGCAGCAGGCCAACATGGCCCTGGCCTGCCAGGACCAGTGGCTGGAACACTGGGCGCAAGCGGGCGCCCTACTCGACCCGGACGCCAGCAACACCGGCATGGCAGCGCGCAAGTGGGCCCTGGCGGCCATGGCCGGCGCGGTGCTGCTGACCCAGGCGGCAGCCGACGGCAAGGCGCCGCTCAGCCCCGCGCAACGACGCTGGTTCAACCAGCTCGGCGAGCAGGTGATCCGCGAATACGACCCGCGCCGCCAGTCCACCACGGTCTACTTCAACAACCACGACTACTGGGCCGCCTGGGCGGTGGCCGCCGCCGGCATGCTGGTGGACCGCGACGACTTCATCCGCTGGGCCGACGGCAACCTGCGCCGGGGCCTGGCCCAGGCTGTGCGCAGTGGCGACCAGGCCTACCTGCCGCTGGAAGTGGCGCGCAGCAAGCTGGCCGCCAACTACAGCCAGTACGCCTTGGTGCCGCTGGTGCTTCTTGGCGAGTCGGCCCGGGCCAACGGCCTGGCCTGGAGCGAGGACGACCAACGCACCCTCGACCAGCTGGCCACCTTCGCCGCCCGCAGCGTGCTCGCCCCGGACTCCCTGCCCCAGCTCAAGGGCCAGCGCCAGGCCGACGTCGCACCCTACAAGCTGGCCTGGCTGATCCCGTTCCTGGCCCGTCGACCCGAGCATGCCCTCGCCCGCCAGCTCTACGACAGCGAGGACGGCGAAGTGGACAACTACAGCCAGATCGGCGGCCCGCTCAAGCCGGCCTACCCCAACCTGCCTTGATCAAGGACGCTCCCATGGCACCGTTCAGCCGCTTTTCTTTCACCTGCCTGGCCGCCCTGCTGCTGGCGACAACCACCCAGGCCGCGCCGGTGCTGGACACGTTGCCCCAGGCGCAGCACCAGCAGCAGCTGGAGCAACTGCGCCACCAGGCCCGTCAGGCGGTGACCTTCGAGCAGGCGCGCCGCCCGCCACCTGCGGGCCGCGCCAGCGTCAGCCTGCAACCGATGTTCTCGTCCCAGGCCGGCAGCTGGCCGTTCGAGCCGTTCGTCAACAACGGCCTGTTCCGCGCCATCGCCGGCTACCAGGCGCATCACCCCCAGGCCGTGGTGCTGCGCGGTGGCAGCATCACCCTGGCGCAGCTGTACGATGCGCTGCACGACCCACGGGTGCTCAAGCGCTACAAGGACGGCTACCTGCTGAGCTACCCGTTGATGATCGGCGCCGATGCCGGGCTGCGGCTGGAGGGCACGCGCCTCTACCTGTACAGTTTCTCCGGTACCGCACTGATCAACCAGGGCTGGCTGGGGCTGAACCAATCGACGCTGGAAAGCGTCGCCGGCGACAAGCCCGGCAACACCGACCGTGCCTGGCGGCCCTTCGTGGTGGCCTGGGCGGGCAGCCATACCGAGGTGATCGGCTCGACGCTCAAGCGCCTGGGCTACAACGCCAACCTGTCCCGCGGCCTGAGCACCGCGCTCAGCACCCAGCAGGCGGCCAGTACGCGTCCCGCCACGCTGCTGGTGGAAGCCAGCCATTTCAGCGAGCTGTCCAGCGCGGTGGAGCTGCAGCACAGCCAGGCGACCATCATCGACAGCCGTTTCGAAGGCTCGCAGCAGTATGCCATCGACACCCGCGACAGCCAGCTGAGCCTGCGTGGCAACCAGTTGCGCGGCGTCGACAACAACAGCGGCGTGCGCCTGCGTGGCCAGACCCGGGCATTGATCGAAAACAACCTGATCCTCGGCGCCGCCAAGGCCGCCATCGAGATCAGCGACCAGCACGGCACCGTGCTGCTGGCCGGCAATCGCATCGGCGACAGCCGTGGCCATGGCATCCAGCTGCGCAACCTCGCGCCGACGGCCGAAGCCCAGTTGCTGATCGACGACAACCTGCTGGCCAGCAGCCAGGGCAGCGCGGTGGATGCCAGCGAGGTCACGGGCCTGACGCTGGTGGGTAACCGGATCGGCAATACGCCGGAGTACGCCATCAGCTTGCGCAATGCCACGCCGCAGCCCGGGCCGCTGGTGATCAGCGGCAATCGCCTGGGGCAGGTGGGCAAGGCCGTGGTGCGGGTCGAGGGGGTGCGCGAGGTCGAGTTGGGGGGCAATCGCTTCAATGGCAAGGCACTGCTGCAGAACCTGCTGGCCGGCGACCTGCTGGCGTTGCAGGGGCCGGTGCTGGAGGCAATGCTGGTTCAGGAACAGATGGTCAGGGTGCGCCAGGACTGAAAAATACACGGCCCCTGAGCGGCCTTGTGTCGCGAAAGGGGCGCGGAGCGGCCCCAGGACTTCAGCGTAAAAGCAAAGATCGCCGGGGCCGCGTTGCGGCCCTTTCGCGACGCAAGGCCGCTCACACAGGATGGTGTCAGGGCACCGGGCGCTGCATCCGCACAAAGCACTCGTCCATCCCGACCTCGACGAACCCTCGGCGCTGATACAGGCGCCGCGCCGGGTTGCTGCTGAACACCATCAGCCGCAGCCACGGCAACCGGCGCTGTACAGTCCAGCCAGCCAACTGCTCCAGCACCCAGCCGCCCACGCCCCGGCCACGATGCTCGCGCAGCAGATGCAGCTCGCGGATATACAGCGCCTGGCGGTCCTGGCTGAGGCTGCAAAAGCCCAGCACCCGATCGTCCTCGACCACCAGCCACTGTTCGCGCCAGCACCAGGCTTCATCGAAGGCTTCCTCGATCCACAACAGGTCGAATTCGCGGTAATACGGCAGCATGGCGCGGCGCGTGAGGTCACGGGCAAACGTGAGGTGTTCGTCGGTCGCAGGGATCAGTTCAAGGGGCATAACACACCGGCGAACTGGCCGGCCCACGGCGCTCCAGTTCGTCCTCAAGCCACCGGGCCAGCACCTGGGCGTTGTTGTGCTCGGAGTCCTTGCCGGCGTACAGCAAGGTCAGGTCGCCTTTGCCGGCCAGGTCCAGCAGCGGATACCAGTGCTCGGGGTGGGCGGCCAACTCCTGCTGGTAGCGCTGGGTGAAACCGGCAAAGTCGAGCTCGCCGGCGTGAAACGCCTTGCGCAGTGCGTCGGACGGCGCCACTTCACGCAGCCACTGCCCGTGCAGGTCCTCCTTGCGTTTGTTGCGCGGCCAAAGACGATCGACCAGCACGCGTTGGCCATCCCCGCCCTCGAGCGCCTCGTAGACGCGTTTACAGCGAATCATGCAGCACTCCTGCGACATCGTTCCCCAGACAGCCTAGGGCCTTCATTGATCGAGGTCACGCCCTGGTAACGAATTGTTTCTATGCTGAAGACCTTCGGCACCACCGCCCGACGCCAACCGGAGCCCTCATGGCAACCCCGTCCCTGGCCAGCCAGTCCGACCTGACCCTGCCCAGCCCGCGCCCTCACCTTGCCCACAAACCCGGACGCGCCACCCTCACCCTGTTCTTCGGCCTGCTGCTGGCCGGCCTGGCCTACACCTTCTGGAGCCTGAAGCAGGATGTCAGCGCCAGCGGCACCGTGGTCACCACCGTCACCCCCTTCCTGCTGCTGGGCCTGGCCCTGCTGATCGCCCTGGGCTTCGAGTTCGTCAACGGCTTCCACGACACCGCCAATGCCGTGGCCACGGTGATCTACACCCATTCGCTGCCGGCGCCGGTGGCGGTGGTCTGGTCGGGGTTGTGCAATTTCCTCGGCGTGCTGCTCTCCAGCGGCGCGGTGGCCTTCGGCATCATCGCCCTGCTGCCGGTGGAGCTGATCCTGCAGGTCGGCTCGTCGACCGGCTTCGCCATGGTCTTCGCCCTGCTGCTGGCGGCGATCATCTGGAACCTCGGCACCTGGTGGCTGGGCCTGCCAGCGTCGTCCTCGCACACCCTGATCGGCTCGATCATCGGCGTGGGCGTGGCCAACGCGCTGATGCACGGGCGCGACGGCACCAGCGGCGTGGACTGGACCCAGGCCAGCAAGGTCGGCTACGCCCTGCTGTTCTCGCCGCTGATCGGCTTCGCCTGCGCCGCCCTGCTGCTGCTCGCCCTGCGCGCGCTGGTCAAGCGCCGCGAGCTGTACCAGGCGCCAGAAGGCCAGACGCCGCCGCCCTGGTGGATCCGCGGCGTGCTGATCCTCACCTGCACTGGCGTGTCGTTCGCCCACGGCTCCAACGATGGCCAGAAAGGCATGGGCCTGATCATGCTGATCCTGGTCGGCACCCTGCCGATGGCCTATGCGCTGAACAAGACCATGCCCAACGAGCAGGCCCTGCAGTTCTCGGCGGTCGCCGAGGTCACCCGCCAGGCCTTGGCGCGCGCAGTACCGTCCCCTGCCCCGGCCGATCCACGCCAGGTCCTGACCACGTTCATC
The DNA here is from genome assembly GCF_057480795.1 of Pseudomonas sp. P110(2024). Taxonomy (NCBI): domain Bacteria; kingdom Pseudomonadati; phylum Pseudomonadota; class Gammaproteobacteria; order Pseudomonadales; family Pseudomonadaceae; genus Pseudomonas; species Pseudomonas sp. P110(2024). The sequence continues at coordinate 115,555 of NZ_JBLIYT010000001.1, forward strand.
GGCGAGCCCAAGGCCAGTGCCGAGCTGATCCCGGCGCTGGCCGCGCTGACCGGCATGATTGGCGAGGAAGTCAAAGGCTACGGCTCGCTCAAGCGCGTGCCGGCCGAGGCCATGGCCAACGTGCGCAACGACATGTACCTGACCAGCGAGGCCATCCGCCTGATCGACAAGCACCAACTGGCCCGCTACGACGCCGATACCCGCCGCCATGTGCAACTGTTCAAGCGCCAATTGGACGACGCAACCCGCTATATCCCGCTGTGGGTCAAGGTGGCGGTGGCCATCGCCCTGGGCCTGGGCACCATGGTCGGCTGGCGGCGCATCGTGGTGACGGTGGGCGAGAAGATCGGCAAGACCCACCTGAGCTATGCCCAGGGCGCTTCGGCCGAGGTGGTGGCGATGTGTACCATCGGCGCCGCGGACCTGTTCGGCCTGCCGGTGTCGACCACTCACGTGCTGAGTTCAGGCGTGGCCGGGAGCATGGTGGCCAATGGCTCGGGGATTCAACGCAAGACGCTGGTCAACCTGCTGATGGCCTGGGTATTGACGTTGCCGGCTGCAATGTTGCTGGCGGGTTGCTTGTACTGGTTGCTGAACCAGATCCTCTGAGGACTCGCGACGGGGGCGCCTTGCGCCCCCAGCAAGGTTATTCCGGGATCTTCAGGCCACGCTGTACAGCCGGGCGTTCAAGGAACTTCGCCAACACCCGCTGTACTTCCGTGAAATCATCGAACCCCACCAGCTCGCGCGCGTTGTAGCGCTCCACCAGGTTGCGCACCCAGGGGAAGATGGCGATATCGGCGATGCTGTACGCATCGACCATCCACTCCCGCCCCTGCAGGTGCCGGTCGAGCACGCCCAGCAGGCGCTTGGACTCATTGACGTAGCGATCCCGGGGCCGCTTGTCCTCGTACGCCTTGCCGGCGAAGAAGTGAAAGAACCCCACCTGGCCGAACATCGGCCCGATGCCGCCCATCTGGAACATCAGCCACTGCAAGGTCTGGTAGCGCTGGGCAGGGTCCTGGCTGAGCAACTGCCCGCTCTTCTCGGCCAGGTACTGCAGGATCGCCCCGGACTCGAACAACGGCAGCGGCTGGCCACCAGGGCCATCGGGGTCGAGGATTGCCGGAATCTTGTTGTTGGCGCTCAGGGAGATGAACTCGGGGCTCAGCTGGTCGTCGTTGTCGAAACTGATCTTGTGCACCTCGTAAGGCAGGCCGATCTCTTCGAGCATGATCGAGACCTTGACGCCGTTGGGCGTGGCCAGCGAATACAGCTGCAGGCGCTCGGGATGCCGGGCCGGCCATTTGCAGGTGATGGGGAATACGGAAAGACCGGTCATGTTCGCGCCCTGAAGGTAGAGGGACTCAATTTAAAGACTGTCGGGCGTCCTGACCATCACCCAGTCTCGGTGTCGCTCGTCACCGCAGGGAAAGATCGCCTCGCCCACCTTGCGAAAGCCATTGCGCCCGTAGAACCGGATGGCCCTGGCGTTGAGTTCGTTGACGGTCAGGCGGACCGGGCCACGGGTATGGGCCAGGATAGCCTCGAGCAGTGACTGCGCGGCACCCGTGCCGTGGGCGGCGGGCAGCACATAGCAACGGGAAATCTCCACCAGATGATCGGCCGCGGCGATCCCCAGCTCACCGGGCGCCAGGTCGAGCATGCTGTAGCCCAGCACCTGGCCTCCCTCCTCGACCACCAGCAGGCGCTTGTGCGGGTGGCGCAGGTGCGCCTGGAAATGCTCGGGCTGCAGGTTGTGGGCGATGTAGTGCTGCTGCGCCGCCGGAGCGCTGTCGGGCGGGCTGGCCAGGGCGAAGGTGGCCTGGCCGATGTGGCTCAAGATTACGCAGTCGTCGCTGCGCGCCGGGCGGATCTGGTAAGGCATGACAACATCCTGTCGGGCAGCCGGTTCGCCCTCGACAATGCCAGCCTTGCCCGGCCCTGTCCATGTGCCGCCAGACAACAAGGTTTTCCCTATGGCCTGTTATTTTTGCCAGTAGACGCCCTTGCAGCGGCCCTCCATCTTCGCAGGACGAAAATCATCCGCGCAGCCCATTGGAGAAAAGATATGACCACCGAATCAGCTCAGGAGATCGGCGTCACAATCTATGGCCAGAACAGCACCTCAGCCAGCGTTTTGAAGGTGTATCGCCAGGATTGGTTCGATGATGATTTTGGCTTTACCATCGAAGCCGTCAGCGACGGAAATCCAGCGCATGCACAATATTGGCTGAAGTTAACCGGCTACTGGAGTCCCAGAGCTGGCGACTACCTGCTAACCGCTGAAGATCAAGGCGAAAAACCACATATCCTGGTCGAATTCGGTTATTTCGAGAAATCTATCAAGGCTATTGAAGCAGGAACGTTCGAACTTCATATGATTGATTACAAAGAGCGTTCGTTGACCGGCCGATTCGAATTCCCGGTGGAACTGGACGATGCTGAGTTTGACATCGAAAGCTGGGAGTTCGACGTAGCAGCCGGTACCTGATCATCCCTGCTGATGAGCCTGGCGCTTGAGTTTCTCGGTATCGACCCGCACGAACACCGAGTCAGCGGTGACAGTCAGCACATCCCCGGCCCAGACCTCGCAGATCACCCGGCTCTTGCGCCCTACCTCACCCTCGACCCGTGCCTTGAGCAGCAGCTCGACGCCCATCGGGGTGGGTTTGAGGTAGGTCAGGCTCAGTTGGCCGGTAACGCAGTCGATACGCGGCAGGCTGCCGGGCTCGCGGCCTTCGGCGCGGTAGTGGTGGGCCATGGCGGTCCAGTTGGAATGGCAATCGACCAGCATGGCCAGCAGGCCGCCGTAGACCAGGCCGGGCCAGCCGATGAAGGTCGGGTCGGGGGAATGACGGCACAGCAGGTGGACGCCGTCGTCATCCCAGTGACTCTGCACATGCAGGCCGCTGGGGTGGGAGCACCCGCAACCGTAGCATGTGCCATCAGGGGCGGCGAGTTGTTGCAGGGAGGGGGCTTGTTCGGTCATACACGTCCTTGGCTTGTTGGAATTGGGAAGGAGGCTGACTGCCGATGGTAGCCCCATGCTTCCCGGCCGCCAAATGGAGGGGGCCGCCATATGCCCCCTGAGCGTATCAGGCCGCCTGCCACGCCGAGCCCCGCTTGCGCCGCTGGGTCAGCGAAACCAGCAGGATGAACAGGGTCACCCCCGCGGTCATCAGTGTTTCATAGCGGTAGGCATCGCTGAACAGCATGTAGCCCAGCACCATGACGATGGTGCCGATCACCAGCCAGGTCAGCCACGGGAACAGCCACATCTTCAGCTCCGGCGTGCGCCCCTCGCGCTCGGCACGGGCCCGCATGCGCAGTTGCGACACGGCGATCACCAAGTACACCAGCAAGGCGATGGCGCCGGTGGTAGATAGCAGGAACCCGAACACCTTGCCGGGAAACACGTAGTTGACCAGGCAGCCGGCAAAGCCCGCCAGGGTCGAGAGAACGACCGCCACGGTGGGCACGCCCGCGCCGGAGATCCGCCTGGTCATAAGCAGTGCCTGGCCACGGGCCCCCAGCGAGTAGAGCATGCGCGAGGCGGTGTACAGCCCTGAGTTCATGCAACTGGTGACCGCCACCAGCACGACGATGTCGACCAGCAGCTTGGCGCCGGGCACGTTGAGCACTTCCAGCACCCGCTGGAACGAGCCCACCGCCTTGAGCCCCGGATCGTTCCAGGCCACCAGCGACACCACCAGGAAGATCGACGCCAGGTAGAAAATGGCGATGCGGTACACCACCAGGTTGGTGGCGCGGCGGATCTTGTCCTTGGGGTTGGCTGTCTCGTCGGCGGCGATGGTGACGATCTCGGCGCCGAAGAACGAGAAGATGGTGATCAGCACGCCGCCGAGCACGGTGCCGAAGCCATTGGGCATGAAGCCGCCGGCGTCCCACAGGCGACTGACGCCGGAGACGTCGGCCAGTGGCCAGACGCCGAACACCGCCAGGCTGCAGACCACGATGAAGGCAATGATGGCCAGTACCTTGACCAGGGCGAACCAGTACTCGAACGCGCCGAAGTTCTTCACGCTGACCAGGTTGGTGCCCGACAGCACGATCATGATCAGGAAGGCGAACAGCCAGGACGGCACCTGCGGGAAGTAGGCATGGAGGATATCCGCGCCAGCGATGGCCTCGACCGGGATGATCAGCACCCAGAACCACCAGTACAGCCAGCCGATGGTGAAGCCGGCCCAGGGGCCGATGGCTTCGCTGGCGTAGGTGGAGAACGAGCCGCTGTTGGGGTTGGCGATGGCCATTTCACCGAGCATGCGCATCACCAGCAGCACCAGCAGGCCGGTCATGGCGTAGGAGATGAGAATAGCCGGGCCGGCGGTGGCGATGGCGTTGGACGAGCCAATGAAAAGGCCGGCGCCGATGATGCCGGCAATAGAGATCATCGATACCTGACGTGAAGTCAGGCCATGCTGTAAGGACCGCTGTTTTTTGTTGTCTGGCGATGCCATGGAGAACCCTCGAGTGGGTCGGCCGCAACGAAGGCGGCTGAAAGTGGCGGCAGCGTTCCTGTGGGGGCGGGCATGCCGGCAAGGGCATCGGCACGCGTCTCCCACACGTCTCGGACTTGTTGCGGGAATTGGCTACCGGCGTATTTTTGTATTGATGGACCTGTCGGTTGCCAGGGTCCAGCCAGGCCAGTATTCATCTCCAGGCAGGTCACAACAAACGACCTTTTCGCAAAACATCATTCCAACTAGGAATCAATACGCTTCACATCCTGCTCAGAATCTTCTGTCATGAAGCTTGCAGAGAGAGCCTTCAGACATCAGGAATTAAACGAATGAGAGCAATCGAATAATTCGTTTGCGCCACCGATTCCCGACGCGCTTGGATACGACCTGACTCGAACAACAGGCCGCGTGCAGATGAATCAGGAAAATATCAGCCAGTCCATCGCCATCGTTCACCCGATCACCCTTTCCCATGGACGCAACGCCGAAGTCTGGGACACCGCCGGCAAACGCTACATCGACTTCGTCGGCGGCATCGGCGTGCTCAACCTGGGCCACTGTAACCCGGCGGTGGTCGAGGCGATCCAGCAGCAGGCCGCGCGCCTGACCCACTATGCCTTCAACGCCGCGCCCCACGGTCCGTACCTGGAACTGATGGAGCGCCTGTGCCAGTTCGTCCCGGTCAGCTATCCGCTGACGGGCATGCTGACCAACAGCGGCGCGGAAGCGGCGGAAAACGCCCTCAAGGTCGCCCGCGGCGCCACCGGCAAACGGGCCATCGTCGCCTTCGACGGCGGTTTCCACGGCCGTACCCTGGCCACCCTCAACCTCAACGGCAAGGTCGCCCCGTACAAGCAGCGCGTGGGCGAACTGCCCGGCCCGGTCTATCACCTGCCCTACCCCAGTCCGGACACCGGGGTGAGCTGCGAGCAGGCGCTCCAGGCTATGGAGCGCCTGTTCAGCGTGGAGCTGGCGGTGGAGGACGTGGCCGCGTTCATCTTCGAGCCGGTGCAGGGCGAAGGCGGTTTCCTCGCCCTCGACCCCGCCTTCGCCCAGGCCCTGCGCCGCTTCTGCGACGAGCATGGGATCCTGATCATTATCGATGAGATTCAGTCCGGCTTCGGTCGCACCGGCCAGCGCTTCGCCTTCCCACGGCTGGGTATCGAACCGGACCTTCTGCTGCTGGCCAAGAGCATCGCCGGCGGCATGCCGCTGGGCGCGGTGGTCGGGCGACAGGCGATCATGGGCGCGCTGCCCAAGGGCGGGCTGGGCGGCACCTACTCGGGCAACCCGATCGCCTGCGCGGCGGCGCTGGCGAGCCTGGCGCAGATGACCGACACGAATATCGCCACCTGGGGCGAACGGCAGGAACAGGCCATCGTGGCGCGTCACGCGCGCTGGAAAGCGTCGGGAAGGTGTGCCGCGCTCGGTCGCCTGACCGGTACAGGGGCCATGCGCGGGCTGGAGTTGGTCAACCCGGACGGCAGCCCGGCGCCGACGCAACTGGCCAAGGTGCTCGAGGCGGCGCGTGGCAAAGGCCTGCTGCTGATGCCCAGCGGCAAGGCGCGGCATATCATCCGCCTGCTGGCACCGCTGACCATCGAGCCCGAGGTGCTCGAGGAAGGGTTGGATATCCTCGAGCAGTGCCTCATGGAGCTGGGCTGAGGGTTACAGGCCCAGCTCTTCGGGGGTGGGCATGTCGCATTCGAAGGCGATCCAGCCGCCTTCGAGCTCGGCGTGGCCGTTGACGATCGGGCCGTAGTAACTCAGGCCGTTCTCCAAGGTGACGCAGATGTGCGTGGCGCCTTTTTCCGGTGCCCCGAGGGTACCGACGAAATGCACTTTCTTCAGCACCTCGGTCACCGCCTCAAGGCCCACGCGCATGTTGGTGTTCTCCGAGGCCTCGGTATCGCCCCCACGGTCTTCGGCGCTGATGGTCACGGTGGCGGTGTACGGGTACTTGGTACTCAAGCGGGGTTACCTCAACAGGTGTATTAGGCGTATGGGCGCGTAGAGTACGGCAGGCGTTCCCGGTTGTCTCTACCGACCTCATCGCGGGGCAAGCCCGCTCCCACGCTGGCCATCGAGCATGGCCTCCCCTGCCCCGATCTGTTAGGGTGCCCGCCGATGCACGCCATACCACGCGAGGATACCGAGTGAGCGCCGAACAACCCCTGATCGCCGACCTGTTCGAGGTCGACAAACGCCTGACCCTCAAGCCCGTCGTGGACTTCAACGCCTACCTGCGCAACGCTTTCGGCGACGGCCCCTGCCGCTGCCACCGCTGCGTCGAGGGCAGTGGCGACGAAAACGGCTACGAACACCGTCACAGCTTCGAGCTGGAAGGCCGCACCCTGCACAGGCGCTTCGCCAGCACCGCCGGCAGCGACGTGCTGATGGTGCTGAAAAAAGCCTGGTTGTCGTACACCAAGGCCGAGCTGATCACCGTCGGCGTGCTAGACATGACCACCCTCAAGTCATTCACCGAAGCCGCCCTGCACGAACGCCTGCTGGCCCTGCTGCCGGCCAGCGGCCTGGCCCGCGAAAGCGAAGGCCAGTGGCAGTTGCAGGTGCTCGCCGACTGACGGTCGCCCCGGCAGGATTCTCCCGCTCTGCTACCTTGGGAGAATCCTCACCCACAGGTGACCGACCATGGCCCGCACGACCCCCATCGAGCTGTACCGCAACATCGGTATCGTTGCCCACGTGGATGCCGGCAAGACCACCACCACCGAGCGGATCCTGTTCTACACCGGGGTCAACCACAAGATGGGCGAGGTGCACGACGGCGCCGCGACCATGGACTGGATGGCCCAGGAGCAGGAGCGCGGCATCACCATCACCTCGGCGGCCACCACGGCCTTCTGGCAAGGCTCGACCAAGCAGTTCGAGCACAAGTACCGCTTCAACATCATCGACACCCCCGGCCACGTCGACTTCACCATCGAGGTCGAGCGCTCGCTGCGCGTGCTCGATGGCGCGGTGGTGGTGTTCAGCGGCGCCGACGGCGTCGAGCCGCAATCCGAGACCGTATGGCGCCAGGCCAACAAGTACCATGTGCCGCGCCTGGCCTACATCAACAAGATGGACCGCCAGGGCGCGGATTTTCTGCGGGTGGTGAAGCAGATTGACCAGCGCCTGGGCCACCATCCGGTGCCGATCCAGCTGGCCATCGGCAGCGAGGAAAACTTCATCGGCCAGATCGACCTGGTGAAGATGAAGGCCATCTACTGGAACGACGCCGACCAGGGCACCAGCTACCGCGAAGAAGCCATTCCCGCCGAACTGCAGGATCTGGCCGACGAATGGCGTGCCCATATGATTGAGGCTGCGGCCGATGCCAACGAAGAGCTGACCCTGAAATTCCTCGAAGGCGAAGAATTCACCACCGAGGAAATCAAGGCCGCCCTGCGCCAGCGCACCATCGCCAACGAGATCGTGCCGACCATCCTCGGCTCATCGTTCAAGAACAAGGGCGTGCCGCTGATGCTCGACGCCGTGATCGACTACCTGCCCGCCCCCAGCGAGATCCCGGCGATCAAGGGCACCGACCCGGACGACGAGGAAAAACACCTGGAGCGCCACGCCGACGACAACGAGCCGTTCTCGGCCCTGGCCTTCAAGATCGCCACCGACCCGTTCGTCGGCACCCTGACCTTCGCCCGGGTGTATTCCGGCGTGCTCAGCTCCGGCAACGCCGTGCTCAACTCGGTCAAGGGCAAGAAGGAACGCATCGGCCGCATGGTGCAGATGCACGCCAACCAGCGCGCCGAGATCAAGGACGTGTGCGCCGGCGACATCGCCGCGCTGATCGGCATGAAGGACGTCACCACCGGCGACACCCTGTGCGACATGGACAAGCCGATCATCCTCGAACGCATGGACTTCCCCGACCCGGTGATCTCGGTGGCGGTGGAGCCCAAGACCAAGAGCGACCAGGAGAAGATGGGCATCGCCCTGGGCAAGCTGGCCCAGGAGGACCCGTCGTTCCGGGTCAAGACCGACGAGGAGACCGGCCAGACCATCATCTCCGGCATGGGCGAGCTGCACCTGGACATCATCGTCGATCGCATGCGCCGCGAGTTCAACGTCGAGGCCAACATCGGCAAGCCGCAGGTGGCCTACCGCGAGAAGATCCGCAACACCTGCGAGATCGAAGGCCGCTTCGTCCGCCAGTCCGGCGGGCGTGGCCAGTATGGGCATTGCTGGATCCGCTTCGCCCCGGGCGACGAAGGCAAGGAAGGCCTGGAGTTCATCAACGAAGTCGTCGGCGGCGTGGTGCCACGCGAGTACATCCCGGCGATCCAGAAAGGCATCGAGGAGCAGATGAAGAACGGCGTACTTGCCGGCTATCCGCTGATCAACCTCAAGGCGGCGGTGTATGACGGCTCGTACCACGACGTCGACTCCAACGAGATGGCCTACAAGATCGCCGCGTCCATGGCCACCAAGCAGTTGTCGCAGAAAGGCGGCGCGGTGCTGCTGGAGCCGGTGATGAAGGTCGAGGTGGTGACCCCCGAGGAGTACCAGGGCGACATCCTCGGCGACCTGAGCCGGCGCCGGGGGATGATCCAGGATGGCGACGAGACCCCGGCCGGCAAGGTGATCCGTGCCGAGGTACCGCTGGGCGAGATGTTCGGCTACGCCACCTCGATGCGCTCGATGACCCAGGGGCGGGCCAGTTTCTCGATGGAGTTCACCCGCTATGCCGAGGCGCCGGCGAGCATTGCCGATGCCATCGTGAAGAAGAATCGCGGGGAAGCCTGAAACTTCGCGGTGGAGCCTAATGAAAAAAGGGGCGATCCTTGCGGATCGCCCCTTTTTTGATTTGGTAGGCACAATTGGACTCGAACCAACGACCCCCACCATGTCAAGGTGGTGCTCTAACCAACTGAGCTATGTGCCTGTCGTGTGGGGCGCATTCTACGCGATCCAAATGCCCTGTCAACCGTTTTTTTCACGCTAAGCTACTGAATCTTAAAATATTTATAGAAGGCCAGGGTTCAGCGTCAGGTAAAGGATTTTCACCGGACGACTAGCGGGTGTTTATTATTATTGATAGCATCGGTACATTCGTTAAAAATATAAAACACGAGGTTCCTCGAGCATGGCCAACACCCCCTACCCCCAGTCCTACTACGCCGCCTCGGCCAACCCGGTGCCGCCACGTCCGGCGCTGCAGGGTGAGGTGGAAACCGATGTGTGCATCATCGGTGCCGGCTACACCGGCCTGTCCAGCGCCCTGTTCCTGCTGGAGAACGGCTTCAAGGTGAGTATCGTCGAAGCCGCCAAGGTCGGCTTCGGCGCTTCGGGCCGCAACGGCGGCCAGATCGTCAACAGCTACAGCCGCGACATTGACGTCATCGAACGTACCGTCGGCCCCAAGCAGGCACAACTGCTGGGCCAGATGGCCTTCGAGGGCGGGCGCATCATCCGTGAACGCGTGGCCAAGTACAACATCCAGTGCGACCTGAAGGACGGCGGCGTATTCGCCGCGCTGACCAGCAAGCAGATGGGCCACCTGGAATCGCAGAAGCGCCTGTGGGAACGCTTCGGCCACACCCAGTTGGAGCTGATGGACCAGAAGCGCATCCGTGAAGTGGTGGCCTGCGACAACTATGTGGGCGGCATGCTCGACATGAGCGGCGGCCATATCCATCCGCTGAACCTGGCCCTGGGCGAAGCTGCCGCGGTCGAGTCCCTGGGCGGCATCATCTACGAGCAGACCCCGGCCGTGCGCATCGAGCGTGGCGCCAACCCCGTCGTGCACACCCCGCAGGGCAAGGTCCGCGCCAAGTTCATCATCGTCGCCGGCAACGCCTACCTGGGCAACCTGGTGCCGGAACTGGCGGCCAAGTCGATGCCGTGCGGCACCCAGGTCATCACCACCGAGCCGCTGGGCGACGAACTGGCGCGCACCCTGCTGCCGCAGGACTACTGCGTCGAGGACTGCAACTACCTGCTCGACTACTACCGTTTGACCAGCGACAAGCGCCTGATCTTCGGTGGCGGCGTGGTGTACGGCGCGCGCGACCCGGCGAACATCGAGGCGATCATCCGTCCGAAGATGCTCAAGGCCTTCCCGCAGCTCAAAAACGTCAAGATCGACTACGCCTGGACCGGCAACTTCCTGCTGACCCTGTCGCGCCTGCCGCAGGTCGGCCGTATCGGCGACAACATCTACTACTCCCAGGGCTGCTCGGGCCACGGCGTGACCTACACCCACCTGGCGGGCAAGGTGCTGGCCGAGGCCCTGCGCGGCCAGGCCGAGCGCTTCGACGCCTTCGCCGGCCTGCCGCACTACCCGTTCCCGGGTGGCCAGATGCTGCGTGTGCCGTTCAGCGCCATCGGCGCCTGGTACTACAGCCTGCGCGACCGCCTGGGCTTCTGATCCAGCGCCATCCGGAAAGCCCGCTCCCCTGAGCGGGCTTTTTCGTTTCCACACGGCACGCTCTCAACCCGCTTCACGGTAGGGATTGCGCGGATCCTGGGTCCAGTTCATGTACGGCTTGCCGGTCTCCTGCGCCTGCATGTCGATGCAGCCCTCCACCGGGCAGGTGATCTGGCACAGGTTGCAGCCGACGCACTCAGCCTCGATCACGCTGTAGGCGTGGGTGCCGTCAGCCTTCGGGGTGCTGGCGATGGCCTGGTGCGAAGTGTCCTCGCAGGCGATGTGGCAGCGCCCACAGCCGATGCAGGCGTCCTGGTCGATGCGAGCCACCGTCTTGTAGTTGATGTCCAGGTACTTCCAGTCGGTGGTGTGCCCCACGGCCTGGCCGCGAAACGCCTCGAGGCTGCGATGGCCGTGCTGGTCCATCCAGCGCGCCAGGCCGTCCTTCATGTCGTCGACGATGCGAAAACCGTGCAGCATCGCCGCCGTGCACACCTGCACCGCGCCACTGCCCAGGGCGATGAACTCGGCGGCATCGCGCCAGGTGCCGATACCGCCGATACCGCAGATCGGCAGGCCGTGGGTCTCGGGGTCGCGGGCAATTTCGGCGACCATGTTCAGGGCGATCGGCTTGACCGCCGAACCGCAATAGCCGCCATGGGTGCTCTGGTCGCCGACGATGGGGTGGGCGACCATGCGGTCGAGGTCGACGCTGGTGATCGAGTTGATCGTGTTGATCAGCGACACCGCGTCCGCCCCGCCCCGGTGCGCGGCGCGTGCCGACTGACGAATATCAGTGATGTTGGGGGTGAGCTTGACGATCACCGGCAGCGCGCAGTGGGTCTTGCACCAGCGGGTGACCATTTCCACGTACTCCGGCACCTGGCCGACGGCCGCGCCCATGCCGCGCTCGGGCATGCCGTGGGGGCAGCCGAAGTTGAGCTCGATGCCATCGGCACCGGTGGCTTCCACCAAGGGCAGGATGAACTTCCAGGACTCTTCCACGCACGGCACCATCAGCGACACGATCAGCGCACGGTCGGGCCAGTCCTTCTTCACCTGGGTGATCTCGCGCAGGTTGATCTCCAGCGAGCGGTCGGTGATCAGCTCGATGTTGTTGATGCCCTGCACCTGGCGGTTGGCGCCGAAGTGCGCCGAGTAGCGCGACGACACGTTGACCGCCGCCGGGTCCTCGCCCAGGGTCTTCCACACCACCCCGCCCCACCCGGCCTCGAAGGCGCGGACCACGTTGTAGGCCTTGTCGGTGGGTGGCGCGGAGGCCAGCCAGAACGGATTGGGCGCCTTGATGCCGGCGAATTCGATGGACAGGTCGGCCATTTACGCAGCCTCCACGTTGAGCATGAGTTGGGCATGGATGGCTTCGGCGGCCAGCTTGCCATGTTGCACGGCCTGGACGGTGAGGTCCTGGCCCAGCGCGGTGCAGTCGCCGCCGGCATAGATACCGGGGATGGAGGTCTGCATGTGCGCGTCCACCTGGATGCGCTCACCGTCGCGGGCCAGTTGCGCCGCCAGCGGGTCGGCCAGGCTTGCGTCATCGAAGCCTTGGCCGATGGCCTTGAAGATCGCGTCGGCGGCCAGCTCGAAGGTTTCGCCGGTATCGCCCAGGCGCCCATCGACCAGTTGCGTGCGCGCGAAGCGCATGCCGCGCACGCGCCCGGCATCATCCAGCAGCACGGCCTCGGGCCTGGCCCAGGTGTGCAGACGCACCTGGTTGTGCTTGGCGATTTCCTGTTCATGAGCGGTGGCGCCCATGTCGGACACGCCACGGCGGTAAACCAGGTTGACGTCGCGGGCCCCCAGGCAACTCATCTGCACGGCCATGTCGATGGCGGTGTTGCCGGCGCCTAGCACCAGGCAGCGGTCGGCCAGCGGCAGCTGGGTGAGGTCGTCGGCCTGGCGCAGCTCGCGGATGTACGTGGTGGCGGCGAGCAGGCCCGGGGCGTCCTCGTCCGCCAGGCCCAGCTGGCGCGCGGCATCCAGGCCCAGGCCGAGGAACACCGCGTCGTGCTGGGCATGCAGCTCTCCCAGCGACAGGTTGGCGCCCAGGCGCTGGCCATGGCGGATCTCGATACCGCCGATGCCCAGCAGGAACTCCACCTCGCGCTGGGCGTAGTCGTCCACCAGCTTGTAGCGGGCGATGCCGTACTCATTGAGGCCACCGGCTTTCTCCCGCGCCTCGAAGATCACCACGTCGTGGCCGTGCATGGCCAGGCGGTGCGCGCAGGACAGCCCGGCGGGGCCGGCGCCGACCACGGCGATGCGCTTGCCGCTGGCCGGCGAGCGCTGGAACGGATGTTCGGTGAAGCCGGCGTGGTCCAGGGCGTAGCGCTGCAGCTGGCCGATCAGCACCGGCGCGCATTCCTGGGCGTTGTTGCGCACGCAGGCCTGCTGGCAGAGGATCTCGGTGGGGCACACCCGGGCGCAGCTGCCGCCGAGGATGTTGGCCGAAAGAATGCGTTCGGCGGCGCCCTGCAGGTTCTCGTCGCTGATGCGGTGGATGAACGAGGGGATGTCGATCTCGCTGGGGCACGCATTGACGCAGGGCGCGTCGTAGCAGTACAGGCAGCGCGCGCTCTCGACGGCGGCCTGGCGGGCGGTGAGTGGGGGCGCGAGGTCGCTGAAGGCCTCGGCCAGCTGGTCGGCGCCGGCCCGGGGGCGCGGCAAGTGGTTCAGGGCGTCGATCACGGTTGTAGCCTCTCGCTTTTTTATGGGCTCAGGCGGCGGTCACTCGCCTGTCCGTTCTGGGGGATGGCAGTCAACAGGAGCATGGGTGTTGTTATCAGGGGGCGCTTGCGCCCCTTTCGCGACACAAGGCCGCTCCCACAGCCAAAGCACCGATCCCTGTGGGAGCGGCCTTGCGTCGCGATGGGCTACGAAGCGGCCCCAATGGCCTCAGCGCTGAACCGGTGTCGGCCGCTGATGCTCGGCACGCCGCTCCAGCACCTCGTACACCGACGGGTACGCCGGCCGCTCCACATAGCGCCCCGCGCCCGGCTCGGCGCGCAGGTCGCCATCGGCCCAGAGCACCTTGCCCTGGCTGATGGTATGGCTGGGGATACCGCGCACGGTGCGGCCTTCGAAGATGTTGAAGTCGACCCGCTGGTGATGGGTCTGGGCGCTGATCGTGCGCGTGCCCTGCGGATCCCACAGCACCAGGTCGGCGTCGGCGCCGACGCGGATGGCGCCTTTGCGCGGGAACAGGTTGAAGATCTTCGCGGTGTTGGTGGAGGTGAGCGCGACGAACTCGTGGATCGACAGGCGCCCGCTGTTCACCCCGGCATCCCACAGCACCGCCATGCGGTCCTCGATGCCGGCGGTGCCGTTGGGGATGCGGCTGAAGTCGTCGCGGCCCATGGCCTTCTGCTCGGCGCAGAAGCAGCAGTGGTCGGTGGCGGTGGTGTGCAGGTTGCCCGACTGCAGGCCGCGCCACAGCGCCTCCTGATGCTCGCGCGGCCGGAACGGCGGGCTCATCACGTAGCCGGCGGCTGTGGCCCAGTCCGGGTCGCGGTAGACGCTGTCGTCCAGCAACAGGTGGCCCGGCAGCACCTCGCCGTACACCGGCTGGCCCTTGGCCCGGGCATAGGTGATCTCATCCAGCGCCTCGCGGCTGGAGACATGCACCAGGTACAGCGGCGTGCCAAGGGTCTCGGCGATGCGGATGGCGCGGCTGGCGGCCTCGCCCTCGACCTGCGACGGGCGCGACAGCGGATGCGCCTCGGGCCCGGTCAGGCCCTGGGCCAGCAGCTTCTTCTGCAGGTGATAGACCAACTCGCCGTTCTCGGCGTGCACTGTCGGCACCGCGCCCAGTTGCAGGCAGCGTTCGAAGCTGGCCACCAGGGTGTCGTCGGCGGCCATGATCGCGTTCTTGTAGGCCATGAAGTGCTTGAAGCTGTTCACCCCGTGCTTGGCCACCAGCTCGCCCATCTCCTCGGCGACCTGCTCGCTCCACCAGGTGATGGCGACATGGAAGCCGTAGTCGCTCGCGCTCTTCTGCGCCCAGCCACGCCAGGTATGGAAGGCCTCGAGCAGCGATTGCTGCGGATTGGGGATAACGAAGTCGATGATCGAGGTAGTGCCCCCGGCCAGGCCTGCGGCGGTGCCACTGAAAAAGTCCTCGCTGGCCACCGTGCCCATGAACGGCAGTTGCATGTGGGTGTGCGGGTCGATGCCGCCGGGCATCAGGTACTGGCCTGAGCCGTCGAGGACTTCGCAATCGGTGGGGGTTTCGAGGTGGCTGCCGATGGCGCGGATCAGACCATCGACACACAGGACATCTGCACGGTAGCTCTCTTCATGGGTAACCACGGTGGCGCCACGGATCAACAGGGACATGCCGTTTTCCTCGCAGGCTGACCGGTCTTCTGGCCGGTTCTTGGAATAGTTTCGGGCCGGGCGCTGGAGGTGACGCGTTCAATCCTGTCAGGCCTGACAAGAATCGAGGCTAGTATCTGATCGGATATTCATCAAGAAAAAATATATGCAAATATTATATTTTGTAACTGTTTGATTTTTAATAAAAAATTTAACAATTAACCAAAATGTGACACCCCTTCACCATTTTGACGCACTTGACAGGAAGCCAAATTGGTCAAGATTTTCTACGCAAAATCAGCAATTTGTTTCCTGGCTGGAAGGCGCAGGCCGCGCCAGTGGTTTTCCAGGTTGCACCCGTTTGAACCACGCGGGTGGCGGACCTGCCAGACAGACGGCGCACCAGGGTGCCCACCCCACCCTCGTCGTCGCGCTGAAGAATGCCCTTGCAAGACAGTGAGTTACCTCCGTTTGGCGGCGGCCGCCGGGAAGGCGCGGGCTTTCCCGGCACGTTTGTTGAAAACGCAGGCCACAACCGCCTGGCCGGACCGGAGGAGCAGTACTGCTGGTGTGTGTACTCCGGCCATCGCGGCAGCCCGATGAGCGACAACTACAAGAAAAAAGACCTGGAGAACCCCATGCAACAGAGCAGATCGCAAGTGGTCGAGCAGCATGGCCTGTTCGAGCTCGACGCCGGCAGCGACGTCCTCGACAGCCCCCGCTACAACCACGACATCGCCCCGACCAAGGTGCACCAGCGCACCTGGAACAAGTGGCACATCACCGCGCTGTGGGTGGGCATGTCCATCTGCGTGCCCACCTATACCCTCGGCGGCGTGCTCACCGCCTACTTCGGCCTGAGCGTGAGCGAGGCGCTGCTGGCGATCCTGCTGGCCAACCTCATCGTGCTGATTCCACTGACCCTCAACGCCTTCCCCGGCACCAAGTACGGCATCCCCTTCCCGGTGCTGCTGCGCGCCTCGTTCGGCATCTTCGGCTCCAACGTGCCGTGCCTGATCCGCGCCGTGGTGGCCTGTGGTTGGTTCGGCATCCAGACGATGTTCGGCGGGCTGGCCATCCACCTGTTCCTCGGCTCGCTGTTCCCCGAGTGGAAGGCACTGGGCGGCACCGGCGAGGTGATCGGCTTCATGCTGTTCTGGTCGCTGAACCTGTGGGTGGTGCTGCGCGGCGCCGAGTCGATCAAGTGGCTGGAGACGCTATCGGCGCCGCTGCTGGTGGCGGTGGGTGTCGGCCTGCTGTTCTGGGCGCTGCCGCACATGTCGATGAGCGAACTGCTGGCGCAGCCGCCCAAGCGCCCCGAGGGCGCCAGCGTGGTCGGCTACTTCTGCGCCGGGCTTACCGCGATGGTCGGCTTCTGGGCCACGCTATCGCTGAACATCCCCGATTTCAGCCGTTACGCGAAGAGCCAGAAGGACCAGATCCTCGGGCAGATCTTCGGCCTGCCGCTGACCATGTTCCTGTTCGCTTCGCTGGGCGTGATCATGACCGCCGCTTCCGCCTCGCTGGTGGGCCAGACAGTGTCCGACCCGGTGAGCCTGATCGGCCATATCCAGAGCCCCGGCTGGGTGGCCCTGGCCATGGCGCTGATCATCATCGCCACGCTGTCGACCAACACCGCGGCCAACATCGTCTCGCCCACCAACGACTTCCAGAACATTGCCCCGCGGCTGATCGGGCGCAGCCGCGCGGTCTGGCTGACCGGCTTCATCGGCCTGGCGCTGATGGGGCACGAGCTGCTCAAGAAGCTCGGCTGGATCGTCTCCGACCTGAGCCTGGAGAGCGTGTACTCCAACTGGCTGCTGGGCTACTCCAGCCTGCTCGGGCCAATTGCCGGGATCATGGTGGTGGACTATTTCCTGGTCCGCCGCCAGCACCTGGACCTGGCCGGGCTGTACCGCGACGACGTGTACCCGGCCTGGAACTGGGCCGGGTTCGTCGCCTTCGGCGTGCCGGTGGCGCTGACCGTGATGGCCATCGGCAACAGCAGTTTCAGCTGGTTCTACGACTATGGCTGGTTCACCGGCTCGCTGCTCGGCGGCGGGCTCTACTACGCCCTCGGTGGCCTCGCGGTGCGCGGACCGGCGCGGCTGGCCAAGCCGTTGCCTTGATGCACTGCAGCTCCCACGTGATGCCAAAAACAACAGCCTGAGGAGATACCCATGACCACCCTCGCCAAGGAAGTCCTGCAATCGAGCAAGCAGCACATCGACAGCGCCCGCCTGTGGCAGTCACTGATGGACCTCGCCCGCCTCGGCGCCACGGCCAAGGGCGGCGTCTGCCGCCTGGCGCTGACCGACCTCGACCGCCAGGCCCGCGACCTGTTCGTGCAGTGGTGCGAGGCGGCCGGCTGCACGGTGAGCATCGATGCGGTCGGCAACATCTTCGCCCGCCGCCCCGGGCGCAACGCCAAGCTGCCGCCGGTGATGACCGGCAGCCATATCGATACCCAGCCCACCGGCGGCAAGTTCGACGGCTGCTTTGGCGTGATGGCCGGGCTGGAGGTGATCCGCACCCTCAACGACCTGGGCGTGGAGACCGAGGCGCCGCTGGAGGTGGTGGTGTGGACCAACGAGGAAGGCTCGCGCTTCGCCCCGTGCATGATGGGTTCGGGGGTGTTCGCCAACAAGTTCACCCTCGAGGAGACCTTGGCCAAGCGCGACGCCCAGGGCGTGAGCGTCGGCGAGGCACTGAACGCCATCGGCTACGCCGGCAGCCGCGTCGCGACCGGCCACCCGGTGGGCGCCTATTTCGAGGCGCACATCGAACAGGGCCCGATCCTCGAGGACCAGCACAAGACCATCGGCGTGGTGCTCGGCGCCCTCGGCCAGAAGTGGTTCGACCTGACCCTGCGCGGCGTCGAGGCCCACGCCGGTCCCACGCCGATGCACCTGCGCAAGGACGCCCTGGTCGGCGCCGCCGCCGTGGTCGAGGCGGTCAACCGCACCGCCCTCGCCCACCAGCCCCATGCCTGCGGCACGGTCGGCTGCCTGCAGGCCTATCCAGGCTCACGCAATGTGATCCCCGGCGAAGTGCGCATGACCCTGGACTTCCGTCATCTCGAAGGCGAGCAACTGGACGCGATGATCGCCGAAGTGCGCCAGGTGATCGAGGCTACAACTGCGAAACACGGGCTGAGCTACGAGCTGGTACCCACCGCCGACTTCCCGGCCCTGTACTTCGACAAGGGCTGTGTCGAGGCGGTGCGCGACTCGGCGCGCAACCTGGGCCTGGCGCACATGGACATCGTCAGCGGCGCAGGCCACGACGCGATCTTCCTCGCCGAGCTGGGCCCGGCCGGGATGATCTTCGTGCCCTGCGAAGGCGGCATCAGCCACAACGAAATCGAGAACGCCGCCCCTGGGGATCTCGCGGCCGGTTGCGCGGTGCTGTTGCGGGCGATGCTGGCGGCGTCGGAGGCGATTGCCGGCGGGCGTTTGGCGGCCTAGCAGGCGATAAAAGGACCGCGCGGGCTTGGCCCGCGACGCAGGCAACGAGGTGCATGGCACAGGCGGTGCCGGTGTTGGCGGGGCAAGCGCGTGTTACACATGCACCTTCCAAGAACCTTGGCTGAGCCCGGAGCAGGCCACTGGCCGCAAAATTCCCGCGTGCGGCGGTATACTCGCCAGCTTTCGAACCGCGCCCGGGAATCCGCCATGCAGCAAGTCCTGCTCATCGTCGATGTGCAATCCACCTTCAGCCCCTCCGAGAAACTGGTGGATGGCATCCGCGTGCTGTCGGCGCACATTCCCACCATCGCATCGATCGAGCTGCACGACGAGCAGGCCACCCCGTTCCAGCGCCAGCTCGGCTGGCACCCGGCCGCTGAGGATGTGGCCCTGGTCGAGGCGGACAAGGTGTTCATCAAGCATGGCTATGGCCAGACCGCCGAGACACTGGACTACATCAAGCAGCTGGGCGTCGAACGCGTGCTCGTGTGCGGGCTGCAGACCGAAACCTGCGTGCTGGCTGCCGGCTTCGCCCTGTTCGATGCAGGCCTGACGCCGACACTGGTCACCGACCTGACCATGGGCTCCTCGCTGGACCGTTCCGGTCAGCTGGGCATCGACCTGTGGAAACACCACTTCGGCCACGTCACCACCGCCGCCGAAGTGCTGGCAGGGCTGCGCGCCCCGCGAGACAACCCATGACCCCCAAGCGCGTATTGATCGTCGAGGACGACGCCGATGGTGCAAGCATCCTGGAGGCCTACCTGAAGCGCGACGGTTTCGAGGTGGACATCGCCGAGGACGGCGCCCGCGGGCTTGCCCTGTTCCGTCAGCGCACGCCGGCGATCGTGCTGCTGGACATGATGCTGCCAAAAATGTCCGGCCCGGAGCTGCTGACCGAGATCCGCCGCAGCGCCGACACCCCGGTGATCATGGTCACCGCCATCGGCGACGAGCCGGACAAGATCGGCGCCCTGCGCTACGGCGCCGACGACTACGTGGTCAAGCCTTGCAACCCCAAGGAGGTGGTGGCCCGGGTACACGCGGTGCTGCGCCGCTACGGCACGCCGGCAGACAATCGCCAGCGCCTCGAGTGCCAGGGCGTCTGGGTCGACGCCGAGCGCTTCGTGGCCGGAGTACGGACCTGCGATGGCGAGGAGCAGGTGCTCGACCTGACCCGTTCGGAACTGCTTCTGCTCGCCGCGCTGCTGCGCACACCGACCAAGGCCTTCAGCCGCGAGGAACTGCTTGAGCTGTGCATGCCCGAGAGCGATGCGCTGGTGCGCATCATCGACACCCACGTGCACAACCTGCGGCGCAAGCTCGAAGCCCTGGGCATCAGCGGCGTGCTGGTGACCGTGCGCTCCGTTGGCTACCGGTTCCGCTGACCGCTTATGCGCAAACGTCCGCTGTGGCTGTGGGTCGGCCTGAGAATGACCCTGCTCGCCGTCGGCGCGGTGATCACCATTACCGTGTGCATGTACCTGTACTTCTGGATCAGCGACTACCTGGTGCTGCAATCGATGCGACCCGAGGACCGCGCCGCGCTGGTGGCCGGCCTGGCCGATGTGCCGCGCAACGAGTCCAGGCTGTGGCACTTGCTGCAGACCTACTACGACATCCACGACTTTCTTCCCGGCCCCGGTAACAGCATCGACTGGCTGGTGCTCTACGGCTTCGTCATCGTGATCATTCCGTTCACCTTGATGGTCGGCCTGTACCTGTCCAGGCCGCTGTCCCGGCAGTTCCGCCAGATCGCCGTAGGGGCACGGCGGGTGGCCGAGGGCGACCTCAGCGTGCGGGTCAGCCAGCACCCGCGCCAGCCCAAGGAAATGCAGCGCCTGTGCACCGACTTCAACAAGCTGGTCGAACGCCTGGCGCTGTATGAAAGCGAAGTGGCCGAGTCGAGCTCCAACCTGGCCCATGAACTGCGCACCCCGCTCAATGCCGCGCTGGGTCGGGTGCAGGGCATGCTCGACGAGGTGTTCCCGCTGTGCCCTGAGCAATTGCGCCTGGTGCAGAACCAGCTGTACAACCTCAACACCCTGGTGGGCGACCTGCACCTGCTGTCCCTGGCCCATGCCGGGCAGCTGCCCCTGCACATCAGCCTGTTCTCCCCGGCCAGGCTGGTCGAGGAGCGTCTGGCCTGGTTCGCGCCGCAATTCGAGGCCGCCAGGATGCAGTTGCACACGGCGCTTGCCGATGACGTGGTGATCGAGGCCGACCCGGCGCGGATCGGCCAGTTGATCAACATCCTGATCGAGAATGCCCTCAAGTACGCCTCCGACGGCCGCGAGCTCAGTGTCGCCGTGCGCCAGGCCAAAGACTGCGTGCAGCTGGAATTCCTCGATCGTGGGCAAGCGGTCGAGCAGAAGGACCTGGGCAACATGTTCGTGCGCTTCTGGCGCGCCGAACAGTCGCGGGCGCGGGTCAGCGGCGGCGGCGGCCTGGGCCTGTCGATCGCCCAGGCGATCTGCGAGGCCCATGGTGGCCGCATCACCGCACATCGCCGGAGCGAGGGCGGGCTGGCACTGCAGGTGACATTACCTCTGGTCACGACAGCCTGAAGGCTTGACACGTTGTCGTGTAGAAGCAGCCTTGCACCGCGAAAGAGCTGCGCAGCACCGCAAAAACGCACCCGATCACCAACGCAGCAGTCGAGGCCCTGCCACCGCCCCGACGACGGTCGGCAACAACATCCCCAACAGGTACCACAGCCCCCAGAACGGTACACCCATTTCCGGGCAGTGCAGGCAGTACACGAGGGTCGCGGTGGATCCAGCGAGCAGCCCGCCAGCTGCGCCGGCCTGGCGCAGCCGGGTCGGTGCCAGGCCGCGCAGGGCCCAGAACACGGCGGCGAATACGGGTGCCGAGAGCAGGGCTATGTTCAACGCGCAGGTGCGCCAGGTGCGGCCGAAGATAAGGTCGGCGCGGGCCTCCACCGGCGCGCCGGCCAGGCTGACGGCTGCCCCCAGCCACACCAGCAGCAGCGGCAGGCCGAGCAATCCCCACAGCGCGCCACCGCGCACACCCGGCCTGGCCAGGCGCTGGGTCAGCCACAGGGCCAGCAGGCCCAGGCTGGTGGGCAAGGCCAGCTTGGCCCAGAACAGCGGCGTGCGCGCCACCTCGGCCAGATCGCTGCGCACGCCGTAGATGGCAGCGGTCATCAGCAATGCGCCCAGCATGCCGGCCAGCAGCGCCAGCAGCAGCCGTCGCGCCAGCACGTGACGATCCACCGGCTCTGCGGCGGTCGCCAAAAGGCTGATCAGCTCATCGGTCTTCATGGTCGTCTTTACCTCGAATCAACCTTCCCAGGGCCTTGAGCCCCCGGTGTATGCCCACCTTCACCGCCGAACTGGACAGCCCGGTAAGACGCGCGGTTTCCTCCACCGACAGCCCTTCCAGCTTGACGTGGACGATGGGCAGTCGCTGGCGGTCGGGCAACTGTCCGAGCAGCTTGTTCAAGTCCCGGCGGGCCTCGGCCGGCTCTTCGTCGCCACAAGCGAACAACTCGCTGTCATCCTCCAGCAGCTCGTGACGCGACTCGCGCCGGGCCTGGCCGCGCCAGTGGTCGGCCAGCTTGTAGCGGGCGATTGCCTGCACCCAGGCGGTCAGCGGTTGCTGCGCCTGGTAGGTGTGACGGGCATTGTGTACCGCCAGCAGCACCTCCTGCAGCAGGTCCTCGACCTCGGCCGGTCGCTGCGCCAGGCGCCGACGCAAGAAACCACGCAGGTGCACCGCCAGCGCCGCGAGAAATTCGCGATAGGCCCCGGCGTCACCGGCCAGCCCAAGCAACAGCAGGGCCTGCAAGTGTGACTCGCGTGCACTGAGCACATCCTGTGGGTTAGTTCGTTGCATCGGCCGCCAGGGTTACACCGTCTGTGGGTTTCTTTTTTATCCAACCATCGCCGCAACGCCCTACGCAAGCACCGACGCCACCTCCTTACCTTAGGAGGCCGGCGCAGGTGGCGAAAAATATTTTCGCAGGCGCTGTAACCGCCTCGCCCATCACCGCGAACTACTCCATGAGCCGCCGGTACATCACCACGGCCCCACCTTCTGGAGACGACCCCATGAAAACCCTCGCCCTCGCCACCGCCGCCCTCGCCCTCGCCTCCCTGGCAGGGGCAGCCGTGGCCGACGACACCACCAAGGCAGCCACCATGGAGAAATGCTACGGCGTGGCCATGGCCGGCAAGAACGACTGCAAGGCCGGCGCCGGCACCACCTGCGCCGGCAGCGCGAAAAAGGACTACGACGGCATGCACTGGAAAAACGTGCCGACCGGTACCTGCACCTCGATCAAGACCCCCAACGGCATGGGTTCGCTGACCCCGGTCAAATCCTGAGCAGAGGCCATCGACCATGAACGGGAATCAGCCGATGGGCGCAGGGCTCGGCTTGAAGGCCGAGCACTATGACCAGGCCTGGGCCTGCCACGCCGAAGGGTTGTGGTTCGAAGTCCATCCGGAGAACTACATGGTCGGTGGCCCTCGCCTGGCCTGGCTGGAGCGGATGGCCGAGCGCCATCCGCTGTCGCTGCACGGCGTGGCACTGTCACTGGCGGCGGATGCCGAACCTGACGCCACGCACCTGCGGCGCCTGCGTACCCTGATCGACCAGGTACACCCGGCCCTGGTGTCGGAACATCTGGCCTGGTCGACCTGGCGCGGCCAGTACCATCCTGACCTGCTGCCCTTTCCACGCAGCGACGAGGCCCTGGCCCGTATTGCCGACAACATCCAGCGCACCCAGGACGCTTTGGGCTGCCGCATCTCCATCGAGAACCCCAGCCACTACCTGCATCTGCAGGGTCATGACCTGGATGAGATCGACTTCCTCGCCGAGCTGGTGCGACGCACCGGCTGCGGCCTGTTGCTGGACGTCAACAATGTGTACGTCAGCGCCCACAATCTCGGCTTCGATGCCGCCGACTACCTCGCCCGCTTCCCTGCCCAGGCCATCACCGAGATTCACCTGGCCGGGCACAGTCACGACGACCAGGGCGCACTGCTGGTCGATTCCCACGATGCCGCCATCGCTGCGCCGGTGTGGTCGCTGTACCAGCAGTTGATCGCCCGCATCGGTCCGCGCCCGACCTTGATAGAACGCGACGGCAACATCCCGGCGTTCGACGAACTGCTCGCCGAACGCGCCTTCGCCCAGGCCACCCTGGACCTGGCAGGAGCCTTGCCATGAACCTCAGCCTCGGACAGTTCCAGAACGCCTTCATCGACGCCCTCTATCAGCGCCCCGCGCCTGAGCTGGCGACACTGACGGCGCAGCCCGCGTTCGCGGTGTATCGCAACACGGTGCTGGCCGGTTGCGTCGAGGCCCTGCGCGCCAACTTTCCCAGCGTCGAGACCCTGGTCGGGCAGCAATGGATGCACGACGCCGCCGCGGAATATGCCCGGCAATCGCCGCCCTGTGATGTGCGGATGATCCGCTATGGCGCGGCGTTTCCGGCATTTCTCGAGGCGTTGCAGCCCGTCCATGGACTGTGCTACCTGGCGGATGTCGCACGGCTGGACTTCGCCTGGTGCGAAGCATTCAGCGCCGACGACGATCCCTGGCTGAGATTGGCCGACCTGGCCGGCATGACCGCCTCGGACCTCGAACACAGCCAGTTGAGCCCGCGCTCCGGCGTGCGCTGGCACTGGTTCGACCAGCATCCTGCCTACAGCCTCTGGCAGCACGGCCGCGATGGCAGGCCCTGGCCCGAGGACCAGCCCTGGGTGGCCGAAGGCGCCCTGCTCAGCGGCGACCGCGAAGGCGTCGTCCACCAGCCGTTGAGCCTGGGGGGATGCATCTTCCTCGATGCCTGTGCCGCCGGCTACCCATTGGACAAGGCCTCGCAGTTGGCCCTGCACGCCCAACCCAACCTGGACTTCAGTGACCTGCTGGGCAGGCTGCTGAATGCCCGGGCCTTGCGCCCGCTCGCCTTCACCTGAGGAAAACGCCATGGACATCAGCCACGCCAGTTCATCGCCCCACGGCCTGCGTTTCTACTGGAACCGCCTCGCCGAACAGCTGCAACGCCTGCTTGGCGACAGCGTCCTGTGCCTGGTCGCCCGCCTGGGCATCGCCTCGATCTTCTTTCTGTCCGGTCGGACCAAGGTCGAAGGCCTGCTGAGCATCACCCCCGGCACCTACGAGCTGTTCCAGAGCGAGTACGCCTTGCCGCTGGTGTCACCCTGGCTGGCGGCGCACCTGGCGACCTACGCCGAGCACCTGTTCCCATTGTTGCTGGTGCTCGGCCTGTTCACCCGGCTGTCAGCCCTGGCCCTGCTGGGCATGACCCTGGTGATCGAGATCTTCGTCTATCCGGACGCCTGGCCCACCCACCTTTCCTGGGCCGGCCTGCTCCTGCTGCTGATCGCCCGGGGCGGCGGTGCACTGTCCCTGGACCGGGTATTGCGCTTGCGTTAAGAAAAAAGGGTCGCCAAGCGACCCTTTTCATTCATTCGAGCGACTCGGCTCAGAGCCCTGCCGCCCGCGCCCGCGCCGCGTGCAGCTTCTTGTAGCTCTCCACCAGGCGCAGGTGGCGATCCAGTCCCTCGAGCTGCAGGTTGGTCGGCGTCAACCCATGGAACCGGACGCTGCCGTCCACCGAGCCCAGCACCGCGTCCATCCGCTCATTGCCGAACATGCGACGGAAGTTGTGCTCGTAGTCGGCCATCTCCAGCTCATCGTCCAGCACCACCTCCAGCACCACGTTCAACGCCTGGTAGAACAGCCCGCGCTCGACAGTGTTGTCGTTGAACTGCAGGAACATCTCGACCAACTCCTTGGCCTCCTCGAAACGCTGCAGCACCAGGTGGATCAACAGCTTCAGCTCGAGGATGGTCAGCTGGCCCCACACCGTGTTGTCGTCGAACTCGACGCCGATCAGCGTGGTGATGGTGGTGTAGTCATCCACCTCGGCGTTGTCCAGGCGCTTGAGCAGCAGCTTCAGCGAACGATTGTCCAGCTTGTGCAGGTTGAGGATATCGGCACGGAACCCCAGCGCGCGGTTGGTGTTGTCCCAGATCAGGTCCTCGACCGGGTAGATCTCGGAATAACCCGGCACCAGGATACGGCAGGCAGTGGCGCCAAGGTCATCGTACACGGCCATGTACACCTCCTTGCCCAGGTCCTCGAGGATGCCGAACAGGGTCTGCGCCTCCTGCTGGTTGGAGTCCTCGCCGTGGCCCGAGAAGTCCCACTCGACGAACTCGAAGTCGGCCTTGGCGCCGAAGAAGCGCCACGACACCACGCCGCTGGAGTCGATGAAGTGCTCGACGAAGTTGTTCGGCTCGGTCAGCGCGAGGCTGTCGAAGGTCGGCTGCGGCAGGTCGTTCAGGCCCTCGAAGCTGCGGCCCTGGAGCAGTTCGGTGAGGCTGCGCTCCAGCGCCACCTCGAAGCTCGGGTGGGCGCCGAACGAGGCGAACACGCCGCCGGTGCGCGGGTTCATCAGGGTCACGCACATCACCGGGAACTCACCGCCCAGCGACGCGTCCTTGACCAGCACAGGGAAGCCCTGCTCCTCCAGCCCCTGGATGCCGGCGACGATGCCCGGGTACTTGGCCAGCACCTCCTGCGGCACGTCCGGCAGGCACAGCTCGCCTTCGAGGATCTCGCGTTTGACCGCTCGCTCGAAAATTTCCGAAAGGCACTGGACCTGTGCCTCGGCCAGGGTGTTGCCGGCGCTCATGCCGTTGCTCAGGTACAGGTTCTCGATCAGGTTGGACGGGAAGTACACCGTCTCGCCGTCCGACTGGCGCACGAACGGCAGCGAGCAGATGCCACGCTCCTTGTTGCCCGAGTTGGTGTCGTACAGGTGCGAGCCGCGCAGCTCGCCGTCGGGGTTGAAGATCTGCAGGCAGTGCTCGTCGAGGATCTCGGCCGGCAGCGCGTCCTTGGGTCCTGGCTTGAACCACTGCTCGTTGGGGTAGTGCACGAACGCCGCATTGGCGATGTCCTCGCCCCAGAACTGGTCGTTGTAGAAGAAGTTGCAGTTCAGCCGCTCGATGAACTCGCCCAGCGCCGAGGCCAGCGCCGCTTCCTTGGTCGCGCCCTTGCCATTGGTGAAGCACATCGGCGACTGCGCGTCGCGCACGTGCAGCGACCAGACATTGGGCACGATGTTGCGCCAGGAGGCGATCTCGATCTTCATCCCCAGGCCCGCGAGGATCGCCGACATGTTGGCGATGGTCTGCTCCAGCGGCAGGTCCTTGCCCGGAATGTAGGTGCTGGTATCCGACACCGGCATCAGCAGCGCCTGGGCGTCGGCGTCGAGGTTGTCGACCTGCTCGATGATGAACTCGGGGCCGGTCTGCACCACCTTCTTCACGGTGCAGCGGTCGATGGAGCGCAGGATGCCCTGGCGGTCCTTCTCGGAGATGTCCTCGGGCAGCTCGACCTGGATCTTGAAGATCTGGTTGTAGCGATTCTCGGGGTCGACGATGTTGTTCTGCGACAGGCGGATGTTCTCGGTCGGAATATCGCGGGTCTGGCAGTACAGCTTGACGAAGTACGCCGCGCACAGCGCCGACGACGCCAGGAAGTAGTCGAACGGCCCCGGGGCCGAGCCGTCGCCCTTGTAGCGGATCGGCTGGTCGGCGATCACCGTGAAGTCGTCGAACTTGGCTTCGAGACGAAGGTTGTCGAGAAAATTGACCTTGATTTCCATGCGCAGGGGTACCAAAAGCGGGCGGGAACGGATAAATGGCGGGCATTATCCGGGATTTTTGCCGGAAAGTGTTGGCCTGCGACGAGCTGGGGATTGCTGCCCCTCGCAAAAGCCAGCCGTGCTTACTACGCTGGGTCATCGACAGGGAGAGCGAGACGACAATGCCCCATCACGCGACACTTCAGCAGGCCGGTTACGTCCTGCTTCGCCAGGCCGTCCCCCAGGGATGGCTGGAAGAACTGCGCCATGTGTTCGAGGCCGGGGTGAAACCTGCGCGGCAGTGGCCAGTGCCGCGCGCCGGCGACTGGCGTCACTCGCAACTGGACTGCGCCAAGCGGGTCCAGGCGGTCTGCCGCCTGCCGCAGTTGCTGGCAGCGGTGGGCGCGCTGATCGGCGAACGGTTCTTTCTCTACCAGGTGGAGGGCCGTGCCCCCGTGGCGGGTGGCGGCCACCAGGCGCTGCATCGCGACCTGTCGATGCAGCGGCCGGGCGACCTGGTGGGTGTCATGGTCTATCTGGACGACTACGGCCCGCACAACGGCGCCACCCGCATTGTCCCTGGCAGCCACCGGCCTGAACCGGGCGAGACGCCCTTCGACTACAGCGACGAATCCCGGAGCCTTCACCTGTCGGGGCGCGCGGGGGATGCCCTGGTGTTCGATGTAGACCTGGTGCATGCCGCCAGCCTGAATGCCAGCGGCGCGCCGCGCCGCGCCTTGCTCATCGGCTATGCCGCCGAACCGCTCCAGGTGGCACTTCAGCAAACCGAGCATTTGCGCAATGTGCACATGAACACGCAGGAATGCTTCGAACCCTCGGACTACGTGTTCACGGCACCATGACCGGGAGCCTGCCATTCACCCGACCGATCCTCGCGATGTAGGGGCTGTAGGCCGCTGCAACCAGGACGGCAACTTCATCGGCGTCGTCGAGCATGGCCCGGCGCAGGCGGATTGCAGCATCCATGTCCGTCTCAGTCCCTGACTACCGGCCACAGCACCGCTTGAGCAGCCACTACATGTCCCTTGCTGCTATCGAAGGTCACACTGGGCGACCCATGAAGCTGATAGCCCAAGGCCAGGCTCTCGGAAATACGCTGGCAGAAACTGGCGTCGTCCTTGCCGGTGATCAGGCGATAGACCGGCAGGCCGTTGGGTGGGGTCGAGGGCATCTGAGTATTCCTTTCATGGCAGGCGTCTATCGCGTGCGAGGCCGGGCATCATGCCATAGCTATCGTGTTGATTCGCTTCGGTGTGGGCTGAGCGGGCATGCTCCATAAGGATGGCACCGGCTGCGCCGGTTCGGCCATGAGTGGTGTTTCTTAACCAACCCCTGCTGAAAAGAGTGTTACCGAAACGCAGAGTGAACCCTCGAATAATGCAGAAGATCGCATTCAAACCACAATGGATGAGTTGAAGGCTCACACGCCACCCCATTAACTCATTAGACGACATCTACGAATTCGCTGACCAATTAAGGGACACCGTGGGCTACTACGAGTAAAGAAAAGACGCCCTCGCCACTGGAGTGCCGCCGGAGCAAGGATAACCCTACCGTCTCACCATCAACTGCCCCCCGCCCGATCCCGCACCGGACACTGCGCCCGGTGCAGGTTCAACGCCGTATTGATGATCCCGATATGGCTGAACGCCTGCGGGAAATTCCCCAGCATGCGCTTGCCCGCCGGGTCGTACTGTTCGGCCAGCAGCCCCACGTCATTGCACAAGCCCGTCAGTCGCTCATACAGCACCTGCGCCTCGTCCTGCCGCCCCAGCAGCACATACACATCCGCCAGCCAGAACGAACACACCAGGAACGTCCCCTCCCCCGGCGTCAGGCCGTCGCTGCAACTGTCGCTGTCGTAGCGCAGCAGCAGGCCGTTGCGCAGCAGGCGCCTTTCGATCTGTTCCAGGGTGCGCAGAAAGCGTGGATCGTCGGCCGGCAGAAAGCCGGTCAGGGCGATCTGCAGCAGACTCGCGTCCAGCTCCGTCGAGCCGTAGGCCTGGACGAAGTGCCGGCCGCCGGCGTCCAGCCCGCGCCGGCAGACCTCGTCACGGATCTCGTCCGCCACCTGGCGGTAATGCCGACTGCGCTCTCGCCCCTCCTCGGTGGTATCGGCCAGGCCCGCCGCCCGGTCGAAGGCAACCCAGGCCATGACCTTGGAGTGCACGAAGTGCTGGCGGCCGCCCCGCACCTCCCACAGCCCCTCGTCCGGCTCTCGCCAGATGCCTTCCAGGTACGGCAGGATCGCACGGGCGATGGCTGCGCCGCGCGAGTGGCGCGGCAGCCCGCCCTTGATGGCCTGGGTCATGGCGTCGGCCAGTTCGCCGTAGATGTCCAGCTGCAACTGCCCGGCGGCGGCATTGCCGACCCGAACCGGTTGCGAGCCCTCGTAACCCGGCAGCCAGGGCAAGGTGAACTCGGGAAGATCCCGCTCCCCCGCCAGGCCGTACATGATCTGCATCTGCTCGGGGTTGCCGGCCACCGAGCGCAGCAGCCATTCGCGCCAGGCCTGGGCCTCGTCGAAGTAGCCCAGGTTCATCAACGCCAGCAGGGTCATGGTGGCGTCGCGCAGCCAGCAGTAGCGGTAGTCCCAGTTGCGCTCGCCGCCGACGCGCTCGGGCAGCGAGGTGGTGACGGCGGCGACCATGCCGCCGGTGGGCGCGTAGGTCATGGCCTTGAGGGTCAGTAGCGAACGACGTACCCGGTCGGTGTAAGGCCCGACATCAGGGCAGCGGGCGGCGAAGGCACGCCACTGCTCCAGGGTCTGTTCGAAGTCGTGGTCAATGTCGCAATCGGGCTGCACGGGCAGGTGCGAGGCCTGGTGGCAGAGGCTGAATACCTGGCGCTGCCCCGCGCCCACGCGAAAACGGGCGACGCTGTGGTGGTCGCGGCCATGGATTTCGGTGCTGCTGCGCAGGATCAGCCGATCGGGACCGGCGACGGCGCTCAGGGTCAGCGGGTCGATCTTTTCCACCCAGGGCACACTGCGGCCGTAGTCGAAGCGCAGCACCAAGTCCATCTCGAAGGCCGTTTCGCCGGCCAGGCCCTCGACGATGCGCAGCACGGCGTTGCGCTCGCCTAGGGGCATGCAGTCGAGCACCCGGGCGCGGCCACTGGCGGTGGTCCAGGTGGTATCCAGTACCAGGGTGTCGTCGAGGTAGCGGCGCGCACTGTGCTCGACCGGGTCGCTGGGGGCGATGCGCCAACGGCCGTTTTCCTCGTTGCCCAGCAGCGCGGCGAACACCGCGGGAGCATCAAAGCGTGGCAGGCACAGCCAGTCGAGGGCGCCGTCGCGGTTGATCAGGGCGGCGCTACGGCAGTTGCCGATGAGAGCGTAGTCTTCGATGTGGGCGGGCATCTCGGAGCCTCGGGAGGGAGGTTGAGGTTGGATGCCGGAGAGGGATTCAGGGTTCCGCTGAAGTGCTCTCGGGGTGGAGTAGAAGTTGTCGATATCGATGCCCAGGAACATTGATCCACGACATTGAGCCACTCTTTTCCTGTGCTAGAAATAGCGGGCCAGAGGCTGCTTACAGGAATGAGCATGCCTCTGCCAATGCGTAGCCATTACGCAGGATCAATCCCCTCAACAAGGACGTTATATGAAGATCGTCGGACTTTCCGCAATACTGCCGTCACGCCAAGTCACCAACCAGGACGTCATCAACCTGGTCGAACAACACTCCAGGGACACCTTCCAGGAGGACTTGCCGAAAACCTTGAAGACCATCGGCAAGTTGCTGGAGAAAAGCGGCAGCGACACCCGCCATTGGCTGGCGGCTGACGAGACGCCGATGGCCCTGATGGAAGCGGCGTTCGACGCGGCGCTGGCCCAGGCCAATATCAGCAAGGCCGACCTGGACCTGCTGATCTATCCCAACGTCACCCGTGGTTTCATCGAACCGGCCAACAGTACCTTCATCGCCAAGGCGCTGGGCCTGAACTGCCGCAACTTCGATGTGGTCGATGCCTGCAACGGCTGGGTGACGGCCATGGACGTCATCAACAGCAAGATGCAAGCCGGTGAAATCCGCTACGCCGCCATCGTCAACATGGAGTTCGGCATGTCGGAAGGCGGGCCGGTGATGCCCAAGAACTTCTCGTTGCAGTCGCCGGCCGAACTGGCCTACAAGTTCCCGAGCTTTACCATTGGCGAGGCCGCCGTCGTCACCATCCTGAGTAACGAGGCACCGGGGAACTTCAAGTTCTCCTATATCAACCGACCTGATCTGAGTGACTTGTCGACGATCTCCTTGCCGGACTGGAAGCTGTTCTGCAACGAGGCCGATATCGCCAAGATAGAACCGACCGGTGGCCAGTACCAGTTCAACTCCTATGCCGCCGCCTTGCATGAAGACGGGCGCAACGAAGCGATGAAAGTCTTCAACATGCAGAACCTCACCGCGGACGACGTGCACAAAGTGTTCATCCATACCGGCTCGCCAAAGATGTGGGAACACATTGGCCAGATGATTGGCGTCGATCACAAGTTGCATCACGTCGGGCACAAGACCGGCAACATCATTACCGCGTCGATCCCCTTCGGCATCTTTGATGCCATGAGCCGCGGCGAAGCCGAGCCAGGCCAGTTCTGCATGGGCTGGGCGGGCAGTGGCGGGATGGTGTTCTCGGCGCTGTCGTTTACCTTGTAGGGCTGCTCTGAAGACCTGCCGCCGTGCTGCAACGGCGGCAGGTTGCTATCCCCGCTGGCGTCACCCCAGCGTGTGCCACTCGCGCTTGTCCCGCGCCAGCAGCTCGTCGCCAGCCTCGGGGCCATCCTCCCCCGCCGCATACCCGTGCACTTCACCGCCCTCGGCCGCCCAGGCATCGAGGAACGGTTGCACCGCGCGCCAGCCGTTCTCGATGTTGTCGGCTCGCTGGAACAGGGTCTGGTCGCCGGTGAGGCAGTCGTAGATCAGCGTCTCGTAACCGGTCGCCGGGGTCATCTTGAAGAAGTCCTTGTAGGCGAAGCCCATCTCGACATTTTCCATCACCAGCTCCGGCCCTGGGCGCTTGGCCTGCAGGTCGAACCACATGCCTTCGTTGGGCTGGATCTGGATCTTCAGGTAGTTCGGCTTGGGCCGCTCCAGCTCGCTTTCGCGAAACTGCGCGTAGGGCGCCGGCTTGAAGCAGATGGCGATCTCGGTGTCGCGCACGCTCATGCGCTTGCCGGTACGCAGGTAGAACGGCACCCCGGCCCAGCGCCAGTTGTCGATCATCACCTTGAGGGCCACGTAGGTCTCGGTCTGGCTGTGCGGGGCGACGTTGGCCTCCTCGCGATAACCGGGCAGTTGCTTGCGGCCCTGCTTGCCGGCGCTGTACTGGCCACGCACGGAATTGCGCAGGGCCATCTTGTGCGACCAGGGGCGGATGGCGCCGATCACCTTGGCCTTTTCACCGCGCACGGCGTCGGCGCCGAAGGCCGCCGGTGGCTCCATGGCGACCATGGCCAGCAACTGGAACAGGTGGTTGGGCACCATGTCGCGCAGGGCG
Source organism: Pseudomonas sp. P110(2024) (assembly GCF_057480795.1). Taxonomy (NCBI): domain Bacteria; kingdom Pseudomonadati; phylum Pseudomonadota; class Gammaproteobacteria; order Pseudomonadales; family Pseudomonadaceae; genus Pseudomonas; species Pseudomonas sp. P110(2024). Next base: position 148,396 of record NZ_JBLIYT010000001.1, read on the forward strand.
CCAGTGTTGTCGTAGAACGCCCCGCGCGTCTCGACGCCGACAGTTTCGGCGGCGGTGATCTGCACGTGGTCGATGTAATGATTGTTCCAGAACGATTCGAACAGGCCGTTGGAGAAACGGCTGACCAGGATGTTCTGGACGGTCTCCTTGCCCAGATAATGGTCGATACGGTAGATCTGCCGCTCGTTCATCACCTTGAGCAGGCGGGCGTTGAGCGCCTCGGCGCTGGCCAGGTCAGTGCCGAAGGGCTTTTCCACCACCACCCGGCGAAAGCCACCGCCCGACTCGTCGAGCAGGCCGGCATCGCCCAGGCGCTGGGCCACCTCGGGGAAAAAGCGTGGCGAGGTGGCCAGGTAGAAGATGGCGTTGCCGTGGCGCGTCTTGTCGATGCGCCGGGCCAGGGCCTGGTAAGTCTGCGGATCGAGGAAATCGCCGGTCTGGTAGTCCAGGCGCTTGGCCAGGCGTGCCCAGAGCTTCTCGTCCAGGCACTTGCCGGCATCGCGCTCGGCCATGAAGGCATGCAGGCGCTCGGCGAAAGCCTCGGCCGTGGCGGCATTGTGGTCGACTCCGACGATGCGCATGTTGCGATCGAGCAGGCCGTCACGGCTGAGGTTGTACAGCGCCGGCATCAGCAGGCGCTTGACCAGGTCGCCGCTGGCGCCGAACAGGAATAGGGTGCAGGGCGGCGCAGCGGGGATGGTCGATTTGCTCATTCAGTCCTTCTTCTTCTCGACGTGGCCGCCAAAGCCCAGGCGCATGGCGGAAAGGATCTTGTCACCGTAGGTGCCCTGCTGCTGGCGCGAGCGGAAGCGGGCGAACAGCGCGCTGGACAGCACCGGCACCGGCACGGCCTGCTCGACGGCGGCGTCGATGGTCCAGCGGCCTTCGCCGCTGTCGGACACCGAGCCACTGAACTCGGTCAGTTGTGGGTCGGCGACCAGCGCGTCGGCGGTCAGGTCCAGCAGCCAGGAGGTGACCACGCTGCCGCGGCGCCACACTTCGGCGATCTCGGCCACATTCAGGTCGAAGCGCTGGTCCTCCGGCAGTTCCGGGCCGCCCTTGCTGCGCAGCAGGTCGAAGCCTTCGGCGTAGGCCTGCATCAGGCCGTACTCGATGCCGTTGTGCACCATCTTCACGTAGTGGCCGGCACCGGGCGGGCCGGCGTGGATGTAGCCGTGCTCGGCGCGCTCGTGCTCGCCGCTGCGGCCCTGGGTGCGCGGAATGTCGCCGACGCCCGGGGCGAGGGCCTCGAACAGCGGTTCCAGGCGCTCGAACACCGCCTTCTCGCCGCCGATCATCATGCAGTAGCCACGGTCCAGGCCCCACACGCCGCCGGAGGTGCCGACGTCGAGGTAGTGCAGGCCACGCTTGCCCAGCTCGGCGGCGCGGCGCACATCGTCCTTGTAGAAGGTGTTGCCGCCATCGATGATGGCGTCGCCCGGCTCGAGCAGGTCGGCCAGCTGGGCGATGGTCTGCTCGGTGATTTCGCCCGCCGGCAGCATGACCCACACTGCCCGCGGCGCCTTGAGTTTCTGCACCAGCGCACCGAGGTCGTGGGCGCCCACGGCACCTTCGCCTTCCAGGGTGGTGATGGCTTCGCGGTTGCGATCGTGGACCACAGTGCTGTGACCTGCGCGCATCAGGCGCCTTGCGATATTGCCGCCCATGCGGCCAAGCCCGATGATTCCCAGTTGCATGTGACGACGCTCCCGTTGGTTTTGCTTTACAACAATTGACGATTTCAGATTAGTCCAGCGTTCTGGCGGAGGGTTCACCGACGAACGGGGCGACAACGATAAACAAAAAAGTTCCCAAGGGCCTGCGAAGAATTCAGAATGCGCGCCGCGCGAAGCGACTACGCTTCAAATTGTCACCAGCCATGCGAGGTGTGCCATGGGTACCCTGATGCCAGCCACTCCCACCCAGACCCTCTATGTCACCGTGCGCCGCGACGAGCTGCGCCAGTTGAAGGACGAACGTGACCAGTTGCGTCAGCAGGTCGCCCAGCTGAACCTGCTGCTCGAGCAGGCCCGCGTGCACGGCAAGGCCGCCGGTCTCTGATTCACCCTTCCTGTGTGGGAGCACCTTGGCTCCCACCCGCTCACTGACGCCCTTCCTTGTTGCCGTATCGCGCCCGTCGCGGGTCGAACCCGTAACGTAGCGCTGCGACCCTCATATTTTGCAACAACTCGCCAACGTTTGCGCGGGCAAACGTCCGCGAGAAACATGACCAACGGGTCACTTTTCTTGCATTTGGTCTCCTACACTGCAGTTTCGGCCCGCGTTTTGCTCATAAAAAAAGTGACGTAAAAAAGTCGAACTTTGCAAAGCACGGGCAGGTCAGGACTTAAGTGGGCCGGTGCAAAAGGACTTCCTCACGCCAGGCCCGCCCACCCCAACCAGTCAATACGTCTTTCGGCCGGAATGCCGAACGTGCCGTGCCTGCGCGCACGAATCTGGGGCAAGGACCGCACTACGAAGATGCAACAACGATCAGAGAGCACACCCACGAGCCAACGTTAAGCACACACCAGAACAAGGGACGGAGAGAAGTATGATCAGTGCCGCTGTCGAACCTCACGTAGAATCATTCAACCCGGATAGCCGCGAGCCGCTGCCAGCGGCGCTCGCTCCGACAGTCAAGGCACCCGGCGCCCAGCGCCAGCACAATCCGAACAAGCGCAAGATCCTGTTCGTCACCTCGGAGATCGCCGACCTGGTCAAGACCGGCGGCCTGGGCGACGTGTCCTCCGCCCTGCCCCGCGCCCTGGCGCATTTGCACGATGTGCGGGTACTGATCCCCGGTTACCGGCAGGTAATGGAAAGCGACAACCCCATCCATATCGTCGGCGAACTGGGTGGCCACGCAGCCCTGCCACCGTGCAGGATCGGCCGCATGGACCTGGCCGACGGCCTGGTGATCTACGTGCTGATCTGCCCCGAGCTGTACCAGCGCGACGGCACGCCCTACGGTGCCAACAACGGCCGCGACTGGCCCGACAACCATATCCGCTTCGCCCGCCTGGGCTTGGCGGCGGCGGAAATCGCGGCTGGCGAAGGCATGGCCCACTGGCGCCCCGACCTGGTGCACGCCCACGACTGGCCGGCCGGGCTGGCCCCGGCCTACATGCACTGGCGCGGCTTGAGCACCCCGACCCTGTTCACCATCCACAACCTGGCCTATCAGGGCGTGTACAGCCGCGGCTGCAGCCCGGAGCTGGCGATCCCCGACCACGCCATGCAACAGGAAGGCATGGAGTTCTACGGCAAGCTGTCGTTCCTCAAGGCCGGCCTGGCGTACTCCAGCCACATCACCACGGTCAGCGCCACCTATGCCCGGGAGATCACCACCCCCGAGTTCGGCTGCGGCCTGGACGGTTTCCTGGCCAGCAAAGCGCAACAAGGGCTGCTCGGCGGCATCCCCAACGGCATCGATGAAAGCTGGGACTCGGCCACCGACCAGCACCTGCACCACAATTTCAGCCTCAACGACTGGGCCGGCAAGGCGCGCAACGCCCAGCAGGTACGTGAGCTGTTCGAACTGGAGCCGTCGGACGGTCCGCTGTTCGCCGTTGTGTCGCGGCTGGTCTACCAGAAAGGCCTGGACCTGACCCTGGGGGTGGCCGACTACATCGTCCAGCAGGGCGGCCAGATCGCCATCATCGGCCGCGGCGAACCCGAGGAGGAACAGGCCATGCGCGAGCTGGCCCTGCGTCATCCGGGCCGTATCGGCGTGCGCATCGGCTTCAACGAGACCGACGCCCGGCGCATGTTCGCAGGCAGTGACTTCCTGCTGATGCCGTCGCGCTACGAGCCTTGCGGCCTGAGCCAGATGTACGCCCAGCGCTTCGGCTCGCTGCCAGTGGCGCGCAACACCGGTGGGCTGGCCGACACCATCGAGAACGGTGTCACCGGCTTTTTGTTCGACGATTCGACCGTCGACAGCTACCGCGAGGCCCTGGCCCGCGCCTTCTACGTGTACGGCAAGAAGAGCCTGTTGAACGCCATGCGCTGCCTGTCGATGACCCAGCCGTTCAACTGGTGCCAGGCGGTGGAGCCCTATGCACGCCTGTACGAGGACTTGGTCAAGCAGGCGCAGCACAGCCACTACTGAGCGGGGAATTGAAGATGCACAGGCATGGCGCACACCTGCTGGACGCCACGTCGGCGCGCTTCGCCCTCTGGGCGCCGGATGCGCGCAGCGTGAGCGTGGAACTGGAGCAGCAGCCGGCGATCGAGCTGTTGCCCGACGGTGACGGCTGGTACACCGGCGTGGCCCCGTGCCGGGCCGGTGACCGTTACCACTACCGTATCGACAATGCACTGAAGGTGGCCGACCCGGCCTCGCGCTATCAGCCCGATGGCGTACAGGGGCCGAGCCAGGTGGTGGATGTGGCCAGCTACGCCTGGCGACACCCCTGGCAGGGCCTCCCCTGGCACGAAGCGGTCATCCAGGAGCTGCATGTCGGCTTGCTAGACGGCTACGTCGGGGTGGCCCGGCACCTGCCGCGTCTGGCCGAACTGGGCATCAGCGCCGTCGAACTGATGCCGCTGGGACAGTTCCCTGGCGAGCGGAACTGGGGTTACGACGGCGTGCTGCCCTATGCGCCGCAAAACACCTATGGCAGTCCCGAGCAATTGTGTGAGCTGGTCGACCAGGCACATGGCCAGGGGCTGATGGTGCTGGTCGATGTGGTGTACAACCATTTTGGCCCCGACGGCAATTACCTGCAGCAGTACGCCAGCCCGTTCTTTCGCGAGGACCGGCAGACTCCCTGGGGTGCAGCCATCGACTTCCGTCGCCCGCAGGTGCGCGAGTACTTCATCCAGAACGCCCTGATGTGGTTGTGCGACTACCGCATTGATGGCCTGCGCCTGGATGCCGTGCACGCCATCGATCAGCCCGACTTCCTGGTCGAGTTGGCGCAACGGGTACGCGCGGCCGTGGAGCCGGGCCGTCACGTATGGCTGGTGCTGGAAAACGAGCACAACCAGGCCGCACTGCTGCAGCAAGGCTTCGACGCGCAGTGGAACGACGATGGCCACAACGCCCTGCATGTGTTGCTGACCGGCGAGACCGAAGGCTACTACGCCGACTACAAGGACCGACCGATCAACCAACTGGCCCGCTGCCTGGCCGAAGGCTTCGTGTTCCAGGGCCAACCCGACCGCCACGGCACGCCCCGCGGCGAGCCCAGCGGCCACCTGCCACCGAGCGCCTTCGTGCTGTTTTTGCAGAACCACGACCAGATCGGCAACCGCGCCCTGGGTGAACGCCTCACCCGCCTCTGCCCACCGCCGGCCCTGCGCGCCGCCACCGCGCTGCTGCTGCTGGCGCCGATGATCCCGCTGCTGTTCATGGGCGACGACGACGGCAGCCGTGAGCCGTTCCTGTTCTTCACCGATTTTCACGATGAGCTGGCCGACGCCGTGCGTGAGGGCCGCCGCGGCGAGTTCGCCCATTTCGACGCCTTCGCCGATCCGCACAAGCGCGAGCAGATACCCGACCCGAATGCCGAGGCGACCTTCGCCTCATCCAGGCCCCGGCAACGGAATGTACTGGCCGGCTGGCACGGTCTGTACCAGCAATTGCTCGACCTGCGCCGGCGCCATGTCGTACCGCACCTGCCCGGCGCACGCGCCCTCGGCAGCGAGGTGCTCGGCGACCAGGCGCTGACCGCCCGCTGGCGCCTGGGCAATGGCGACGAGCTGCGCATCGACCTCAACCTCGCCGCCCAACCCCAGCCGGTCGCGCTGCCCGCCCTTCAGCGGCGCCTGTACGACAGCAGCGACAACGCCCACCCCGACTCGGCCCTCGCCGCGCACAGCTGCGTGGTCAGCCTACTGCCCCCCGACCAGGAGACGCCATGAGCGAACAGCCCCTCCACCGCCTGGCCGCGCGGGTCGGCCTGGCCCGCGACTGGATCGATGCCAACAACCGCCCGCAGCAGGTCAGCGACGAGGTATTGCGCCGAGTGCTCGCAGGCCTCGGCCACCCGGCCGGCGATGCCGCCGCCATCGCTGCCAGCCTGCGCGCCGTCGAGCAAGCCGAGGACAGCGAGCACCTGCCGCCACTGCTGACCGTCGATATCGGCCAGCCCCTGGACCTGCGGCGCTATTTCACCGCCGACCGCCAGGCGCACTGCACACTGGAGGACGGCAGCCTCCGCCACCTGGCCCTGGACACCCAGGCGCGGTTGCCGGGCGAGCTGCCGCTGGGCTACCACCGGGTTGACATCGATGGCCGCAGCTTCAGCGTGGCCGTGGCGCCGCCGCGCTGCCATGCCCTGGAGGACCGCGTCGAGCAGCAACCGCCGCGCTGCTGGGGCATCGCGGCGCAGCTGTACAGCCTGCGCCGCCCCGGCGATGGCGGCTACGGCGACTGCCTGGCCCTGGAGCAACTGGCGCGCAACGCCGCAGAGCGCGGCGCCGATGCCTTGGCGATCAGCCCGATCCACACCCTGTCGGCGTTCGATCAGCACCACTTCAGCCCCTACTCGCCCTCCAGCCGGCTGCTGCGCAACGTGCTGTACGCCAGCCCCGGTGTGGTCTTTGGCGAGCGCGAGGTGCGCATGGCCATCGAGGCCTGCGACCTGCAGGCGACCCTCGACACGCTGGAGCAGCAGGCGCTGGTGGACTGGCCACGGGCCGCCGATGCCCGCCTGCGCCTGCTCGAGGCGCTCTACCGGCAGTTCAGCCAGGGCGAGCATCCATTGCGCGAGGACTTCGAGAGTTTCCGCGCCAGCGCCGGCGAGCGACTGGAGCACCATTGCCGCTTCGAAGTGCTGCAGGCGGAAGCTGTCAGTACGGGCCTGGGCGCCGACTGGCGCCGCTGGCCCAAGGCCTGGCACGACCCCTACCACCCCGAGGTCGAAGCCTTCGCCAACGCCTATCCGGCGCGGGTCGAGTTCCACGCGTTCTGCCAGTGGCTGACCGAGCGCAGCCTGCAGCGGGCCCAGGACGCGGCGCGCGGCAACGGCATGGCGGTAGGCCTGATCGCTGACCTGGCGGTGGGGGCCGACGGCGCCGGCAGCCAGGCCTGGAGCCGCCAGGACGAACTGCTGGCCGAGCTCAAGGTCGGCGCGCCACCGGACATCCTCAACCGCTCCGGCCAGGATTGGGGCATCTGCGCCTTCTCCCCCGAAGGCCTCAGGCGCAACGGCTACCGCGCGTTCATCGAGATGCTGCGGGCCAACCTGGCCCATGCCGGTGGCCTGCGCATCGACCATGTGATGGGCCTGCGCCGACTGTGGCTGATCCCCCGCGGCGCCAAGCCGAGCGAAGGCGCCTATCTGGACTATCCGCTGGACGACCTGCTGCGCCTGCTGGCGCTGGAATCGGCGCGACACCAGGCGATCATCCTCGGCGAGGACCTGGGCACCGTGCCCGAGGGTCTGCGCGAACGCCTGGCCGACAAGGCCGTGCTGGGCATGCGCGTGCTACCGTTCGAGCAGGCCGCGCCCGGACAGCTCAAGCCGATCCTCGACTGGCCGGACAATGCCCTGGCCACCACCGGCACCCACGACCTGGCGCCCCTGGCCGGTTGGCTGGCGGGCCGCGACATCGACTGGAGCCATCGCCTGCAACTGATCGACGCCGCCACCGAGCTGCACTGGCGCCACACCCGGGCCCTGGAACGCGACGGCCTGCGCCGCACCCTGGAGCAGAACTACGGGCCACTGCGCGGCGACGACGCGCTGATCGACGCGGCGATCCGCTATGTTGGCCACACCCGCGCCCCCCTGGTACTGGTGCCGCTGGAAGACCTGCTGGGCAGTGACGAGCAGGCCAACCTGCCCGGCACCACCGAAGGCCACCCCAACTGGCGCCGGCGCTTCAAGGCGCCAGCATGCGACCTGCTCGACGACGAGGACGCCGCCCGCCGCCTGGAGCTGCTGGCCCAGGCTCGCGAACAGGCCTGGGAGCGTGACCGATGAAACCGTTGACCGCGACCCTGCGACTGCAACTGCACAGCGACTTCACCCTGGATGACGCGGTGCCGCTGGTGCCCTACTTCGCCCGCCTTGGCATCAGCCACCTGTACGCTTCGCCGATCCTCACCGCCCGCGCCGGTTCCCGGCATGGCTACGACGTGGTCGACCCGACCCGGGTCAACCCGGAGCTTGGCGGCGAGGCGGCGCTCGAACGCCTGGTGGCCGCGTTGCGCCAGCACGGCATGGGGCTGATCCTCGACACCGTGTCCAACCACATGGCCGTCGGCGGCGCCGACAATCCCTGGTGGCAGAGTCTGCTGGCCTGGGGCCGGCGCAGCCCCTATGCGGAATTCTTCGATATCCAGTGGCATTCCAGCGACCCGTTGCTGGCCGGGCAACTGTTGCTGCCGTTCCTGGGCAGCGATTACGGCGCGGCCCTGCAAAACGGCGAGATCCCGCTGACCTTCGAGGCGCCACAGGGGCGTTTCGAGGTGGCCCACCATGAACATCGCTTCCCGATCTGTCCGCTGGACTACGGGCGCATCCTCGATCAGGCCGAGGATCCGCGCCTGCAGGCACTGGCCGCGCACTTCAGCGCCCTCGGCGAGGCCGACGACCCACTGGCCGCGGCCCTGTCCCTGCAGCACGAGCTGGCGCGCCTGGCCGCCGCCGGCGCGGACCTGCAAGCGGCCCTCGGCGCCTTCGACAGCCGCACCGAGGCCGGTTTCAAGCGCCTGCACCTGCTGCTGGAACGCCAGACCTACCGCCTGGCCAGCTGGCGCACCGCCGCCGACGACATCAACTGGCGGCGCTTCTTCGACATCAACGAACTCGGTGGCCTGCGCGTCGAGCGCGCGGTGGTGTTCGAGGCCACCCATGCCAAGCTGTTCGAGCTGATCGAACGCGGCCTGGTGGACGGCCTGCGCATCGACCATATCGATGGCCTGGCCGATCCGCGACGCTACTGCCGCAACCTGCGCCGCCGGGTCGACCGCTTGCTGGCGCGACGGCCACTGGATGCCGCACTGGCGCACTTCCCGATCTATGTGGAGAAAATCCTCGGCACCGACGAACACCTGCACCGCGACTGGCTCACCGACGGTACCACCGGCTACGAGTTCATGAACCAGGTGTCGCTGCTGCAGCACGATCCCGCCGGCGAGGGGCCGCTGGGCGAGTTGTGGAACAGCGTCAGCGAGCGCCCCGAGTTCGCCGAGGAGGTGCGCACTGCCCGCCACCTGGTACTCAACGCCAGCCTGGCCGGCGACTGCGAGTCGGTGGCCCAGGCCCTGCTGCAAGTGGCTCGCGACGACCTGATGACCCGCGACCTCACCCTCGGCGCCATTCGCCGGGCGCTGCAGGCGCTGGTCGAGCATTACCCGGTGTACCGCACCTACATCAACGCCTGTGGCCGCCCCGCCGAGGACGAGGCGTTTTTCCAGCAGGCGTTGGCTGGGGCGCGGCAGTCACTGGGCGAAGCCGACTGGCCGCTGCTCGAGCAGCTAGAGCGCTGGCTCGGTGGCCAGCCGTGGCGCCGCTTGCCGCCGGGCCGGCCGCGCAAGCACCTGCGCCATGCCTGCGTGCGCTTCCAGCAACTGACCGCGCCCAGCGCCGCAAAGGCCGTCGAGGACACCGCGTTCTATCGCTCGGCCCGCCTGCTGTCGCGCAACGACGTGGGCTTCGACGCCGAGCGCTTCAGCGCCGCGCCGGCCTGGTTCCACAACGAGGCCCAGCGCCGCCTGCGCGACTTCCCCGACAACCTGTTGGCCACCGCCACCCACGATCACAAGCGCGGCGAGGATTGCCGGGCGCGCCTGGCCGTGCTCAGCGAGCACGGCCCCTGGCTGGCCAGCCGCGTCGAGCACTGGCGCGAGCTGGCCGCGCCGCTGCGCGAAGCACTGGACGATGGCGAGGCCCCCAGCCCCGCCGACGAACTGCTGCTGTTGCAGACGTTGGTCGGCAGCTGGCCGCTGACCCTCGACCTGCATGACCCAACGGCCCTGCGCGCCTATGCCGAACGCATCCGCCAATGGCAGCGCAAGGCCCTGCGCGAAGCCAAGCTGCGCAGCAGCTGGGCCGCGCCGAACGAGCGCTACGAGCAGGCCTGCGCGGCCTATGTCGACGGCCTGCTGCTGAACGACGAAAACCAGCAGTTGCGCCAGTCCCTGCACGAAGCGGCGCGCCTCCTGGCCTGCCCCGGCGCCTTGAACGGCCTGGTGCAGTGCCTGTTGCGCATGACCACGCCCGGCGTGCCGGATCTTTACCAGGGCAACGAGTACTGGGACCTGTCGCTGGTCGACCCGGACAACCGCCGCCCGGTGGACTACCCTGCAAGACGGGCCAGCCTGGACGACGCAACGCCCCTGGCCGACCTGCTCGCCCACTGGCGCGACGGCCGCCTCAAGCAGGCCCTGGTGGCCCGGGTGCTGGACGCCCGCCAGGCCCACCCCGAACTGTTCCAGCGTGGCGCCTACCTGCCGCTTGCCGTGCGCGGGCGCCATGCCGACAAGGTGCTGGCCTTCGCCCGCCTGGGCGAGGACGCCCGCGCCATCATCGTCGTACCGCGGTTGGCCAGCGCCCTGCTGGGCCCGGCCACCACCCCGTTGATCCCGGCACAGAACTGGGACGACACCCGGCTTGTCCTGCCGTTTGCCTTGTCGCCTGCCAACTGCTCGGGACTTTTCGGCGGCGGTGCTGTCACCCCTTCAAGGGAACTGATGTTGAGCGCCGTGCTGATGGAGTTTCCAGTCAATGTGTTGATTGAACATGCCTAACTGCATTCAGGAGTGTCGAGATGAGCGTCGAAGAAAAACGAATTCGCGAGTTCGCCTATCAGATCTGGGAGTCGGAGGGTAAGCCCGAGGGGCGCGAAGAGGAACATTGGGACAAGGCCCGCAAGCTGGCCGAAGCCGAGGCGCTGGCCCCCAAGGCGCCACCACGCAAGAAGACCGCGGCCAAGCCCAAGCCACCGGCAGACCCCAAGGTGGCGTCGTTGGCGGGCGTGAAGCCGGCTGCTGCGGCTAAAAAACCGCGAGCGGCGAAGAAGCCTGCTGCTGGTTGAGGCTTTTGCAAGCCTGTACCGGCCTCATCGCGGGGCAAGTCGCATCGGCGCACCGCCGCTCCCACGCCTCAGTCACTGAGTGCTCTTGCATGAGAGCGGCGGTGCGCCGATGCGACTTGCCTCGCGATCCCTCCCTACATACACCACAAGGATCGCCATGAACCCCCGCACCCCGAAGAAAACCCGTTCCGTCGCGCCGTCACGCATCCGCGAAGGCCTGCCTTTCCCCCTCGGCGCCACCTGGGACGGCCTTGGGGTCAACTTCGCGCTGTTCTCGGCCAACGCCACCAAGGTCGAGCTGTGCCTGTTCGACGCCAGCGGCGAAAACGAAATCGAGCGCATCGAGCTGCCCGAGTACACCGACGAGATCTACCACGGCTACCTGCCCGACGCCCACCCGGGCCTGGTCTACGGTTACCGGGTGTACGGTCCCTACGAACCGGAGAACGGCCACCGCTTCAACCCCAACAAGCTGCTGATCGACCCCTATGCCAAGCAATTGGTGGGCACGCTGAAATGGTCCGAGGCGCTGTTCGGCTACACCATCGGCCACCCCGATGCCGACCTGTCGTTCGATGAGCGGGACAGCGCGGCATTCGTGCCCAAGTGCAAGGTCATCGACCCGGCCTTCACCTGGGGTCGCGACCAGCGCGTGTCGATCCCGTGGGAGCGCACCATCATCTATGAAGCCCACACCCGCGGCATCAGCATGCGCCACCCGGCGGTGCCCGAGCACCTGCGCGGCACCTTCGCCGGGCTGGCCAACGACGAGCTGCTGGCGCATATCAAGGAACTTGGCGTATCGAGCATCGAGCTGCTGCCGATCCACGCCTTCGTCAACGACCAGCACCTGCTGGACAAGGGCCTGAACAACTACTGGGGCTACAACAGCATCGCCTTCTTTGCCCCCCATCCGCGCTACCTGGCCAGCGGCAAGATCGCCGAGTTCAAGGAGATGGTTGCGCACCTGCACGACGCCGGGCTCGAGGTGATTCTCGACGTGGTCTACAACCACACCGCCGAAGGCAACGAGCGCGGACCGACCCTGTCAATGCGCGGCATCGACAACGCCTCGTACTATCGTTTGATGCCCGACGACCGGCGCTTCTACATTAACGATTCGGGCACCGGCAATACCCTCGACATGAGCCATCCACGGGTGCTGCAACTGGTCACCGACTCGCTGCGCTACTGGGCCGGCGAGATGCACGTGGATGGCTTTCGCTTCGACCTGGCGACCATCCTCGGCCGCTATCACGACGGCTACAGCGAGCGCCACGGCTTCCTCGTCGCCTGTCGCCAGGATCCTATGCTCAGCCAGACCAAGCTGATCGCCGAACCCTGGGACTGCGGCCCGGGCGGCTACCAGGTGGGCAACTTCGCCCCGGGCTGGGCGGAATGGAACGACCGCTTCCGCGACACCGTGCGCAGCTTCTGGAAAGGCGACGAAGGCATGCTCGCCGACTTCGCCGCGCGCATCACCGCCTCGGGCGACCTGTTCAACAACCGCGGCCGGCGGCCCTACGCCTCGGTCAACTTCGTCACCGCCCACGACGGTTTCACGTTGCGCGACCTGGTGTCGTACAACGACAAGCACAATGAGGACAACGACGAGAACAACCAGGACGGCACCGACAACAACCTATCGTGGAACTGCGGCGTCGAAGGCCCCACCGACGACCCGGCGATCAACGCCCTGCGCATGCGCCAGATGCGCAACTTCTTCGCCACCCTGCTGCTGGCCCAGGGCACGCCGATGATCGTCGCCGGCGACGAATTCAGCCGCACCCAGCACGGCAACAATAACGCCTACTGCCAGGACAGCGAGATCGGCTGGGTGAACTGGGACCTGGACGAGGACGGCCAGGCGCTGATGGCCTTCGTCAAGCGCCTGACCCGGCTGCGCCTGGCCTATCCGATCCTGAGGCGCTCGCGCTTCCTGGTCGGCGACTACAACGAGGCGATTGGCGTCAAGGACGTCACCTGGCTGGCCCCGGACGCCAGCGAGATGACCGTCGAGCAGTGGGAAGACCCGCACGGGCGCTGCCTGGGCATGCTGATGGACGGTCGCGCCCAGGTCAGCGGCATTGCCCGGCCGGGCGCCGAGGCGACCATGCTGCTGATCGTCAATGCCTACCACGACGTGGTGCCGTTCACCCTGCCGGCGGTGCCGGAGGGCGACTACTGGAGCTGCCTGGTGGACACCGACCGGCCCGAGTTGCGCAAGCCGCAGCACCTGGCGTTCGACACGGTGTTCGAGGTCACTGGACGGTCATTGCTGTTGCTGGTGCTGCAGCGCGAGGAGGACTGAACCCCAAAGGGGAAGGCCTGTCCTAGACTGTGTTGTGTCAGTAAAAACCTGGGGTTGCTGCGCAGCCCATCGCGACACAAGGCCGCTCCCACAGAGGCCGCGATCTCCTTTGGGAGCGGCCTTGTGTCGCGATGGGCCGCAAAGCGGCCCCGTCAGCCAGGAGCACCCGTGAACCTCGAAGCCGGCAGTCCAGGTTTCGCCAACGTCAACCAGGCGCCGGCCGTGCACCGGGTCAAGGTACTGACGGTCAACACCCACAAGGGCTTCACCGCCTTCAACCGACGCTTCATCCTGCCAGAGCTGCGCGAGGCGGTGCGCAGCACCGGGGCCGACATCGTGTTCCTACAGGAGGTGCTCGGCAGCCATGACCGCCACGCCGCGCGCTACCCCGGCTGGCCGCGGACCTCGCAGTACGAATTCCTCGCCGACAGCATGTGGAGCGACTTCGCCTATGGCCGCAACGCGGTCTACCCCGACGGCCACCACGGCAATGCGCTGCTGTCGAAGTACCCGATCATCGAGCACCGCAACCTCGACGTGTCGATCACCGGCCCCGAGCGCCGCGGCCTGCTGCATTGCGTGCTGGACGTACCCGGGCGGCGCCAGGTGCATGCCATCTGCGTGCACCTGTCGTTGCTCGAGCGCCACCGCCAGCAACAGCTGCACCTGCTGCGCCGGCTGCTCGACGCCCTGCCCGCCGACGCCCCGGTGATCATCGCCGGCGATTTCAACGACTGGCGGCTGCGCGGCAACCACACCCTGGGGCTGCAGCATGGTCTGCACGAGGCCTTCGAGCGCCACCATGGCCTGCTGGCCCGCACCTACCCCGCGCGCCTGCCGCTGCTGCGCCTGGACCGTATCTACCTGCGCAACGCCGAAAGCCACGCACCGAGAATCCTTGGCAACAAACCCTGGACCCACCTCTCCGACCATCTGCCGCTGGCAGTGGAAGTGCGGTTGTAGCAACGATTCGGCATAGCCGCCGCACGGCAAATCACCATTTTCGATATGCACGCTTAAAAATCACATAAATTCAATAGGTTGAGCTGTCAAACAGTAATTTTGCAATCCATTCACGCTTTCTTGACGCAAGCGCTGTCCTCTCCTTAGCTGAACAGTAATCACCAGACGTAAAAACTCGTGCCGGGCCTCTAGCGCGCGCCTTCGTGCGCTCTCCAGAAGGTTGGTGCGCTGGTTCGTGTCGCCCCTGTTCTTGTCGTACAGCACGTGACATCAGGCCAGGTCTTGGGCTGTTCACTTCACACACCAACAGGAGATCCGCCATGAAAAGCACCTCGAATCCTTCGCGCTTCGACGCTTTTTTCTGTGCGGTTTCCACGTCGCTGCTCTTGGCAACCCCGGTGGAAACCTTCGCCTTCGAAACCCAGGAGGGCGAACCCTTCGCCCCCGTCCTGGCGCAGCCCGAGGTGCCGCGATTGTCGCTCGATCCGGTCAGCGTCAGCGGCCTCAACCAGGGCCTGCTCAGCGCCTTCTCCGAGCGCATGGATGAACGTCATGGCCAGCCCGACACCAACCCTATCGCCAGCCAGTGGGCGCAGTTCTTCCCCGGCACGCCGCGCCCGGGCGCCCAGCCGCCAGCGCAGGTGGAGGCACCCAGCCAGCAGATGCTGATCGGCCCGGACCTGTTCGTGCGTGAAACCAGCGGCGGCAACGTGCACCGCGCGGGGATCTTCGTCGGTCACAACAACCTGCAGAGCAGCTTCAACGGCATGCGCCCGCTGCTGGGCGACAAGCAGCGTGACGCGGTAAACCTCAGTGGCGAGAGCCTCGGGGTGTACTGGAGCATGACCCATGAACAGGGCTGGCACGTGGATGCACTGGCCATGGGCACACGCATCGATGTCAACGGCCGCTCACAGGCGGGGCAGCGCGTCGACGACAGTGGTCATGCCATGACGCTCTCGGTGCAAGGCGGCTATCCCATCGGCCTGGGCGCCGGCTGGGTGATCGAGCCCCAGGCGCAGTTGATCAACCAGCAGTTCTTCCCGGGTAGCCAGGTACAGGAGGAAACCCTGCAGGCCTTCGACAGCCAGCCCAGCTGGAGTGGCCGGGTCGGTGCCAAGCTGTCGGCGCGCTACGAAGTGCGCGGCATGCCCATCGAACCCTATGTGCGCACCAACGTCTGGTACGACTTCAGCAATGCCGATTCGGTGAAGCTCGACCAGGTCGACAAGATCTCCAGTTCGCGCAGCGCCACCACGGTGGAACTGGGCTTGGGCCTGGTGGCCCGGGTGACGCCGAACGTGGCGCTGTTCGTCAGCGCCGACTACAGCTCCGACGTGGATGACAACGACCTCAACGGCTTGATCGGCAGCCTTGGCGTGAGAATGCGCTGGTAGACGGGTTCGGCCTCATCGCCGGTTTGCGATGAGGCCGTGCGTCGCGTTGTCGATCAGGCCTGGTCCACCTTGTGCCGCGCCGCATACAGGCACAGCATCTCCATCGCCAGCGTTGCCCCGGCCAGCGCGGTGATATCGGCATGGTCATAGGCCGGCGCCACCTCCACCAGGTCCATCCCCACCAGGTTGATCCCGCGCAAGCCGCCGAGAATTTCCAGTGCCTGCACCGTGCTCAGCCCGCCGCATACCGGCGTGCCGGTGCCAGGCGCGAAGGCCGGATCCAGGCAGTCGATATCGAAGGTCAGGTAGACCGGCCTGTCCCCCACCCGCTGACGGATCGCGGCGATGATCGCCTCGGTGCCCTGGCGATGCACCTGACGGGCATCGAGGATGGCGAAGCCCTGGCTGTCGTCATTGGTGGTGCGCAGGCCGATCTGCACCGAATGCGCCGGGTCCACCAGGCCTTCGCGCGCCGCGTGCCAGAACATGGTGCCGTGATCGATGCGCTTGCCCTCCTCGTCCGGCCAGGTGTCGCTGTGGGCGTCGAAGTGGATCAGCGCCAGCGGACCGTGCTGGCGGGCATGAGCCTTGAGCAGCGGGTAGCTGATGAAGTGGTCGCCACCGAGGGTGAGCATGGCGCAGCCGGCCCCGAGGATGTGCTCGGCGTGTGCCTCGATGCTGTCCGGCACCGAGGCTGGCGTGCCGCTGTCGAACGCGCAGTCACCGTAGTCGATCACCGCCAGGTGATCGAACGGGTCGAACGTCCAGGGCCAGTGGCGGGCCCACGCCTGCTGCACCGAGGCGGCGCGGATCGCCCGCGGGCCGAAGCGCGCGCCGGGGCGGTTGCTGGTGGCGGTGTCGAACGGCACCCCGTTGACCACCACGTCGACACCGCGCAGGTCGCGGCTGTAGCGGCGCCGGGAAAAACTGGTAATACCGGCGTAGGTGCTCTCGGCGGCGGTGCCGTAGAGGCTGTCACGGGTCATGGCCTGGTCGTTGTCCTGGGCGAGGTCCACGGTCTGTCTCCTGTCGTTGTTGTTCACTGGCGGCTGCGGAAGGTGGTCCACAGGCGGTTGCGCTGGCGCAGGTCGGACAACGCCATGCTGCGGTCGGCAAACAGGCGCTGGCGCACCTCGGCCGATGGGTAGATGTCCGGGTCATTGCGGATTGCCGCGTCCACCAGCGGCGTGGCGGCCTGGTTGGCGTTGGCGAAGAACAGCGTGTTGGTCAGTGCCGCCACCGACTCGGGGCGCAGCATGAAGGCGATGAAGGCGCGGGCCGCCTCGGGGTGCGGCGCGTCCTTGGGGATCACCAGGTTGTCCTGCCAGACCAGCGTGCCCTCGCGGGGAATGCGGTAGATCAGCTCGAACGGCTTGCCGGCGCGTCGGGCCTGGTCGGCGGCCATGGCCGCATCGCCGTTGTAGGTCAGCGCCAGGCACACGCTGCCGTTGGCCAGGTCGTTGATCTGGCGACCGTTGGCCACGTAGCTGATCGATGGCTGCAACTGCTGCAACAACGCCTGGGCGGCGTCCAGGTCGGCCTTGCTCTGGCTGTACGGGTCCTTGCCCAGGTAGTTGAGGGTCACCCCGATCACCTCCTGGGGCGAGTCCGGCATGGCGATCCCGCAGTCCTTCAGGCGACTGGCGTATTCGGGCTTGAACAGCAAGTCGAGGCTGTCCAGCGGCACGTCACCGAGGCGCTGGCGCACGGCCTCGACATTCACCCCCAGACCCAGCGTGCCCCAGGTGTACGGCACGGCATGGCGGTTGCCGGGATCTGCCTCGGCCAGCTTGGTCAGCAGGTCCGGGTCAAGGTTGGCATAGCCGGGCAGCGCCTGGGCATCGAGCGGCTGCAGGGCACCGGCCTTGAGTGCCCGGGCCAGCACCGTGGCCGACGGCACCACCACGTCGTAGCCACTGCCGCCGGTGAGCAGCTTGGTTTCCAGCACCTCGGTGGTATCGAAGGTGTCGTAGCGGACCTTGTAGCCGGTCTCCTGCTCGAACCGCGCCAGGGTTTGCGGGGCGACATAATCGGCCCAGCTGTACAGGTTGACGACCTTCTCCTCGGCCTGCAGTGGCAGGGCGATCAGCAATGAAAGCAGGCACAACGTTCGACGCATGGCGGGCACCTCGGCTTGGGGGTGGATGCCGCCAGCATGCCTGCCGGGTTACATTGTAAAAATGACAACTATTCAAAGCTGACATTCACCAGGATCAATGTAATGCTCGGACAATTGCACGACCCCGACCTGCACCTGCTGCGGCTGTTCGTCACTGTAGTCGAGGCCGGCGGCTTCAGCGCCGCTCAGGGCGTGCTGGGGCTCAGCCAGCCCAGCATCAGCCAGCAAATGGCCAGGCTCGAGACCCGCCTGGGTTATCGCCTGTGCAGCCGTGGCAAGGGCGGCTTCCGGCTGACCGAGAAAGGCGAGCTGCTGCTCCAGGCGACCCGCGGCCTGCTGCTGCAGATCGAACAGTTTCGCCAACAGGCCAACGGCGTGGCCGGGCGTTTGCTCGGCACGCTGCGCATCGGCCTGGCCGAGAACCAGGACCGCGAGGTCACCTTGCGCCTGGCCCGGGCCATCGCCCGGTTCCGTCAACGCGACGAGCAGGTGCGCCTTGAATTGACCAGTGCGCCACCCGCCGAGCTTGAGCGGCTGTTGCTGGAGCAGCGCCTGGATTGCGCCATCAGCTACTTTTCCGGCAACCAGGCGGCGTTCGATTACCTGCCGTTGTTCGAGGAACGCCAGCGACTCTACTGTGGCCTGGGGCATGAACTGTTCGACCGGTCCCTGGTCAGTCGCGAGCACTTGCTGGAGGCCGACCAGGTCTGTCATCCCTATCGTTTTCTCAAGCAAGGTGAACCCTTCCAGAGCCGCCACAGCCTGGCGGTGGCGGAGCAGATCGACAGCGCGCTGACCCTGATCCTGTCAGGCCAGCATATCGGCTACCTGCCCTGCCACTGCGCCGCGCCCTGGGAAGCCCAGGGACTGTTGCGGGCACTGGACCCGACACTGGATTTCGTGGTGCCGTTTACCTTGGCGCGGCACCGTGGGCAGGAGCCCGGTGAGGCGCAGCAGGCGTTCATGGAGGATCTGCACCGTGTCTTTGTCGAACAGGGAACGCACTGAGCCCCGCTTTCCTCGCCGCCGCGCATTTGCCACACTGCGGACTCGCCCGTGCCCCGAGGTCCCGATCACCATGCATGCCCGCGTCTGTCTGATCCTGCTGCTGACCCTTGGCCTGAGTGCCTGCGCCCTGTTCCAGGCGCGTGATCCGCTGAACATCAGCGTGATCGGTATCGATCCTCTGCCCGGCCAGGATCTGGAGCTGCGCATGGCGGTGAAGATCCGCGTGCAGAACCCCAACGAAACCCCCGTGGACTTCAATGGCATCGCCCTCAACCTGGAAGTCAACGACCAGCCCCTGGCCGCCGGGGTGAGCGACCAGCGCGGGCATATTGGCCGCTACGACGAAGCGGTGATCGTGGTGCCGGTGAGCATCACCGCCTTTGCCTTTCTGCGCCAGGCCTATGGCCTGAGCCGGGTGGAGTCCCTGCAGGGCCTGCCCTATGTATTGCGCGGCAAACTGGCAAGCGGCCCGCTGGGCACCGTACGCTTCACCAACAAAGGCAAACTGGACCTGCCCGCAGCCACAAGCGCCGGATGGTGAACCTGTTGTCGAGCAAACGAACGATCACTTGCCAGCAGTGGCTTGACCGACAAAGCGCACGCCGGGACGCGGACACTCGTCCACGCTGAGCTCGAACACGTCCGGCCGCGCATAGTGGCCGACCACATCGAAGTCGTAGCGCGCACGCACCAGCTCGTCGGTATCGATTTCGGCGCAGAGCAGGCCGCGCTCGCCCACCAGCGGCCCGGCCAGCACCTCGCCGAGGGGGCCGACGATCACGCTGCCACCGTTGATCAACGGCCGCTCGGCCGGCCAGTTGGCCACCTCAAGACCCAGCGCCGCCGGAGAATCCTGCACCTGGCAGGCGCTGATGACGAAACAACGCCCTTCGGCGGCGATGTGGCGCATGCTGATCTGCCACAGTTCGCGCTCATCCACCGTCGGCGCGCACCACAGTTGCACGCCCTTGGCGTACATCGCGGTGCGCAGCAGCGGCATGTAGTTCTCCCAGCACACCGCCGCGCCGATGCGCCCGGCGCGGCCCTCCACCACCGGTAGCGTGGAGCCGTCACCCTTGCCCCAGATCAGCCGCTCGGTGCCGGTGGGCATCAGCTTGCGGTGCTTGGCCACAAGACCGCCCACGGGCTCGAAGAACAGCACGGTGCAGTACAGGGTGTTGCCGCTGCGCTCGATCACCCCGAGCACCAGGCTCGCGCCGGTCCGTGCCGCCAACCCGGCCAGCGCTTCGGTCTCGACGCCCGGTACATCGATGGCGTTGGCGAAATAGCGGGCGAAGGCTTCGCGCCCTTCAGGCAGGCGATAACCGAGCTGGGTGCCAAACCCCTCGCCTTTCGGATAACCGCCGAGCAACGCCTCGGGCATCACCACCAGGCTGGCGCCGGCCTCGCGGATGGCCTGCTCGTAGTCGAGGATCTGCGCCAGGGTAGCGGCCTTGCCCGCCGGCAGCGAACCGATCTGCAAGGCGGCAACGATGGATCTTGGCATCTTGGAGACTCCTGTCAGAAGAAAGCCGAAAGGTGCGCGCCGCCTCAGCGCAAGTGTTCGCCTGACTCAGCGGTTGGCGCTGGCGGCGGCCATCATCTTGTTCACTTCACTGCGTACCAGCTGGTTGAACTCCACTGGCGACATGCCGTCGAGTTCGGCGCGCACCCATTCGGCCCACTTGCCCTTGCGCCGCGGTTTCTCCGCGATCAGCCGCGCGGCCTCGCCCTTGGCCTTGGCCAGGTTGTTCTGCCAGTACTCGAACAAACGCGCCTTCTCTGCCTCGATCTGCGCCCGTTCCTGGAAGCTCATGTTGGCCAGATTGAAACTCATGGGGGTATTACCTGCCGCTGGAAAATGGACGCTATCTTACACTTAGCGACGGGCCATCGGTACGCCGCTGCAACTTTCCCGGCGCCGTGGCATCCACTGTTCAACGCCCAACCCTTCATGAGGATGTGTACATGGCCAGGAAAACCGCCGCGCAAGCCGACAACGACCAGATCAAGGATCAGGTATTCAGCGAACTGCAGGCATTGATCGAGGAGTCGGAGAAACTGCTCAGCGACAGCGCGTCGCTGGTCGGGGAAGAAGCAGAGGGCCTGAGGGCGCAACTGGGGCTGAAACTGCGCCAGGCACGCGAAGCCACTGGCCGGCTGGGGGAGAAGGCGCAGCCGGTGGTCGAGGCGACCCAGGAATACATTGGCGGCCATCCCTGGCAGACGGTGGCGATCTCCGCGGGCTTCGGCCTGGTGGTCGGCCTCTTGCTCGGACGCCGGCAATAGCTCAGGCGGCTTGCGCCATCGGGATCCCACTGTGGAAGCGCAGTTCCTGGTCGGGTGAGGTAATCAGCCCGGCCTCGGCCTCGCGCACCTGCTCCACTACTTTGGCGATATCCGCCTCGTCACCGTACTGGTGAGCCAGTTTCAGATAGCCCTGATAGTGCCGTGCCTCGCTCTTGAGCAAGCCGTGGTAGAACGTGCCGAGCTCTTCATCCAGGTGCGGCACCAGGGCGGCGAAGCGCTCGCAGCTGCGCGCCTCGATGAAGGCGCCCACCACCAAGGTATCGACCAGCTTGACCGGCTCATGGGCACGCACCAGCCGCCGCAGGCCCGAGGCATAGCGCCCGGCCGAGACCGGACGCAGCGGCACGCCACGGCGCTTCATCAGGCGCAGCACCTGCTCGTGGTGCACCAGCTCCTCGCGGGCCAGGCGCGACATCATGTTGATCAGGTCCAGGTGGGTGTTGTACTTGGCGATCAGGCTTAGCGCAGTGCTGGCGGCCTTGAATTCACAGTTCTTGTGATCGATCAGCAGCGTCTCCTGGTCGGCCAGCGCCGCCTCGATCCAGGCATCAGGGGTACGGCAACCGAGGAAGGCGTCGATTTCGGGAATCAGGGACATGGCACTCACAATCACACAGGACATCGGCAGGACCGGCGATTATACCGGCGACCGCGTCGAGCACCAGTGACTATGCTTGATACATATCAAGCGGCGGCGGCAGCGGCGCCGTCTATAGTCAGGCATTGGCCGCCATTCTGAACGGAGTTCACGCCCATGCAAGCCGTACGCAGCATTCTTGTCGTCCTCGACCCCGAGCACGCCCACAGCCGTGCCCTGACACGGGCCAAGCTGATCGCGGGGGTGACCGGCGCGCGCCTGCACCTGCTGATGTGCGACAAGAAACAGGATCATGACGCGCTGCTCAGCCTGCTCAGCAGCCAATTGCATGACGACGGTTACGACAGTGTCACCCACGAGCAGCACTGGAAGGACAACCTGCACAAGTCGATCATCCATGTGCAGCAAGCCGAAGGCTGCGAACTGGTGATCAAGGAGCACCGGCCGGACAATCCGCTGCGCAAGGCCTTGCTCACCCCCAGCGACTGGAAACTGCTGCGCGAGTGCCCGTGCGCGGTGCTGATGGTCAAGAGCGAGCGGCCATGGACGGGGGGCAAGATCCTGGCGGCCGTGGATGTCGGCAACCAGGATGAAGCCCATCGCCTGCTGCATGCCAGCATCATCGACCATGGCTATGACATTGCCAGCCTGGCCAAGGGCGAACTGCACGTGATCAGTGCCCACCCCTCGCCCATGCTGTCGGCGTCCGACCCGGTCTACCAGCTGACGGAGACCATCGAGAAACGCTATCGTGAGGCATGCCTGGCGTTCCAGGCGGAGTTCGATATTACCGATGACCGACTGCATATCGCCGAGGGGCCGGCGGATGTGTTGATTCCCCATACCGAGAAGAAGCTCGATGCCGTGGTGACCATTATCGGCACCGTGGCACGAACAGGTATCTCGGGGGCCTTGATCGGTAACACCGCGGAGGTCGTGCTGGACTCGCTGGAAAGCGATGTACTGGTGCTCAAGAGCGAGGAGGCCAAGTCGCACCTGGCCGAGCTGGCGCGGGGCTAGACCCGCTTCGGGCAGAAGCCTCCAGGGTAGTGGCGAAATGCCTGGCATGCGCAGTCATCCAGGCATCGGTCGCCCCATCTCGGTGCAAAGTCACTAGAATGGGCGGTCTCTCCAGCCACAGAACCTTCCCATGGACATCGATCAGGCCCGTACCTTCCTGGAAATTGTCCGCTGCGGCAGCCTGGTCGCCGCCGCCGAACGCCTGTTCGTGTCGCAGACCGCGATCACCGCCCGGGTCCAGCGCCTGGAGCAGCAACTGGGCTGCCAGCTGTTCGTGCGCAGCCGCAATGGCGCCAGCCTCACCAGCGACGGCGAGGCGTTCGTCCCTTATGCCAACCAGCTGGTGCAAACCTGGGAAGCAGCACGCCGTGACCTGCCGCTGCCCCAGGGCTGCCAACAGGTGCTGCACGTGGGCGCCGAAGTGAGCCTGGGCAATCCGATGCTGCTCGACTGGGTCAGCGCCCTGCATCACGAGCTGCCCAGCCACGCCATCCGCAGCGAGGTCAGCGACGGCGAATCGCTGCTGCGCAAGGTGCAGATGGGCCTGCTCGACGCCGCGCTGGTCTACCAGCCGACCTATGGTCCGGGCCTGCAGGTCGAGCAGTTGATGGAAGAGAAGCTGATCCGCGTGCGTCGGGCCGATGCGCCCGATCCCTATGTCTACATCGACTGGGGCGAGGCCTTCCGTCGCCAGCACGATGCGGCCCTGCCCGAGCTGTCACGCCCGGCCCTGAGCTTCAACCTTGGGCCGCTGGCTCTGCAGTTCATCCTCGACCGTGGCGGCAGTGGCTATTTCCGTACGCGCGTGGTGCAGGCCTACCTGCAGAACGGCGTGTTCGAGCGCGTGCCCCAGGCGCCGGAGTTCACCTACCCGACCTTCCTGGTGCATGCCCGCGAGCGCGACAGCGAGGCTTTGCAGCAGGCCTTCAACGTGCTGCGCCGGCTGGTGGCCGCTGGCGAAAGCGACTGGTCACAACGCTGGGATCCGTTGATCTGAGCCCGACGCGGCGGCGCTAAGCAGGTGTCGCTTGAGGCCGGCGATCAGGTCGGTCTGGGTGATCACCCCCACCAGACGCTCGCCGTCGAGCACCGGCAGGCAGTGCAAGCCTTGCTCGCCGAGCAACGGCAACAAGCGCTCCAGGGGCTGCCCGCAGTCGACACTGACCACCCGGCGACTCATCACCTGTTCCAGACGCACGGGCTGGCGACGGAACAGGCCACGCCAGCTGAATCGCCCACGGGCCATGGCCGCGCCGACCAGGTCGCTGAGGCTGACCATGCCGACCAGGTGGCCATCTTCCAGCACCGGCAAGGTCTTCAGGTGGTGATCGGCCAGCATCCGCCAAGCCTGCTCCAAGGTGGTGGCCGGAGTGGCGGCCTGAATATCGCGGGACATCACCAAGCACGCGGTGATGCCGCCCAGGCTGCGCTGCAGGGCATGCTGCTCGGTGGCCAGGATGATGCGTTCCAGCTCATCGCGGGTGACATCGACGAACTCGCCAATCTCTGCCAGGGCCTGGTCTAGGTCTTCGCCCCGGATACCGACCCGCTCGCCCGGCAGGGGATCGTGGGTATGGTGCGGGTCCTTGCGCGGCGCCGCATTCTTGGGATAGCGCACGCCGGTCAGGCGGTTGTATAGCACCGCCACCGCCACCAGCACCAGCGCGTTGAGCAGCACCGGTTCGAGCAGATGGTCCCCCATGGCCACAAGGCCCGGATCGGCCAGCACCGCGCTCACCGCCACGCCGCCACCAGGCGGGTGCAGGCAGCGCAGCAGGCACATCGCCAGGATCGCGACACCCAGCGCCGCCGCCGCCACCCACAGGCCATCACCGAAACCGTGGCGCATGGCCAGGCCCACCACGCCAGCCAGGGCATAACTGCCCAGCACCGGCCAGGGCTGGGCCAGGGGCCCGGAGTGCACGGCGAACACCAGCACCGCCGAGGCCGCCAGCGGCCCGAGCAGGTGCAGGGCGATGGACGGGCCGTAGGCCAGGCTGCACAAGTAGCCGGCGAGAAACAGGCCCAGCAGCGCGCCGAAGCCAGCGCGCAACCACTCTTTGCGAGGAATGTTCAGGGGCGCCGGGAGCAGGCGCTGCAAGCGGGATTGGGGACGCGAGGCAGGCATCGAGGTATTCGGATCGTGTTCTTGTGCGAAAAAAGAAAGCCCAGCGCGACCGGCCTGGGCCCTGTGTTGCGCAGTGCAATCGCGCAAGGGGCTCCGTCCATGGAGAGATGGAAACCGCAGGGTTTCGTGGGGAATGATTGTGCCGGGCGCGGGTGACCATGGGCCAATTCAAAAAACTGCGGCTGTACTGCAATTTTTTTGCAGGGTTGATCCGCCTTTCTTCAAGGCATACGCCATCCCTGTGGGAACGGCCTCGCCGATCAACGCCCCTTGCGCGGCAGGTCAATGCTGACCCGCAACCCGCCCTGGGGGCTTTCCAGCAGCGCAATCCGCCCGCCCCAGGCCTCGACGATATCGCGCACGATGCCCAGCCCCAGGCCATGGCCATCGACCTGCTCGTCCAGCCGCGAACCGCGTTCAAGCACCTGCAGGCGCTGCGTCTCGGGGATGCCCGGGCCATCGTCGTCCACCCACAGCCGGTAACCCTCGGCGGTCGGCGCGATA
Source organism: Pseudomonas sp. P110(2024) (assembly GCF_057480795.1). Taxonomy (NCBI): domain Bacteria; kingdom Pseudomonadati; phylum Pseudomonadota; class Gammaproteobacteria; order Pseudomonadales; family Pseudomonadaceae; genus Pseudomonas; species Pseudomonas sp. P110(2024). Next base: position 173,749 of record NZ_JBLIYT010000001.1, read on the forward strand.
CCCAGGCGCACCTCGCTGTCGGCCCATTTGCAGGCGTTGTCCAGCAGGTTGCCGAGCAGTTCCAGCAGGTCTTCGCGGTCCCAAGGCAACAACAACCCGGGCGGTACATCGCGCTCGAGCAGCAGGCCCTCGCCATGGATCATGCCCAGCGTCGCCAGCAGCCCGGGCAACTCAGCGTCGCAGTCGAACTGCGCCCCCGGCAGCGCATCGCCGGCCAGGCGCGCGCGGTTGAGCTCGCGGGCCAGGCGCTGCTGGATCTGCTCGAGTTGCTCGCGCATCTGCGCACGTACCTCAGGCAATCCTTGGAGGCGCTCGCTGGCGGCCAGGCTGAGCAGGACCGCCAACGGTGTCTTCAAGGCATGGCCGAGGTTGCCCAGGGCATTGCGCGAGCGGCGCAAACTGTCCTCGGTGTGGGCCAGCAGGTGGTTGATCTGGTCCACCAGCGGTTGCAGCTCGCTGGGCACCTCGGCGTCCAGTTGCGAGCGCTGGCCCTGCTGCAACTGGGCGATCTGCTGACGCGCCCGTTCCAGTGGACGCAGCGAACGGGTCACGGTGATGCGCTGCAGCACCAGCACCAGCAGCAGCGCCACCAGGCCCAGGCCCAGGCCGATCTGCTGCATGCGCCGAAAGCCCTCGCGCACCGGCGAATAGTCCTGGGCCACGCTGATCGAGATGTCCTGCCCCAAACGCCGGTAATCGCCGCGATAGGCCAGCAGCTGCTGGCCCTCGGGCCCCAGCTCGTGACCATCGTCCAGCCCCGGCTTGCCGGGCTTGGGCATGTCCATGTCCCACAACGAACGCGAGCGCCAGGTGCCCTGGTCGAAATCGATGCGAAAGTAGTAGCCCGAGAATGGCTGCTGGTAGGCCGCCGACAGCCGTCGCTCGTCCAGTTGCAAACCGGACGGGCCGCGCACCAGCGCCACCAGCAGGTTCTCGCTTTCCTTGCGCAGGCCGGCTTCCAGGTAGCGCTGCAGGCCGGCTTCGAACAGCCACAGGGTCAACTGCGCCAGGACCAGCCCCACCACCACCAGCACCGCCACCAGGCCCAGGCTCAGGCGCGCCTGGATCGACTTCACGCGGTGCTCCCGGCGTACACGTAGCCCTGACCGCGACGGGTCTCGATCACGCTGCGCCCAAGCTTGCGCCGCAGATGGTTGACGTGAACTTCCAGCACATTGGAATCGCGCTCGGTTTCACCGTCATACAAGTGCTCGGCCAGGTGGCTCTTGGACAGCACCTGCCCCGGGTGCAGCATGAAGTAGCGCAGCAGGCGGAACTCGGCGGCGGTGAGCTGGACATCGACGCCTTCGCGGCTCACGCACTGGCGCGATTCGTCCAGGTGCAGGCCGGCCGCTTCCAGCTTCGGCTGGTTGGCCACCCCCTTGGCCCGGCGCAGCAGGGCCTGGATGCGCAGTTGCAGCTCCTCGGGGTGGAAGGGCTTGCTCAGGTAATCGTCGGCGCCAGCCTTGAGCCCCTCGATCCGCTCGGCCCAGGAACCGCGGGCGGTGAGGATCAGCACCGGAGTGGCCAAGCCGCCCGCCCGCCACTGCGCCAGCACCTCGAGCCCCGGCAGACCGGGCAGGCCGAGGTCGAGGATGATCAGGTCATAGGGTTCGCTCTGGCCCTGGTACACCGCGTCGCGGCCATCGGCCAGCCAGTCCACGGCGTAGCCCTGGCGTTGCAGGGCGGCGGTCAGTTCATCGGCCAGGGGGACATTGTCCTCGACAAGCAACAGGCGCATCTCAGTCGTCTTCCTCGTCTTTGAGCAACTCGCCGGTGCGGGCATCGAGCTTGATCTCGCGTACCACGCCGGCCGGGGTCAGCAGTTCGACCTCGTACTCGTAGCGCTCGTGCTTTTCTTCCAGCTCCGCCTCCAGCAGCCGCGCCCCGGGGTAACGCCCCAGGGCGGACTCGAGCAGTTGCTCGAGCGGCAGGATGATGCCCTGTTGCCGAAGCGCCAGGGCTTCATCCTGATCCAGGTCGCGCGCGGCGGCCAGCGAGCAGACGGTCATCAATGCGAAGGCAAGATAGCGCGTCGTTCGCGGTAGATCGCTCATCAGTTGTCCCGGGCGTCTCGCAGCACTTCACCGGTCTTGGCATCGACGTCCACGTCCCACTCTGCCTTCTGCGCATCACGCAGCTCGACCTTGAGCACGTAGCGGCCATAGGTGTTTTCCAGCTCGGAATCCGTGATTGTGGCGTCTGGGTGTTTGGCCTTGGCGATGTCTGCGATTTTTTGCAGCGACTGAACGGTACCCGCCTTTTCCAGGGCACTGATCTCGTGAGCCGGCACATCGGCCAGGGCAACACTGGCGCCAAGTGTCAGGGCGGCGGCAGTAACAATGGCAGTCAAAGTTTTCATGAGGTTCTCTCCAGCGAGATGTGTAATTTGTCTACGGGGTTAAGATTAACCACCGGCCCTTAACTCAACCTGAAAACAGCTGGCCGCATGATAGCGCAGCTCTTGATGCCCATGCGCAGCCCCTTGCAGGAGCACCTCGGCAAGGCCGCCAAATCCCCTATACTGCCCGCCTGCCCCACCCGAGACCCCGCCATGAGCGCGATTCACATCAAGTACCCCGCCCTGACATTCAAGGCCGGCCAGCGTGCCCTGCGGCAGATCCGCGAACGCGGCCTGCGGGCCGAAGATGTCGGTGTGTTGCCGGGCGCCGCCGGTGGCCCCAAGCCGCTGGGGATCCAGGGCCTGGACCTGGCGTTGTTCGGTGAATGGCTGACCAGCGCGCCGCGCCAGCGTGCGCTGATCGGCGCCTCGATCGGTGCCTGGCGCTTCGCCAGCGCCTGCCTCGACGATCCGGTCGCCGGCATCCGCCGCCTGGGCGAGCTGTACACCGAGCAGGACTTCGCCAAGGGCGTGACACCCAAAGAGATCAGCCAGAGCTGCCAGCGCATGCTCGACGACCTGCTGCAAGGCCGCGACGGGCAGGTCCTGGCCAACCCGCACTACCGCCTGAACATCCTGGTGGTGAAGAGCCATGGCCAGCTCGCCCACGACCACCGCGGCCGTCTGGGCATGGGCCTGTCCTCGGTGATCGCCAGCAACCTGCTGGGACGCGCGCGCCTGGGCCGGCATTTCGAGCGGGTCATCCTCCACGACCAACGCGCCGCGCCGCCGCTGGAGCCACTGACCGACTTCCCGTCGCGCAGCCTGCCGCTGGACCTGGCCAACCTGCGCCACGCCCTGCTCGCCTCGGGCTCGATCCCCATGGTCATGGAAGGCGTGCGCGACATCCCCGGCGCCGGGGCCGGCACCTACCGCGACGGCGGCCTGCTCGACTATCACCTGGACCTGCCCTACCAGGGCGACGACCTGGTGCTCTACCCGCACTTCACCGACAAGGTGGTGCCCGGCTGGTTCGACAAGGCCCTGCCCTGGCGCAAAGGCGACGCCACGCGCCTGCAGAACGTGCTGCTGATGACCCCGTCACCGCAGTACCTGGCCGCCCTCCCCTACGGCAAGCTGCCAGACCGCAACGACTTCAAGCGTTTCATGGGCGATGCGTCGGGCCGCAGGCGCTACTGGTACCAGGCCATGGCCGAAAGCCGGCGCCTGGGCGACGAACTGCTGGAACTGATCGCCACCGGGCGGTTGCAGGATCGGTTGCAAGCCTTGTAGCGGGCATGCTGGTAGACTGCGCGCATCGTTGATTCACACAGAGTTATGCCAGCGTGGAAATCTTTAAGGAATTTACCTTCGAATCGGCTCACCGCCTGCCCAACGTCCCTGCCGGCCACAAGTGCGGTCGCCTGCATGGCCACTCGTTCAAGGTTGCCCTGCACCTGACCGGCCCGCTCGATCCGCACACCGGCTGGATCCGCGATTTCTCCGAGATCAAGGCGATCTTCAAGCCGATCTACGAGCAGTTGGACCACAACTACCTGAACGATATTCCAGGCCTGGAAAACCCCACCAGCGAAGTGATCGCCAAGTGGATCTGGGACCAGGTCAAGCCGCTGCTGCCGGAGCTGTCGAAGGTGCGGATCCATGAGACCTGCACCAGCGGGTGCGAGTACACCGGCGACTGATCTGCACCGACCTTTTCGCGGGTAATCCCGCGAAGAGGCCAGCACCGTTACCCCAGAGCTTCAGCCCTGCCCGCGGTCCAGGGCGTCTCGCAAAAAGCTCGGCGCGATATAGCGCTGGTAATGCGCCTCCGACAACAGGAAAAACTCCCGGTCGATGGCATCGCGCAACTGCGGCAGTTCCCAGTCGCGAAACTCCGGCAGCAGCGCCATCCCGTACGCCTCCAGGTCACGGATCATCCGCGCCCCACGGGCGATCAGCTGATACGCCCAGCAATACTCGGACTGGTGCGCGACGAAGCGGACCGAGCGCTGCTCCAGCTGCTGGCGCAGCAGCGCTTTGTCGAACACTTCCAGCTTGGCCATCATCACCTGCACCAGCAGTTGCTCCAGGCGCAGCCACACCGCGCGCTTCTGCTCGTCGTCGTAGCCGTTCCAGTGGATCACTTCGTGGTGAAAGCGCTTGCAGCCGCGGCACACCAGGTCGCCGTAGACCGTGGAGCACAGGCCGACGCAAGGGGTCTTGATGGATTGGTTGGACATGTAGAAACAACAGCTTGGCGGTGGAACACCGGTTCATGTTAGCCCTTTGTCTAACCAGGGTCACCCGTTAAAGTCATCTACGCCGCCTTACTTTCGGCTTATTTTTGCCGTAGAATCATCCCGCCTTTTCAAGGCAACAATGTCCGTTGGAAGCTGTTTTCAAAGCGTCACGAGCACAGTTAATCCGGTAGAACGGCGTTGGCCCTGTCCATGCAAGCGTGCATGGCCATGGCCAACCCCTCATCAGCCTTCCGTTCTACAGGCGTAAAACTTTGAAAGCAGCTTCTGTAAGGATTCTCTGCGACCCTGGCTTGCCGGCCCAAAAAGCCGTCTTGAGCGCATGGGTGCATGGGAATGCTGGATGAGCGTCCCGGACTCCCTTTAGGGACCACTGATGAGGGTAATAACTGTGCTTGAAGCCTACCGCAAACACATCGAAGAGCGTGCCGCTCTGGGTATCGTGCCCCAGCCGCTGAACGCCGAACAAACTGCAGGCCTGGTCGAGCTGCTGAAAAACCCGCCGGCCGGCGAAGAAGCCTTCCTCGTAGACCTGATCACCAACCGCGTTCCGCCAGGAGTGGACGAAGCCGCCTACGTCAAGGCCGCGTTCCTCTCCGCCGTCGCCAAGGGTGAAGCCAAATCCCCGCTGATCGACCGCAAGCACGCCACCGAGCTGCTGGGCACCATGCAGGGCGGCTACAACATCGAGACGCTGGTCGCGCTGCTGGACGACGCCGAACTGGGCGCCGTCGCGGCCGAACAGCTCAAGCACACCCTGCTGATGTTCGACGCCTTCCACGATGTGGCCGAAAAAGCCAAGGCGGGCAACGCCCACGCCAAGGCCGTGCTGGAATCCTGGGCTGCCGGCGAGTGGTTCACCAGCCGTCCGGCGATCGCCGACAAGTACACCCTGACCGTGTTCAAGGTGCCTGGCGAAACCAACACCGACGACCTGTCCCCTGCTCCGGACGCCTGGTCGCGCCCTGACATCCCGCTGCACGCCCTGGCCATGCTGAAGATGGCCCGCGACGGCATCGAGCCTTCGCAGCCAGGTTCGGTCGGCCCGCTGGCCCAGATCGAAGCCATGAAAGCCAAAGGCTTCCCGGTTGCCTACGTCGGTGACGTGGTCGGCACCGGCTCCTCGCGCAAATCCGCCACCAACTCGGTGCTGTGGTTCTTCGGCGACGACATTCCGTACGTGCCGAACAAGCGCGCCGGTGGTTTCTGCTTCGGCACCAAGATCGCCCCGATCTTCTACAACACCATGGAAGACGCCGGCGCCCTGCCGATCGAGTTCGACTGCACCAACCTGGCCATGGGCGACGTCATCGACGTCTACCCGTTCAAAGGTGAAGTGCGCCGCCACGGCAGCGACGAACTGGTCACCCACTTCGAGCTGAAGACCGAAGTACTGCTCGACGAAGTCCGCGCCGGCGGCCGTATCCCGCTGATCGTCGGCCGTGGCCTGACCGAGAAGGCCCGCGCCGAACTGGGCCAGGCCCCATCGGACCTGTTCAAGAAACCCGAGCAGCCAGCCGCTTCGACCAAGGGCTTCACCCTGGCGCAGAAGATGGTTGGTCGCGCCTGCGGCCTGCCGGAAGGCCAGGGCGTGCGTCCAGGTGCCTACTGCGAGCCGAAGATGACCACCGTCGGTTCCCAGGACACCACGGGCCCGATGACCCGCGACGAGCTGAAAGACCTGGCGTGCCTGGGCTTCTCCGCCGACCTGGTGATGCAGTCGTTCTGCCACACCGCGGCCTATCCGAAGCCGATCGACGTCACCACCCACCACACCCTGCCAGACTTCATCCGCACCCGTGGCGGCGTGTCGCTGCGCCCGGGCGACGGCATCATCCACAGCTGGCTGAACCGCATGCTGATGCCTGACACCGTGGGTACCGGTGGCGACTCGCACACCCGCTTCCCGATCGGCATCTCGTTCCCGGCAGGTTCCGGCCTGGTGGCCTTCGCCGCCGCCACCGGCGTCATGCCGCTGGACATGCCAGAATCCGTGCTGGTGCGCTTCAAGGGCAAACTGCAGCCAGGCATCACCCTGCGTGACCTGGTCCACGCGATCCCTTACTACGCCATCCAGAAGGGCCTGCTGACCGTCGAGAAGAAAGGCAAGAAGAACATCTTCTCCGGCCGCATCCTCGAGATCGAAGGCCTGAACGAGCTGACCGTCGAGCAAGCCTTCGAGCTGTCCGACGCCTCGGCCGAACGTTCCGCCGCCGGTTGCACCATCAAGCTGCCAGAGAAGGCCATCGCCGAGTACCTGCAGTCCAACATCACCCTGCTGCGCTGGATGATCGGCGAAGGCTACGGCGATGCCCGCACCCTGGAGCGCCGCGCCCAGGCCATGGAAGCCTGGCTGGCCAAGCCTGAGCTGCTGTCGGCCGACGCCGACGCCGAGTACGCCGAAATCATCGAGATCGACCTGGCCGACGTCAAGGAGCCTGTGCTCTGCGCGCCGAACGACCCGGACGATGCCCGCCTGCTGTCCTCGGTACAAGGCGAGAAGATCGACGAAGTGTTCATCGGCTCGTGCATGACCAACATCGGTCACTTCCGCGCTGCCGGCAAGCTGCTGGACAAGGTCAAGGGCGGTATTCCGACCCGTCTGTGGCTGGCTCCGCCAACCAAGATGGACGCCCACCAGCTGACCGAAGAAGGCTACTACGGCATCTACGGCAAGGCTGGCGCGCGCATGGAAATGCCAGGCTGCTCGCTGTGCATGGGTAACCAGGCACGTGTGCAGACCGGTTCGACCGTGGTCTCCACCTCGACCCGTAACTTCCCGAACCGTCTGGGCGACGCCACCAACGTGTACCTGGCCTCGGCCGAGCTGGCTGCTGTCGCTTCGATCATCGGCAAGCTGCCGACCGTCGAGGAGTACATGCAGTACGCGAAAGACATCGACAGCATGGCTGCCGACGTCTACCGCTACCTGAGCTTCGACCAGATCGCCGAGTTCCGCGAAGCGGCGGCCAACGCCAAGATCCCGGTGGTTCAGGCGTAAGCTGAGCAGGACGTTGTAGAAGAAAGCCCCGGTAGCGATACCGGGGCTTTTTTGTTGGATTTACGATCCTGTCGCGGGGCAAGCCCGCTCCCGCGTCAACATGAATTTCCCCACGCGGGAGCGGGCTTGCCCCGCGATTGTCGTCAGATCACGAACAGATCAACGAACCTGTGCACCGGCATCACCTCCAGCGCCTGCTGATCCTTGCACACGTCCAGGATCGCCTCACAGCGCTGCCGCGCGAACCGCGTCGCCAGGTTCTCGCGGAACTTGGCCTCGAGCAACGGCATCCCCTCCTCCCGCCGCCGCCGATGCCCGATCGGGTACTCCACCACCACCTGCGGCGTGTGCGAGCCATCCCTGAAGAACACTTGCACGCCATTGGCGATGGAGCGCTTGTCGGGCTCCAGGTACTCGCGAGTGAAGCGCGGCTCCTCGACGATCACCATCTTCTCGCGCAGGCGGTCGATGCTCGGGTGCGCGGCGTGGAAGGCATCCTCGTAGTGCTCCGCCACCAGGTCACCGAAGATCAGCGGCACGGCGGTCATGTACTGCAGGCAGTGGTCGCGGTCGGCGGCGTTGGCCAGCGGCCCCTCCTTGGAAATGATGCGGATCGCCGACTCATGGGTGGTGATGACGATCCGGTCGATCTCGTGCAGGCGGTTGCGCACCTGCGGGTGCAGGGTCACTGCAGCCTCGCAGGCGGTCTGGGCGTGGAACTCGGCGGGGAAACTGATCTTGAACAGCACGTTTTCCATCACGTAGCTGCCCAACGGCTGCGGCAGGCGCAGTTCACGCAGCGGCTCGGGCTTGAGCGCCAAGTCCTTGTTGGTGTGGCTGAACGACACATCGTAGAAGCCCCACTGTCTGGCGGTCAGCGCACCGGGCACGCCCATCTCGCCACGCAGGGCAATATCGGCCAGGCGCACGCCGCGACTGGAGGCATCCCCCGCCGCCCACGACTTGCGCGACCCGGCGTTGGGCGCGTGACGGTAGGTGCGCAGGGCCTGACCATCGACGAAGGCGTGGGACAGCGCCGACAGCAACTGCTCGCGATTGGCGCCCATGAGCCTGGCGCAGACCGCCGCGGAGGCGACCTTGACCAGCAGCACATGATCCAGGCCGACCCGGTTGAACGAATTCTCCAGCGCCAGCACGCCCTGGATCTCGTGGGCCATGACCATGGCATCGAGTACCTCGCGCATGACCAGGGGCGCCTCGCCATTGGCCACACGCTTTTGCGAGAGGTGGTCGGTGACCGCCAGGATGCCGCCGAGGTTGTCCGAGGGGTGGCCCCACTCCGCCGCCAGCCAGGTGTCGTTGTAGTCCAGCCAGCGGACGATGCAGCCAATGTCCCAGGCGGCCTTGACCGGATCGAGGCGATAGCTGGTACCAGGCACGCGGGCGCCATGGGGGACAAGGGTGCCCTCGACCAGCGGGCCTAGGTGCTTGGTGCATTCAGGAAAGCGCAGGGCCAGCAGGCCGCAGCCCAGGGTGTCCATCAGGCAATAGCGGGCGGTGTTCAGGGCTTCGGCGCAATCGACGCGGTAGCCAAGCACGTAGTCGGCGAGGGTCTGCAGGACCTGGTCGTAGTCGGGGCGGGTGTTGAGGTCTACGTTTGCGCTCATATACAGCTCCCTTCTGGATTGCCGGGGCCGCTTTGCGGCCCCAACCAACGAAAGCCGAACGCTAGATGCCTTAGAAACTATCACCGGGCACGCGCACCCAGCCCTCCATCAGCACCCGAGCGCTTCGGCTCATGATTGCCTTGGTCACGGTCCACTGCCCATCCACCTGACGCGCCTCGGCCCCGACCCGCAACGTCCCGGACGGATGACCGAAACGCACGGCACTGCGTTCACCGCCACCGGCGGCAAGGTTGACCAGCGTCCCCGGGATCGCTGCGGCGGTGCCGATGGCGACCGCCGCGGTGCCCATCATCGCGTGGTGCAGCTTGCCCATCGACAACGCACGCACCAGCAGGTCGACGTCCTCGGCTGCGACAACCTTGCCACTGGAGGAGGTATAGCCGGTCGGCGCCGCGACGAACGCGACCTTCGGCGTGTGCTGGCGCCCGGCGGCCTGGTCGATGTGCTCGATCAGCCCCATGCGCACCGCGCCATGGGCACGGATGATCTCGAAACGCTGCAATGCCGCGGCATCGCCGTTGATCGCGTCCTGCAGCTCGGTTCCGGTATAGCCGATATCGGCGGCATTGACGAAGATGGTCGGTATGCCGGCGTTGATCAGGGTCGCCTTGAAGGTGCCGACACCCGGCACCTCGAGGTCGTCGACCAGGTTGCCGGTAGGGAACATCGCCCCGCCGTCACCGTCCTCGTCGGCGGCCGGATCAAGGAATTCCAGCTGCACCTCGGCGGCCGGGAAGGTCACGCCATCGAGCTCGAAATCGCCGGTTTCCTGCACCTCGCCTTCGGTGATCGGCACATGGGCGATGATGGTCTTGCCGATATTGGCCTGCCAGATCCGCACGGTGGCGATACCATTGCGCGGAATCCGACTGGCATCGACCAGCCCGCTGCTGATGGCGAACGAGCCGACCGCGGCGGACAGGTTGCCGCAGTTGCCGCTCCAGTCGACGAAGGCCTTGTCGATCGACACCTGGCCGAACAGGTAGTCGACGTCGTGGTCGGGCTTGATGCTCTTGGACAGGATCACCGTCTTGCTGGTGCTGGAGGTGGCGCCGCCCATGCCGTCGATCTGCTTGCCGTACGGGTCGGGGCTGCCGATCACCCGCAGCAGCAGGGCGTCGCGGGCAGGACCAGGAATCTGCGTCTGCTCGGGCAGGTCCTGGAGGCGGAAGAACACGCCTTTGCTGGTGCCGCCGCGGATATAGGTGGCGGGAATTTTGATCTGGGGTACGTGAGCCATTGTCTTGGGCATCCTGATAGTCCGGTGAAGTACCCTGGGGCTGCCCTGCTGCCCTTTCGCGACACAAGGCCGCTCCCACAGGTACTGCGCCGCTCGTTGTGGGAGCGGCCATGTGTCGCGAAAGGGCCGCAAAGCGGCCCCCGTTTCATGCTCAGGCCGCCCCCTCCAGGAAGTCCTGGGCAAAGCGCTGCAACACCCCACCCGCCTCGTAGATCGATACCTCTTCGGCGGTATCCAGGCGACAGGTCACCGGCACCTCGACACGCTCGCCATTGCGCCGCGTCACCACCAGGGTCAGCGTCGCCCGTGGCGTGCGCTCGCCGAGCACATCGTAGGTCTCGCTGCCGTCCAGGCCCAGGGTCTTGCGGTCGGTGCCCGGCTTGAACTCCAGCGGCAGCACGCCCATGCCCACCAGGTTGGTGCGGTGGATACGCTCGAAGCCTTCGGCGACGATGGCCTCGACACCTGCCAGACGCACGCCCTTGGCCGCCCAGTCACGGGACGAGCCCTGGCCGTAGTCGGCACCGGCGATGATAATCAGCGGCTGCTTGCGCTCCATGTAGGTCTCGATGGCCTCCCACATGCGGGTCACCTTGCCTTCCGGCTCGAGGCGCGCCAGCGAACCCTGCTTCACGCTGCCGTCGTCCTTGCGCACCATTTCGTTGAACAGCTTGGGGTTGGCGAAGGTGGCGCGCTGGGCGGTCAGGTGGTCACCGCGGTGGGTGGCGTAGGAGTTGAAGTCCTCCTCCGGCAGGCCCATCTTCGCCAGGTACTCGCCGGCGGCGCTGTCGAGCATGATGGCATTGGACGGTGACAGGTGGTCGGTGGTGATGTTGTCCGGCAGCACCGCCAGCGGGCGCATGCCACGCAGGGTACGCTCACCGGCCAGGGCGCCTTCCCAATACGGCGGACGGCGGATGTAGGTGCTCATCGGGCGCCATTCATACAGCGGCGCGACTTTCGGCCCCTTGTCTTCCTCGATGGTGAACATCGGGATGTACACCTGGCGGAACTGCTCAGGCTTGACCGAGGCGCGCACCACGGCGTCGATCTCTTCATCGCTCGGCCAGATGTCCTTCAGGCGAATCTCCTTGCCGTCGACCACGCCCAGCACATCCTTCTCGATATCGAAGCGGATGGTGCCGGCGATGGCGTAGGCCACCACCAGCGGCGGCGAAGCCAGGAACGCCTGCTTGGCGTACGGGTGGATGCGCCCGTCGAAGTTACGGTTGCCCGACAGCACGGCGGTGGCGTACAGGTCGCGGTCGATGATTTCCTGCTGGATCACCGGGTCCAGCGCGCCGGACATGCCGTTGCAGGTGGTGCAGGCGAAGGCGACGATGCCGAAGCCCAGCTGCTCCAGTTCCTGCTCCAGCCCTGCTTCCTTGAGGTACAACTGCACGGCCTTGGAGCCCGGCGCCAGCGACGACTTGACCCATGGTTTGCGGACCAGGCCGAGCTTGTTGGCGTTGCGCGCCAGCAGGCCGGCGGCGATCACGTTGCGCGGGTTGCTGGTGTTGGTGCAACTGGTGATGGCGGCGATGATCACCGCGCCATCGGGCATCTGCCCAGGCACTTCTTCCCATTGGCCGGCGATGCCCTTGGCCGCCAGGTCGCTGGTGGCCACGCGGGCGTGCGGGTTGGACGGGCCGGCCATGTTGCGCACCACGCTCGACAGGTCGAAGCTCAGGGCGCGCTCGTACTCGGCCTTGGCCAGGCTGTCGGCCCACAGGCCGGTGGCCTTGGCATAGGTTTCCACCAGCTGCACTTGCTGGTCATCGCGGCCGGTGAGCTTGAGGTAGTCGATGGTCTGCTGGTCGATGGCGAACATCGCCGCGGTGGCGCCGTATTCCGGGGCCATGTTGGAGATGGTGGCGCGGTCGCCCAGGGTCAGCGCGCTGGCGCCGGCGCCGTGGAACTCCAGGTAGGCGCCTACCACCTTCTGCTTGCGCAGGAACTCGGTGAGCGCCAGCACCAGGTCGGTGGCGGTGATGTTCGGCGCCAGGCGACCGGTCAGCTCGACGCCGACGATCTCCGGCAGGCGCATCCACGAGGCGCGGCCGAGCATCACGTTCTCGGCCTCCAGGCCGCCGACGCCAATGGCGATCACACCCAGGGCATCCACGTGCGGGGTGTGGCTGTCGGTGCCGACACAGGTGTCCGGGTAGGCCACGCCGCGATCGTTGTGGACCACCGGCGACATCTTCTCCAGGTTGATCTGGTGCATGATGCCGTTGCCCGGCTGGATCACGTCGACGTTCTTGAAAGCCTGCTTGGTCCAGTTGATGAAGTGGAAACGGTCTTCGTTGCGGCGATCCTCGATGGCACGGTTCTTCTCGAACGCCTGCGGGTCGAAGCCGCCGCACTCCACGGCCAGCGAGTGGTCGACGATCAGCTGCACCGGCACCACCGGGTTGACCTGGGCCGGGTCGCCGCCTTTATCTGCAATGGCATCGCGCAGGCCGGCCAGGTCGACCAGGGCGGTCTGGCCGAGGATGTCGTGGCAGACCACGCGGGCGGGGAACCAGGGGAAGTCGAGGTCGCGCTTGCGCTCGATCAGCTGTTCCAGCGAGGCGTTGAGCGTGGCCGGATCACAGCGGCGCACCAGGTTCTCGGCCAGCACGCGGGAGGTGTACGGCAGGCCGTCGTAGGCGCCGGGCTTGATCGCCTCGACCGCGGCACGGGCGTCGAAGTAGTCCAGGGCGGTGCCTGGCAGGTTCTTGCGGAATGCGGTGTTCATATCGTTATCGGGCTCGGTCACGGTGTTCAGTAGGCAGGTCTGGCCTTGGGGGGCGCTGCGCGCCCCTTTCGCGACACAAGGCCGCTCCTACAGGGACTGCGCCGCACCTGTGGGAGCGGCCTTGTGTCGCGATAGGGCTGCACAGCAGCCCCAGCGCTCTATCAGTCAACGCTGCTCGATCGGCACGAACTGGCGTTGCTCGACGCCGACGTACTCGGCGCTCGGGCGGATGATGCGGTTGTTGGCGCGCTGTTCGAACACGTGCGCGGCCCAACCAGTCAGGCGCGAGCAGACGAAGATCGGGGTGAACAGCTTGGTCGGGATGCCCATGAAGTGGTACGCCGAGGCATGGTAGAAGTCGGCGTTGGGGAACAGGCGCTTCTGCTCCCACATGGTCTTGTCGATGGCCTCGGAAACCGGGTACAGGACCTTGTCGCCGACTTCATCGGCGAGTTGCTTGGCCCAGCCCTTGATCACCTCGTTGCGCGGATCGGACTCTTTATAGATGGCGTGGCCGAAGCCCATGATCTTGTCCTTGCGCTCGAGCATGCGCAGCAGCTCGGCAGTGGCTTCCTGCGGAGTCTGGAAGCGTTCGATCAGCTCCATCGCCGCTTCGTTGGCGCCGCCGTGCAGCGGGCCGCGCAACGAGCCGATGGCCGCGGTCACGCAGGAGTACAGGTCGGACAGGGTCGAGGCGCAGACCCGGGCGGTGAAGGTCGAGGCGTTGAACTCGTGCTCGGCGTAGAGGATCAGCGAGACGTTCATCACCTTGACGTGCAGCGCGCTCGGCTTCTTGCCATGCAGCAGGTGCAGGAAGTGGCCGCCGAGGGTGTCCTCGTCGCTGGTGCAGTCGATGCGCACGCCGTGGTGGGTGAAGCGGTACCAGTAGCACATCACCGCCGGGAACAGCGCCAGCAGGCGATCGGTCTTCTCACGCTGGGCGTCGAAGGTCAGTTCCGGCTCCAGGGTGCCGAGCACCGAGCAGCCGGTGCGCATCACGTCCATCGGGTGGGCATCGCGCGGGATGCGCTCGAGCACTTCCTTCAGCGCTTGCGGCAGGTCACGCAGCCCCTTGAGCTTGCGCTTGTAGTCGGCAAGCTCCGCCTTGCTCGGCAGCTCGCCGTACAGCAGCAGGTAGGCGACTTCCTCGAACTCGGCGCCGGCGGCCAAGTCGCGCACATCATAGCCGCGGTAGGTCAGGCCGGCCCCGGCCTGGCCGACGGTCGACAGCGCGGTCTGGCCGGCCACCTGGCCACGCAGGCCAGCGCCACTGAGTACTTTTGCTTCGGCCATGGTGTTTCTCCTTTCTTGAATTTGTTATCGAAGTCTTTTCTGGCTAATCGGGTATCGGGCCTGTTCGCCGGCAAGCCGGCTCCTACAGGGCGACGTGCGCTTGAATCATCCCTTCTTCTGCGCGAACAGCGCATCGAGGCTCTGCTCGAAGGCGTGGTAGCCGATGGCATCGTAGAGCTCCATGCGGGTCTGCATGGTGTCGATCACGTTCTTCTGCGTGCCGTCACGGCGCAGTGCGGTGTAGACGTTCTCGGCCGCCTTGTTCATGGCGCGGAAAGCCGACAGCGGGTAGAGCACCAGCGACACGTCGACCGAGGCCAGCTCCTCGGTGGTGTACAGCGGCGTGGCGCCGAACTCGGTGATGTTGGCCAGGATCGGCGCCTTCACCCGGTCGGCGAAGGTCTTGTACATCGACAGCTCGGTAATGGCTTCCGGGAAGATCATGTCGGCGCCGGCCTCGATGCAGGCGGCAGCGCGGTCCAGGGCGGCGTTCAGGCCTTCCACCGCCAGCGCGTCGGTGCGCGCCATGATCACGAAACTGTCGTCGCTGCGGGCATCCACGGCGGCCTTGATGCGGTCGACCATCTCCTGCTGCGAGACGATCTCCTTGTTTGGGCGATGGCCACAGCGCTTGGCGCCGACCTGGTCCTCGATATGAATGGCCGCGGCGCCGAACTTGCTCATCGACTTGACGGTGCGGGCGACGTTGAAGGCCGAGGCGCCGAAGCCGGTGTCGACATCCACCAGCAGCGGCAGGTCGCATACATCGGTGATGCGCCGTACGTCGGTGAGCACGTCGTCCAGGCCGCTGATGCCCAGGTCCGGCAGGCCCAGGGAGCCGGCGGCGACACCGCCGCCGGACAGGTAGATGGCCTTGAAGCCGGCACGCTTGGCCAGCAGGGCGTGGTTGGCGTTGATGGTCCCGACCACCTGCAGCGGATGTTCGGCGGCGACCGCGTCACGGAAACGCTGGCCGGGCGTGCTCTTCACTGTCATGACTCACCTCGTGGGCTATTGTTGTCGGCACCTTGGTAGTGGCGCTCGATATTGCGTTTGGACGCGCCGATGTGGCGGCGCATCAGGAGTTCTGCCAGTTCGCCGTCGCGGGCTTCGATCGCATCGAGGATGCGGTGGTGCTCGGCGAAGGCCTGGCGCGGGCGGTTGGGCGTGCTGGAGAACTGGATGCGGTACATGCGCACCAGTTGGTACAGTTCGCCGCAGAGCATCTTGTACAGGGTCTGGTTGCCGCTGCCCTGGATGATCCGGTAGTGGAAGTCGTAGTCGCCTTCCTGCTGGTAGTAGCCCTGGCCGGCCTGGAACGCGGCGTCACGCTCGTGGGTGTCGAGCACATGGCGCAGCTCGTCGATGGCCGCCTGGCTCATGCGTTCGGCGGCCAGGCGGCAGGCCATGCCTTCGAGGGATTCGCGGATTTCGTACAGCTCGATCAACTCGGCATGGCTGAGCGACACCACCCGGGCGCCGACATGGGGCACGCGCACCAGCAGGCGCTGGCCCTCCAGGCGGTGGATCGCCTCGCGCAGCGGGCCGCGGCTGATGCCGTAGGTGCGCGCCAGCTCCGGCTCGGAGATCTTGCTGCCGGGGGCGATCTCGCCCTTGACGATGGCGGCCTGGATGCGCCGGAAGACGTGCTCCGAGAGGGTCTCGGTCTCGTCCTGAGGCAGCGTGGTGGCCGGGGCTGTGTCCAGCATGATTGTCGACACCTTCAAAATCAGTGACGCCAAAACTAGCCAAATAGAGGAATGAAGTCAAAGACAAAAAGAATATTGTCGACAATCGTCTAATAACGAACTTACCCCGCCTTCATGGGGTCTGATCGCGGGCGCGCTGGCGTCAAGACATCGGCGTGATAGAATGCCGCGCTCCTTCGGGAGCATGGATAGTGTGTCTGTCATCATTTCATGTTGTTGACAGATCAATGAGGACGCTTGGCCAGTCGCCTTGCCCTGAAACCTGCACAGCACCGCGCCAGGATTATGAGACTCAAACCCGCTTTATTGCTGCTCTGCCTGACCCTGCTGCCGGCGCTCGCGCCCGCGGCCGAGAAAACCGTGTACGGCCTGAACGAATATGCCCGCCTGGGCGACCTTGACCTGGAAGTGGCGGCCAAGCTCGACACCGGCGCCAAGACCGCCTCGCTCAGCGCCCGCGACATCAAGCGTTTCAAGCGCAACGGCGAGAGCTGGGTGCGCTTCTACCTGGCCATCGACGCCGCGCACAAGCACCCCATCGAACGCCCCCTGGCCCGCGTCAGCAAGATCAAGCGCCGCGCCGGGGACTATGATGCCGACTCGGGCAAGGCCTACACTGCCCGCCCGGTCATCGAACTCGAGATCTGCATGGGCCAGACACAACGCACCATCGAGGTCAACCTCACCGACCGCAGCGCCTTCCAGTTCCCGCTGCTGATCGGTTCCGAGGCCCTCAAGCACTTCGGTGCGCTGGTCGACCCAAGCCTTAAATACGCGGCCGGCAAACCTGCCTGCGCCACCGAAGCTCCCAAAGCAGAGTAATTCCGATGCGCTCTCTTACCCTTCACCTGAAAGTCCTGATCACCGTCCTGGTGCTGCTGGGCATCGCGATCACGGCCTACCAGATCTTCGCCCTCGGCATCCCGGTGACCGAGGACGAGACCGACGACCTGTGGAACATCGACGCCAAGGTCGAGTTCGTCGCCAGCGCCAAGGACCCGGTCAAGGTGCAGATGTTCGTGCCCCCGCTGAACCGTGACTACGTGAGCCTCAACGAGAGCTTCATCTCCAACAACTACGGGGTCAGCGTCAACCGCGCCGACGGCAACCGCAAGGTGACCTGGTCGGCCCGTCGCGCCAGCGGCAACCAGACCCTCTACTACCGCCTGGTGCTGACCAAGCGCTACAGCAACGAAAAGACCAAGATCAAGGGCCCGACCTTCCGCGACAGCCTGGCCGTCGAGGGCCCGGAGAAGATCGCCGCCGAAGCGCTGATGGCACCGATCCGCCAGCACTCGGCCGACGTCGAGACCTTCGTCAGCGAGACCATCAAGCGTGTCAACAATGTCAACGACGACAACGCCAAGCTGCTGCTGGCCGGCGACAACTCACCGCTGAAGAAGGCCCAGGTCATCGACCTGCTGCTGTCCATCGCCCACGTGCCGCTGGAGAAGGTTCACACCATCCGCCTGGTGGCCGACACCCCGCAGAGCCCCGAACTGTGGCTGCGCAGCTTCAACGGCAACGACTGGCTGTACTTCAACCCGGAGACCGGCGAGCAGGGCCTGCCCAGCGACCGCCTGCTGTGGTGGACCGGTGACGACAACCTGATCACCGTCGATGGCGGCAAGAAGGCCACCGTCACCTTCAGCATGAACAACAGCGAGATGAACGCCATCCGCCTGGCCAAGCTGACCGACGAGAACACCGACGCCGACTTCCTCGAATACTCGCTGTACGGCCTGCCGCTGCAGACCCAGCAGACCTTCATGATCATGGTGATGATCCCGATCGGCGTGCTGGTGATCCTGGTGCTGCGCAACCTCATCGGCATCCAGACCCTGGGTACCTTCACCCCGGTGCTGATCGCCCTGGCCTTCCGCGAGACCCAGCTGGGCTTCGGCATCATCCTGTTCACGGTGATCACCGCCCTGGGCCTATCGCTGCGCTCGTACCTTGAGCACCTCAAGCTGCAGATGCTGCCGCGCCTGTCGGTGGTGCTGACCTTCGTCGTGGTGCTGATCGCCGCCATCAGCCTGTTCAGCCACAAGCTGGGCCTGGAGCGCGGCCTGTCGGTGGCACTGTTCCCGATGGTGATCCTGACCATGACCATCGAACGCCTGTCGATCACCTGGGAAGAGCGTGGCGGTGGCCATGCCATGAAAGTGGCCGTTGGCACCCTGTTCGCCGCCTCCATCGCGCACCTGCTGATGACCGTGCCGGAAGCGGTGTACTTCGTCTTCACCTTCCCGGCGGTACTGCTGATCCTGGTGGGCTTCATGCTGGCGATGGGTCGCTATCGCGGCTACCGCCTGACCGAGCTCGTGCGCTTCAAGGCATTCCTGAAGAAGGCTGACGCCTGATGTTCGGCCTGATCAAGACGTGGAAAGCCCTGGAGGCCCGGGGCATCATGGGTATCAACCGGCGCAACGCGGACTACGTGCTGAAGTACAACAAGCGCCACCTGTACCCGATCGTCGACGACAAGATCATCACCAAGGAGCGTGCCCTGGCAGCCGGCATCCATGTGCCGGAGATGTACGGCATCATCGAGACCGAGAAGCAGATCGAGAAACTCGACGAGATCATCGGCGGGCGCAGCGACTTCGTCATCAAGCCGGCCCAGGGCGCCGGCGGTGACGGCATCCTGGTGATCGCCGACCGCTTCGAGGACCGCTACCGCACGGTCTCCGGCAAGATCATCAGCCACGAGGAGATCGAGCACCAGATCTCCAGCATCCTTACCGGCCTGTACTCGCTGGGCGGGCACCGCGACCGCGCGCTGATCGAGTACCGGGTCACCCCGGACCAGATCTTCAAGAGCATCAGCTACGAAGGCGTGCCGGACATCCGCATCATCGTGCTGATGGGCTACCCGGTGATGGCCATGCTGCGCCTGCCGACCCGCCAGTCTGGCGGCAAGGCCAACCTGCACCAGGGCGCCATCGGCGTGGGCGTTGACCTGGCCACCGGCCTCACCCTGCGCGGCACCTGGCTGAACAAGATCATCAGCAAGCACCCGGACACCACCAACGCGGTGGACGGTGTGCAGTTGCCGAACTGGGACGGTTTCATGAAGCTTGCCGCCAGCTGCTACGAGCTGTGCGGCCTGGGCTACATCGGCGTGGACATGGTTCTGGACCAGGACAAGGGCCCGCTGATCCTCGAGCTCAACGCCCGCCCCGGCCTGAACATCCAGATCGCCAACGACTGCGGCCTGACCCAGCGCACCCACGCCATCGAGGCGCACCTGGAGATGCTGGCCAAGGAAGGTCGCAGCGAGGATGCCGAGCAGCGCGTGAAGGTCTCGCAGGGATTGTTCGGGCACGTCAATCCGCTATAGCCCAGGCCCTGCGCAATCCCTGCAGGAGCGGCCTTGTGTCGCGAAAGGGCTGCAAAGCAGCCCCAGAATTTCAGCGTTTATGCAGAGATTGCCGGGGCCGCTTTGCGGCCCTTTCGCGACACAAGGCCGCTCCTACAGGGGGACTGCGCAGAACCGGACGATGAATGTCGTTGCCAGTGCTAGGCGCATTTCCCGCACGGGTCTACAATCGCCCACCTCGCTTGTTCATCGCCGTCCATCCTGATGCCGACCTGTACGCTCCACCCCCTGCCTTACCAGCCCGACCCCGCCTTCTACTTCGAACGCCTGCGCCGCGCGCCCGGTGCGATCCTGCTCGACAGCGCCCGCCCAGGTGCCGAACGCGGTCGCTACGACCTGCTCAGCGCCTGGCCTTTGCAGCAGTTGCAGGCAAATCCCGAGGAGGACGGTCGCGACTACCTGCAGCGCCTACGCCAGGCCTTGGCCGAGCTGGGGACGGCACAACTGCCCGAGGGCATCGAACTACCGTTCGCCGGTGGCCTGATCGGCTACCTGAGCTACGACTTCGGCCGGCGCCTGGAGCAGTTGCCGACACACGCGGTCGACGATCTCGGCCTGCCCGATGCCCGGCTGGGGCTGTATGCCTGGGCACTGGTGTCCGACCATCGGCTAAGCAGCAGCCAACTGGTCTTTCACCCGAGCCTGCCCCAGACCGAGCGGCAACGGCTCATCGCGCTGTTCGACGCCAGCGCCCCGGGCGACACCGGCGACTTCCGCCTGCTCGCGCCCATGACCGGCGATCTTCGCCCCGAGCATTACCGGGCGGCGTTCGACCAGGTGCAGCGCTACATCCAGGCCGGCGACTGCTACCAGATCAACCTTACCCAGCGCTTTCGCGCCCCCTGCCTGGGCGACCCATGGCGCGCCTACCTGGCCCTGCGCGCTGCCTGCCCGACGCCGTTCTCCGGCTACCAGCAGTTGGATGAAGGCACTGCGCTACTGAGCTTTTCCCCCGAGCGCTTCATCCGTGTCAGCCAGGGCGAGGTCGAGACGCGCCCGATCAAGGGCACCCGCCCGCGCGCCGCCGATCCGGTGGAGGACGCACGCAACGCCGCCGAGCTGCTGGCCAGCCCCAAGGACCGCTCGGAAAACCTGATGATCGTCGACCTGCTGCGCAACGACATCGGCCGCACCTGCCAGACCGGCTCGGTGAAGGTACCGGAGCTGTTCAGCCTGGAGAGCTACCCCAACGTTCATCACTTGGTCAGCAGCGTGGTCGGCCGCCTGGCCGCCGGCAAGGACGCCCTGGACCTGATCGCCGGCAGCTTCCCCGGCGGCTCGATCACCGGTGCGCCGAAGATCCGCGCCATGCAGATCATCGACGAGCTGGAGCCGGCGCGCCGGGCGCTGTACTGCGGCTCGCTGCTGTATGTCGACGTGCGCGGCGAGATGGACAGCTCCATCGCTATCCGCAGCCTGCTGGTCAAGGATGGCCAGGTCAGTTGCTGGGGTGGCGGCGCGGTGGTGGCCGACTCGCACTGGCAGGCCGAGTACGAGGAGTCGATCGCCAAGGTGCGGGTGCTGATGGAAACGCTGCAGGCCTTGTAAGACTCGGTGGGAGCGGGCTTGCCCCGCGATCGCCAGGCGTCTGCCCCGCCATTTTTTGTTACCATCTGACCACTACGAGCGCACAGCGCCACTCAACCGATGGAAACCGCCTGATGAGCCAACCCTTCGACGTCGCCGCCCTGGCCGCGACCTATGCCAGCAAGTCCCCGCAGGAGATCCTCAAGCTCGCCTTCGAGCATTTTGGCGACGACCTGTGGATCTCCTTCAGCGGCGCCGAGGATGTGGTGCTGGTGGACATGGCCTGGAAACTGAACAAGCAGGTCAAGGTGTTCAGCCTCGACACCGGCCGCCTGCACCCGGAAACCTACCGGTTCATCGACCAGGTACGCGAGCAGTACAACCTGCCCATCGAGATCCTCAGCCCGGACCGCGACAAGCTCGACCCGTTCGTCAAGGAAAAAGGCCTGTTCAGCTTCTACAAAGACGGCCACGGCGAGTGCTGCGGCATCCGCAAGATCGAGCCGCTGCGCCGCAAGCTGGCCACCGTCAGCGCCTGGGCCACCGGCCAGCGCCGCGACCAGAGCCCCGGTACCCGCAGTCACGTGGCTGCCCTGGAGATCGACAGCGCCTTCTCCACCCCGGAGCGCACCCTGTACAAGTTCAACCCGCTGGCGCAGATGACCAGCGAGGAAGTCTGGGGCTACATCCGCATGCTCGAGCTGCCCTACAACAGCCTGCATGAGCGCGGCTTCATCAGCATCGGTTGCGAGCCGTGCACCCGCCCGGTGCTGCCGAACCAGCACGAGCGCGAAGGGCGTTGGTGGTGGGAAGAGTCGACGCAGAAGGAGTGCGGGTTGCATGCCGGCAACCTAATTACCAAGGCTTGAAATAGCCGGGGCCTGTAGGAGCGGCCTTGTGTCGCGATGGGCCGCAAAGCGGCCCCGCTATTTCAAATCAGTGCACCGGCAGCTCGACACCCTCGAACAGCTCTTCGAGCTCCTGCTTGTTATGGCACTGGATCGCCTTGGCCATCACCTCACGGGTCAGGTGCGGCGCGAACTTCTCGATGAAGTCGCACATGAAACCGCGCAGGAAGGTGCCGCGACGGAAGCCGATCTTGGTGATGCTGGCCTCGAACAGCTCGCTGGCGTCCAGGCACACCAGATCGCTGTCGAGCTTCGGGTCGACCGCCATCTTGGCCACGATGCCCACGCCCAGACCCAGACGCACATAGGTCTTGATCACGTCGGCGTCGGCGGCGGTGAACACCACCTTCGGCGTCAGGCCACGGTGATTGAACGCCTCGTCAAGCTTGGAGCGACCGGTGAAGCCGAACACGTAGGTGACGATCGGGTACTCGGCCACCGCTTCCAGGGTCAGCTTCGGCAGCTTGGTCAGCGGATGGCCCTGGGGCACCACCACGCAGCGGTTCCACTTGTAGCAAGGCATCATGATCAAGTCGCCGAACAGCTCCAGCGCCTCGGTGGCGATGGCGAAGTCGACGGTGCCGTCGGCCGCCATCTCGGCGATCTGCATCGGCGAGCCCTGGTGCATGTGCAGGGCGACTTCCGGGTACTGCTTGATGAAGTTGCTGATCACCGGCGGCAGCGCGTAGCGCGCCTGGGTGTGGGTGGTGGCGATCGACAGGGTGCCCTTCTTCTCGTTGGAGAATTCCTGGGCGATCTGCTTGATGCTCTCGACCTTGCGCAGGATCTCGCCGGCGGTGTTGATGATGCGCTCGCCGGCCGGGGTGACGCGGGTCAGGTGCTTGCCACTGCGGGCGAAGACCTCGACGCCCAGCTCATCCTCGAGCAGGCGGATCTGCTTGCTGATACCTGGTTGGGAGGTGTACAGACTCTGCGCCGTCGCGGAAACGTTGAGGTCATGGTGCGCCACTTCCCAGATGTAGCGCAGTTGCTGAAGCTTCATAGATTTCCCTCAAAGGCGGTAGGTCACCGGCGCGCCGGCAGCGACGAGTTATAACTATATTAGTGGCTTGAGAAATAAATCTAGAACTATTTTGTTACGTTAGCTGTAAAAAGTCCTACCGTGAGGCTCACGATTTCCTACGCCCAAGATGGTGAGCCAATGGCACCATGTACACCGGCACCGGTGACAGCTGCAGCAGCCGCACCGCCGTGCGGCCGATCGGCACATCCACCCCCGCGCCGGCGCTGTGGCTACCGAAGATCAACAGGTCAACCGACAACCGCTGGGCCTGCTCGAGGATCACCTGGGCCGGGTCGCCCTGGCGCACCCGCACCGCGCGGATCAATGCCAGGTCGGCCGGTTCGGTCATCTCGTCGCGAAAGTTCTCCAGCACCCGCTGCTCGATATTGGCCATGACCGTGTTGACGCCCTCGCTGTGCAGCGCATCGAGGGTCTGCTCGTCGAGGTAGCTCTGCAGCAGCGATTCGGCGAACTGCCCCATGGGCTCCACGGCGTGGATCACATACAGCTCTGCGTTAAAGGTCCGCGCCAGGGCCAGGGCGTGCTGCATGACAAAGGGCGCATAGACACCGAGGTCAGTGGCAAACAGCATGGAACGGATCATTCGACCTCCTCGACTGCCGCGACGGCAGAGCAAGCTTGAGCTTAGCAGCGCCATAGCCGGTCGCCTGGCCGTCCGGCGCACAGCCGCCGCGGGCTTCAGGCCTGCCGGCTACGCCGGTCGATGAACGCCAGGGCCTGGTACAACGCCTCCATGCGCGGCAGCGCGCAACCGGCCGCGCGGGCGCGGGCCAGGGGTTCGGCATAGATCGCTTGCAGCTCCAGCGGCCGCTGCTGCACATGGTCGTGGTACATGCTCGGCCAGTAGTCCGGCATCTTCTCGGTGATGCGAAACAGGTGCTCGGCATAACCCGACGGCAGCTCGCGGCCACAGGCCTTGGCGCCCGCCACCACTTCGGCCATCAGCGCCTGGATCAGCGCGCGGCTGTCGGCATCGCCCATCAAGGGCGTGGTGCTGGCCTGCAGCAACACCGAGAGGCCGTTGTAGGGCACGTTCCACACCAGTTTCTGCCAGCGCGCCTGGTCGAGGTCGGCCATGGCCTGGGAGTCGATGCCCGCAGCCCGGAACAGCCCGGCGCCCTCCTCCACCACGGCGGCCCCGCCGTCCTGCGCCGGGCCACTGTGATAGCCCAGGTTCACCGCGCCCAGCGACTGGTGGCGGATTTCGCCGGGCCCCTCGCGATTGACGCAGATGAAGCACAGGCCGCCGAGCAGGTGCAGGTCCGGGCGCAAGGCCGGGCGCAACTGCTCCTCGACCCCAAGGCCGTTCTGCAGCAACACCACCCGGGCCTCGGGCGCCGCTGCCTGGACGATCAAGGGCGCCAGCTCCGCGTTGCTGGTGGCCTTGGTCCCCACCAGCAGCCAGTCGCAGGGCAGCATGTCGGCGGCACGGGCGTATGCCTGCACCGGCATGTGCACCTGACCATGCACCGCGCTGTCCAGGCGCAGCCCCTGCTCGCGCACGGCCTGGTATTCGCTGCGCAGCAGGAAGTGCACGTCGTAGCCGGCACGGGCCAGCATCAGGCCGTAGAAGCCACCGATTGCGCCGCTGCCGATGATGCCGATGCGGGGATTGCCACTGCGAGAGTCAAGGGACGCCATGCCGTGCTCCTGGTCGAGAGTCATTATTGTGAGTCAGCCACTATACCCGCGTGCCGGCCATCGCGGCCAAATCCTCCCCATAGGCGCGGCGCTTGCCCGCAAATGCCGTCAGATGGGTAAAAACCCCGTATCGACGGGCCCCAGCCCATTGTCGCGCCCCTGCTAACGCGCTAAGGTTCGGCCTCCCCGCTGCGAATATTCTGCTGCTGGGCCGCACGGGGAACGCTGGCGGCCGGCACCCGTGACCTGACGAGTAACACGATGGCTGATTTACCGATCGATGACCTTAACGTTGCCTCCAACGAGACCTTGATCACCCCCGATCAGCTCAAGAAGGAAATCCCCCTCAGCGCCAAGGCCCTGCAGACCGTGACTGCCGGCCGCGAAGTGGTGCGCAACATCCTCGACGGCAAGGACCATCGCCTGTTCGTGGTGGTCGGCCCCTGCTCGATCCACGACATCAAGGCCGCCCACGAGTATGCCGAGCGCCTGAAGGTGCTGGCCGAGGAAGTCTCCGACACCCTGTACCTGGTCATGCGCGTGTACTTCGAGAAGCCGCGGACCACCGTCGGCTGGAAAGGCCTGATCAACGACCCGTACCTGGACGACTCGTTCAAGATCCAGGACGGCCTGCACATTGGTCGCCAACTGCTGCTGGACCTGGCCGAGAAGGGCCTCCCCACCGCCACCGAAGCGCTTGACCCGATCTCCCCGCAGTACCTGCAGGACCTGATCAGTTGGTCGGCCATCGGCGCCCGCACCACCGAATCCCAGACCCACCGCGAGATGGCCTCGGGCCTGTCCTCGGCGGTCGGCTTCAAGAACGGCACCGATGGCGGCCTGACCGTGGCCATCAACGCCCTGCAGTCGGTGTCCAAGCCGCACCGTTTCCTGGGCATCAACCAGGAAGGCGGCGTGTCCATCGTCACTACCAAGGGCAACGCCTACGGCCACGTGGTACTGCGCGGCGGCAACGGCAAGCCCAACTACGACTCAGTCAGCGTTGCCCTGTGCGAGCAGGACCTGGTCAAGGCCAAGATCAAGCCCAACATCATGGTCGACTGCAGCCACGCCAACTCCAATAAGGACCCGGCCCTGCAGCCCCTGGTCATGGAGAACGTCGCCAACCAGATCCTCGAAGGCAACCAGTCGATCATCGGCCTGATGGTCGAGAGTCACCTGAACTGGGGCTGCCAGGCTATTCCGAAGAACCTCGACGAGCTGCAATACGGCGTGTCGGTCACCGATGCCTGCATCGACTGGGCGGCCACCGAGAAGACCCTGCGCAGCATGCACGCCAAGCTCAAGGACGTGCTGCCCAAGCGCCAGCGCGGCTGAAATCCTGCGCAAACGAAAACGCCGGGCAATGCCCGGCGTTTTTCATGTGTACGGCCGTTCAGACCTTGCTCGAGTGGCGCTGCTGGCGCTCCATATAGCGCTCGACGTAAGAGCAAGAGGGAATCACGGTATAGCCCATCTGCTCGGCATAGGCCAAGGCCTGCTCGGTGAGCGCCGCGGCGATCCCGCGACCGCGCAGGGCATTGGGGACGAAGGTGCGATAGATGTCCAGCGTCTGCTTGCCCAGGTCCATGTACGTCAGATAGGCCCGGTGACCGTCCACGGTGGTCTCGAACTGATGACCGGCCTGGTCATGGTGGATGGTCAGCGTTTCGCTCATCACTACTCCTCGTAGGTCTTGTCGGCAGACCCTTACCTTACCGATGTGGTTTATCCGGCGGAGGAACCTCTACGCCACCTGTTGCCCCTTGGACAGCAGCCCGACCGGGATCGTTCTGCGTCGAGGCACCCTCAAATAGTAGGCGGCGCCAGCGAGAATGCTCAAGCTGCGCAGAATGAAAATACTGACAGCCACCCGCCCGAGGCCCGGCAACAGCAACCGGATGTTCTTGGGCTATGACGCTCGTCGACAGTTAAAGTCACCCTTAGTTCAACAAAAAGTTCCTGTACTACAATCGCTTGCGAACGCTGCTCAGGATTTTCACACTTTGTTTACAAACCCCGTCGCCGGGGCCGCCCAGAGCATTTTTTTTGCAGTTCTTGCGCTCAGTCAGTTTACTTACTACAAGTAATGGGTACTATGTACGCCGGCCAGTTTCTCTTTTCCGAGAGATGGCTATTTAATAGAAAGTCCTTGAAGGGGAACACGATGAACAACGTTCTGAAATTCTCTGCTCTGGCTCTGGCCGCAGTTCTGGCTACCGGTTGCAGCAGCGTATCCAAAGAAACCGAAGCTCGCCTGACTGCTACCGAAGACGCAGCAGCTCGCGCCCAGGCTCGTGCAGACGAAGCCTACCGCAAAGCTGACGACGCTCTGGCAGCTGCTCAGAAGGCTCAGCAGACCGCTGACGAAGCCAACGAGCGCGCTCTGCGTATGCTGGACAAAGCCAGCCGCAAGTAATAATCCTCACGGATTGTTATGGAGCCGACCCACTTGTGGGTCGGCTTTTTTATTGCCTGGGAGAAAAGCAGACGATGCCGGCCAAACAACTGGGGCCGCCTTGCGACCCATCGCGGAACAACCCTGCACCCAAAGGCATGGCGTTCGCCGTACCTGCAGGAGCGGGCGTGTCCAGCGATGGGCCGCCGGGCGGCCCCAAAGTGCACCGCTAGTTGCCAGCGGGCAATCGCTTACTGCAATTCTGGCGGAATGCTCGACACCATCGGCGCACTCGAGCCATTGACCGGCACGGCAATTTCGACTGGCATGCCGTCTTCGGCCGCCACCACATCGCGAACCATGTCCCAGTTCATGCGCAAGTTGTTGGCCAGGTCTTCACGCTTGAGCAAGGCGTTGATGACCGCAGTATGCTTGTCGACCACCGACGGGTTGCCGTGATCGTCCAGCGGCGTGTGCGCCTCGAGGTAGACCTTGCCGGCGCTGATGCCAAACTTGTAGGGCTCGTTGATGATGCGCACCGGCGTGCCCACAGGGACCATCTTCGACAAGGTCAGCACGTTGTTGTTGAGCATGCGGAAGCAGCCGTGACTGGTACGCATGCCGATGCCGAACTTCTTGTTCGAGCCATGGATCAGGTAACCCGGTACCCCCAGGGTGAACTTGAATGGGCCCAGGGGGTTGTCCGGCCCGGCCGGGACCACGGCCGGCAAGATGTCGCCATCGGCGGCATGCTCGGCGCGGATCGAGGCCGGCGGCGTCCAGGTCGGGTTCGGCGTCTTGGCGGTGATCTTGGTATTGGCGATCGGCGAACCCCAGCCCTCGCGACCGATGCCCAGCGGGAAGGTGTGCACCACGTTCTGCCCTTTCGGGTAGTAGTACAGGCGGTACTCGGCCAGGTTGATGACAATGCCCTCACGCGGGCCTGGCGGCAAGATGTAGCGGGTCGGCAGGACGATCTCGGTGCCGGCGCCTGGCAGCCAAGGGTCGACGCCCGGGTTGGCGGCGATCATCTCGAGGTAGCCGAGGTCATTGGCGGTGCCGATGTCGGCGAAGGTGTCCTCGTACTTGGCCTTGATGGTATGAACCTGGCCGACGACGTCTTCACCGGGAGGTGGCAACGGCAGTTCCAGCGCAACAGCGGGGCCTGTCGCCAGCATGGCGGCCAGGGTCAGGCTACGAGTGACGGCGGGAAAGCGCGGCAACATCCGGGAAATCCTTCGAAAGATCAGTCAAGAAAACGATTGTACACCCGCGCCGAAACGAGCGGGAGGCGCATGCGTTTCAGATGATGAAAGGCGCTCAGAGTTCCGGCCATACCGGGCGCATGCCGCGCCGCTGGGCATCGAGGATCGCCCGGCACAGCGGGCACAGGCGCTCGTCGCGGTAGATCGCGCGCTCCACCCCCGACCAGCGCGGCTGCGCTGGCAGCAGGCCACCGCACAAGGTACGGTCGACCGGCACGCCCAGTTCGAGCTGGCGGGCGGCCAGGTGGATGCGCACTTCCTGGCAGGCAAACAGGTCGAGCTGCTCATCAGGCTCGATCAGTTGGTAGGCGTACAGGGACCAGGCGGGGCGCGGCATCGGGGGCACTCGAAACGGGGGGCGCAACATTAGCCGAAAGCGGCCCCCGATAAAAGCGTCACAGCAAGGGTTTTATCGTCGGCCAGGCATTTTCCAGCAGGCGCTGCTGGGCGGCCGCCGCCGGGTGGATGCCATCGGCCTGCATCAACTCCGGCACCCCGCCCACGCCATCGAGGAAGAACGGCACCAGCGGTACCTTTTTATCGGCGGCCAGCTGCTCATAGACCTGGGCGAACGCCGTGGTGTAGCGCACGCCGTAGTTCGGCGGCAGGCGCATGCCCAACAGCACCACCTTGGCACCGGCCTGGCGGGACTGGTCGATCATCGCGGCAAGATTCTGTTGCAATTGTTGCGGCGATTGCCCGCGCAGGCCGTCGTTGCCTCCAAGCTCCAGCACCACCAGGTCCGGCTTGTGCGCCGCAAGCAGCGCCGGCAGCCGCGCCTGGCCACCTGCGCTGGTGTCGCCGCTGATCGAGGCATTGACCACCTGATCGTCGAAACCCTCCTTCTTCAGCTGCTGTTGCAGCAGGCTGACCCACCCCTGGCGGGTATCCAGGCCAAAACCGGCGCTGATACTATCGCCGACGACAAGCAGCGTTCCCGCCGCCGCGCCCTGGGCCAGGCAACACAGGGCCAGGCCGGCACTCAACCACCACATTCGCATCGGATTCTCCATGGGCCCCAGCATTCTCGTTGCGCAGAACCTTAGCAAAGTGGTCCCCAGCGCGGAAGGCGACCTGACCATCCTCCACGCCCTCTCCCTCGATCTCGCCCAGGGCGACAGCCTGGCCATCGTCGGTGCCTCCGGCTCCGGCAAGTCCACGCTGTTGGGCCTGCTCGCCGGGCTCGACCGCCCCAGCGCCGGCAAGGTGATCCTCGCCGGCCACGATCTCGGCCCCCTCGACGAGGACCAGCGCGCCCGGGTGCGCGCCGAGCACGTGGGTTTCGTGTTCCAGTCGTTCCAGTTGCTCGACAGCCTCAATGCCCTGGAGAACGTCATGCTGCCGCTGGAGCTCGACGGTCGCCGCGATGCCCGCGAGCACGCCCGCGGTCTGCTCGAACGGGTCGGCCTGGGCAAACGCCTGAGCCACACCCCGCGCCAGCTCTCCGGCGGCGAGCAGCAGCGGGTGGCGATCGCCCGCGCCTTCGCCGCGCAACCGGCCGTGCTGTTCGCCGACGAGCCCACCGGCAACCTCGACAGCCACACCGGCGAGCGCATCAGCGACCTGTTGTTCGAACTGAACCAGGAGCGCGGCACCACCCTGGTGCTGGTGACCCACGACGAACGCCTGGCCAAGCGCTGCCGCCGCCTGATCCGCCTGGATGCCGGTCGCCTGGTCGCGCCCCTGGAGCCTTGATGACTCGCCTATCGTTCCCGCGACTGTGTGTCCTGGCCCTGCGCCAGTTGCTGCGCGATGCCCGCGCCAGCGAAGTGCGCGTGCTGTTCTTCGCCTTGCTGGTGGCGGTGGCGGCGAGTACCGCCATCGGCTACTTCGGCGCCCGCCTCAACGGTGCCATGCAACTGCGCGCCAGCGAGTTCCTCGGCGCCGACCTGGTCCTGCAGGGCAGCGCCCCGCCCAGCGCGCAGCAGATCGCCGAAGGCACGGCGCTGGGCCTGGGCCATGCGCGGGTAGTGGAATTCACCAGCGTGGTCGGCGGCGACAGCGGCATCCAGCTGTCCAGCATCAAGGCCGCCGACCCCGCCTATCCCCTGCGCGGCCAACTGCGCAGCGCGGCAGCGCCCTACGCCGAGGAAACGCTTGGCGGCGGCCCCGCGCCGGGCGAGGCCTGGGTCGAGCCGCGCCTGCTCGCGGCGCTGGGCCTGGCCATCGGCGACAGCATCGACGTGGGCATGAAGACGCTGCGCATGAGCCGCGTACTGACCTACGAGCCCGACCGCGCCAACAATTTCTACAGCCTGACGCCACGGGTGCTGATGAACCTCGCCGACCTCGACGCCACGGGGGTGATCCAGCCCGGTAGCCGGGTCAGCTACCGCGACCTGTGGCGCGGCGATATTGATGCCCTGCAGCAGTACCGGCAGACGGCGGAAAAAAGCCTTGCCGCCAACCAACGCCTGCTCGATACCCGCGACGGCAACCGGCAGATCGGCGGCGCCCTAGGCAAAGCCGAGCGCTACCTGAACATGGCGAGCCTGGTTGCGGTGCTGCTGGCCGGCGTCGCCGTGGCCCTGTCGGCCAGCCGCTACGCCGCGCGGCGCCTGGACGCCAGCGCCCTGCTGCGTTGCCTGGGGTTGTCCCGCCACCAGGCCCTCGGCCTCTACAGCCTGCAACTGGCCATGCTCGGCGTTGTCGCCGCGCTGGCCGGCGCCCTGCTCGGCTGGCTGGCGCAGCTTGGGCTGTTCCGTCTGCTCGAGGGCCTGTTGCCCAGCCAGGTGCCGCCCGGTGGCCTCACCCCGGCGCTGGCCGGCATCGGCACCGGATTGGTAGCCCTGGCCGGCTTTGCGTTGCCGCCACTGGCAGCCCTGGGTCGCGTGCCGCCGCTGCGAGTGCTGCGCCGCGACCTGCTGCCGCTGCCACCGAGCAGCTGGTTGGTGTACGGCGCCGCCCTGTTCGCCCTGGGCCTGATCATGTGGCGCCTGAGCCTGGACCTGCTGCTGACCTTCGCCCTGCTCGGCGGGGGGCTGATCGCCGCCTTGCTGCTGGGTGGATTGCTGTTGCTCGGCCTGCGCAGCCTGCGCCGGTTGCTGGCCGGCGCGCCGCTGGCCTGGCGGCTGGGGCTTGGCCAGTTGCTGCGTCACCCGCTGGCCGCCGCCGGCCAGGCCCTGGCCTTCGGCCTGATCCTCCTGGCAATGGGCCTGGTCGCCCTGCTGCGGGCGGAACTGCTCGACACCTGGCAGGCGCAGTTGCCCAAGGACGCACCCAATCATTTCGCCCTGAACATCCTGCCCGACGAGCGCCAGCCGTTCGCCGAGCGCCTGGCCCAGATCAACGCCACCGCCGCGCCGCTGTACCCGGTGATCCCTGGCCGCCTGACACATATCAACGAGCAGCCGGTGCGCCAGCTGGTCAGCAAGGACTCCACCGGCGAGCGCGCCATCCAGCGCGACCTCAGCCTGACCTGGGCCGCCGAGCTGCCCCAGGGCAACGCCCTGAGCGCGGGCCAATGGTGGCAACAGGCGCCCGCCAGCGATGACGTGCCTGGGGTTTCCGTGGAGGCGGAACTGGCGCAGAGCCTGCACCTGCAACTGGGTGACCTGCTGACATTCGATATCGGCGGCCAGCAGCGCCAGGCCCGGGTCAGCAGCCTGCGCAGCGTGCACTGGGACAGTTTCCAGCCCAACTTCTACATGATCTTCCAGCCAGGAACGCTACAAGGCCTGCCCACCACCTACCTCACCAGCTTCTATCTGGCACCGGGCCACGACCAGGAGATCGTCGCGCTGTCCCGCGCGTTCCCGGCGGTGACCGTGCTGCAGGTCGACGCGTTGCTGGCGCAACTGCGCAGCATCCTCGCCCAGGTCACCCTGGCGGTGGAGTACGTGCTGCTGTTCGTGCTGGCGGCTGGGCTGGCGGTGCTGTTCGCCGGCCTGCAGGCAACCCTCGACGAGCGCATCCGCCAGGGCGCCCTGCTGCGGGCGCTGGGGGCGGCGCGCCAGCTGCTGGTCAAGGCTAGGCGCATCGAGTTCGGCCTGCTCGGAGCGGCAAGCGGCGTGCTCGCGGCACTGGGTTGCGAGCTGATCACCTGGGCGCTGTACCGCTATGCCTTCGACCTGCACTGGGCACCCCATCCGTGGCTGCTGGCGCTGCCGCTGGCCGGGGCGGTGCTGGTGGGCGGAGCCGGGGTGATCGGTACACGTCGCGCGCTCAATGCCAGTCCGTTGGCGGTGTTGCGCGAGGGGTGAAGAAATGAAGCATTGCGAATGATCGAGGGTTTGCGCTTTTCCCTGTAGGAGCGGCCTTGTGTCGCGAAAGGGCCGCGCAGCGGCCCCAGCAATCGTTGCCTTGATGCTGATATCCCGGGGCCGCTATGCGGCCCTTTCGCGACACAAGGCCGCTCCTACAGGGATCGAGTATGGCCTTGAGTTCTGCGCCAGCTAGAGGTTGTAGCGGATGCTGTTCACATACCAGGTCGCCTCACCGGTGGGCGTGTGCACCACCACCTCGTCGCCCTCCTCCTTCTTGAGCAAGGCCCGGGCCATGGGCGAGTCGATGGAGATGTAGTCGTTGCGCCCGTGGATCTCGTCATAGCCGACGATGCGAAAACGCAGCTGCTCGCCGTCATCGTTCTCGATTTCCACCCAGGCACCGAAGAACACCTTGCCTTCCTGCTGGGGCGAGTACTCGACGACCTTGACGTCTTCCAGGCGCTTGCGCAGGTAGCGCACGCGGCGGTCGATCTCGCGCAGCAGCTTCTTGTTGTACTGGTAGTCGGCGTTCTCGCTGCGATCGCCCAGCGAGGCCGCCCAGGTGACCTTCTGGGTGATCTCCGGGCGATAGACCCGCCACAGGTGATCAAGCTCCTGCTTCAGCGCTGCATGGCCTTCGATGGTGATGATGTTGGTGCTCAACGACTGTCTCCTCAGTGCATCCGCGGCGGACGACAGGCGCCCACCGGGAGACCGAGCTTAGCGAAAAACGGCTGGACGCGACACGCCGCTCAACGGCGGGTAATCAGGCCCTGGCGGGCAATGCGGGTGAGCTGGCCGATAACCTCGGCGGCCACTTCGGCCTCAGGCGCCTGGATCACGGCCAGGTCGAAGCGGTCGTTGCCGTACTGGTCGAGCTGTTCACAGCTGTCGGAGAACTGGATAAGGAAGGCACAGGCCTGGCCCTTGCGTCGGGAAAAGCCATCGAGATTGCGCAAAAGCGTGGGTTGATGCTGGCCGCCGAGCAGGATGCGCGGGGTACGGGAAGCCTGGTTCTTGGCCAGGGGGGTCAAGCAGACACTGGTACGTGGGCAACTCATGGAGTCTCTCTCCGCCTCGCTGTTCCCGCTGGGCAGCGGTGGGAGGCGTCACCGAACCAGCGCTTTAGCGGTATTTCGGATGACCCGTCGGGGCCTCTCCTGCGCCCCGCAAGTAGCTGTTTAAATCGGCGCAATCGGTATGCTAGAGGCTGACGCTTGAAGTTACAAGCGCTTGTGCAAAAGCAATCGCGGGGCCAGCCCACTCCCACACGCTTCGTGGGATTGGCCTGGCCCCGCGATTGCCGATCAGCGTGCGATCAGACGGTCCAGCGACAGCCGGCCCGCGCCCTCGATCAGCACCGCCACGGTACCGGCCATCAGCGCCAGGGCGAACTCATAACCGTTGTTGGACATGAACAGCCCGTTGCCGATATGCACCGAGAAGATCGCCACCACCAGGGTCACGCTCAGCGCCAGCGCCGCCGGGCGGGCCAGCAGGCCGACCACCAGGGCCAGGCCGCCGAAGAACTCGGCGCTGCCGGACAGCAAGGCCATCAGGTAGCCCGGGGTCAGGCCGATGCTTTCCATCCACTGGCCGGTGCCTTCCAGGCCGTAGCCGCCGAACAGGCC
Source organism: Pseudomonas sp. P110(2024) (assembly GCF_057480795.1). Classification (NCBI taxonomy): domain Bacteria; kingdom Pseudomonadati; phylum Pseudomonadota; class Gammaproteobacteria; order Pseudomonadales; family Pseudomonadaceae; genus Pseudomonas; species Pseudomonas sp. P110(2024). The sequence goes on from NZ_JBLIYT010000001.1 coordinate 207,985, forward strand.
GAACAGTTTCTGCGCGCCGTGGGCCATGAAGATGACCCCTACCAGGATACGCACGACGCTTAGGCCATAACCGGCGCGGGTAGTGAACAGGGCTTTGAGGGAGTTGTTCATGTTTGCTTCCTTGTTTGAGCAGGTGTGTGTTGGATGAGCGCCATCTTAATCAAATCATCGAATAAGAAAATCGCAATAATCACGTAAATTCTATCGAATTATTGGATTTATCTAGCGCTTCGCCACACGCTCCAGGGAAGCCCGCTCGCGGTTGAACGCGAGGAAGTACTTGTTGACGCTATTGACGAAGTTCACCGGCCCCATGCCCACCTGCTCCATGGCGATGCGTTCGGTCTGGAAGAACCACTGGTTGCCATTGAGCCCACGCCGCCGGGCCTCGGCACGCATGGCCTGGACCCGCTCCGGCCCGAGGTTGTAGGCGGCCAGGATAAACGCCATGCGCTCACGCTCGTTGAGCTGGGGGCTGGCGAAGAACTTGCGGCGGATCAGCGCCAGGTAACGGGCGCTGGCCTGGACATTGCCGTCCACCGTGGCGGTGTTGCTCACTCCCACCTGCTGGGCCGCCGACGGGGTGATCTGCATCAGCCCGTGGGCGCCACCGGTGCCGCGCGCCTTGGGATCGAGGGTCGACTCCTTGAACGCCAGGGCGGCCAGGTTGAGCCAGTCGAACTGTTGGTCGCCACCGTGCTTCTGCAGCACCGAGCGCACCGACTCCAGACGCTGGCGGTCCCCGCGGGCCAGCGGGTTGTGCACCCTGTACTGGCGCCGGTAGATGCGCTCGAAGGCCGCGTCCTGGTTGTCCGGCGCGCGATAGGTGGCGAGGAAACGATCCACCGCCGCCTGCAGCATCGGCGCATCCTGGCGCACATACCAGCGCATGGCCTGGGGCTGGGCCAACTGCAGCTTGCTGTCCACCCGCAGACGCGGCATCACCCGCGCCCAGCGCTGGGCGATCGGCCGCTCAACTACTGTCAGCGGGTAGATACCGGCCTGGACCATTTCCAGCACATCCTCCACCGCCAGCGTCGGGTCGACCCACTCCACCTTGATCGGTGCCCGCTTGCGCAAGGCCAGCCGCTGGTTGATCGCCTGGATCGCCGCGCCCGCGGCACTGGCGGTGGTCAGGGCGACGGTACGCCCGGACAGCTGCTCGGGGCGGCTGTAGCCGCGCTCGCCCTTGCGCCCGACCAGTTGCAGCGGCACCTGGTCGACCACCGGGGCGCTGACGCCGACTCCGCGCACCACGCTCGGGTCGAGCAGCTCGCCGGGGGCGGCGAGATCACCCTCGCCGCGTTGCAAAGCCGCAAGCAGCTGCTCCTTGGCGCGGGGGATGATCTTCAGGGTGATTTCCTGGCCGTCGGCGACCCGGGCATTGAGGGCGTGTTCCAGGGCGCGCAGGCGATAGTACTCGACGCCTACCGGCTCGCCCTTGACCTCGCCGGAGCTGTTGCGGCTCTGGTTGACCAGCACCCGCAGCACCTTGCTCGAGCGGATCTGCGCCAGGTCGCGCACCTGGCTGGCCGGCACATGCTGCTGCGGCCCGGCTTCGCCGGCAGCGACCTGCCCGGCGGCCAGCAGCCCGGACAGCAACAGGCACGTCAAAAAGGTTCGCAACATGGGGAAAAGGGTCCGAGAGCGGTTGGCGGGCACCATGGTGCTGTGATCGATCCGTGACAAATGACCGCAACAGACCACGGCAAACGTTTGAAGTTCTTGGTTTTTTCTCGATATCCCGGTTTTTGCTATGCTGGCCGCCCCCGCGGCACGAGGTAGCACCATGCAACTGATCGATATCGGCGTCAACCTGACCAACAGCAGTTTCCACGACCAGCAGGCCGCCATCGTCGAGCGCGCCGTGGAGGCCGGCGTGGCACAGATGGTCCTTACCGGCACCAGCCTGGAGGTCAGCGCCGAGGCCCTGAAACTGTGCCAGCACCTGGACGAACCCGGCCAGCGCCTGTTCAGCACCGCCGGCGTGCACCCTCACGACGCCAGCCACTGGAACAGCGGCAGCGAACGCCAGCTGCGCGAACTGCTCGCCCAGCCACGGGTGGTGGCCGTGGGCGAATGCGGCCTGGACTTCAATCGCGACTTCTCCCCACGCCCGGCCCAGGAAAAGGCCCTGGAAGCGCAGTTGGCGCTGGCGGTCGAGCTGCGCCTGCCGGTGTTCCTCCACGAGCGTGAGGCCAGCGAGCGCCTGCTGGCAATCCTCAAGGACTACCGCGACCAGTTGCCCGCCGCCGTGGTGCACTGCTTCACCGGCGAGCGCCAGGCGCTGTTCGCCTACCTCGACCAGGACCTGCACATCGGCATCACCGGCTGGATCTGCGACGAGCGCCGCGGCACCCACCTGCATCCCCTGGTCGGCAACATCCCCGAGGGTCGCCTGATGCTCGAAAGCGATGCGCCCTACCTGCTGCCCCGCAGCCTGCGGCCCAAGCCGAAGAACGGCCGCAACGAGCCGGCCTTCCTGCCCGAGGTGCTGCGCGAGGTGGCCCTGCATCGCCATGAAACCGCAGCGCACACCGCCGCCCACACCAGCGCCTGCGCCCGCGCGTTCTTTGGTCTGCCTGAGGTTTCTTGACGCATATCAACAAGGCCCCTGGCGTTGGCGGGCACAATGATGGCACCTTGCCAATAATGTTTCCGCCAACTCAGAGAAGACCTACCATGGGTGCCTGGCTTAGCAACGTTTCCCTCAAATACAAGTTCTGGGCCGTCAATGCCGTGGCCTTCGTCACCACCCTGCTGCTGGTGCTCTACGCGGTGTACCTGGAGCAACAGGCCCGCGCCACCGGCGCCCAGGCGCAAGCCCAGGCCCAGGCCGAACTGCTGGCGGCATGGCCCGCCGGGCAGGCCCTGCCCACCCAGGCCAACCTGATCACCTGGCGCAATGGGCAAACGCCGCAGTTCGCCGGCGAACCCCTCGAGGCCCTGCGCGATGGCCAGGGCTGGGTCGAACTGTCCGGTGCCTGGATCCTCGGCGACAACCCGCTGCGTGGCGCCCAGGTGCTGCGCCGGGGCGACCAGCAGCTCGCGGTAATCGCCCAGTCGCCGAGCCTGCGCCAGGTCTATTTCGATCGGTTCAGCAACTACGCCGTGTGCGTGCTGATCCTGATGCTGGCGATGCTCTGCGCTTCACAGTTGTTGATCCGTTTCCTGCTCAGCCAGCTCAACACCCTCAAGGATGTGATGCTGCACGTGGAGAAGACCGGCGACCTCTCGGCCCGGGTGCCCCTGGCCTGCGGCGACGAAGTCGGGCAGATGGCCGGCGCGTTCAACGCCATGCAGACCACCTACCACCGCGTGGTCAGCACCGTGGCGCGCACCGCCGCGCAGTTGGACTCCGGCGCCGCGCGCCTGGCCGGCAGCATGGATGAAGTGCGCCACGGCATGATCGGCCAGCAGAGCGAGACCGACCAGGCCGCCACCGCCATCAACGAAATGACCGCCACCGTCCACCATATCGCCCAGCATGCCGGCGCCACCCGCGACCTGTCGCAGACCGCCGACACCCTGGCCGGCAGCGGCCAGGCCGTGGTCAGCCGCGTGCAGGACTCGATTGCCGGGCTCTCCAGCGGTGTGCAGCAGACCGCCGAGATGATCCGCCAACTGGCCGACGACAGCCAGAAGATCAATGGCGTGGTCGGCGTCATCCACAGCATCGCCGAACAGACCAACCTGCTCGCCCTCAACGCCGCCATCGAGGCGGCCCGGGCCGGTGACCTGGGCCGGGGCTTTGCCGTGGTCGCCGACGAGGTGCGCAACCTGGCCAAGCGCGTGCAGACCTCCACCGACGAGATCACCACCATGGTCGCCGACCTGCAGGCCGGCACCCGCGACGCGGTGGATTTCATGCAGGAAAGCTCATTCAAGGCCGACGATTGCGTCAAGCAGGCCCGCGAGGCCGGCGAGGCCCTGGCCGAGATCACCAGCGCCGTGGCACAGATGCGCGAAAGCAACACCCAGATCGCCGTGGCCGCCGAGCAGCAGAGCCAGGTGGCCGAGGAGATGAACCGCGCCGTGGTCAGTATCCGCGACGTGACCGAGGAGACCGTGCAGCAGACCGTCGGCTCGGCCACCACCAGCAGTGAGCTGGCGACCCTCGCCGGCGAGCTGAACAAGGCGATCGGCCAGCTCAAGCTGTGACCGGCGCCGGCTATGGCCACCATAGCCAGCCTCGATTGGCCCCCGCCCGGGGGCCGCACTAAGCTTTGGACAAGCCCCAGAGGATCTGTCCATGAGCAAACGACTGCCCAATCTGCCCGCCTGGCAATGGCGCGGCTACCACCACAACCATCGCCACCCCGCCAATCTGGTGCTGCACCTGATCGCCGTGCCGCTGTTCATCCTGGGCGCGCTGCTGGTGTTGTCGGGGCTGTTTGGACTGGACCTGTCGCAGATCGCCGTGGGTATCATCGCCCTGGTGGCCGGGCTGGGCCTGCAACGCCAGGGGCACCGCCTGGAAGCCGAGCAACCCGAGCCGTTCACCGACCGCAAGGATGCCGTACAACGCCTGCTCACCGAGCAGTTCATCACCTTCCCGCGCTTCGTGCTGAGTGGTGCCTGGTGGCGGGCCTGGCGCGAGCGCCACAAGCACCGCCACTGACTGAAAACATCACCCGGCGTGGGAGCGGGCTTGCCCGGCGATTGGCTTGATGAAGATGGCTCAGGCGAACACAGTCACCGTCTGCCGGCTCAACGCCAGCAACTCCCCTTCAGACGTCCACAATGCCGCGGCCGCATGGCCATAGCCATCACGGGCATACTCGGTCTCGACCACATAGCGGCACCAGTCGAGGGTTGACAGCTGCGGCGTGGGCTGCACGAACTCGATGGTCCAGGTCAGCGTGCTGCCGGCGGCGGGCTGCTTGAGATAGGGAAGCAGACTGGGCGGCCAGGCATCGACCAATGCCAGCAGGTGCGCCACCCCGACCGGCTCCTCGGCGACATCGCGCAGGCGTACCCAGCCCCCCATATGGCGCGAGTCGTTGCCACTGAACGGCAGGCCGCCCACCGCCCAGCGAAACGCCACATGCTGCATGAACGCCGGTGTAATGCCCTTGATAAAGGGCAACTCCGGCGCCGCCTCCTGCAGCGGCTTCATCGGCATCGCGGCAGGCGCGTCGACCGCCACCACCGAAGGGCGACCAGCACCGAAGCTGCCCTGCACCAGGGTCACCACCTGGCCATCCTGCACGGCGCGCCCCAGCAAGGTGCTGACCGCTTTGCCCTCGCGCAGCACCTCCACCTCCAGGCTGATTGGCATATCCGGCGCCGCCGGGCCGACGAAGGTGATGGCCAGCGAACGCACCGGGCGGTCTTCGCCCAGCTTCTGGCGCATCGCTTCGTGCACCATTGCCGCCATCAGGCCGCCGAACACCGCGCGTCCCTGGGCCCAGCCGGCGGGTACGCTGATCGCCTCGGGGTGTGTGCGGGCGGCAGTCAGCAATTCTGTGAAGTTCATATGCCAGGGCTCCTGCGCAAAAAAGAACCGATAGTAACCAGCGATCACGCCAGCCACAGCCCGCATATCGGTCATTTGCCGGGACTAACGGTGCGCCAGAGCCTTTTGCAGCGCTTCGAGGGTGAGGTCGGAACGCGCCTCGGCAGCATGCAGCTCATGCTCCCAGGCCACCTTGCAGCCGAGCAGGTCGCTGTGCTCGCGCACCTGCAGCAACCACTGTACGCGGTCGTGCCAGTCACCCAGGTCACCCTGGGCCGACTTGAGCAGGCGCTGCAGCTTGCTGCCGGCGTGTTCGAGTTGCGGGTAGGCCTGGTCGCCATAGCGCACCCGCTTGATCAGCAGGCGCAGGCGGTGGCGGTCGTGGCCAGGGTCCGACAGGGCCACCTGCAGCTTGTGCCATTGCTTGTGCAGGCGCTTGTCGATGCGCTGCCCCAGCTTCTGCGCCAACCCCTCACGGCCGGCGGCACGCAGGAACATCGGGAACGCATCGAGAATCGCCAGCACGCGATTGAGCTGGGCACTGGCCGCGACACTGGCATAGGTGCGCGCCCTGCCCTCCTGGCGACGCTGGCCTGCCTGCGCACGCCCACGGCCGATCAGTTGCGCCGCCAGCACCTCGCGGTCACGCAGCGGCGTGGTCAGCGTACCCAGCGCCCCAGCCGCCTGCTCGAGCTGTTCGACGCCCGGCAAGCCACGCAACGGCCGCAGCAGGCTGCGCAGACGCCGCAAGGTGATGCGCAGGTCGTGCAACGCCTCGCGGTCGGTGTCGGCGGCCAGGCGTTCGCGGCAGGCCAGCAGGCGCACCTGCAGCGCCAGAACCTGGCCGACCACATGATCGAGCATGGCGGACATGGGCAGCTCCTCGGTCAACGCCCGGCGCGGGATTCACGAATGTAGAAACGGGCCTTCTCGGCCTTGTGGGTACAGCCTTCGAAGCCTTCGAACTGCTGCTGGGTCTTGGCGCCGGTCAACAGCGACAGCGCCTTGGAATAACTCACGGTACCGGCAAAGCCTTCGGCCTTGGCCAGGTCCAGTTCCTTCCAGGCGGCATCGAGCTGGGTCGCGCAACTGTCACGATAGGCCGTCTTGCCCGCGCAGCCGACCAAGGCCAGGGCAATCAGAGGAAGGGTGATCCAGGCTTTCATCGGTAATACCTCGAGGGTGAAAAACTAAGGTGGCCGTTCGACGGCAAAGCAAACGAAAAGTGCCCTGCTCAGCGTAGCCCAGCACGGGCTACATTGAAGCACAGGTGGCAATGGGTGCATTGTTGGACCATGGTGGCACAGCCACAGGGGGAAAAGTCATGGGCAAACGCGTGGCATTGGTGCTGGGCTCCGGTGGCGCCCGAGGGTACGCGCACATCGGCGTGATCGAGGAAATCGAACGGCGCGGCTACGAGATCGGGTGCATCGCCGGCTGCTCGATGGGCGCTGTAATCGGTGGCATCTACGCCGCCGGCAAGCTCGACGAATACCGCAGTTGGATCGAGAGCCTGGACTACCTCGACGTGCTGCGCCTGGTGGACGTCAGCTTCCGCCTGGGAGCGATCCGCGGCGACAAGGTGTTCGGTCAGATCCGCAAGATCGTCGGCGAGATCAACATCGAGCAGTTGCGCATCCCCTACACGGCGGTCGCCACCGACCTCACCAACCAGCAGGAGATCTGGTTCCAGGAGGGCTGCCTGCACCAGGCCATGCGCGCCTCGGCGGCCATTCCCAGCCTGTTCACCCCCGTGGTGCAAGGCAACCGCATGCTGGTCGATGGCGGCATCCTCAACCCGCTGCCGATCGTGCCGGTGGTGTCCAGCCACTGCGACCTGATCATCGCCGTCAACCTCAACGCCACCAACCAGAAGCAGTACCAGTTGCCGGTGATCGAGCGCCCGGCGGCGTTCAAGATGCGCTTCGATGCCTTGATCAGTTCGCTCGGCTCGCGCCTGCCGTTTCGCCGCAAGCCGGCCGAACAACTGATTCGCCTGGAGCAGGAAATCACTGCCGAGGGACTGGCCAGTCCCAATCCGTGGCTCGCGGACAGCGCCGCCCCCGAGGGCCAGCAGCCGGCGGCTGCGCCGCAGAGCGAGGGAGCGCCGAAGTCGGCCACCGGGTCGTTCATCGTCGACAACGTCGGCCCTGCCTCCCTGCTCGACCTGATCAACCAGAGTTTCGAGGTGATGCAGACGTCACTGGCGCAATACAAGATCGCCGGCTATCCGCCGGATGTGCTGATCAACGTGCCCAAGCGCGTGTGCCGGTTCTTCGAGTTCTACAAGGCACCGGAGCTGATCGCCCTGGGGCGGGAGATTGCCCGGGATACACTGGACAATCATGAGGGGGTTCAGCGATAGGTCTCTCTTCAGGCCGCGTGCAGTCCCTGAGGGAGATATGCGAAGGTCTTGATCATCGGAAACGAAACAGGCCGCATACGCGGCCTGTTTCGTGATCAGCGCGCCACTCAGTAGCGCGTGATGTCGGCACTGCCCTCAAGCAGCTTGCGATAGGCCGCGAAGTCCTGCGAACCGGCACGCGACGCGAGGTAGCGACGGATCTGCGCCTTCTCTTCGTCGGTGGCGGCGGCGCCCTCGTTGACGCCCTTGAGCTGCAGGACCACCAGGCTGCCGTCGCCCAGGACCACGCTGCCGTAGACCGGCTTGTCCTTGGACGCAGGCTTGCCGAGACGGAACACCGCCTGCAGCTCGGCCGGGTCGATACCGTCCTGGCCACGGGTGACCGCTTCGTGGACCTTCCAACCCTGACCTTCGGCCTTGGTCGAACCCTCGCGCAGGCCGGCGATCAGCTTGTCAGCCTTGGTCTTGAGCTCGGCAATCGCCTTCTCCTTGGCCAGGTGCTGGCTGATGTTCTTGGCCACGGCCTCCAGCGGCAGTTGCTCAGGCTTGCGATGCTCCTTGACGCGCAGTACCACCACGGTCTCCGGATCCAGCTCGATGGCGTTGCTGTTGGCGCCCTCTTCCAGCACCTGCTCGCTGAACGCGGCCTGGATCACCGCACGGTTGGCGGTGATGCCTTCACCACCCTCGCGACCGAAGGCTGCCGAGGTGTGTACCTTCAGGCCCAGGTCCTGGGCCGGCTGGGCCAGGTCGGAGGCTTCGAAGGCGGTATCCTCGAGCTGCTTGGTGGCCTCGACGAAGCGCTGCTCCACCTGCTGGGTCTTCAGCTCGTGGGTCAGCTTGTCCTTCAGGCTGGCGAAGCTCGGCACGTCCGGCGCCTGCACACCCAACAGCTTGATCAGGTGGTAGCCGAACTCGGTGCGCACGGGTGCGGACACCTGGTCCTTGTTCAGCTTGTACAGCGCGTCCTCGAAGGCCGGGTCGTACACGCCGGGGCCGGCGAAGCCGAGGTCGCCACCGGTATTGGCCGAACCCGGGTCCTGGGAGAATTCCTTGGCCAGCTTGGCGAAGTCCTCACCCTTGTCCAGGCGCTGCTGTATCTCTTCGATACGGGCCTTGGCCTTGGCATCGTCGGTCTTGTCGTTGACCTCGATCAGGATGTGCGCGGCATGGCGCTGCTCGCCAAGGTTGGCGATCTCCTTCTCATACAGGGCCTTGAGCTCGCCGTCATCGACCTTGACCTGGTCAAAGAAAGCCGACTTCTTCAGCTCAAGGTAGTCGATGACCACCTGGTCCGGGGTCATGAATTCCTTGGCGTGCTGGTCGTAGTGCGCCTTGACCTCCTCATCGCTCACCTTGACTGCGGCCGGGTCGGCCTTGAAGGTCTGCGAAGCGAAATCACGGGTCTGCTTCTCGAGGCGGGCGAAGGCCTCGACCTGCTTGTCGGTGACGAAGCTGCTACCGGCAAGGCCGGTGCGCAGCTGGCCGATCAGCATTTCCTGGGCGAGCATCTCGCGGAACTGCATGCGGCCGTAACCCATCTGGCGGATGACCGAGTCAAAGCGCTCGGCGCTGAACTTGCCATCGACCTGGAATTCAGGCGTCTGCAGGATCAGCTGATCCAGCGCAGCCTCGGAAAAAGCGAACTTGGCGTCTTCGGCACCCTGCAACAGCAGCTTGCGATCGATCAGCCCCTTGAGCGCGGCTTCGCGCAGCATCTTCTCGTCCAGCAGCGCAGGGTCGAAATCCTTGCCCAGCTGTTGCATCAGCTGGCGGCGCTGCATGTCCACGGCCTGACTCAGCTCGTTCTGGCTGATGGTCTGGCCGTTCACCTTGGCGGCGTCCTGGCTATGGCTGGCGGCCTGGAAAATGGCCTCGAAGCCGGTCAACGCCATCAACACGACGATAAGGCCGATGATGGTCTTGGCAATCCAACCTTGTGAATTGTCCCTGATATTCTGCAGCATGCGTCCCCCAGAAACGGCTGTACCACTGCGTCGACAACCGCGGAGCGTGGGTAGAATCCTGATAGAAGAAAGGCGCATCCAGTGGATGCGCCTTTTCGAAGCGAGCGTGCCAGCGGGAACGTTTGCGACCCGCCGTCACGCGGTCGGCCCTGACGATGCCCGGGCCGGCTGAAAGACGACTTAGTTGACGGCGTCTTTCAGGCCCTTGCCAGCCTTGAAGCCTGGAACCTTGGCGGCAGCGATCTTGATCGCCTTGCCGGTTTGCGGGTTACGGCCGGTGCGCTCGGCGCGCTCCTTGACCGAGAAGGTACCGAAACCTACCAGTACCACATCGTCACCTTGCTTCAGGGCGCCGGTGACGGATTCGATGACTGCGTCCAGCGCACGGCCGGCTACAGCTTTCGGGATGTCAGCAGATGCGGCGATAGCGTCAATCAGTTCCGACTTGTTCACTCTAAGTCCCCTTATTTCTCTATTGAGTTTGTTTCTAAGTATGTAATGAAAAGCTTATGAAACGAGCGCTGGGTGGCCTGTTGACACTGGCGTGCCGTTTTATAGCAAGGGCCGGAAAATACTGTCAACCAACGCCCCCCAGCGAAATACGTACTAGTGCGTGCTGATTCTTTCCTTAGCATCGCCGTCGCGCTTCTCATCTTTCGCGACAATCTCCGGAGCCACATCTGGCAAGGGCTCCGGGGCGTATTGCAGCGCAATTTGGAGGACTTCGTCAATCCATTTGACCGGTTTGATCTGAAGATCCTGTTTGATATTTTCCGGAATCTCCTTCAAGTCGCGAACATTCTCCTCGGGAATGATCACCGTCTTGATCCCACCGCGGTGTGCCGCCAGCAGCTTTTCCTTGAGGCCACCGATGGCCAGGACTTGGCCGCGCAGAGTGATCTCACCGGTCATCGCCACATCGGCGCGCACCGGGATCTGGGTCAGGGCCGACACCAGCGCGGTACACATGCCGATACCGGCACTCGGGCCGTCCTTGGGCGTGGCGCCTTCGGGCATATGGATGTGAACGTCGCGCTTCTCGTGGAAATCTGCAGCGATTCCCAGACTCTTGGCGCGGCTGCGCACCACCGTCTGCGCGGCGGTGATCGACTCGACCATGACGTCGCCGAGCGAGCCGGTCTTGATCAGTTGGCCCTTGCCCGGGATCACCACGGCCTCGATGGTCAGCAGTTCACCGCCCACCTGGGTCCAGGCAAGACCGGTGACCTGGCCGATCTGGTCCTGCTGCTCGGCCAGGCCATAACGGAACTTGCGCACGCCCAGCAGTTGCTCGAGCTGCTCGCCGCTGACCTTCACCTTCACCTGTTTGGCCCCGGTGTGCTCCTTGACCACCTTGCGGCAAACCTTGGCGATCTGGCGCTCCAGGCCACGCACGCCAGCTTCGCGGGTGTAGTAACGAATGATGTCGCGGATGGCCGATACCTCGACCTCCAGCTCGTCCTTCTTCAGGCCGTTGGCCTTGACCTGCTTGGGCACCAGGTACTTGACCGCGATGTTGATCTTCTCGTCCTCGGTGTAACCCGGCAAGCGGATGACTTCCATGCGGTCGAGCAGCGCCGGCGGGATGTTCATCGAGTTCGAGGTGCACAGGAACATCACATCCGAGAGGTCGTAGTCGACTTCCAGGTAGTGATCGTTGAAGTTGTGGTTCTGCTCGGGGTCAAGCACTTCCAGCAACGCCGAGGCCGGATCGCCGCGCATGTCGCTACCCATCTTGTCGATTTCGTCGAGCAGGAACAGCGGATTGCGTACACCGACCTTGGTCATTTTCTGAATCAGACGACCGGGCATCGAGCCGATGTAGGTGCGGCGGTGGCCACGGATCTCGGCCTCGTCACGCACGCCGCCCAGGGCCATGCGCACGAACTTGCGGTTGGTGGCGGCGGCGATCGATTCGGCCAGCGAGGTCTTGCCCACGCCGGGCGGACCGACCAGGCACAGCACCGGACCGCGGATTTTCTTGACGCGTTTCTGTACGGCGAGGTACTCGAGAATGCGCTCCTTGACCTCTTCCAGGCCATAATGGTCGGCATCGAGGATCTCTTCGGCCTTGGCCAAATCCAGGCGTACCTTGCTCTGGGCCTTCCACGGCACCTGTACCAGCCAGTCGAGGTACGAACGCACCACGGTGGCCTCGGCCGACATCGGCGACATCTGCTTGAGCTTGTTCAGCTCGGCCTGGGCCTTGGCCAGGGCGTCTTTCGGCAGGCCGGCGGCGTCGATGCGCTTTTTCAGTTCCTCGACTTCGTTGTGGCCTTCGTCGCCATCGCCGAGCTCTTTCTGAATGGCCTTCATCTGCTCATTCAGGTAGTACTCGCGCTGGCTGCGCTCCATCTGCTTCTTCACCCGGCCACGGATACGCTTCTCGACCTGCAGCAGGTCGATCTCGGCGTCCAGCAGCGCCAGCACGTGTTCCACGCGGGCCTGCAGGTCGACGATCTCGAGGATCTCCTGCTTCTGCTCGATCTTCAGCGCCATGTGCGCGGCCATGGTGTCGACCAGGCGGCCTGGCTCCTCGATGCTGTTGAGCGAGGACAGCACTTCGGCCGGGACCTTCTTGCCCAACTGCACGTACTGCTCGAACTGCGACAGCAAGGTCCGCACGAACACTTCGGACTCGCGCTCGGCGGTCTCGGTTTCGTCGATCAGGCTGACTTCGGCGCGGATATGGCCGTCGACTTCGTTGAAACGTTCCACGGCGCCGCGCTGTTCACCCTCGACCAGCACCTTGACGGTGCCATCGGGCAGTTTGAGCAGTTGCAGCACGGTGGCGACGGTGCCGACGCGATACAGGGCGTCTTCGCCCGGATCATCGTCAGCCGGATTCTTCTGGGCCAGCAGGAGGATCTGCTTCTCGCCCGTCATCGCCGCCTCGAGGGCTTCGATGGACTTCTCACGCCCCACGAACAGTGGGATGACCATGTGCGGATAGACGACGACGTCGCGCAATGGCAAAAGAGGCAAGTCGAGGGTGGTCTTCATGATTTCGCCTCTACAGCGGCCTTGGTGGCCGGAAACCGTTGGAAATTGTGCTTGGGGCTAATGTGGGGGCAGGCCTGGCAAATTACAAGCGCCCAGGCCATGAAATGCAAAAAGGGGCCAAAAAGGCCCCTTCGTGCGTGCTGCCCCTTGCCCGATCAGGCGTCGGGGGCGGCCTTGGCCTGCGGCTCGCTGTTCTCGTAGATGAGCAGCGGCTGCGACGAGCCTTCGATGACGCTTTCGTCGATCACCACCTTGCTGACATCCTTCTGCGAAGGGATCTCGTACATGGTGTCGAGCAGCACGCCTTCGAGGATCGAACGCAGGCCACGGGCGCCGGTTTTGCGCTCCAGTGCCTTGCGCGCGACGGCCTTGAGTGCATCGCTGCGGAACTCGAGGTCGACGTCTTCCATCTCGAACAACTTGGCGTACTGTTTGGTCAGCGCGTTCTTCGGCTCGGTGAGGATCTGCATCAGCGCAGCCTCGTCCAGCTCGTCCAGGGTCGCGAGCACCGGCAGGCGGCCGACGAACTCCGGAATCAGGCCGAACTTGACCAGATCGTCCGGCTCGACCTCACGCAGCGACTCACCGACCTTCTTGCCCTCTTCCTTGCTGCGTACTTCGGCACTGAAGCCGATGCCGCCTTTGGTCGAGCGGTTCTGGATGACCTTTTCCAGGCCCGAGAAGGCGCCTCCGCAGATGAACAGGATATTGCGGGTATCGACCTGCAGGAACTCCTGTTGCGGGTGCTTGCGGCCCCCTTGCGGCGGCACGGAGGCCACGGTGCCTTCGATCAGCTTCAGCAGCGCCTGCTGCACGCCCTCGCCCGAAACGTCACGGGTGATGGACGGGTTGTCCGACTTGCGCGAGATCTTGTCGATCTCGTCGATGTAGACAATGCCCATCTGGGCCTTTTCCACATCGTAGTCGCACTTCTGCAGCAGCTTCTGAATGATGTTCTCGACGTCCTCACCGACATAACCAGCTTCAGTCAGGGTGGTGGCGTCGGCAATGGTGAACGGCACGTTCAACAGGCGCGCGAGCGTCTCGGCGAGCAGCGTCTTGCCCGAGCCGGTCGGCCCGATCAGCAGAATGTTGCTTTTGCCCAGTTCGACTTCGTCGCCTTTCTTGTCACGCTGGTTCAGGCGCTTGTAGTGGTTATACACCGCTACTGCCAGGACCTTTTTCGCGCGCTCCTGACCAATCACGTACTGGTCCAGGATGCCGCTGATTTCTTTCGGCGAGGGTAACTTGTGCGCGTTGCTCTCGGCCTGGGCTTCCTGCACCTCCTCACGGATGATGTCATTGCACAGGTCGACGCACTCGTCGCAGATAAATACCGAGGGGCCGGCAATCAATTTACGCACTTCATGCTGGCTTTTGCCGCAGAAGGAGCAGTAGAGCAATTTGCCGTTGTCCTCGCCGTTACGGGTGTCAGTCATTCGATCGATCCAATCCGGTAGGCTTGAAACACAAGATGAAGGCAATCGCTGGCTTTTTCAAGTCCGCGCTCGGGCGCAATCCGCGCCCGAACGCTCTGGCGCATTGCTTCAGGATGCCAGTTGCCGCTTGTCGTAGACCGAGTCGATCAGGCCGTACTCGGCCGCGCGCGCGGCGCTCATGAAGTTATCGCGCTCGGTGTCGCGCTTGATGGTCTCGAGGTCCTGACCGGTGTGATGGGCCAGCAACTCGTTCAGGCGCGCCTTGATGTTGAGGATTTCCTGGGCGTGGATCTCGATGTCGGTCGCCTGGCCCTGGAAGCCGCCCAACGGCTGGTGAATCATTACGCGCGAGTTGGGCAGGCAGTGGCGCTTGCCGGCGGCACCGGCCGCGAGCAGGAAAGCACCCATGCTGCAGGCCTGGCCGATGCAGATGGTCGAGACATCCGGCTTGATGAACTGCATGGTGTCGTAGATCGACATGCCGGCAGTTACCGAGCCGCCCGGGGAGTTGATATAGAGATGGATATCCTTGTCCGGGTTTTCCGCCTCAAGGAACAGCAGCTGCGCCACCACCAGGTTGGCCATGTAGTCTTCTACGGGGCCAACCAGGAAGATCACGCGCTCCTTCAGGAGGCGCGAATAGATGTCGTAGGCGCGTTCGCCACGGGCGGACTGCTCGATAACCATCGGGACCAGGCCGCCTGCGGCCTGGATGTCAGAGCTCTGCTGAATATAAGAATTGCGGGACATGTCCTGCACTCACTCCCAAATAGTCATGGCTTGAATACGCACAAGCCAGCGCGAAGGCTGGCTTGTGGGGGTTTCCTACGAGAGTAGCCTGTTACTCAGCGTCGGCAGCAGCCTGTGCTGGCTTGACGGCTTCTTCGTACGAGACCGATTTGTCAGTCACAGTCGCTTTCTGCAGGACAGTATCTACAACTTGCTCTTCCAGCACAACCGAACGGACTTCGTTCAGTTGCTGGTCGTTCTTGTAGTACCAGGCGATGACCTGCTCAGGCTCCTGGTAGGCCGAGGCCATCTCTTCGATGACTTCGCGAACCTTGGCTTCGTCCGGCTTCAGGTCGAACTGCTTGACCACTTCGGCGACGATCAGGCCCAGCACGACACGGCGCTTGGCTTGCTCTTCGAACAGTTCGGCTGGCAGTTGGTCAGGCTTGATGTTACCACCGAACTGCTGGACGGCCTGCACGCGCAGACGATTGACTTCGTTTTCCAGCAGGGCCTTAGGCACGTCGACCGGGTTGGCGGCCAGCAGACCGTCCATGACCTGGTTCTTGACCTTGGCCTTGATGGCCTGGCGCAGTTCACGCTCCATGTTCTTGCGAACTTCGGCGCGGAAACCTTCCAGGGTCGATTCCTTGATGCCGAACTGGGCGAAGAAGGCTTCGTTCAGCTCAGGCAGCACAGGGGCGGAAACGCTGTTGACAGTGATGGTGAACTCGGCGGCCTTGCCGGCCAGATCCAGGTTCTGGTAGTCCTCTGGGAAGGTCACGCTGACCACGCGCTCTTCACCGGCCTTGGCGCCAACCAGGCCTTCTTCGAAGCCCGGGATCATGCGGCCGGAACCCAGCACCAGCTGGGTGCCCTTGGCCGAACCGCCGGCGAAGGCTTCGCCGTCGATCTTGCCAACGAAATCGATGTTGACCTGGTCATCGTTGGCAGCAGCGCGCTCGACGGCCTCGAAACGGGTGTTCTGCTTGCGCAGGACTTCCAGCATGTTGTCCAGGTCGGCGTCAGCCACTTCGGCGCTCAGGCGCTCGACGGCGATCGACTCGAAACCGGCAACGGTGAATTCAGGGAAGACTTCGAAGATGGCGACGAACTCGAGGTCCTTGCCTTTCTCGAACGATTTCGGCTCTACGGCAGGGGCGCCAGCCGGGTTCAGCTTCTGCTCGACAATGGCTTCGTAGAAGGAAGCCTGGACCAGGTCACCGAAAGCCTCTTGACGGGCATCGGCTTCGAAACGCTGGCGGATCACGCTCATCGGCACCTTGCCCGGACGGAAGCCGGCAACCTTGGCGCGCTTGGCAGTCTGCTGCAGACGCTTGTTGACTTCGTTCTCGACGCGCTCGGCCGGAACGGCGATGGTCATGCGGCGCTCGAGAGCGGAAGTGTTTTCAACAGAAACTTGCATGGATATTCCTCGTTGCACAGACGTTAGCCGGCGATAGCCCGACTCCAGAATCAAGGGCAAACATTCTAGTGACTCATCAAGCAGAAGTCACCCCACCCGGATTGTCGGCGAGCCGCGCCGGTCGATTTCCTTGAAAGGCCCGCCCGCCTTGGCGTCGAGCCTGTTTCATTCACGGCCGCGCAGGCCCTTGTGGCCCGCACGGTTGTAAAACCTTGTCAAACAAACAACAGCCAGAAAGATCGTCCGGCTTACTGCGGATCGAGGTCGTTGAACTGGCAGTATTCTTCCCAGGCCATGCCCAGCGCCTCGGCCACCTCGCGATGAGTCTCCAGGCGCATGGCCTGCAGTTGTTCCGGCGACTCGGCGATCAGTTGCAAGGCATACTCCCAGGGCTCGACGCCCTGCTCCTGCGCCGCATCCTCGAACGCCCACTCGATCTGCTGGGCCTGCTCGCGGGCATCCAACTCGCGGATCTCCTCGAGCAGTTGCGGATTGGCCTCGGCGAAACGTTGCAGCGCCAGGGCCTGGCGCGCTTCTTTTGCAATCATCTGCGCTATTCCTCTGCCGGCATCTCGGCCAGCCCTTCAACCGGCTGAAATCTATCAGCTTTTATTGCTCCGCCACCAGTAGCCACAAGGCCCGTACGGCAGAAACGAAAAAGGCGCCCGATCATCCGATGCGGGCGCCTTCTTCAAATATGGGGTGGACGATGGGAATCGAACCCACGACAACCGGAATCACAATCCGGCGCTCTACCAACTGAGCTACGCCCACCATAATGCAGTGTTGCGGTACAGCCTTACAGAAACATGGTGCGGACGAAGAGACTCGAACTCTTACAGCTTGCGCCGCTGGAACCTAAATCCAGTGTGTCTACCAATTTCACCACGTCCGCATGAAACTCAAAAACAAAGGCGCCGGATCATTCAATCGAGGCGCCCCTGCAGAATCTGGGGTGGACGATGGGAATCGAACCCACGACAACCGGAATCACAATCCGGCGCTCTACCAACTGAGCTACGCCCACCATATTGCGGTACTGCTTACTTGCCCAGGCCTTAATGGCGCACCCGGCAGGACTCGAACCTGCGACCATCCGCTTAGAAGGCGGATGCTCTATCCAGCTGAGCTACGGGCGCTTAAGCTTACAGTCCAGCCGAACAAACGAACCGCTTATTCTGCCCGACTTTGCCAACCCGTGCCAGGCAGTGCCCGACAAGTGCGGCGAATCTTATAGGCGACCCTGCAGGTCGTCAACACCTTTCGCAAAAAAATTTAAATTATTGAAGGGGTTAGGGGATTTGCCCGACCACTCGCCTTTGCCCTTGGGCCGTGTCGTGCGAGAATGCGCGCTTCTTATATATGTTCCCTTCTCGATGGTTAATCACGCGTCTATGACTGCACACCTAATCGATGGCAAGGCGATCGCCGCCAACCTGCGCCAGCAGATCGCCCAACGTGTCGCCGAGCGCCGCCAGCAGGGCCTGCGCACGCCTGGCCTGGCGGTGATCCTGGTCGGTACCGACCCGGCCTCCCAAGTCTATGTCTCGCACAAGCGCAAGGACTGTGAAGAGGTCGGTTTCATCTCCCAGGCATTCGACCTGCCCAGCGAGACCACGCAGCAAGCCCTGACCGACCTGATCGATCGCCTCAACGATGACCCGGCCGTCGACGGTATCCTGCTGCAGCTGCCGCTGCCCGAGCACCTGGACGCCTCCCTGCTGCTCGAGCGCATCCGCCCGGACAAGGACGTGGACGGTTTCCACCCCTACAACATCGGCCGTCTGGCCCAGCGCATCCCGCTGCTGCGCCCGTGCACGCCGAAGGGCATCATGACCTTGCTGGAGAGCACCGGCCAGGACCTGTACGGCATGAACGCGGTGATCGTCGGCGCATCCAACATCGTCGGCCGGCCAATGGCCATGGAGCTGCTGCTGGCCGGCTGCACCGTCACCGTCTGCCACCGCTTCACCAAGGACCTGGCCGGCCACGTCGGCCGCGCCGACCTGGTGGTGGTCGCCGCCGGCAAGCCGGGCCTGGTCAAGGGTGAATGGGTCAAGGAAGGCGCCATCGTCATCGACGTCGGCATCAACCGCCAGGACGACGGCAAGCTGGTCGGCGACGTGGTCTACGAGACCGCCCTGCCCCGCGCCGGCTGGATCACCCCGGTGCCGGGCGGCGTAGGCCCGATGACCCGCGCCTGCCTGCTGGAGAACACCCTGTATGCGGCTGAAGAGCTGCACAAGTAGGTTGTTCCGGCAATGACGCAACGGCGCCTCTCGAGGCGCCGTTTTCGTTTGAATGCCCGTCTCCACGGAGCCGCAGCCGATTCGGCTGGCAACCCATCCATTTCAGCTGGACCGGCTGCCCACCTCTCACGCTTCAGCCGGGATTGCCTCGCGATCCCCCTGACAATGGTCACACAGCCCACCCGTGGATGCGTGCCCAATGCAAACAACAAATACCGTCCTCATGATTCGCCCGGCGCGGTTCGCCTTCAACCCCGACACCGCCGCCAACAACCGCTTCCAGCAGGCGCCGTCGGACCCTCAGGCCGCCAGCGAAAAGGCCCTGGAAGAATTCGACGGCTACGTCGACACCCTGCGCCAGCATGGCGTCGATGTGCTGGTGGTGCAGGACACCCCTGAACCTCACACCCCCGACTCGATCTTCCCCAACAACTGGTGGAGCAGCCACGCCGACGGTAGCCTGGTGCTGTACCCGATGGAGGGCGAGAACCGCCGCCTGGAGCGCAGCAAGGGCGTGCTGGGCGTGCTGCGGGAGCGCTTCGCCATCCAGCGCACCATCGACCTGAGCCCGCTGGAACAGCAGAATCTGTTCCTCGAGGGTACCGGCAGCATGGTCCTGGACCGCGAACACCGCATCAGCTACGCCTGTCACTCCGGGCGCACCCACGAACACGCCCTGCGCCAGTTCGCCGAGCGCCTGGACTATCGCCTGTGCCTGTTCCACGCCGTGGACCGCCACCAGGCGCCGATCTACCACAGCAACGTAATGATGAACGTCGGCCGCCAGCTCGCCGTGGCCTGCCTCGACGCCCTGCCCCACCACGATGAACGCCGTGCCCTGGAGCATTCGCTGCGCGATACCGGCAAGCAGGTGCTGGCGCTGAACTTCGACCAGCTGGAGAACTTCGCCGGCAACATGCTTGAAGTCCACGACCGTGACGGCCGCTCCCTGCTGGTGATGTCTCGCAGCGCCTGGAATGCGCTCGACGCCGCCCAGCGCCGCCAGGTCGAGCGGCACAGCCATCCACTGGTGGTGAACATCGACCATATCGAACGCATCGGCGGCGGCAGCGCGCGCTGCATGCTCGCCGAAGTCCACCTGCCCTCGCGTCACTGACTCGACAAGGAAAATCATCATGACCCGCTACATCGACGTGCACGACCTCGCCCACCTGGTCAACCGCAAGGGATTGCCCACCTGCCTGGCCGAGATGGCCGAGTACATCCGCCAGGACTACCTGCGCTGGCATGACTTCGAGAAATGCCCGCGCCTGGCCAACCACTCGGCGGACGGGGTGATCGAGCTGATGCCGGTATCCGACGCCAACCTGTACGCCTTCAAGTACGTCAACGGCCACCCGAAGAACACCCATGACGGCCTGCTGACGGTCATGGCCTTCGGCGCCCTGGGCGATGTCGACACCGGCGCGCCGGTGCTGCTCAGCGAGATGACCCTGACCACCGCCATCCGCACCGCCGCCACCTCGGCCCTGGCCGCCCGCTACCTGGCGCGTCCGGACAGCAAGCGCATGGCGCTGATCGGCAACGGCTCGCAGAGCGAGTTCCAGGCCATCGCCTTCCATGCCTTGCTCGGCATCGAGGAAATCCGCCTGTTCGACATCGACCACAAGGCCTCGGCGAAACTCGCGGCCAACCTGGCCGGTTTCCCGCAACTGAAGCTGATCATCGCCAACAGCGTGGCCGAGGCGGTGCGCGGCGCCGACATCGTCACCACGGTCACCGCCGACAAGGCCTACGCCACCATCCTAACCCCGCAGATGATCGAGCCGGGCATGCACCTCAATGCCGTGGGCGGCGACTGCCCGGGCAAGACCGAGCTGCACCGCGACATCGTCGAGCGGGCGCGGGTGATCGTCGAGTACGAACCGCAGAGCCGGATCGAGGGCGAGATCCAGCAGATGCCAGCGGACTCGCCGACCACCGAGTTCTGGCAGGTGGTCGAGGGGATCGCCGCCGGGCGCGAGAACGCCGCGCAGGTAACGCTGTTCGACTCGGTCGGCTTCGCCCTGGAGGACTACTCGGCGCTGCGCTATGTGCTGGATGTGGCCAGGGCGCTGGACATCGGGCGCGACATCGCGCTGGTGCCGCAGTTGGAGAACCCGAAGGACCTGTTTGCCCTGCTGCAGCCGAAAGTGGCGCAACGCAAAGCCAGCGCCGCCTGACCGGCTATACGCAACCCTGTGGGAGCGGCCTTGCCGAGGCGTCGGACCGGTCGGAAAGGGCTGCGCAGCGGCCCCAGGGTTTGAGCTACGCAGCCGATATTGCCGGGGCCGCTCTGCGGCCCTTTCCGACCGGTCCGACGCCTCGGCAAGGCCGCTCCAGGGCCCGCGTAAACAGCGACCGACAAGCATGGCAGCCTCTCGGCCTGACAGAAACCGCTGTCGCACTTCCATAAAACTTTGTCGCAGCAGCCGATTCGGCTGCAGAAAGAAACTTTACAGCCGAATCCGGCAGCCCATGCGCAGGCAAACGACACAAAAAACCTGTCTATCTCGCGCATTCTGAGCCCGACCCATGAGTCACCGACGGACCTACACGCGCTAATCGCCCTACTACCAATAACAACACCCAGGGACCAAAGACCATGCCCTCCATGCGAAAACGCCTCGGCGTGCTGCTGTTCTCGTTGTGCGCCACCACCCTCACCCAGGCCAAGGAGTGGACCGAGATCCGCTTCGGTGTCTTCCCCGAATACCCACCGTTCGAATCCGTCGCCGCCGATGGCAGCCTGCAAGGCTTCGACATCGACCTGGGCAATGCCATCTGCGCCAAGCTGCAGGTCAAGTGCACCTGGGTGCACAACGAATTCGACGGCATGATCCCCGCCCTGCGCGCGCGCAAGTTCGACGCCATCATGTCGTCCATGGCCGTGACCCCGGCGCGGCTGAAACAGATCGATTTCAGCAACCGCCTGTTCCTCAGCCCCACCTCGGTGATCGTGCGCAAGTCGGCCGACTTCGGCGACAGCGCCGAATCGCTCAAGGGCAAACAGGTCGGCGTGCTCCAGGGCTCGCTGCAGGAGGCCTACGCCCGCGCCGTGCTGGCGCCGCTGGGCGCGCAGGTCAAGGCCTACCAGAGCCAGGACCAGAACTACGCCGACCTGCTCAACGGCCGGCTCGACGCCACCGTCACCGACAAGCTCGAAGCCCAGTTGAACTTCCTCTCCAAGCCCGAGGGCGCCGACTTCAGGAGCGGTCCGGCGATCAAGGACCCGACCTTGCCGCTGGATATCGCCATGGGCCTGCGCAAGACCGACCCCGAGCTCAAGGCCCTGCTCGACAAGGGCATCGCCATGATCCACGCCGACGGCACCTACGCCGAGATCCAGAAGAAATACGTCGGCAACCTGGACATCTACAACGAGTGACCCGGCAGGCCGCCCCTCCCTGTGGGAGTGGGGCGGCCCCGCGATAGCCTCCCCGCGAGACCCCTCTCATGCACGACTTCCTCACAAGCGGCCTGCAAGGCTTCGGCCCGCTGCTGGCCCAAGGCACCTGGATGACCGTCAAGCTGGCCTTGCTGTCACTGGCGTTGAGCCTCGCGCTCGGCCTGATCGGCGCCAGCGCCAAGCTGTCACGGTCCCGGCTGCTGCGCTTGCCGGCCACCCTCTACACCACGCTGATCCGCAGCGTCCCCGACCTGGTGCTGATCCTGCTGATCTTCTACAGCATGCAGATCTGGCTCAACGACCTGACCGAGGCGCTGGGCTGGGACTATGTCGAGATCGATCCGTTCGGCGCCGGGGTCATCACCCTGGGCTTCATCTACGGCGCGTACTTCACCGAGAACTTTCGCGGCGCCATCCTCAGCGTGCCCGCCGGCCAGCTGGAGGCCGCCACCGCCTACGGCCTGAGCCGGGCGCAGCGGTTTCGGCTGGTGCTGTTCCCGCAACTGATGCGCTTCGCCCTGCCGGGGCTGGGCAACAACTGGCTGGTGCTGCTCAAGTCCACCGCGCTGGTGTCGATCATCGGCCTGGCCGACCTGGTCAAGGCCGCGCAGAACGCCGGCAAGAGCACCAACGACGTGTTGTTCTTCCTGTGCCTGGCGGGCCTGGTGTACCTGGTCATCACCACCTTGTCCAACCGCCTGCTCAAGCACCTGGAGCGGCGCTACAACATCGGCATCAAGGAGCTGGCGCGATGATCGAACTCCTTCAGGAATACGGCCTTGCTTACCTGTACCACGATGGCAGCGGCCTGTCGGGCCTGGCCATGACCCTCTGGCTGTTCCTGGCCAGCATGGTGCTGGGCTTCGCCCTGTCGCTGCCGCTGGCCCTGGCACGCACCTCACGCCACGCCTACCTGCGCCTGCCGGTGCAGCTGTACACCTTCGTGTTCCGCGGCACGCCGCTCTATATCCAGCTGCTGATCTGCTATACCGGGCTCTACGGCCTGCAAGTGGTGCGCGAGCATGCGCTGCTCGACCAGTTTTTCCGCAATGCGCTCAACTGCACCCTGCTGGCGTTCGTGCTCAACACCTGCGCCTACACCGTGGAGATCTTCGCCGGGGCCATCCGCAACCTGCCCGCCGGCGAATTGGAAGCGGCCCAGGCCTACGGTCTGCGCGGCTGGAGGCTCAACCTGTTCCTGGTCCTGCCGGCGGCCCTGCGCCGTTCGCTGCCGGCCTACAGCAACGAGTTGATCCTGATGCTGCACGCCACCTCGCTGGCCTTCACCGCCACCGTCGCCGACATCCTCAAGGTGGCCCGCGACGCCAACGCCGCGACCTTCCTGACCTTCCAGGCCTTCGGGGTCGCCGCCCTGCTGTACATGCTGCTGTCCTTCGCCCTGGTCGGCCTGTTCCGCGTGGCCGAACGTCGCTGGATGCGCTTCCTTGACCCTGCACGAGGCTGAACCCATGACCGCTACCGCACTGCCACTCACCACCTTCGAACAGGCCCCCAAGGTACGTGCCCATGCCGGCACCCTCAAGCTCAGCGTCGACGGCCTGCACAAGCACTACGGCGAGCACCAGGTGCTCAAGGGCGTCTCGCTGCAGGCGCGCAAGGGCGACGTGATCAGCCTGATCGGCGCCAGCGGCTCGGGCAAGAGCACCTTCCTGCGCTGCATCAATTTCCTCGAAAAGCCCAACGCCGGCAGCATCACCCTCGACGGCCAGACCCTCGACCTGAGCAAGGGCACTCCGCCAGCGGCCCAGTTGCAGAACCTGCGCACGCGCCTGGCCATGGTGTTCCAGCATTTCAACCTGTGGAGCCACCTGACGGTGCTGGAGAACATCTGCCTGGCGCCGCGCAAGGTGCTGGGCATCAGCGCCGGCGAAGCCGAGGCGCGGGCGCGCAAGTACCTGGACAAGGTCGGCCTGCCGGCCCGCGCCGCCGACCAGTACCCGGCGTTTCTCTCCGGCGGCCAGCAACAGCGCGTGGCCATCGCCCGGGCGCTGGCCATGGAGCCGGAGATCATCCTGTTCGACGAGCCCACCTCGGCGCTGGACCCCGAGCTGGTCGGCGAAGTGCTCAAGGTGATACAGACGCTCGCCGAGGAAGGACGTACCATGCTCATGGTCACCCATGAAATGGGGTTCGCCCGCCAGGTGTCGAGCCAGGTGCTGTTCCTGCACCAGGGCCTGGTCGAGGAAAGCGGCAGCGCCGAGATCCTCGACCGGCCACAGAGCGAGCGCCTGCGGCAGTTCCTCTCCAATCGTCTGAAGTGAAGTCACGCCGCCTATGGATAACAAGGCCATCACCCCCGCAGCTACACCGCTGGATCGCATCGACGAAGCGATCATCGACGTGCTGCGACACCAAGGAAGGATCACCTACGAGAAGCTCTCCACCCTCGTGCACCTGACCCCCAGGCCCTGCCTGGAACGGGTGCGCAAGCTGGAGCGGCGCGGGGTGATCCGCGGTTACGGGGCAATCATCGACCTGCAGCAGGTCTCCCCCGGGTTGTCGTTGCTGGTGCTGGTGGCCTTGTCCAACCAGAGCGGGCGCTCGGCGCAACGTGCCTTCGAAGCCACCGTGCGCGCCTGCCCGCAGGTCTACGAGTGCCAGCTGATCAGCGGGCACTTCGACTACAGCCTGCGTATGCGCTGCCGCGACATGGAGCACTACCGGGTGCTGACCGAGACCTGGATGAACAACGACGAGCTGCATATCGACAAGCTCGTGGCCCATCCGGAGCTGGCGGCGGTGAAGAGCACGGCGCCGCAGGCGTGAACAGGCACGGCCCCTGCAGGAATGGGTTAGTCCGTTCCTGCAGGGAGCAAGCTCAGCGCCACGCCTGTGGCTGCCGGTAGCCCGCCACCCACTGCGCCACCGCCTCCACCGGCATCGGCCGGGCAATGCCATAACCCTGGGCCAGTTCGCAGCCCAGCCCCATCAGCACCCTTCCGTGCTCGACAGTCTCCACGCCCTCGGCGATCACTTCGCGCCCGAACGCCCGCGCCAGGCCGATCACCGCGCCAGTAAGAGTCAGGTCGTCATGGTCATGAAGGATGTCGCGCACAAAGGACTTGTCGATCTTGATGGTCTGCGCCGGCAGGCGCTTGAGGTAGCTCAGCGAGGAATAGCCAGTACCGAAGTCGTCCAGCGAAAAACGCACGCCCAGGGCTCGACAGGCATCCAGGCAACGGCCGACCCGCGGCAGGTTGTCGATCGCCACCGATTCGACGATCTCCAGGTCCAGGCGCCCGGGCGACACCCCGGGATGACGCGCCAGCAGGCGCTCAAGGCGCTGGGCAAAGTCGCCGCGCTGCAGCTGGCGGGCGGCGATGTTGACGCTCAGTGACCAATCGCGCCCGGACAGTTGCCACTGCTGCAACTGGGTCAAGGCCTGGTCGATGACCCACTCGCCCAGCTCGACGATCAGGTCGGTCTGCTCCACGAAGGGCAGGAACTCCCCCGGCGGCACCGGCCCCTTGGATGGATGCATCCAGCGCAGCAAGGCCTCGAAGCCGATCACCTGACCGCTGCGCATGTTCACCTTGGGCTGGTAGTGCAGGCACAGTTCGCCCTGGCGCAGGGCCTGGCGCACCCGCGCCACGGTCTGGTGGGTGGCCTTGAGCTCGAGCTCCTGGGACACGTCGAACAGGTGGTAGCGGTTGCGTCCGCGCTGCTTGGCCACGTACATGGCCTGGTCGGCGTGGCGCACCAGGGTGTCGGCATCCTCGTCATCCTGCGGGAACAGGGTCACGCCGATGCTCGCGCTCAGGCTCAGCGACTGCTCGCGCACCACATAGGGCGCAGCTAGCGCCTGGAGGATACGCTGCAACGCGGCATGCAACTGCTGCGGGCCTTCGATATGGCGCAAGATCAGCACGAACTCGTCACCCGACAGCCGCGCCACCGCATCACCGCCACGCAGGATGTCCTGCAGGCGTTGGGCGACCTCCACCAACAGCAGGTCGCCGGTGGCATGGCCGTAGCCGTCGTTGACCGCCTTGAAGCCATCGAGGTCGAGCATGCATACCGCCAACGGAATACTTTCCCGCCGGGAGAACGCCAAGGCCTGGTTGAGCAGGTCGGACAGGTAGGCGCGGTTCGGCAGGCCGGTCAGCACGTCATGCCCCACCCGCCACTGCAGGGTGTGCAGCAACTGGCGCTTCTCGGTGACGTCGAAGCGGATCGACACGTATTTGCGCACCCGGCCGGTGTGCGGGTCGATCAGCGGCACCATGGTGCTGTCCACCCAGTACAGCGAACCGTCCTTGGCTCGGTTGCAGATCTCGCCTTTCCACACCCGGCCGGCGGCCAGGGCGCGCCACATTTCGAGGAAGAAAGTCGGCTCGTGCAGCCCGGAATTGAGGATGCGGTGGTTGGCTCCCAGCAGTTCCTCGCGACTGTAGCCGGAGATGCTGCAGAACTGCTGGTTGACGTAGGTGATGCAACCGCGCAGGTCGGTCTCGGAAAAGATCGCGGCCGCATCGACGGCCGCGCGGTAGTTGTCGTCCATAACCCTCGCAACCTAGCGGTTGAAGCGCTCCACCAGGGCGCGCAGCCCGGCGCACACTTGCTCCAGTTCTGCGCCGCGCACGGCTGCGGCATTGGCGCGGCGGGCGCTCTGCTGCACCGTGCCGGCCACACCGTTGATCTGCCGCGAGACATCCTCGGCCACGCTGGACTGCTCCTGCGAGGCCGCGGCCATCTGCTGGCTCATGTCGCTGATACGCTGCACCGCGTGCTGGATGCCCTGCAGCGCCTCCTGGGTCAAGGCAACCTGGGCCACACCCTGCTGCGCGCCCTCCAGGCCCTGGCTGGCGATGCTTACCGCCTGCTCGGCACCGCCGCGCAGGCTGTCGATGATCGACTGGATATGCAGGGTCGACTGACGGGTCTTGTCGGCCAGGGCGCGGACCTCGTCAGCGACCACCGCGAAGCCACGCCCCTGCTCGCCGGCGCGCGCCGCCTCGATGGCGGCGTTGAGCGCCAGCAGGTTGGTCTGCTCGGCGATGGCGCGGATCATTCCGGCTGCCTCGGCAATTGCACCGGTCTGACCGGCCAGGTCGTTGACCGCCTGGTTGATCTGCCCGACCGTGCCGGCCAGGCTCTGGATCGCCGCGCCGGTGGCGTCAGCCACCTGACTGCCCTGACCGGCCAGCAGGTGCGCGGTATGCGCCTGCTCGGCGGTCAGTTGCACGTGGCCGGCGACCTCGCCAATGGAAGCGGCCATCTCGGTCATGGCGGTGGCGGTGAGGTCAGTCTCGGCACGCTGTTCGAGCAGCGCCGACTCGGTACTGCGCGACAACCGTCCGGCATCCTGGGCGGCGCCGGCCATCTGCACCGCGAGGTCGCTCAGGCGGGTGAGCGCGGTCTTCAAGCGCGCCTCCTCGCTGACCAGGATCAGCTCCAGCTGCCCGGCGGCACCAGGCAGGTCGCTATAGGTCAAGGCCGCAACCGGGTCGCTGAAGGTGTTGTCCGCAACCTGAACGATGCGCCGCAAGTGGCGCCCCATGCGGCTTTGCGCCCACAGGCCGACGCCGGCGAACAGCGCCAGGGTCAGACCTTGGGCGGGCAGGTCCGGCAATACCTGGCCGGCGCCAATGGCGACGGCCCCCGCCAGCAGCGGCAACGCCATGGCCCGCCCCAGCAGGGCCAGGCGCCGGGTCGGCGATAGCGCCGCCTGGCCCTCACGCAGCCGGGCGTACAGGGCTTCGGCACGGGCCACCTGCTCGCGGGTCGGACGCACGCGCACCGACTCGTAGCCGACCACCTGGCCGTTGTCGAGCATCGGCGTAACGTAGGCGTTGACCCAATAGAAGTTGCCGTTGCTGCAGCGGTTCTTGACGATACCCATCCAGCTGCGACCGGCCTTGAGGTACTGCCACATCAGCTCGAACACCGCCTCGGGCATGTCCGGGTGACGCACCAGGTTGTGCGGGCTGCCGATCAGCTCCTCCTGACTGTAGCCGCTGATGGCGGCGAACTCGGCGTTGCAGTAGGTGATCAGGCTGGCCGTATCGGTTGCCGAAATCAGCCGCTGGTGCTCGGGGAAGCTTTGCTCGACCGGATTGACCGGCAGGTTCAGACGCACGATGAGACTCCATTCATATACGGGCCGACGCATGGCCTGACAGGAGGCCAGGTGCGCCGGAACCGGTCATCCTGGATCAGTTCCAATGTCCGACAACGCTTGCACACGGGCCGGCAAATGGCCGGATCGCCTTGGACGACGACTTGAATGACTGATCAATCAAAGCGGCGAATTCTACGAATTCCATCACATTTTGCAAATAAAGGTGACGAATCATGGCGTTGCGCCATATCGACATATATCGTTAAGTGCTTGATTCTAAATGGGAATTGAGCGATGACGAGAACAGGTCTAGGTCCAGCCCTGCGCCGCTACCGCAAACTGGCGGGCCTCACTCAGGCGCAACTGGGCGAGCGAACCGGCTTCGACCCCAAGACCATCAGCCGCTTCGAGACCGGCACCTATACCCCCAGCGTCGAGTCGTTGGTGGGCTTCGCTGATGCCCTGGGGGTCAAGCCAAAAGTGTTCTTCAGCGACCCCGAAGACGAAGAAGAACAACGCGCCTACCTCTTCGGCGTGATCCATAACGCCCCCCCCAAGGACCTCGGCAAGCTGATCGCCGCCGTCGATCAGGTGCTGGCAAAGCCATGAAATCTCCCCCGGCACCACGCTAGAGCAGAAGCCGCGTCAGTGCACCTCAACTGGTAAGACCGGTAAGGCCAAAATCGCTTGCATTGTAGGAAATTTCGGAGTTTTATGGCTCGGCAGTGAACAAACCGGTAAGACCACAATAATTAAGTCCTGCGCTCTTTCGCTCCGTGTGGCTTGGGGGGCAAGGACACCGACCAGAGACTCCTCCCATGCTCAAATGGTGTTCGCGTTCGATCTTCCTCCAGGTTGTGCTCGGCCTTGCCCTCGGCATTGTCTGCGGCCTGAGCTTCCCCGACCTGTCCCTGCAACTCAAACCCCTGGGCGACGGCTTCATCAAGCTGATCAAGATGCTCATCGGCCTGATCGTGTTCTGCGTGGTGGTCAGCGGCATTTCCGGCGCCGGCGACCTGAAGAAGGTCGGGCGCATCGGCCTGAAATCGGTGATCTACTTCGAAGTGCTGACCACCCTGGCCCTGGTGATCGGCCTGGTGTTCGCCTTCTCCACCGGCATCGGCAGCGGCGCCAACATCCACCTCGACCAGCTGTCCAGCGCCGACGCTGGCGCCCTGGCCGAGCGCGGCGCGCACATCCACAACACCACCTCCTTCCTCATGGACCTGATCCCCACCTCGGTGGTGGGCGCCTTCGCCGACAACAACATCCTCCAGGTGCTGCTGTTCTCGGTGCTGTTTGGCAGCGCGCTGAACCTGGTGGGCGAGTCGGCCTCAGGCATTTCGCGGCTGATCAACGAGCTCAGCCACGTGATCTTCCGCATCATGGGCATGATCGTGCGCCTGGCGCCGATCGGCGTGTTCGGCGCCATCGCCTTCACCACCAGCAAGTACGGCCTGAGCTCGCTGCAGCACCTGGGCGGTCTGGTGGCGCTGTTCTACCTGACCTGCGCCGGTTTCGTGCTGATTGTCCTCGGCACGGTGATGCGCCTGTCGGGCCTGAAACTGCTGCCGTTCATCAAGTACCTGCGCGAGGAGCTGTCCATTGTCCTCGGCACCGCCTCCTCCGACGCCGTGCTGCCCCAAGTGATGCGCAAGCTCGAACACCTCGGCATCGGCAGCTCCACCGTCGGCCTGGTGATCCCCACCGGCTACTCGTTCAACCTCGATGGCTTCTCCATCTACCTGACCCTGGCCATCGTGTTCATCGCCAATGCCACCGGCACGCCGCTGGCGATGACCGACCTGTTGACCATTCTTCTGGTGTCGCTGGTGACTTCCAAAGGTGCCCACGGCATCCCAGGCTCGGCCCTGGTGATCCTTGCCGCCACCCTGACCGCGGTACCGGCGATTCCGGTGGTGGGCCTGGTGCTGGTACTGGCCGTGGACTGGTTCATGGGCATCGGCCGGGCGCTGACCAACCTGATCGGCAACTGCGTCGCCACCGTGGCCATCGCCCGCTGGGAGAAAGACATCGACCTGGAACGCGCCCACAACGTGCTGGCCAACAAGCCTGGCTTCGCCCCGATCACCCGCAAGCAGGGCCAACCCCATCAACAGGAATTCTAAGCCCAAGGCCGCCGGCGCCCAGCGCCGGCCGGCCAAGCGCAAAGATGCCGCGTCAACCAAGGAGCGAACCGTGATCAGCTCTTCGACCGTAGTCAATTCAGTGGTGGAGAAACTCCGCCAGGCCCTGGCCCGTGGCCAGTGGCGCAGCGGCGACATGCTGCCCGGCCAGCGCGAGCTGGCCGAACAACTGGGGATCAGCCGGCCAAGCCTGCGCGAGGCGGTGATTGTCCTGGAAACCCTGGGCCTGGTGCGCTCGATGCCCGGCAAGGGCGTGCTGGTGCTGGATGCCGACGTCACCCAGGCGCAGGAGGCGGACACCGTCGCCGAGGCCAGCCTGGCCGACGTGCTCGAGCTGCGCTACACCCTTGAACCCTTCATCGCCGGGCTGGTGGCGCAATCGGCCGGCAGCCAGGACATCGGCCAGCTGCGCCTGACCCTGATGGACATGCGCGAAGCCCTCGAGGCCGGTGACAGCGAGGCGGGGATCAACGCCTACATCACCTTCCACGAGGCGCTGTTCGCCCTGACCACCAACCCGATCTTCCAGAGCGTGGTGCAGCAGACCGGCAATGCCCTCAAGCAGAGCGCCGCCATGCTGCGCAACTCGCCCGAGCACCTGGCCGCGCGCCTGAGCGAGAACGAAGCGGTGGTGCGCGCCATCCGCGAACGCAACAGCGCCAAGGCCAGCCAGCAAATGCGCCAGCACATCCTCGCCGAGGGGCAGCGCATGGGCATTGCCCTGAACATCCCGGACGACCAACCAGGCACCTGAACAAAGAAGGAGAGCGACCATGACCGCCTGCGCCCCAGCCGCCCCCCGCCTGCCTGCCCTGCTCGGTGCCGGCGAGACCCGCCTGTCGGCGGAGCAGATCTATCCACGGCTGTTCGACGCCATCCTAGAACAGCGCCTGCCGCCCGGCAGCGCCCTGCCCGAGCAGGCGCTGGGCAATGCCTTCGGTGTCAGCCGCACGGTGATCCGCCGGGTGCTCGGGCGCCTGTCCGACCAGCAGGTGGTGGTGCAGCGCCCCAGCCATACCGCGCACCTGGCCGCGCCCGACCCCGAGCAGGCGCGCCAGGTACTCAGCGCCCGGCGCCTGGCCGAGACCACCTTGATCGGCCTGGCCACCCAGCGCGCCCGACCGGCGCAGATCCGCCAACTGCGCCAGCTGGTCGAGCGCGAGCGCCAGCACCATGAGCGCGGCGAACGCTGCACGGCGATCCGCCTGGGCGGCGAGTTCCACATGAAACTGGCGCAGATGGCCGCCAACGCACCACTGGCGCGCTTCCTCAACGGCCTGGTGCCGATGACCTCGCTGATCATCGCCCGCTATGAGTCACCATGCTGCGAGCACTGCGCGTGGCAGGAGCATGCGGCGATCATCGATGCGGTGGAAAGCGGCGACGGCGAGGCTGCGCTGGCGCTGATGCATGATCATCTGGACCGCCTTGAGGCCAAACTCGATCTGGATCCGACTGGCTGAATCGGGCGAACGCCACCGCCTCGACATCCGGCAGGACCACCACTTCATCACCCAACGACCATTCCGCCGCCCGCGCCGCCAAGGCGGCGGACACGCCGGGTGAACCGCCCGGGCCGGGCGGCACGTCGTACGTGGCGTGGGCATCGTGCGCCAGCAACACTTCGAAGCCCCGTTGCAGCGCGGCGCGGGCGGTGGCGGCCAGGCACATTTCCGAGAGCAAGCCGCACAGGGCCAGGCACTGGACACCCAATTCGTGCAGCAAGGCCTGCAGGCCAGTCTCGACGAAACCATCGTCCTCGGTCTTGAACAGCACGTACTCGCCACGACCCGCCGGAAAATACAACTGCCAGCCGGCTGTGTGCGGGGCGTCCGGGGTGTCGGGCGCGCCGTCGTTCTGCAGGAAGATCACCGGCACGCCGGCCTGCCGCGCCCGCGCCAGCAGGCGGGCGATGCTCGTCTGCAGGGCGAGGTGACCGGGGACGGCGTCGGCCCCTTCCATGAACGCGCATTGCACGTCCACCAGCAACAGGGCCTCGGCCCGGGGGATCGGTTCAGCGGACATGCGACGTTCCAGGACGCGGGATGAAACGTCGAGCATAGCGCAGCACCAGGGCACGCCGTACCATACCCGTCGAATCATCACAGTGCCCCGGAGGCCAACATGCAGCACACTATCGCGCCAGCGGGCGCGGAACACTTCGATCGGCTGGCCGATCTGTGGGAAGCCTCGGTACGGGCGACCCATGATTTTCTTCCCGACGGCTACATCGAGCGCCTGCGTCCGCTGGTGCGCGAGCAGTACCTGGGCTTTGTCGAGCTGCGTGCCTGGCGTGACCAGGAAGGCCATATCCGGGGGTTTGCCGGGGTGCATGACGGCAAGCTGGAAATGCTCTTCGTCGACCCCGCCTGCCGCGGCCAGGGCATCGGCAAGGCGCTGCTGGCCAGCGTGGTCGAGGAGCTGGGCGTGCGTGAGGTGGACGTCAATGAACAGAACCCGCAGGCGGTGGGGTTCTACCTGAAACAGGGGTTCGTTCAGGTCGGCCGCTCCGAGGTGGATGGTCAGGGCGATCCGTACCCATTGCTGCATTTGAAGCTGGAGGGGTGAGCATGTCGTCATTCACGCCTGCAAAGGGGGCCGCTCTGCGGCCCATCGCGGTGCAAGCCCGCTCCCACAGGTACTGCGTGGCGGTCCCTGTGGAAGCGGGCTTGGCCAAGACAAACCTATACTTCGGGTAATCACCCAGCCTCTCGCCAAGGGGGCAATCCGCGTGAAATCAATCCTCGTGATGTTTGCGCTCTGCCTCCTGCTGGCCCTCGCCGGCTGCGCAGGCAAACGTCCCCCGGCCCCGCCACCCCCGCAGAATCTGCCCCCCGCCGCCTGGCAACGCATCGACCAGGACATCATCGAAGCTTCGGTCGCCGCAGCGGACTCGGCCAACGACTACGCCCGGCGCTCCATGCGTGTGTGGAAGGAGCAGGTACAGCAGCGTACCGAGAACGATTTCATCCCCTGGTTCACCGGCTACTGGACCCAGCAATGGCTCACGCTCAAGGTGGCCTGGTACACGATGAACAGCGGCAACGGCAACGAGCCGCCAGAGAAGCGCCTGGGCCTGTACCTACAAGCGCAATACCGCGAACGGGTGATCGACCCGGTGGCCGAGCAGATCAACCCCGAGGGCATCCGCGACCGCGCCAGCGAGCTGTACCTGCAACTGCTCGGCCAGCAGCTGGCGGCGATCATCCAGCGCTACAACGCGCCGCCCGAGCAGTTCAGCCAGCGCCTGAATCGCATCCCGATCATCGCCCTGGGGCCGCCGGACGCACGCAACGCGTCGCTCTATCAACTGCTGCGGGCCAAGTCGCTGGACCAGCAACCGGCCTGGCAATCCCTGCGCCAGCACCTGCACCAGCAGGCCGCCAAGGCCCCCGGGCAGACCGAGGCAGGGCTGTCGTCGGTGGCCACCCAGGCCAGCGAAAAACTCGGCGCCACCCTGGCCCCGCGCGGCGCCGCCAGCGCGATCGCGGCGGCGGTGGGCAAGGCGGCGGGGGCGTTGATCTCGGTGGCGGCAACTGGCTACGGCATCATCACCCATGACCGCGAACAGCCGCAGATGGTCGAGCAACTGCGGGTGATCCTCAATGTGGCGCTGAACCAGGAATGGCAGGAGCTGATGGAGAACCGCCAGAGCGGGGCCATGGCCGGGGTGTACTACCTGTCGGGGCAGGTGGAGGACAGTTTGCTCGGCTACCGATCCCCCTGAAGCGAAGTCGACGCGCGCCTGCAAAAGGCTCAGGCCGTCGCCATTGCCGAGGTCGGCAAGCCAAAAATCCGGTCGAACGCCCAGTTATAGAGGAACGTGTAGCACGGCACCAGGATGATGAACGCCAGGTCCACCAGCAACGCCTCAAGCAGCGTCATGTCCAGCCACCAGGCGATCAGCGGGATCAAGTACACCACCAGGGTCAGCTGGAAGCCGATGGCATGCGCCACCCGTCGGCCCAGGCTGCGGCCGCGCTTGGCCTGGCGGCTCTCCCAGCGCTCGAACAAGGTGTTGTAGATGAGGTTCCAGAGCATGGCGATGGTGGTGATCATCACCGCCAGGGGCCCGGTGTGCGAAGCCTGGGTGTCGGACAGGTAGGCCAGGCCCAGGGTCGACATGCACAGGCCGATCAGTTCATAGAAGGTCACGTAGACCAGTTTGCGTTTGAGTCCTTGCACGAAGTTACCTTGCTGCGGGTATGACGAAGGCGCGCAGGATGAATCAATAAATTTGACAGGAAAAGTAAGTAGCCTTCAGATTTGCTGAAAGGAGACTGCCATGAACTTTTCCAGCGATACCATCCTGCTGTTCCTTGCCGTGCTCGACCGCGGCTCGTTTTCCGCCGCCGCGCGGGCCCTCGGCCGCGTGCCTTCGGCGGTGAGCATGGCTATCGGCAACCTCGAGGCGGAGCTTGGTTACCCGTTGTTCGAACGCGGCTCGCGCGAGGCGCGCCCGACCGCGCAGGCCCAGGCCCTGGAACCCCATGCCCGACTGATTGCCGAACAGCTCGGGCTGCTGGAGGTGCACGCGCTGGAGCTGTCGCGTGGGCTCGAAAGCAGCCTGGCCATCGCCGTGGTCCCGGACATCGACCAGCGCCCGTTGCTCGAAGCCATTACCCGCCTTGGCGAGCGCTATCCGCTGCTGGACATCGAACTGCTCGCCGCGCCCCAGGAAGAGGCCCTGCAGTTGCTCGACAGTGGCCGCGCCGGCCTGTGCCTGGCCTTCGCCGGATTGCAGGTGGATCCGCGGCGCAGCTTCCAGCACATCGCCATCGAATCGCTGGTGGCCACGCTGTCGCCGCAGCACCCCGCCCTGCGTGAAGGGCGCATCCGTCACCTTGAAGACCTGGTAAACCTGCGACAGATCCTGGTACGCAGCCGCGACCTGCCACTGTCCGACCCGCGCTCGCTGATCGGCACCTCGCACTGGCGCACCGACAGCCTGGACCTTGCCGTGCAGATGGTCGAGGCGGGGCTGGGCTGGGGTGATTTGCCCCTGTCACGGGTCGCACCGCTGATCGACGCCGGGCGCCTGGTGCGCCTGGAATTCCACAACACCCGCAACGAACTGCAACTGCCGGTGAATGCCTTCTGGCTCAAGCAGCAACCCCTCGGCCAGGCGGCCAGGATGTTGGTGAGCCTGTTGGCTTCGAAATGATTTGTCACCCTGTTAGGGCAATTGCGCCAAGCATTGCGACATTTAGTCTTTCAACATTTTTCAGACTCGGCCGATAGCGTTGCAACAGGCTCCGCCATCCGTGCCACAAGCACGCGGCGCCCTCCTTTCACTGGCTCAAGGTCTCGAAACATGAACCTGAAATTCCGCCACAAGATCCTGCTCAGTGCCTGCGCCGTCGTCGTACTGGCCTTCGCGCTGTTCACCCTCTACAACGACTACCTGCAACGCAACACCATCCGCCAGAACATCGAGTCCTCGGTGCGCCAGGCCGGCGCGCAGACCGCCAGCAGCGTGCAGAACTGGATGAGCGGCCGCATTCTGGTACTGGAGAACCTGGCCCAGGACATCGCCCAGCAGGGTGCCGGCAGCAACGTGCCGGGCCTGGTCGACCAACCGTCGTACACCAGCAACTTCCAGTTCACCTATTTCGGCCAGAACACCGGCCTGTTCACCCAGCGCCCCGACGCCAAGATGCCCGATGGCTATGACCCGCGTCAGCGCCCCTGGTACACCCAGGCCGTGGCCGCCAACCAGACCATGCTGACCCCGCCCTACATGGCGGCGGTAGGTGGTCTGGTGGTGACCATCGCCATGCCGGTCAAGGCCAAGGGTAGCGGCGAGCTGATCGGTGTGGTCGGCGGTGACCTGAGCCTGAACACCCTGGTCGACATCATCAACGCCGTCGACTTCGGCGGCATCGGCCACGCCTTCCTGGTCGACCGCAATGGCCAGGTGATCGTCAGCCCCGACAAGGACCGGGTGATGAAGAACCTCAAGGACATCTACCCGGGCTCGCCGCTGCGCGTGGAAACCGGCATCCAGGAAGTGAGCCTCGACGGCAAGGAGCGCATCATCTCCTTCGCACCGGTCGACGGCCTGCCGTCGGCGCAGTGGTACATCGG
Organism: Pseudomonas sp. P110(2024); assembly: GCF_057480795.1. Classification (NCBI taxonomy): domain Bacteria; kingdom Pseudomonadati; phylum Pseudomonadota; class Gammaproteobacteria; order Pseudomonadales; family Pseudomonadaceae; genus Pseudomonas; species Pseudomonas sp. P110(2024). Next base: position 244,346 of record NZ_JBLIYT010000001.1, read on the forward strand.
CCTGTCGATCGACAAGGAAAAAGCCTACGCCCCGCTGAGCCAGTTCCGCACCTCGGCCATCATCGCCATGCTCATCGCCGTGGCGGTCATCGCCGGCCTGCTCGGCCTGCTGATCCCGGTGCTGATGCGCCCGCTGACCACCATGGGCCGCGCCATGCAGGACATCGCCGAAGGCGAAGGCGATCTGACCCGCCGCCTGACTGTCGAGCAGAAGGACGAGTTCGGCGAGCTGGCCATCTCGTTCAACCGTTTCGTCGAGCGTATCCACGCCTCGATCAGCGAAGTGTCCTCGGCCACCCGCCTGGTGCATGACCTGTCGGAAAAGGTCGTGGTCGCCTCCAACGCCTCGCTCACCGGCTCCGAAGAGCAGAGCATGCGCACCAACAGCGTCGCTGCCGCCATCAACGAACTGGGCGCCGCCACCCAGGAAATCGCCCGCAACGCCGCCGATGCCTCGCAACACGCCAGTGGCGCCAGCGAACAGGCCAACGGTGGCCGCCAGGTGGTCGAAGAGGCCATCAGCGCCATGACCGCCCTGTCCGAGCGCATCAGCGAGTCCTGCGAGCAGATCGAGACCCTCAACGCCAGCACCGACGAGATCGGCAAGATCCTCGACGTGATCAAGGGCATCTCCCAGCAGACCAACCTGCTGGCGCTCAACGCCGCCATCGAGGCCGCCCGTGCCGGTGAGGCCGGCCGTGGCTTCGCCGTGGTCGCCGACGAAGTGCGCAACCTGGCCCACCGCACCCAGGAGTCGGCCGAAGAGATCCACCGCATGATCACCAGCCTGCAGGTCGGCTCGCGCGAGGCGGTGCACACCATGAACACCAGTCAGGTCTCCAGCGAAGAGACCGTGCAGGTGGCCAACGAGGCCGGTGAGCGCCTGGCCAGCGTCACCCAGCGCATCGGCGAGATCGACGGCATGAACCAGTCGGTGGCCACCGCCACCGAAGAGCAGACCGCCGTGGTCGAGAGCCTGAACCTGGACATCACCCAGATCAACGCGCTGAACCAGCAAGGGGTGGAGAACCTCAACGAAACCCTGCGCCACTGCGACGCCCTGAGCCAGCAGGCCGGGCGCCTGAAGCAACTGGTCGGCAGCTTCCGTATCTAAGGCGTGCTCTTCGCCGACAAGTCGACTCCTACTGCAGGAGCCGGCTTGTCGGCGAACCGGCCGCTCAGGCCACCTCAATCTCCCCTGCCCCGCCGCATCAGCCCATCGTCCTGACCGCCTAGGACGGTGCCGCTGTCATTCCTGCCCGACGAAGGCCTGCACCTCGATCTCCACATCCACGCCCAGGGCCAACGCCGAGGCCACCGTGGAGCGCACCGGCAACGCCGCGCCGAAGAACGTCTTGTACACCTCGTTGAAACCCGCGAAATGACTCATGTCCGACAGCCATACGGTGCACTTCACCACCTGGTCGAAGCGCGCCCCGCAGGCCGCCAGGCTCTCGCCGATCCGCTCGCAGGCCGCGCGGGTCTGTTCCTGAATATCGCCCTTGACCACCTCGCCGGCCGCATTCATCGGAATCTGCCCGGAGAGGAACAGGAACCCTCCAGCCTTCACCGCACGTGAAAATGGAAACGGCAGGCTGCTGGGAAAACGCTGGATGTCATTGCTCATGGAACACTCCTTTCAGGGTTGGTTGGAACGTGCCGCCGGACAGCGCGCGAACTCATCGAGATTGCAGCACGCCCGTCGCACATCTTGAACAGGCCAGCGGTTATAACCTAATAACGAACAAGTCTATTTGGCTATAAAAAAATCTATATGCTGGCAGCATCCGATCACGGGCAAGCTGGGCAGTCGAGTAGCGTATGGATGTAGGTTCTTTCGGTTTCACCATTGCGGGCCTGGTTGTGGGCTTCATCGTCGGCATGACCGGCGTCGGCGGCGGTTCGCTGATGACCCCGATCCTGCTGTGGTTCGGCATCAACCCGGCCACCGCCGTGGGCACCGACCTGCTCTATGCCGCCATCACCAAGGCCAGTGGCGTCTGGGTGCATGGCCGCAACAAGAACATCGACTGGAAGATCACCGGCTGGCTGAGCCTGGGCAGCGTGCCCGCCGCCGCCCTCACCCTGTGGTTCCTCAGCACCCTGCACACCGATACCTCGGCGCTGAACGCCATCATCAAGCAAGGCCTGGCGGTGGTGCTGATCCTCACCGCCCTGGCGATCCTGTTCAAATCGCGCCTGCAGGCGTTCGCCAGCAAGCATGCCGGCGATCACTACCACCTCAGCGACCGCACCCTGAACATCCTCACCGTGATCACCGGTGTGGTGCTGGGGGTAATGGTCACCCTCACCTCCATCGGTGCCGGCGCGCTGGGGACCGTGGCGCTGTTCCTGCTGTACCCGTTCCTGGTCACCCGCCGTCTGGTCGGCACCGAGATCGCCCACGCCGTGCCATTGACCCTGGTGGCTGGCCTCGGTCATGCCGGCATGGGCAACATGGACTGGTCACTGCTGGGCTACCTGCTTCTGGGTTCGCTGCCGGGGATCTACCTGGGCAGCCACCTGACCGGGCGCATCTCTGACCGCGTGCTGCGGCCTTGCCTGGCGACCATGCTGCTGCTGATCGGCTACAAGCTGGCGTTCTGAACCACACCTCGCGCCCTTCTGAGCGGCCTTGCCGAGGCGTCGGACCGGTCGGAAAGGGCCGCAGAGCGGCCCCGGCAATATCAGCTTGATGCACAGATCTGGGGGCGCTTTCAGCCTGCGCGGCCAGTGGCGCCATGAGCGCCAGCAGCAGTGCCGCACGGTAGTGTTTCATCCATTGCATGGTGTTGCCCCGGACGTCCCTTTCACGCTTTCAGCCTTCGCTGCGCCATAGTACCGGCCAACTGTCAGTGCCCACTTCGGCGCACCGGTCCATCCGCGCCAACCTGACCAGGCGCATGCGCATGCCGTCGTAGCGCCAGCTTTCCTCGACCCCGCAACTGCCGGGATAGTCGTCCTTGGCATAGCTGTGGAGCTCGCCTTTTTTGGGGTAGAACTCGATGGCATCGCGCATCCGGCTGATCAGCACCGGGCTGGACGGTGCCTCGAACTCAAGCGGCCCAAGGGTGTAAGGCGCCTTACGCGACACCTTGTACAACGCGTAGAGGCAATGGAAGTCGTTGCAGTTGTAGCTGAGCAACGCCAGGGCGTGCTGGCCGTCCAGGGCGTGCAGCTCAAGCTTGGGAGCGACATCGTATTCGTTCTTCAACTGGTCTTCGGCGGCCGCCTTGGCCATCACTACCGGGTTGATGCCCGCCAGTTCCTGCTCGCTAAGCGGCGTTGCTGCCACAAAGGCCGGCCCCTTGGGCTTGGCCGGGATGGGCAACTGGGTGTCGGCGACGCTGTCACCGGGTCGCATCAGCGCGCTGTAGTGACCGACCCGGCCCTGCACCGCATCCATCAGCAGCAAGACGGCGCTCAGGCCCTGCAGCGAACTCACGCGCTCCCCTGGCCGGGTGTCGTCCACCAGGCGCTGGCCGTTACGCAATTGCTGCAACACGGCGTAGGCATCGGCGCCCTCCAGTTCCAGGGTGGTCTCGGCGCCGCGGGTCATGCGCCAGGGGGCGACCAGCAGTTGGCCGTCGAGCAGGGGTTCGCCCGACCAATCGGTGCTGCCCACCAGGGTCAGGTGCAGGTTGCCCCAGGCGCCCGCCTCGCGCTGCACCAGCATGCCCACCCGCATCTTCTCCGGATGATCGGCCAGCACCGCGGTGCAGAAACGCGTGTTGTCGCAGCCCACCACCCAGTCCTTGATCTCCCGGTACACCGGTACCGGCTCTGGCTCCGCCGCGCCGACCAGGCCCGGTAGCAACGCCAGCCCCAGGGCCAGCCAGTTCCTTGTTGTTGCGCGCATCGTGCTGCATTCCTGTCTTAGCCGTGAAAGCCCCACTCCAGAGGCGGCGCAATGATTCCACAGATCAAATGCCAGGTGCGGAAAATCGGCAGTGGTGATTGCGCCATGGGATCTGGCAGTATCGGTGGCGTCCTGTTCAGAGCCTGCGCCATGTCCGCTACCGTCAGCCCGCTGTTGCTTGCCTTGCGCGAGGGTACCCGCGCCTGCCACGAAGGGCTGGAGGCGCGCCTGCCGTTCTTCAGCGAAGGTTTCGACCGGGCGGCCTATGCGCGCCTGCTCGGGGCCTACCATGGCTTCCACGCGCCGCTGGATACCTTGCTGGCCGAGTACCAGGGCACCGAACGCAACAAGACACCCGCCTTGTCACGCGACCTGGGCGCCCTGGCCATCGATGTCGAATCGCTGCCCTTGTGCCACACCCTGCCTCGTATCGACGACGAAGCCAGCGCACTCGGCGTGATGTATGTACTGGAAGGCTCCACCCTGGGCGGCCAGGTACTCAAGCGTGCCATGGCTGAACGCCTGGGGATCGACGCCGACAACGGCGGTGCGTTTCTCGATGTCTACGGCCCGCAGACCGGCGTACGCTGGCGCAGCTTCCTCGATCGACTGGCTGGCGCCGATCCGGAGCCTGCCGCTCAGGCCCGGACGGTAAAGGCAGCGGTCGAGACCTTCACCTGCTTCGAACGATGGCTCGAAGAGCGACGCGTGCTGGTCTGCTGATCCTCTGCGCTTGGCCACTCACCTGCGGCACCTGTTCAACAGCGATGTCACCGTGGGCGTCATGCTGATCGCCGCCCCGCACAAACCAGCGCATAGCAGCGCGAAGCCCAGCGCCCGCAACGGGTGCAAGGTATTGAAGAACGCCAACACCAAAAGCACCAGCAACAACGCCAGCGCGTAGCGGATTGACGCTCTTGGAATGGCCACCATCAGCAGGTTGAAGAGCACGAAGGCGTAGAACACCATCATCGTCGCCAAGCCGGCGCTGACGCCTCGCGCCATGGGCGGGCCAACATGCTGCCGATAGAAATCGAAGCCCTGGCTCAAGAGGAAGGGAAACGCCACACAGGCCAATGCGTGCAGCAGGAAACGGGAAAGCAACGGCAACATTCGTCCTTGATCCTGGAGCCGGCCGCAGGGCCGTGAGTGAGGAAAGCGGATGCTAATGGCCTGAATGGACGCCAGCAAGCCGCAGCATTGGCTGGCAACCCCTCGTGACCGAAGCCGCAGAGTCCCGGAGCAAGACCGGTTTGTCCCAGCTGAAGTTCGCCGAGCTGCTCGGCGTCTGCGTACGTACATTGCAAGAGTGGGGAACCACGCCGGCGCACGCCTTCGGGAGCTGCACATACGCTACTGCATATCGCATCTGTACGGCCGGATGTGTTTCATGAAATCCTGCAGGATCGCCCCACATAGCAAGGGCGCTGGACAGCCTGATAGCGAGCCCCGACATGAACGTCATTGCCTGTGATCTGCACCACCTGGACGCCGCCGCGGACCTCTTCAACCAGTACCGGATGTTCTACCAGGAAGCGGATGACCTCCCCGCTTCCCGCGCATTCCTCAAGACCAACCTGGAGACCGGCAACTCGCGCATCTACCTGCTGCTGGACACCGACGGCCAGGCCATCGCCTTTGCCCAGCTGTACCCGGCCACCTGTTCGCTGGCGATGAAGCGCTTCTACTGGCTGTATGACCTGTTCGTTGCCCCGCACGCCCGCAGGGGCGGCCATGCCCGCTTCCTGATGCAGCAACTGACCGATATTTTCCAGGCCGAGGGCGCGCAGCGGTTGAGCCTGGACACCGCCCGGACCAACCTTGCCGCCCAAGCGTTGTATGAATCGCTGGGGTATGTGGCCGAGCAGGACTTCGTGACCTATCACAAGATGCTCGATCACTGACGGGCAGGTGCAGGGTCGGGCCGCACAGGGGGCCCTCGCTGCCATCGACTATCCTCGCTCTATCCCGTCCAGCACCGCCGACGCCAAGGCCAGCCCTTTTTCCAGGGAGTTCTCCGTCGCCACCAGCAGGCTGCGCAGTGGTTCGCTGGCTTTCTCCAGGGCCATGGCATTGGTTTCGTAGGCCGCCTGCAAGGCCGCTACCGCGCACACCAGCGCATCCTCGCCATCAATACCAGCATGCACCGAGAACATCGGTGGATGGGCGTCGTGGCAGGTGCCAAAATGGGCGTGGGCCGTGGTGGGGCGGGAGGTTCGAGGGGTCGTATCGAGGGTCATGGGCGAACCTCCCGGGGCAAGACACGGGGTGGATCGGGCACGATTTTCAGCATGGTTCAGCACTCCTACATAGCCAGTGGAGCTGCCGATATCCGCTTGCACTCGGAACGATGGAGGCAGCTGTACGTGGGTGTGCAAGACCGTGGATGTAGGAACCCGGCAGGCCCGAAGGCCTCCCACGTACAGCCGCCATTGAGCGACTTGAACCACATCCTCGGGCTTGCACACCCGGTCGTTGAATCAGCAACGACAGGGCGAGACTAAGGAATGCGACTGGCCAGAACAACAGCTAAAAGGCCGTAAAAGCATGCTTGGGAAACGTCCCACATGAAATAGGGAAAGTCTTAGTAATCCGCTTGAAACAACTGTCCTGGACTTATCGCGGGGCAAGCCCGCTCCCAAGCACCTCCTCCTATTTGCCCCACTACTTGCCCTGAAAGTCAGGACAATTTCTTATTTTCCTGTACACGAAACATCTACTAAAGGTTTATATTCCGCCCGCTGAAACAAAAAAGGTAGCAAGTGGCCACCAATCCATCGAAGCGGCCATGTACACCCTTCACTCTCACGGATGGGCGTCACCATGAAAATAAAAAACAAACTGATCCTGGCCTTCGTACTGGTGGCCTTCATCCCAGTGGCGTTGGTTGGCGGGATCTCGGTGCTGAACATCCGCAGCGAGGCGGTGGACCAGTTCCTCGACGGCAGCACCCGGGAAATCCGCCAGATCGACGGCAACATGCGCCAGTTCTTCGATGGCACGCTGCAGAACGTCGATCAAATGGCCAAGGATCCTGTATACACCTCGGTCACCTCGCTCAAGGACTACACCGGCGCCGACGCCGCCAACCAGCCGATGCCCGAGGCCGCGCAGCGGGTGATCGACGCCTTCGCCCGCTACGGCACCACCCACCCGGCGGCGGCGATCCTGTCCATCGGCCTCGAGGACGGCAGCTACGCCAAATGGCCGGACGACCCGCAACTGGCCAAGTACGACCCACGCACCCGCCCCTGGTACAAGGCCGCCATGGCCAGCCCGGACAAGACCGTGCGCACCACCGCTTACTACTACGACAAGGACGATGTAGCCCTGGTCGGCACCGCCCGGGCGCTGCTCGATGAGGCCGGCAAGGCCAAGGGCGTGTTCGTGGTCAGCGTGTCGCTGAAGAACCTCACCGAGCTGGTCAAGAGCATCAAGCTGGGCGACAGCGGCTACGTGATGCTGATCGAGGACGGCACCGTGCTGGTCGACCCGCGCAACGCCAGCCACGGTTTCAAGCAGCTCAAGGAGCTCGGCGCGCCCTACGCGCAACTGGCCGCCACCACCCAGGGTTCCACCGAGGTGGTGATCGACGGCGTGCGCTACATGGCCAACGTATGGACCTCACCGGGCCTGGGCTGGCGCTTCGTCGGCCTGATCGAATACGACGAGGTAATGGCCGCGGCGACGCGCATGACCTATGTCACTGCGCTGATCGTGATAGTGCTGGCTCTGGTCTTCGCCCTGGTCGCCGCAGCGTTCTCGCGGGTGATCGTCAAGCCGATCGGCCAGGTCAGCATCGGCCTGCAGTCGATCGCCGAGGGTGAAGGCGACCTGCGCCGCGACCTGCAGGTCCTGGGCAAGGACGAAACCGCCGAACTGGCCGGCTGGTTCAACAAGTTTCTCGCCGCCATTCGCCAGCTGATCCAGCGCATCGGCGCAGCCTCGACCAACCTGCATGAAGCCTCGCGCAGCAACAGCGAGATGGCCGGCAACATGAACGAGGCCGCCGGGCGCCAGCGCGAGGCGGTGGAGCTGGTGTCCACCGCGTTCAACGAGATGGTCGCCACCGCCAACGAAGTGGCGCGCTCATGCAGCAGCGCCGCCGACGCCGCCGAGCATGGCCATCGCCGGGTGGCCGAGGGCAAGCAGCAGATAGAGGCGACCACCGACAACGTCAATCGCCTGGGCCGGCGCCTGAGCGAATCGTCCCAGGCCATGGTCGAGCTGGAAGAAGGCAGCCGCAGCATCAACCAGATCCTCGGCACCATCCGCGCCATCGCCGAGCAGACCAACCTGCTGGCGCTCAACGCCGCCATCGAGGCGGCCCGGGCCGGCGACCAGGGCCGTGGTTTTGCCGTGGTGGCGGACGAGGTGCGGGCGCTGGCCAAGCGCACCGCCGACTCCACCGGCGAGATCGACCAGTTGCTCAACACCCTCGGCGGCAAGACCCAGGAGGTCTCGCAAAAGATGGAAAGCTGCCTGGACCTGTCGCGCGCCAGCGTGTCGTCGATCGAGAGCGCGCGGGACAGTTTCGAGGGCATCCAGCTCTCGGTGAACGAGATCCGCGACCAGAACCTGCAGATCTCCGCCGCAGCCGAGGAGCAGCACAGCGTGGCCGAGGAGATCAACCGGCATATCCAGCAAATCTACGACGAGGCACGGCTGGTGGAGGGGCTGGCCAGCTCCGCCCAGGCTGACTCCGGCAGGTTGGCGCAGTTGTCGGATGAGTTGAATGGGCTGGTGGGGCGGTTCAAGTCGTAACTTTTGGCTTGAGCCTGTACGCGGGCCCTGTAGGAGCGGCCTTGTGTCGCGAAAAGGGCTGCGCAGCAGCCCCAGGATTTCAGCGTTGATGCAAAGATTGCCGGGGCCGCTTTGCGGCCCTTTCCGACCGGTCCGACGCCTCGGCAAGGCCGCTCCACAGAACTTGCGCATGGCTCGACTACAGTGAACTTGACGCCATCCTCGAGAGCACCATGCCCAACCAATGAATACGGTTTGTATTCAGGCGCCCTCTACGCATCAACGCAGGGCGTTCACTGTTCGCTAACTTTCAATCTTAACCGTTAAGCGAAAAGTGCACCGAAACGTGTACAGATTTATTTTCCCTACTCTAATTTCGACCTACCCTGCCTGACAGCTAGATCCCTACGCTCCAGGAACCGAATGTAAATCAGCTCGCGGAAATCGGACTTCACTTGATTGCCGACAAACCCAGGGATTGGTGAAAAATACGCTCCAGCGCCGAAGATCATAGGGTGGCAGACTGAATTCGATCTCGCTCGCGGCCAACTCGGAGAAGTCCCGCTCGGCCCTGCACAGCTCCTCGTCATCATGAATACCGAGCCGATTGCGCAAAACCGAGGTGCCGGCATAGCAATATGCATCCTGCCCGACCCCGTATTTATCCAACGTCAGCTCTGCTTACGGTATTTACGCAGCAGTTCCTCCCGGGTGGGAAGCTCTCGCTCAGCCGCGTCCGGCGACACGGTGAACCCCTCTAGCCGCAGGCTGGCCACATAGTTAGAGCGACGTGTCTTGGCACAGTAAGCCTTCTTGGTTTCCAGGCTGATCCCTTTCACCTTTACACACCTTGATGGGTGAACACATCGCGATTATAGCGGATCGAAAGAAGCATCGTGCTACGTATAGACGCTAGGCAGGCACCTCCGTCGCAGGCTGCTGCTCCAGCAACGACCATCCCCCCTGCCCGTCCACCTCCAGCCGATGGGAATGGAACCCCGCCAGGGTGCTGCGGTGCCCGACACTGACCAGCAGCGTCGCCGGCAGCTCCGCGCGCAGCAGCGAATACAGCGCATGCTCCAGCCCTTCGTCCATCGCCGAGGTGGACTCGTCGAGGAACACCACCTGTGGCCGGTTGAACAGCACCCGGGAGAACGCCAGGCGCTGCTGTTCGCCCAGCGACAAGATCCGCGACCAGTCGCGCTGCTCGTCCAGCCGTTCGGCCAGATGAGCGAGGTTGACCTGGCGCAGGGCCTGCTGCATGCGCGCATCGTCCCCGGGCGCACCCTGTGCCGGGTAGGCGATGGCGGTGCGCAAGTCGCCCAGCGGCAGGTACGGGCGCTGCGAGAGGAACAGTGCCTGCGTCCCCAACGGCCGCCTGACCTCACCCTCGGCATAAGGCCACAGGCCCGCCAGGGCACGCAGCAAGGTGGTCTTGCCGCTGCCCGATGGTCCTTTGATCAGCAGCGCCTGGCCGCTGTGCAGATTCAGGTCGAGATCGGCGATCAGCGCGTGGCCGTCGGGGCGACGCACCTGCAAGCCCTGAATCCCCAATGCGTGTTCCTGATCCACGCTAACTACGCGCGGCAACTCGCTGGCCTGCTGGTTGGCATCGAGGAAACCGGTCAGACGGTCGAGGGTGGCGCGGTACTGGGCGAAGGTGTCGTAGGACTCACGGAAGAACGATAGCGAATCCTGCACCTGGCCAAACGCCTGGGCGGTCTGCATCACGTCGCCGAGCTTGATCGCGCCGCTGAAGAAACGCGGCGCCTGGAGGATGAACGGGAATACCACCGCCACCTGGCTGACGCCCAGGTTGAAGCCGCTGAACTTGAGGTTCCGGAACACCAGCGCCCAAGCGTTGCCGATCAACGCGAAGAAGCGCCCGAGCAAGGTGCCCCGCTCCACCTGCGCGCCCTGGTAGAAGGCAATGTTCTCGGCGTTCTCACGCAGGCGCATCAAGGCGTAACGGAAGTTGGCGGTGAGTTTCTCGTTGAGGAAGTTCAGCCGGATCAACGGCTGGCCGAGGCGGAAGGCAATCCAGGTGGCGATCAGCACATAGACATACACGGCGAACACCATCGCCCGGGGGACTTCGATGCCGGCCACCGCCAGCGGCGCCGACAGGCCCCAGAGGATGCCGGTGAAGGCCACCAGCGACACCAGCGCGCTCACCGCCCCCAGCGCCAGCGACACGGAGCCGGTGACGAAGGCGTTCACATCCAGTTCGATACGCTGGTCGGGGTTGTCCACCGGCTCAGCGAGGAACTGCCCACGGTAGTAGGCATCGCCGTGCATCCAGTCGGCGGTCAGGCGCTCGGTGAGCCACACCCGCCAGCGGATGTTGAACGCCTGGGTGACGTAGAAGGCGAACAGCGAGCGCAGCACATGAATGGTCGCCAGTACCGCGAACACCCCGAGCAGGTACCAGAACGCGGTCTGGTCCAGTGCCTGCAAGGCGCTGTAGAAGCCGTTGTACCAGAACGAGAACAGCACGTTCAGGCGCACCGCGAACAGCGTCAGGACCAGCAGCAGGGCGAAGGCCAGCAACGGTCGCCAACTGCGGCGCAAGCTGAAATAGGGTCCGGCCAGTTGCCAGAACTGCGCCCCCCAACGGGTGTAGCGCACCGCCAGCAAGGCGGTAATGGTGAAGCAGACAAGGGTGACCAACGAGGCGATTGCCAGCCAGCTCAGGCTCTCTTGCAGGGCCTGGTGCCAGTTCATGTCCATGGTGAGATTCCGTGACGGTGTTTTCGCGAGCGTAGCACCGGCCCAGGATTAACCTTGTAAGAATGAAGGACATTTCATCTTGAATCTGTACCGCCCCTTCGCTGGCAAGCCGGCGAAGGGGCGGTACAGGCAGCACTCGGAACGCCTAGCCCAATGCTTCCCTTACCTTCGGGTCCAACCCCTCCCCTGCATGGGCCTCGCTCCACGCCTGCAACTGCCGGCGCATGCCCGGCGTCCAGAAGCTCTGCAGGTGCTGCCTCACCCCCTGCACCGCCTTGGTGTGATCCGGTTCGCTGTCGAAGTAATGGGCGATCTGGTTGGCCATCTTCACCAGGTTGTCGCTGCTCATCGACGCACCTCCGCCGTTTCCGCTTGCCGGCGCTCCTTGAGCAAGCGCCGCTGCTCGTCACTGAAGCGCTGGTAGCGTTTCTGCCACTCCGACGGCTCGAACACCTTGGCCACCTCCACCGCAGTGACCTTGTATTCCGGGCAATTGGTAGCCCAGTCGGAGTTGTCGGTGGTGATCACGTTGGCGCCGGACTCAGGGAAGTGGAAGGTGGTGTACACCACCCCCGGCGCCACCCGTCCGCTGACCCGGGCACGCAGCACGCTCTGCCCGGAGCGGCTGCCGATACCTACCCAGTCACCGTCGCAAATACCTCGACTCTCGGCATCGCTGGGGTGGATCTCCAGACGATCCTCGTCATGCCAGGCGACGTTTTCGGTGCGCCGGGTCTGCGCGCCGACGTTGTACTGGCTGAGGATGCGCCCGGTGGTCAGCAGCAGCGGGTAGCGGCCGTTGACCTTCTCGTCCGTGGGCACATAGCCGGTGAGCATGAAGCGCCCCTTGCCGCGCACGAACTGGTCGATGTGCATGGTCGGCGTGCCGTCGGGCGCGGCGTCGTTGCAGGGCCATTGCAGGCTGCCGTGACGGTCGAGCTCGGCATAGCTGACCCGGCGGAAGGTCGGGGTCAAGCGGGCGATTTCGTCCATGATCTCGGAGGGATGCCGGTAGTGCATGGGGTAACCCAAGGCACCGGCCAAGGCCACGGTGGCCTCCCAGTCGGCCTTGCCGGCCAGCGGCTCCATCACCTTGCGCACCCGCGAGATGCGCCGCTCGGCATTGGTGAAGGTGCCGTCCTTCTCCAGGAACGAGCTGCCCGGCAGGAACACATGGGCGAACTTGGCGGTCTCGTTGAGGAAGATGTCCTGCACCACCACGCACTCCATCGCCAGCAACGCGGCGGTGACGTGCTGGGTGTTGGGATCGCTCTGGGCGATGTCCTCGCCCTGGCAGTACAGCGCCTTGAAGCTGCCGTCCAGCGCGGCCTCGAACATGTTGGGAATGCGCAGCCCCGGATCGGGCTGCAAGGTCACGCCCCAGGCCTGCTCGAACTCGGCGCGCACGCTCTCGTTGGAGATATGCCGGTAGCCGGGCAGCTCGTGGGGGAACGAGCCCATGTCGCACGAGCCCTGCACGTTGTTCTGCCCGCGCAGCGGGTTGACCCCCACCCCTTCGCGGCCGATGTTGCCGGTGGCCATGGCCAGGTTGGCGATGCCCATCACCGCGGTGCTGCCCTGGCTGTGCTCGGTCACACCCAGGCCGTAGTAGATCGCCGCGTTGCCGCCGGTGGCATATAGCCGCGCGGCGGCGCGGATCTGCTCGGCGGGCACGCCGCACACCGGGCCGAGCACTTCGGGGGCGTTGTCGGGCTGGGCGACAAAATCGCGCCAGCGGGCGAAGTCCTCGGGCTCGCAACGGGCGTCGACGAACCGCTGGGCCAGCAGGCCCTCTGTGACGATCACATGGGCCAGGGCGTTGAGCATGGCCACGTTGGTGCCCGGACGCAGTTGCAGGTGCAGCTCGGCGCGGGCATGGGGCGAATCGACCAGGTCGATGCGCCGCGGGTCGATGACGATCAACCGCGCGCCCTGGCGCAGCCGGCGCTTGAGCTGCGAACCGAACACCGGATGGGCGTCGGTGGGGTTGGCGCCGATCACCAGCACCACGTCGGCCTGCATCACCGAGTCGAAGCTCTGGGTACCGGCGGACTCGCCCAGGGTCTGCTTGAGGCCATACCCGGTCGGCGAATGGCAGACTCGCGCACAGGTGTCGACGTTGTTGTTGCCGAAGGCCGTGCGCACCAGCTTCTGCACCAGGTACGCCTCTTCGTTGGTGCAGCGACTGGAGGTGATGCCACCGATGGAATCGCGCCCGTACTTAAGCTGGATCCGCCGGAACTCGCTGGCGGCATAGGTGACCGCTTCGTCCCAGCTGACCTCCTGCCACGGGTCTTCCAGGCGCTTGCGGATCATCGGCTTGGTGATGCGGTCCGGGTGCGTCGCGTAGCCCCAGGCAAAACGCCCCTTGACGCAGGCATGGCCATGGTTGGCACCGCCGTTCTTGTCCGGGACCATGCGCACCAGCTGCTCGCCCTTCATCTCGGCGCGGAACGAGCAACCCACGCCGCAGTAGGCGCAGGTGGTGATCACCGCCCGCTCGGGCTGGCCGAGCTGTATCAGGCTCTTCTCGCTCAGGGTGGCGGTCGGGCAGGCCTGCACGCAGGCGCCGCAGGACACGCATTCGGAACTGAGGAAATCGTCGCCGCCGGCCGCCGCTACCCGCGAGTCGAAGCCACGCCCGGTGATGGTCAGGGCGAAGGTGCCCTGGATCTCCTCGCAGGCGCGCACGCAGCGGTTGCAGACAATGCACTTGCTCGGCTCGTAGTCGAAGTACGGATTGGACACGTCCTTCTGTTCGCTCAGGTGATTGGCGCCGTCGTAGCCGTAGCGCACCTCGCGCAGGCCAACCTGGCCAGCGACGGTTTGCAGCTCGCAGTTGCCGTTGGCCGAGCAGGTCAGGCAGTCCAGCGGATGGTCGGAGATGTACAGCTCCATCACGTTGCGCCGCAGGTCGGCCAAGCGCGGTGTCTGGGTGCGCACCACCATGCCTTCGCTGACCGGCGTGGTGCACGAGGCCGGGTAGCCGCGCATGCCGTCGATCTCGACCATGCACATACGGCACGAGCCGAAGGCCTCAAGGCTGTCGGTGGCGCACAGCTTGGGAATGCTGGTGCCGAGCATGGCGGCGGCACGCATGACCGAGGTGCCGGCGGGCACGCTGATCGAACGGCCATCGATGACCAGGCTGACCTGCACTTCGCTGATCCGTTCCGGGGTGCCCAGGTCTATGTCGTTGCGGGGATCGAAGTAGTTGATCATTGCGCGGCCTCCAGGCCGAAATCGGCGGGGAAGTGCTTGAGGGCGCTGACCACGGGGTACGGGGTCATCCCGCCCATGGCGCACAGCGAGCCGTACTGCATCGTGTCGCACAGGTCGCGCAGCAGGCCGGCCTGGCTGGCGCGGTAGGCCGGGTCGGTACTGGCGATCAGCCGATCAACCACCTCAACACCGCGGGTCGAGCCGATCCGGCAGGGCGTGCACTTGCCGCAGGATTCCTCGGCGCAGAACTGCAGGGCGAAACGGGCCATGCCCGCCATGTTCAGGGTGTCGTCGGCCAGCACCACGCCACCGTGGCCGAGCATCGCGCCCAAGGCGGCGAAGGCCTCGTAGTCCAGCGGGGTGTCGAACTGCGCGGGCGGTACCCAGGCGCCCAGCGGGCCGCCGACCTGCGCCGCCTTGATCGGCCGACCACTGGCGGTGCCGCCGCCGTAGCCTTCCACCAGCTCGCGCAAGGTCAGGCCGAAGGCGCGTTCCACCAAGCCGCCATGGCGGACATTGCCGGCCAGCTGGAACGGCAAGGTGCCCGTCGAGCGGCCCATGCCGAAATCGCGGTAAAACGCCGCGCCCCTGGCCAGGATGATCGGCACCGAGGCCAGGGTGAGCACGTTGTGCACCAGCGTCGGCTGGCCGAACAGGCCTTCGAGCGCCGGCAGCGGCGGCTTGGCCCGGACGATGCCACGCTTGCCCTCAAGGGATTCGAGCAGCGCGGTTTCCTCACCGCAGATGTACGCGCCCGCCCCCACCCGCACCTGCAGGTCGAAGGCCACGCCGTTGCCGGCGACATCCAGGTACCCGGCCTCGCGGGCCAGCAGGATGGCTTCGTTCAAGGTCCGCACGGCATCCGGGTATTCCGAGCGTACA
The DNA here is from genome assembly GCF_057480795.1 of Pseudomonas sp. P110(2024). Taxonomy (NCBI): domain Bacteria; kingdom Pseudomonadati; phylum Pseudomonadota; class Gammaproteobacteria; order Pseudomonadales; family Pseudomonadaceae; genus Pseudomonas; species Pseudomonas sp. P110(2024). The sequence goes on from NZ_JBLIYT010000001.1 coordinate 259,782, forward strand.
TAGATGTAGCCCTTGCTCGCCCCCACGGCGAGGCCGGCGATGATCATGCCCTCGATCAGCAGGAACGGATCGCCCTCCATCAGCATGCGGTCGGCGAAGGTGCCGGAGTCGCCTTCGTCGGCATTGCACACCACGTATTTCTGCTCCGCCGGCGCCTGGCGCACGGTGCGCCACTTGATGCCCGCCGGAAACGCCGCGCCGCCCCTGCCGCGAAGCCCGGAGTCGAGCACCGCGGCGACCACTTCATCGCCGTCCAGCAGCGTGGCCTGGCGCAGGCCATCGAAGCCGCCGTTGGCATGATAGTCGTCCAGCGACAGCGGCCGGGTGATGCCGGCGCGGGCGAACAGCAGGCGCTGCTGGGACTTCAGGTAGGGAATCGCTTCCACAGGCCCCAACGCCAGGGCATGGCTGCCGGGATCGCCTGCCAGGGCGTCGAGCAGCCCGGGCACATCCTCAGGGGTGACCGGCCCGAAGCCCACGCGGCCTTGGGCGGTGTCCAGCTCCACCAGCGGCTCCAGCCAGTACAGGCCACGGGAGCTGGTGCGCTTGATATGCAGCGGCAGGCGCCGCTGCGTGGCTTCGCGGGTAAACGCCTCGGCCACCTCGTCGGCACCGACGGCGCGGGCCAGCGAATCGCAGGAGATGCACAGGTTCAGCATGCCTTCACCTCCTCGCGGCAAGCGTCCACCAGCGCTCGCAGGCGTTCGGGGGTGACGCGGGCGTACAGCCGGCCATCAAGCTCCAGGGCCGGCGAGCAGGCGCAGGCACCCAGGCAATACACCGGGCGCAGGTCGAGCGCGCCATCCTCGGTGCGACCGAGATCATCCAGCCCGAGCTGCTCGCGCAACTGCGCGGCCAATGCCTCGGCGCCACGGCTCTGGCAGGATTCGGCGCGACACAGGCGCAGGGTATGGCGGGCCGCCGGCGTGGTGCGAAAATCGTGGTAGAAGCTGATTACCCCGCGCACCTCGGCCTGGCTGAGGTTGAGCGCGTGGGCGATCTCGGCGACGGCGCAGTCGGGGATGTAGCCGGCGCCGGCCTGGATGGCGTGGAGGATCGGCAACAGGGCGCCGGCGGTATCCTGCTCACGGGCCAGGACGCGTTGGATCAAGGGCAGGTGGTTCAAGTCATCAGGCATACAGCAGACCTCGGCATCCCGGGGCAGCCCGTTGGCGGGCGGCGGTCCGGCGGTGTTCAGCTGTGGTGCGCGGGCCAGCTCACGGTGGCGGCAGGCCGGGCACCTTCCTTGTCCATGGCCGGGCGTCTAGCTGCGCTCGGTCCACGGGCATCCTCAGAGCATGGCAGTTATTGCACGAGGGGGTTGTGCGCGGGCGACCCGGCGCGTCCTGAAACCGACCACCGGGAAGTGCCATCATCGAAGGTACAAAACGTAACTTTGTGATCAGGCTGGAACTGCGTGGGAGCGCAGCCGATCAGTCCAGCACTACATGGGGCAGGAAACGCGAGCTGTCCTTGGTGATCAGCGTGTCGTCTTCACGAATGCCGATCCCCGAGGCCAGGTCACCGATCACCCAGGAGCCGATCAGGGTGTAGCTGTCGCCGAACTTCGGCAACGGCGCAAAGCCCTGCAGGATGTACGGTGCATCGTCGTAGGGCCCGTCCTCGAACACCCGCTGGTCATCGGCGGTGCGGATATCCACGTTGGCACCCTCGCGGGAGAAGTACGGCTTGCGTACCCAGCCCTTGGGCACCGGGCGTCGCGGGTCTTGGTCGAGAAACGCCGGCAGCAGGTTCGGGTGCCCTTCGTGCCATTCCCACAGCAGCGGCAGGATGCCCTTGTTGGAGATCAGCGCCTTCCACGCCGGCTCCACGAACTGGGTATCGCAGCCGGCGATGGCCTGGCCGAAGTCCTCGTGGAAGATATGCTCCCAGGCGTGCAGCTTGAACAGGCGCGGGATCGGCCGGCCTTCGAGATCGACGAAGCGCCCTTCGCCGTTCAGGCCGATGTCCTCCAGGTCGATATGCCGGGTGCTGATACCCACGTGCCCGGCCATCTTGCGCAGAAAATCCGTGGTGCCACGGTCTTCGACGGAACCGGCGATGGCCGAGAAGTAGAACGGGCTTTCGCGCTCGAAGGCGCCGAAAGCCCGCACCAGGTCCTCGGCCAGGGTGTTGAACTGGCTGGCATGGGCCGGCAGCACGCCGCGCTCGATCTGCTGCTCCAGCCAGATCAGCTGGAACGCCGCCGCCTCGTACAGCGAGGTCGGCGTGTCGTAGTTGGCCTCGATCAACTTGGCCGGGCCGTGGCCGTCGTAGCTGAAATCGAAGCGCCCGTAGAGGTGCGGATGCCCCTCTTTCCACGAACGGCGCACCAGGTCGAAGAACGCCGGCGGGATCGCCAGGCGGGTCATCAACGCCTCGCTGTCGACGATGCGCTCGACCGCCTCCAGGCACATGGCATGCAGCTCTTGCGTGGGCGCCTCCAGGTCACGGCTGACCTGGGCCTCGCTGAACTGGTAGTAGCCGCGCTCGTCCCAGTAGCGCTCGCCGTCGATGGTGTGGAAGGCGAAACCTTCACGTTCGGCGGTGGCGCGCCAGTCCGGGCGTTCGTCGATGCTGATCTTGCGCATGCTCAACCGCCGAAGCTGAAGCCGCCGCTGCTCTTGCCGCCCCAGCCGCTGCGCGCAGTGGCCTGGCTGCCGAAGCCGCCGCGGGAGATCGACGAGGACACACTGGAGCGGGTCGAGGTGCTGGATTTGTAGCTGCGCCCGCTCGAGCTGCCGGAGTAGTAGCTGGAATAGCTGCCGCCGCTCTGCTGGGCCTGGTCGGAGCGCTCGAAGCGCTTGCCCTGGTCGATCTGCTGGCCGAGCGTGGTGCTGCGGTATCCGCCGCTGCTGTCACGGTACTGGTAGACCGGCTGCGAGTAGTACTGGCGATTGCCGCCGCTGAGCACTTGGCCGAGCAACAGGCCGGTAAGCAGGCCGTTGAAGTTGCTGCCGCCGCTACTGGCCTGGCCGCTGTTCTCGACCTGGGCGCGGGCCGCGTCGACCTGGGACTGGCTGACCTCGCCCGACACCGCCAGCTCGAAGCCGCCGAGGCGCGGCATGTAGCGGCCGTCGCTGGTGACCTGGCAGTAGTCCGGCACGAAGTCGGCCTCGCAGGCGGCCTTGTCGCCATAGGTCGGGGCGATGCGGCGGTGGTCGGCCAACGCCTGCATGTAGGCGTCGGAACACACGTCCACCGGCATCTTGTCATCGACGCAAGCCTGGACGGTGGTGTAGTTGCTGCGCTTGCTGACCGTGTAGGTCTCCTCGGGCGCGCTGCACGCGGTAAGCGCCAGCGGCAGGGAGCTGGCCAGCACCAGCTTGACGGAACTTCGTCTCATGTAGGGCTCCTTGCGCGCAAACGGCTCAGACCGACGGGGTCATGCAGGCCGAGTTGAGGAAGCCCACGCTGATCGCCACGGCGGCGGCGTAGATCGCGGCGGCCATCTCGCCCTTGGCGATACGGCTGGCCAGGCCCTTGAGCACCAGGCTGGTGATGCCGAAAGCCAACAGCTGCACCACCGCGGCGATCACCACCCAGACCACGAAATCGAGCAGGCTGACACTGTAGGCGATGATGTTGCTGGCCGGCAGCGAGAAGCCGATCAGCGCGCCGCCCAGGGCGATGGCCGCGGCGCTGTTGTTGTCGCGGATCAGGGCGAACTCGCGGTGCGGGGTGAGGTGCGTGTAGATGAACTGGAATACCCAGAACAGCACCAGCGCCACGCTGATGTAGAGGATGAAGCCGATCACTGCCTGGGCGTTGAGCGACATGCGAAGAGCGTCGAGCATGGTGAATCCTTGTCAGATGACGTTGAAGTCCGTTGATTGCAGGGTGACACCCACCGAAGTGGTCAGGCTGACATTGCCTTGTTCGTCCTCCTCCACCGACAGCAGGAGGAACTCGCGGCGATCGGTCAGGCCGGTCTCGCGGGCATACAGCATGGACAGGTGCTGGATGCGGTAGCTGGTCTCGGGGCTGGTGACCCGCTCGCTGATCGGCGTCAGCTCGGTCTGCCCCTCTTCGCTGCCCCACTGGCGGACGAACTCATAGCCTTCGTGCTCGTAGTACGGCAGGCCGATGGTCGACTCGGGGCCCACCAGGCGCTTGAGTTCGGCGTCACTGTTGATCGGCAGCACGCTGTAGTAGCCGAACAGGATGATATCGCGCACGTCCTCGGCAGACGTGCCGTTCATCACCACCTGCAGCCAGTAGTCTTCGTCTTCCATGTAGAAGCGCGCCAGGCGCACCGACTGGCCGAGGTCGACCTCGCCGACAGCCCAGACCACTTCCTGCTCGGGGACTTCCAGTTCAGAGTGACCGTCGAGCAGCAGCTTGAGCGAGGGGTCGAGCTTGAGCATGCGCCCGCTGCCCAGGCCAAACGGCAGGTTGCCTTGGGCCTGGCTGCCGGCGGCAGGTTTGGGGGCTTCGAAGCCCATGAAGCGTTTCAACCAACCCACGGGGCATCTCCTGGGTGAGAGGGTGACGGAACCGGAGCCAATGCAGGTGCTGAAGCGAACAGGCAGGGCCTGTGGGGAGAAGGCGACATTGAAGATCCCTTGGGTCGCGGCAGTCCTTTGGCGGGGGCGACACGATACTGCTTTTCGTGCGCCCCGCCAACGGGTCTGGGGCAAGGTTTTGCGCCAGCCGGACCGGCCTCATCGCGGGGCAAGCCCGCTCCCACAAAGCCGCTGCAGATTTTACCCGTGGGAGCGGGCTTGCCCCGCGATGAGGCCGGCCCGATCAGCGGATCACTCCGCCGGCTTCGCCGCCTTGGCCTTCAAGCGCGCCAGCACATCATCGGCGCCGCTGTTGCTGGCGCCGATCCCGGCCGCCTTCAGGCGTGCCTCCAGGTCGCTGCCATCGGCCTTGCCGGCCAGCTCCGCCGCCGCTTCCAGCTCGGCCGCGCGTTCGCTCTGGCGCTTCTTGATGCGGTCCAGCGAGCCGACCGCCGTCTCCAGGCTGCCATTCGCGCCGCCGGTGGCCGACGCCGCGCTCACCTGGGCGCGCTGCACGCTCTCGCGGGCCTTGACCAGGTCCACCTGCTGCTTGAGGCCCTTGATCTGCGCCTCGGTCTTGCTCACGGTGGCGGTCAGGGTCGCCACCGACGCACCGAACTGGTCGGCCAGCGCCTGCTCGGAATCGCGCTGGTTGGTCAAGTCGGCGATGCGCGCCGCGCACTCGTGGGCAAGCCCTTCCTCGCCCTTGTCCAGGGCGGCGATGGCCTTCTGCTCCCAGTCACCGATGGTCTTGTCGAACTCGGTGATGCGCTGCTGCGCGGTCTTGTGCTTGGCCATGATCTTGACCAGCTGGTTGCGCGCATCGATCAGGTTGTTGTCCGCGTCGCGGATCTCCTGGTCGAGGATGCGCAGGGCCTGGGAGTCGACGATCGCCTCACCGACTTCCGAAGCGCCGCCACGCAGGGCGGTGACGATCTTTTTCAACAGGCTCATGGGGCAATCTCCGGAATCAGTGGGTGAAGTAGTCTTCGAAGTCTTCGGCGGCGGTGATGACGTTGTCGGCCAGGGTGTGGATCTCCTGGACGATGTTGTCCAGCGACGAGGCCGCGCTCAGGGCGCCGAACATGGTGTACACCGACTCGCCCGAGGGCAGCCTGTGCAGGCCGATGGACGACAGCGGGAACACGTCGCGGGTGCGCAGCACCGCATCGTTGAAGGCGGCCGCGTCCTTCACCTGGCTGGCTTCGACCAGCAGCGTGTCGACCAGGATCTGCTCGCCGGCCACGGCGATGTACAGCGGCAGGCCGTCCAGCTCGTGCATCACCAGCTTCAGGCTGGGTTCGGCGCCCTGTTGCAGGGACAGGCCGATCGCCCCGCCACGCACATCCTCCAGGCCCTGGAGGGCGCCGTGCAGCGATTCGATCGTCCAATGGTTGTGCTCGGTCATGAAATCCTCCGTTCTGACCTGTTTGCCCGCGAGGGGCTGACGTAAAGCCTTCTCGATACCGCGCAAGGCGGCGGCATGCTCTGGCAGGATCCACAGCTCACGCTTGACCAGGCCGGCGGCCTTGAGCCGGGCACGCATGTCGCGCATGTAGTCGGTGGAGCTTTTCTTGCCTGCCATCGAGGGGTGTCCTTGTCTCACATGTGAGGTACGTTACGCCTGGATTATGACGTTCGCAAGTCTCACATGTGAGCCACGATGCGACCGCTACCCCGCCACTCGCACCAACCGCTGCAACACCTCGATCACCTGGGGATCGCGCACTTCGAGCACATCCATCTGGATCCGCGCAATCACCGCCTTGAGCAGCTCGGTCTGGCTCATCCGGGTCTGCTGCAGCAACGCCAGAAAATCCTCGGCCATGTGCGGATTGACCTTCATCGACAAGCGCCGGGTGGCCCCCGATGCCTGCAACCCACGCTGACGCCGCTGCGCCTCCAGGGCCGTCACGAAGGCCTCGTGGCCGGGCTGCAATCCCATGCCCTGGCGCGCCTGCACCAGCCACTGGAAGTAATGGGCCAGGAACAGCTTGCGCAGGTGCGCGCCCGCCTCGCTGCACACGGCCTGCATCGCAGCATCCAGCACATCGAGATAGACCGCCGGCAGCCGCGCCTCGATGGACTTGAGCTGCTGCTTGCGCGCCTCGCGGATCGCCGGGGTGGACTGCGGCGGGATGGCCACCACCGTGTCGCAGCCATCGCACACGCCCACCAGGATGTCCCGCGCAATGCCCTGGCCATCGCTGAAGGGCACATCACGCCGGATGTAATGCATGCCGACGAGCGCCTGGCAGTGCTCGCACAGGGCCTGGCCGGTATCGCCTTCGAACAGGATCTTCATGGTCGGAATACTCACTGGTGAACGCTGATGAACCACGTCTGGGGTTCGATGAAATAGAACTTGATGTACCAGCCAAGGCGCTTGAGCACATGGACCTCGATGGCCGGCACGGCATGATGCGGACTGCTGCTGTAGTGGCTACCGTCGCAGGAATGGATGATGTCGATGACTTCACCTGCGCCGACCTCTCCAATGGCCAGCAGGTTCTTGACCTCGATATCGCCCCTTGAAACATGCAGATAATTGCCGGATTCGAGTGCGGCGACTACCGCGCTCCTGACTGCCCTGAAACCTTTTGGCATGATCCTTCCCTGCTATTACGAAAATCATCGTACAAAACCTCGACAGAATCCACCCTTGCAGTTGATTCAGCCGACCGGCGGCGCTGCTGTTGCTCCGGGATGCGGAAAACGCCTGGGTAAGCACTATGGCTTGCCAGGGAAAGGCGTGTCGGTTGAGGGTGTAACAGGTACTTTCAGGAAGGAGATGGTTCCCACGCATGGGAACCATCGGACGCCACAACGCTAGAACGCGTAGACCAACGTCGCCGTGGCACTGCGCGGTGTGCCATACCAGCCACGTGCGCCGATCGCCGAGTAATACTTCTCGTCCAGCACGTTGTTGAGGTTCAGCGAAACGCTGGTCTGCGGCGTGATCGCGTACTGCGCCATCAGGTCGACCACGCTGTAGGCGTCCTGGGTGAACGTCTCGCCATGGGGCCCCGCTTTCTTCTTGTACTCCATGCCCTGCCAGCGCACGCCGCCGCCGACTTTCAGCTGCGGCAGGGACTGCAGTTGATAGCTGGTGAACAGCTTGAAGGTGTCGCGGGGTACTTCGGTGAGCAGGCGCTTGCCATCGGCGTCCTCGGCCTGGGCATAGGTGTAGCTGGCAGAGACTTGCCAGTCGGGCAGGATCTGCCCGGCCGCCTCCATCTCGAAACCACGGGTCTTGGTGCCGGACTCGGCGCGGTAGGCCTGGTCGCCGTTCGGCGCCAGCTTGTCGCCGTCGGCCACGGCCAGGTTGTCCTGCTGCACTTCGAAGACACTGAAGGCAGTGGTCAGGCGCTTGTCCCAGAACTCGCTCTTGATACCCAGTTCGTAGTTCACCCCCTCCAACGGTTCGATATAGCCACCACTGGCATCCTGGCTGCTCTGCGGCTTGAAGATGGCGGTGTAGCTGGCGTAGGCCGACCAGTTCTCGGCGAAGTCGTAGACCAGCCCCACGTAGGGCGTGACCACTCCGGTCTCGCTGCGCGAGGTGCGTGTGGTCGCGCCGGTCGACAGGGTCGTCCCGGTTTCATTGCGCTTCCAGTCGATCACCCGCGCACCGGTAATCAGCGACAGGTCATCGTTCAGGCTCCAGCGCACCGACGCCACCAGGCCGTCCTGGGTTTCGTCCAGCGCGTCTTGCGAATACTTGGTGTGGATGGCATCCGGGATCGCCAGCGAACCGTCCCAGGTATGGATGTTGTCGATCGGCTGGATCGTCCACAGCTGGTAGCCGGGGTTACGGTAGTAGGCCCGGTAGTGGCTGGCACCAAGGTACGCCTGGTGCTCACGGGACAGCAGCTCGAACGGGCCGGTGGCCGAGAGGTCGAACGACGTCTGCCGCGGCTCGCCCGCCCAACGGCCGGTCCAGGTGCTGATGCCGCTGCCATCGGGATTGACGGTGCCGCTGGCGGCGGTGGCGAAGGTGTCGTCGTAGCTGCGACGGCTGTGCTCGGCGTTCAGCTTCAGTTGCCAGCCGCTGTCCAACTGATGCTCCAGGGTGGTGAACAGGGTTTTCGTGCGGCGCTTGTGGTAGCTCCAGTCCGAGGCCGAGTTGAACGAACGCGACGGGTTGAAATGGCTACCATCGGCGTTGTACATCGGGAAACCGTGGTTGCCCGCGCCATCGTTGTCCATCTCCTGGTATTCCGCGCCCACGGTCAGCATCGTGCTGTCGGTGACGTCCCATTCCACCACGCCGTAGGCCACCTGCCGCTCCAGCGACTGGCGGTCGACGTTGCTCTGGCTGTCGGTGGTCGAGGCCACGAAACGGCCACGCACATGGCCGCTTTCAGACAGCTTGCCGGACAGGTCCAGTTCGGTACGGTAGCTGTCCCACGAGCCGGCCTTGAGGGTCAGCTTGCGCTGGGTTTCGACGGTCGGCTTCTTGCGAATCAGATTGACGGTGGCACCGGGATCGCCGGTGCCCGACATCAGGCCGGTGGCACCGCGCACCACTTCCACGCGGTCGTAGGACACCATGTCGGCCAGGTCGTCGCGAAAGCCGAAGGTATCGGGGCGGTTGACGCCGTCGACCTGGATGCTGCCGACCTGGAAGCCCCGCACGTAGATATGGTTGGCGTCGCTACCGGCTGGCCCCATGCTGTCGACGACCACGCCCGGCGTCTGCTCGAGCACCTGGGTCACATCCGTGAGGTTCTGGTCCTCGATCTGCTGGCGGGTTACCACGCTGACGGACTGCGGCGTCTCCCGCGCCGACAGGCGCAGACCGGTCGCGGTGTTAGCGGAGCCCGTGGTGTAGCTGCCGGTGCCTTCGGTGGTGCTGCCCAGGCCCAACGCATCGATGCTGGTGGCGCCCAGCTCGACGGCGCCGTCGTTCTGTACCTTGCTCAGCACATAGCGCTTTTCGCCCACCTGCTGTACCCGCAATCCGGAGCCCTGCAGCAATGTGGCAAAACCTTGCTCCAGTTCGAAGCTGCCCTGCAGCCCCGATGAATGCAGCCCGGTTGTTTCGTCGTTGCTGAAGCTGATGGTCACGCCGCTGGCGGCGGCGAACTGGCTGATCGCAGCAGCCAGGCTGCCGGCCGGGATATCGTAGCGCTGCGCGGCCGCCCAGGCGGTCGAGGTGGCCAATGCGGCACCGCAAAGGCCAAGCGCAAGGGTCGCCTGGCGAATGCTGCAGGCTAGCGAGGTACGGCGTGCGGACATGAAAAGGGGTTCCTGTGCTGGTTGGCTTGGGCACGCTTGAAGCGCGCGCCCTGAAGAGCCGAAGCAGCGCGAAAAATCTGCTACCCCAAATGCGAAAAATTCTCGAATGTTGAGAAAGGATGAGCAATCACCCACGAAAAAATTTCAGAAGGGTGTGTTCTACCTACCCCATCCCAAGTGGCTCCAGGCGCACCCAATAGCGCGTCACGCGCCGCGCTCGAACCGGCAACGCGTCTTCCAGACTGGCCAATGCGACATCGGTATCATCAAGATTGAACGCCCCCGACAGGCGCAATCCGGCAACCTCCTGCGCGCACCCCAGATAACCAGGTCGATAGCGCGCCAGTTCACGCACCACATCGCCCAAGCACCAATCGACGCTGACCAGCATGCCCTGCGCCCAGGCTTGGGCGCCGGCAGCCAGGGGACGCAGCGGCCCGAGGCTGTCGGCGCCGAAGCTCAGCCCATACCCGGCAACGATACGCACCACTCGCGACGTTTGCCCTGGCCGCACCTCCACGGCATGGGCGGCCACCGCCACATGGCTCATCCCGGCGTCCTGGCGCACGCTGAATCGGGTGCCGAGGGCAAGGATCACGCCTTCAGCGGTGCGTACGCTGAGCGGACGCGGGTCCTTGGCGGTTTCCACCAGGATCTCGCCCTGGCGCAGGTGGATCAGCCGCTGGCCAGCGTCGAAGCGGATATCGACGCGGCTGTTGGTATTGAGGTCCAGGCGCGTGCCATCGGCCAGGGTCACTTGGCGCCGCTCGCCGGTCCGGGTCGAGTAATCGGTGCTCCACGGCGAGCTCCGGTAACCCCGCCAACCCACCACACCGGCCCCCAGCAACAGCGCCAGGGCCTTCACGGCATGGCGCCGATCCCGTCGGGCGATTTCCAGGGTCTGCGCGGCGCCGCTGGGGGCGTTGCCCAGGCGGCCTTGCAGCGCCTCCAGCCGCGCCCAGGCGGCGGCATGGCGAGGATCGGCGGCGCGCCAGGCTTGCCAGGAGGCGCGGGTGGCGGCGTCGACGTTGCTGTCGTGCAAGCGCACGTACCAGTCCACGGCCTCGGCAAGAATGGCCTTCATGCACCCTCGACCAGCAGGCAGTGCATCAGCCCGCGCGCCAGATGCTTGCGCACGGTGCTCACCGAAACACCGAGGCGTTCGGCAGTCTTTTCGTAGCTCAATCCGTCCAATTGCACGGCGAGGAAGATCGCCCTCGTGCGCGGACCGAGGCCGTCGAGCATCCGGTCGATGGCCATCAGGGTATCGAGGATGACGGCGTGGGTCTCGGCGGAAGGTGCGTAGTGCTCCGGCTGCAGCGCCAGCGCTTCGAGATAGGCGGTTTCCAGGCTGCGGCGGCGATAGAGGTCGATGACCAGGCCACGGGCGATGGTGGCCAGGTAATGACGTGGCTGGTTGAGGGTGCCGGCGGTGCGCGCCAGCAGCACGCGGATGAAGGTGTCCTGGGCCAGGTCGGCGGCATCGGCGGAGCTGTTCAGGCGTTGGCGCAGCCAGCCGTGGAGCCAGGTGCTGTGCTCGCGGTAGAGCGTTTCCAGGCCGCAGTGGACAGTGCTGGCGGGAACAACGGTGGACATCACGCCCTCCCCCAAAAGATTACCAGGTGCAAATAAGAATTCGTCGCAAGTGTACTCAGTGAGGGCGGGATTGGGAATGGTGGCAGGTACGCTCACATTGCTGGATAGCCTTTCATGAACGGATCGATTGCCTGCTTCAGCTGCGCATCAATTGATCCGCCCATGATGGATCGTCGTCAGTTGTGAAATGACTGCGCCAGAAACTCGGTGATCTGCAAGGCAATCTGCTGCTGGATCAACGCCCGTGGTCGAGCGTTATCGCCATCCCGGCATATGACGCCATTCCCATAAGCCAGTTGCTCTCAATCGGCTCACGCAGGATCGCCGCTCAGAACAGCCCGCCCAAGGTAAATGTCCCACCTACCCCAGCCTGCAACCCCGCGTTCACGCCGCCTGTGAGGATCACACCCTTGGCCGAGCGCAGCAGGCGCTCGGTGGTGTCTTGCGGAAGGAGCAGTTGGCCCACCGGAATCACCGTGGCCGCAGTCATGGCCAGCAGCTTGGTGTCCAGACCGAACAGCATGCCCGAGAAGCTGGCGCCGCCTATCAGCCCTAGCCCCCCTTCGATGAACACACAAGCACCCTTGAAGTCCTCGCGGTTCAGGCCGCGCGCCGCGATCGAGTCAGCTACCAGCACTTTGCCCCTGGCATAGAAGCCTTCAGTCGCGCCTGCCGCCCCGACGCTCTTGCCCCGCACCTGCAAGTTGACCTTGCCGTACCGTGGCAGGCGGGCACCGGCACCAGCGCCGACGCCGGCCGAGCCATAGCGATACTGATGCAGGGCACCGGTGGGATCTTTCAAGGTAAGCATGCCACCACTGGCCGCTGCGAACATCACCGTCAATCCGCCACTGCTGGCAGTCTCGTACTCCCAGTCGCTGGTACTGAGGGTCAATGGGAATTGCAGTCGCATCAGAATCTCCTTGTATGGGGCCGCGCCGGGTAGCGGCGGCAAGTCCATGCGACCCGCTGATGGCCGCTCCCTGGGATGGGCACGATGACTGGCTGAGGCACCAGCAGGCTTGCGCCACACGCTTCTATGGGTGCAATGCTGGAAAGTCCGGACAGGAAAGCGGAGCCGGTCCTTGACCAGCCAGCGGAGAAACAGAGCAGATTGCTCTGGGCGAGCGATAGCGTCCTGGCCATGACAAGTCCCTTGCATCGTCCGTGACATGCCGGGCCATTGCAACGAACCTCTGGGGTAGTGTCAACCCTGTCGAATCTGTGAGGCACCCGGTTCAGTCAGAAACCTGAACGTCGCAGTCGAGCGCCGAAGCTGCCAGCTTCGCCATCTCAAGTCTGCTGTCCGGCTCGACACCGTCCTCGATCATCCAGGTCGCCCACAACCCTGCCCATGCCAACACCCATTGCAAAATCCTGCGCCGATCAATACCGGCAGCCGTCGAGATAATCGCTATCCGACGCGCAAAGGCCCCCGGTGCCAACGCGCTTGCATCGTCGGGGTTGCAGAGGATGTTGGCGTAATCGAAGCCGCGCTCGCCGTACAGCCCCTTGGGATCGATGGCGAGCCATCCAGCCGGCCCGAAATCCAGCACGTTGCCGTGATGGATATCGCCGTGCAGCACTGCCACATCCTGCGGTTCGGCCGAAAGCGCCCTCGCCGCCCTGGCACTGTGTTCCAGCACCCCACCGTGAGTTGCCGCCGCACTCCACAATGCTTCGAACCATTGCGCCAGCGGAACCAGCGCAGGCATTGGCTCAGCGCGTGGGGCGTGTAGGCGGGCTACCACCGCGCAGAGGATGCGCGTGGCTTCATCATCCCGGCCATCGGCAACCATCTGCGCCAGGGATGCCGAGCCTTGCGCCCGCTTCATCAACAATGCCTCGCCATCGTGAGCCAGTACCGAGGCCGCACCATCACCGCTCCACCAGGCCATGAGCTGGTTGCCGGCCTGCTCTTCGGGTGAATGCGCGATTTTCAGCATGGCGGGTGTATCGCCCTGGCGAACCGGGAGAAGATGGCCGTTCAACGAAACGAACGCGTCCCCGTCGAGGGTAAGCGCCCATCGTTTCAGGTAGTGGTCAAACATGGTTTCATTACTCGCGATTCACTTGTGAACGGGGCTCTATGAGCCGGTGAACATCCATCGATGCCGTTCATTCGGAAATGACTATCCTGACGCGACGATTACTCGAGTACCAGTAGATGCTATCCGCACACCAAGCCAGCGCCATCGTCCTCGACTTTCTTAAAGACGTCATCCGAGACGGCCGCCCGGAACGGTTCGTCATTCAGTCCTGTGAACTCACTGCGAAGGGTGACTACTGGGTAGTTCGTTGCAACAGCGAGGACTGCGTGGTGCATGGCAAGACCGAGTATTGCTATGTCGGCGTCAACGCCCATCTGGTCGATGTGGAAAGCGGCGCGCTCGAAACGGTCGCCAACTGCTTCACTATCGAGGAGTACCTACAGGACAAGGACGATCTCCATGCCGCAGCGGGCAAAACCTATGTGCTGGCGCCTTCGTTTACTCGTGAAAACAGAACGGCGGTGATCAATCTGCGACAGAAGCTCGCCTACTCCTATCCCGATACTCTGTTCCTTCTGAAGGGGGCAGGCAGGCTGTGGTTCAAGGGTATCCGCCGGCATCTTGAGGATGCCCGGCAACTGCTCGCCAGCGAAGGTATCACGACACAGATCGAGCTACATGCCGAACCTCTGGACGCCATCCTGATCGGGCCGGAAACCTGGCACACCGAGGCGGTATTCAATGCGCTGCGCAGGAAGCCACTTCACCATGGCGAAGCTGCTGAATGACGCCAGCCCTGCAACTGCCTCAACGGGAGAAGTCTGCCAGTAACGTCTTGACCGTCCCAGGCCCCATGGCACTCAAAACCTGCGTGGCTGCCTCGCGCATCGGTTGCCAGTGGCCGCGCTGAAAGATCGACCGATCATGGCAAGGCAGGTCGCCGTCGCCCATCGACGCATAGAGCGCCCATACACGGTTCAATGGCGCCGCAATCGAATCAGGCAAGGCATTACCGACGACCTGAAGCGCGTCCTGTACATGACGCATCCTGGCGCTCCACACCTCGCAGGCCAGGCAACCCGGCAGCGCTTGCTCCTGCTGTGTTGCGGTCATGGCAACGAACTCCAGCGCCGGAATCAAACGCGCTATCGCGTCGACAGACTCAAGTTCGTCTGCGCCATACCACTGGCAAATCAGGTCGACAAAATCAGGCATCTCGCTGCCCTCTGAGGTTGAGGTGTATCAGCAGGAACACGGGTGTTCGGCATGGAACACTACATTGCATGCGATGTACACCCATTGCCCAAGCCCTTTGCCAGTCACTACTTATAGAACGCTCAGAAATGCAGCGAGAATCAGATTAAGCCCCTTCCTTGTAGTCCATTTCCCAAACATACTGCTGCCCGCCATTTTCCGTTGCGACCACCCTGCCAGGGCTCTAGTCTCGGCCTGTCGTTGCCTATCAACGACACAGCTTTGACAGGCTGTGACGGTAGAATCACGCAGGCAGTCTCCGCTCAATGGTGGCTGTACGTGTGGGCACGCTTGCGTGCGCCGGAACTTTTGCGTGATTTACCACCGGTCTGTCAACCCACGTACAGCTGCCGCCCTTCTGTTTGACAGCAGGCTGGTGGTGGCACCGCCAACGGTAAATCACCATGTTAAAGATCGTCCCCGACCCACCCCACAATCACCACTCCCTCGAAGACACCCTCATCCAGGCCACCGAGTACGCCCTGTGTGCACAGAGCGTGGCGCATCAGGCCGTGTTACTGCAGCCCAAGTCACCCGCCTCGATTCTGATGCTGGCCTCCATGCATGAGATGGATGCACTGCGCGTGCTACTGGAGTCGGCGCTGATCCAGGTGCAGATCCCGAACGCGCAGCCGCGTCCGTTGCACTAGATCACAAGGCATGTGGCGCCTGAGCTGACGTCATCGCCTCCCACCGTGGGAGCGGGCTTGCCCCGCGATAGCGTCAGACCAGGCAGCGGAACACTTCAGGGAGATTCAATGATGACCACAGATACCACCACACCCCACACCACCGTGGGCAAGACCAAGTTCTACCAGGGCGAAGGCCAGACCGACCCGCTGTTCTGCATCGAACCCGGGATCCCTTGCCAGCATGCGCGGGACCAGGCCTCGGAATTGATGGGTTGCGTGCGCGACCTGACCATCACCGGGATCATGGAGGAGAAGCCGCAGATGCTTTGGGCGGCGTATTACCTGAGTGCATTGGCCAAGGCGCTGATGGATGATGCGGAGTTGGGGATGAGCCGCTAGGCAAAACGGCTGATCGGCCGGTGCCAGAAAGCCAAGGCACCGGCTTCGCTGAGTTCGCGCCCCACACTTTTGCATTCTCAAGTAGCCCCGCCACCCCGAGCCGCTCCGCCGCTTCTCCGTGGCGCCGATGATGGATTGGGCATATTTTTCTTGAAGCCTTCAATATACAAAGTCTAAGGGTGGTCGCCTAACGGCGCGTACCATTTTCGTACCAACCACTCCCAATTTCTCCCAGCCAGCGATGCCCAATCCAGCCTTGGCCACGGAGCATCAGCATTCGGCCGGGGATGAGGGATCACTCATCAAGGGAACCCTATCATTCTCACGTCATCCTAGTAGATGAAGCTGCGAGCCCCTTGTGGACGCCCCGCGCCCAGTGCCATCATCGTGCCTGCCTCGAATTTGTAGCCCCGCAGCTAGGTACCACGGATGACACGAAAGCGAATTGCCAGCCTTGTGCAACTAGATTATAGTTGCTTAGGTGAGGTTCGGAGTAACCTCCTGTGAGCCAGATCGACAAGCTTCTCGAGAAGCTCACCAAAACCCCGGCGCCCAGGGATTTCGCATGGGCGCAGCTTCAAAAGGTGATGAAGCATTTTGGTTACAAGGAGTTGGAAGGTAATGGATCAAGGAAAAAATTTGTGCATCCGGAGACCAAACACAAGGTTTTGCTGCACAAAAGGCACCCAGATAGCACGCTGATCGGTGCGCAAATCGAAGATATTATTGAAGCATTGAAATCACAAGGCTACCTAAAATGACTATTAAGACACTTGAGTACAATGGATTTCAAGGGTCAGTCGAGGTTGACACACAGACTTTTGAAATGCATGGCAAGATATTGCATATCAACGACTTGGTAACTTACGTAGCTGATAACCCAAAAGACCTCAACACCGAGTTCCAGTTAGCGGTCGACGACTACATTGAAACTTGCCGCGAGCTTGGCGTTGAACCCGAGAGGCCTTATTCCGGCTCATTCAATGTCCGCATTGGCATACAGCTACATAAAGACCTTGCGAGATTCGCAAGCAAGCATGATCTATCTATCAATGAAGTGGTAAAAGACGCGATTAATTGCCATATCAATGGCAAGCACAACGAAGTGCATCACCACCACTACCCTGATAGCGATTATCGCTCTGATGTGATTACAATTAAGCCCGCGCTTCCAAAGCCAAAACTGGCGGTAGTCAAATGAGCTTGCAACTTGTATCTCTGAAATACATCAGCATCAGAAATATTCACGGCGATTCGTTTGGCCCGGACCAAGTAAGCGAAGAGAATGCCTTTCAAGCCCGATTTGGTCTATCAATCGAAGTCCCCGAAGATCAAGCGGACCCTGAAGAATTCGAATTCCTCATCGGTCAACGTTTTGAAGCCATTTTACCAAACAATAAAGATGAGCCATTTTTCAAGCTGGAAATTGTTGGTCATTTTTCTTCAACCGAAAAAGAAACCATATCACAGTGGATCAACACTACCGACGGGGCATACGCACTTGGGGCAACACTATTCCCTTACTTACGCGGATATGCCAAACCGTTGCTAGAGGGGCTCGGCGCATCTCAAATTGACTTCCCTTGGAGCACCCCTCCGATTGCTAAAGTTGGTCTCTCAAAAAAAAGAACAGTACAACGCAGGAAGAGCCCGAAGACCAAGTAAGACTTAGAGCCACTGCCAAAACTCAATGCCCGGTCAACCATTGCGGAACTGGGCTTTTTTTTGCCTAAAGGAGGAGCGAGGGAGACAAGGTTAGCCCACGCCGCAGGCATCATAGAAGACACACATCTTATCCAAGATGAACTCATCAAAATTAAAATCATCTAAAATCTAAAAGCCAACATGAAAAAGCACATCTCAACATTCGGTATTGGCATAGCTTTCCCAGTCCTATTATTTTTGGCATCTCCCTACTGGAGCAATTTTTTTTCAGATACGAAAAAGCTTGAATACAAGGTAGTCAGAAGCACAAGCATTTCTCAAATTGATAGTGAAGACCCACTTAAAAATGAACTAAAGATCGAATACAAAGGCAAGGAAATTGCCAACGGAACCTCCACAATCATCGCCATATCCAACACGGGAGAAGTCCCGATAAAAAGAGAAGACTTTGACACCCCTATAAATATTGATTTCAAGGGGGGAACATTAATTGCTGGACGAGTAATCAGTACAAACCCTCCAGACCTCAATGTCGACATCAGCCACAGCGGCAATCGAGCTATTATTCAGCCCTTACTGCTCAACCCAAACGACTTAATAGTCCTCAACCTGCTTTCTGACAATGACACTGAGCTTGACAGAGTTACTTCACGGATCGCTGGCATTGCTTCAGTAGATAAAATCTCAGAACGCATGAATGAAGGTTTTGCAATAAAATATATCCAGCCAGGAGATCGAGAAGGTAGCACCATAGAGTTACAAGTCATGAAGATTTCAAAGAGTGTCGCCACCATATTAAGCATGGTCCTTC
Organism: Pseudomonas sp. P110(2024); assembly: GCF_057480795.1. Lineage (NCBI taxonomy): Bacteria > Pseudomonadati > Pseudomonadota > Gammaproteobacteria > Pseudomonadales > Pseudomonadaceae > Pseudomonas > Pseudomonas sp. P110(2024). The sequence continues at coordinate 277,876 of NZ_JBLIYT010000001.1, forward strand.
TTATTGCATCATGTTACTTATTTTTTACAGTATTCAAACAAGACTCTTTACTAAAGAAAATATTACAAGCACTCTTGGCACTAACATTAGAATTACTAGCAGCCACTATTCTTGAGATCCCAGCAACGTATCTGGCAGAGAATCTCAATCTAGCATCATGGGTAATTTTTTCTCTCAAGCTCTTAACTCTTGCCGCATCCATGATCTTTGCATTAAAGCTTCGACGCATTTTAGAAAATAAAAGCATTGAAGCGAGCGTCAACAATTTATCCAAAGCCGGACGCCTATAAATTTTTATCAGCCACTCATAACGGCAGCCGTCCCAGCTATCTTTATGAGTGGCTTTCTATCGCGAACAGACCTTCCACAGCTGATCAATCCGCGTCGTATACGACTGGCTGATCATTTCACGGCACATACCCCGATTGTGCTGGAGTATTGACGAGAAGATGCGCCCAAGCCCCATACGCAAAGGGCTTGGGCGTATTTCTCTACCTACCGGTGAAGAGTCCAAAGGGCATAGAGGGGCATGTAATGGCGCTCAGTTTGCCCCATTTTTGCCCCATGACCTGGGCTGCCTTCCTACCGGACTCGCCATAGCTGATCGATCCGCGTGGTGTACGAACGACTCATCATCTCGCGCCGCATCCCCCAGTCAGGAGCGTCGGGGACGCTGGCCGTACGCATCGTCCCTCGGCCGTACTTGCCGTTGATTTCGTCCAGCATCGACATCAGCCGATCGCAAGCCACCGGCTGCGTCACGGCGAACAGATCATCGCTGAACTCCCCCGGCTGCCGCAGATCCATCAACAAAACTTCGGCCTTGCTATAGCGGAAACCCGAGCGGTAGACCTGCCCCGCCGCTTCGGTGGCGGACCTGGTGAGCAGCAGCGTGTCGTTGGTTGGGTATGGCAGCTCGACCAAGGCCCCCTTGGCATACTTTGCTTCGTCCGGATTGAACATCCCAGTACGGATGCTGACTCGCATGCGCTTGCATACCGATCCCTGGGCGCGAAGCTTCTCCGCTGCACGCGCCGTGTAGGTGGCCACCGCCTGCTTGATCGGTGCCAGCTCCGTCAACCGCTTGCCAAACATTCGACTGCAGCAGATCTCCTGCTTCGGCGGGTCAGCCTCATCCAGCTCGAGGCACGGTGTGCCGGCGAGCTCGCGCGCGGTCTTCTCCACCACCACGCTGAACTTGTCGCGCAGCATCCGCGGTTCTGCCTTCGCCAGGTCCATAGCCGTGTGGATGCCCATTGCCTCGAGGTGCGCCGTCATTCGCCGGCCAATGCCCCACACCTCTTTCACCTCCGTGTTGCGCAGCACCCAGTCGCGCTTGAAGTCTTCGGTGATATCGACCACCCCACCCGTATGCGCCTGCAAGCGCTTCGCGGTGTGATTGGCGAGCTTTGCCAGAGTCTTGGTGCGGGCGATCCCAACACCCACGGGGATGCCGGTACAGCGCAGCACCTTGGCGCGCACATCCCTGCCGAACTGGGTCAGGCTCCCCTGCACGCCCGTAAGGTCAGCGAAGCATTCATCGATCGAATAAACCTCGGCCGCAGGCACCATCGACTCGATCAGCGACATGACCCGCTCGCTCATGTCGCCATACAGCGCATAGTTGGGCGAGAACGCCACGATGCCATGCCGGCGCAGCTTCTCCTTGGCCTGGAAATAGGGCTCGCCCATCTTCACGTAGGGCTTGGCGTCGTATGACCTGGCGATCACACAGCCGTCGTTGTATCTGAATGGCACTAACCATTAGTTACCAGTAAAACACTGATTTATAAATATTTTCTCTAACTAACATTTTTTCGAATTCACACGATATTGGTCAAAACCCGGATCAAAAACGGGAGTCCTGGCCAGGACATTCACAGACGCCTAGGCTCTGTACGAAAAGAGATGTCGCAAACACCGCATGGAGCAAGCCAGTGAGACCATCGCGGCATAACTTTTCGCGAGCTTGTCGAAGCGGGTCACTATCCGGCGGTTCTCTTTCAGCCAGCCAAACATGCGCTCAATGATGTTGCGCTGTCGGTATTTGGGCCGGTCAAACAGTCTTGGTAAGCCAGGCTTGGGCTTGCGCTTCATCGAGCGCAACGGGATGACGGGCTGCATTCGATATTGATCGCAGTAGCGGCGTAGTGCTTCGGCGTCGTAACCCTTGTCGGCGAGCAGCCATTTGCAGCGCTTGCGCGGGCGGCCACGTTGGGTCGATGGAATGCTGACCTCGTCCAACAGTGGTTGCGCATGCCGGCAGCCAGCATGAACAATCGGATCAGCCAGGCGAACAGGCCCAACGCCGCGACACTGCCAGCCCAGATCAACGCCAGCCAGGCCAGTCTGCGCCACAGAGGCTGCTTCACGCTCGAGGTCATCACCTTATGCTCCTAGTGGTAGCCGTCTTCATGGGTTACCTTGCCGCGGAACACGTAGTAGCTCCAGAACGTGTAGCCGAGGATGATGGGCAGGATGAACAGCGTGCCCACCAGCATGAAGCCTTGGCTTTGCGGCGGCGCTGCGGCATCCCAGATGCTGACCGAAGGCGGGATGATGTTGGGCCACAGGCTGATGCCCAGCCCGCTGTAGCCCAGGAAGATCAGCGCCAGGGTTAGCAAGAACGGCGTGTAGTGCGCGTTGCGTGCCACGGCACGTAGCAGCCCGTAGAACGTCACCAGTACCAGGATCGGCACCGGTATGAACCAGAGCAGGTTGGGCATGCTGAACCAGCGGGCGGCGATTTGCGGGTAGGCCAGCGGTGTCCACAGGCTGACCACGGCGATCACCACCAGCAGCACCAGCGCCAGGGGCCTGGCAACATCGTGCATGCGCTGCTGCAGCGCCCCCTCGGTCTTCATCACCAGCCAAGTGCAACCGAGTAAGGTGTAGGCGACCACCGGGCCCAGCCCGCAGAACAGGCTGAACGGCGTGAGCCAGTCGAGCGCACCTCCAGCGTACTTGCGCTCGACCACCCTGATGCCTTCGATGAAGGCGCCCAGGGCAACACCTTGGGAAAAGGTCGCGACCAGCGAGCCCCAGATGAAGGCTTTGTCCCAGAGATGGCGCTTGGCGGGTTTGGCCTTGAAGCGAAATTCGAAGGCTACGCCCCTGAAGATCAGCCCGATCAGCATCAGGATCAGCGGCAGGTAGAGCGCTTCGAGCACCACCGCATAGGCCAGGGGAAAGGCACCGAACAGTGCCGCCCCGCCGAGGATCAACCAGGTCTCATTGCCGTCCCAAACCGGGGCGACCGTGTTCATCATCACATCACGGTCACGCTCGTCCTTGACGAAGGGGAAGAGCATGCCGATTCCCAGGTCAAAGCCATCCATCACCACATACATCATCACGCCGAAGATGATGATCACCGCCCAGATCAGTGGAAGGTCGATGCCCATGTCAATTCACCTCTGCCTGGTAATCGTCGGCGGCGGACAGCGGCCGCGCCGGGGTATGTTGCTGGCCGGGACCACCTGGGGTGTGATGGTCGCCCTCGCCAGGTTTTGGCCCTTTGCGCACCAGGCGCATCATGTAGCCAAGGCCGGTACCGAACAGGGCGAAATACACCACCACAAACGCCACGAGGGTAATGCTGAGTTGGGTGGCGTCATGGTTCGAGACCCGTCGGCCGTGCGCAGCAGGCCGTAGACCACCCATGGCTGGCGGCCGATTTCGGTGGTGAACCAGCCGGCGAGGATCGCCACGAGCCCGGACGGGCCCATCCACAGGGTGAGGTAGAGGAACGGGCGCGAGGTGTAGAGCGTGCCGCGCTTGCGCAGCCACAGGCTCCAAAGGCCGACGAAGATCATCAGCAAGCCGAGGCCGACCATGACCCGGAACGACCAGAAGACAATGGTCGAGTTGGGCCGGTCCTCAGGCGGGAACTCCTTCATTGCCGGTACCTGCTTGTCCAGGCTGTGGGTCAGGATCAGGCTGCCGAGGGCAGGGATCTCGATCTTGAAACGGGTGGTTTCACCGCCACGGCACCGGCGTGATCGCGGGCGAACGACATCAGCAGCTCTTGAAACCGCTCCAGTTCACGCGGCATGGCCAGTCTCCTCGGCGAGCACTGGGAAACCCAGCCTTTGGAACACGCCGGCTCGGGTCAGGGCGTCGAAGCTATAGCCGATGTTTCCGGCGAATACCTGGGGGCGTTGATCGTAATAGCGACCCCACTGGCCCATCTGTCCCAGCAGGCGGCCGGGATCGGCTGAGGCCAACACACGGGGCGTCAGTCCAAGCCGTTGAAAGCTGTTTATCAATGTCGCCGCCCCAGTGAACGTGACCCACTCAAGGCCACGGTTGGCCAACAACCATGTGACCGCGATGATCATGATGGGAGCACTGCCAGCGCTGAGGGAGGCCAGGTTTCCTACTTCGACTATGCAGGTACGATCCAATGAAATGCCCGCAACTTGAGAAACGGCGGTTTCCAAAGGCACGTCCAGGTACCGTTCGAGAAATACTGGACCCTGGCTGGCCGGGCGCATGCCGGCCGCGGCGATCAGGCGGCCGTGGCTGTCATGCAATGCCAAGAGTTCTGGTAGGTCATGCTGCACATTCGCTTGATGCACGGCGGCAAAGCACGCGTGGATGAATTGCTCAAGATCCTCACGTGAAGCATCTCCCTCCAGATGAAGCGAAAGCTGCGCGCGGTGGTCGGCATGGCTACCGATTGGTAGCGGGAGCATAGAATCTGAAGTGACGTTTTCGACTTTAGGTGAATTCGGCCTGACGGCTAAATGCTGCAAACACCCACCTTTGTGGGCGTTCGAATTCGAAAACCTGTCGCTCGGCAACAGGCTGTGGGCTGATCAAGCACCGGCAGCACGATGTTTATCCTCCAGGCGCTGGGACTCATGTCCCTCAGAACGGCCCTGTGCCGTTTTGGGTGATTCAAAATACTGCTCGATTTGCTCGAAGCATCCTTGGATCACCTGGACCAAATGCGGATCAAAATGCTGCCCTGACTGCTCCAGGATGAAGGCTTGGGCGCGTTGCGCGCTCCAACTGGGTTTGTAGGGGCGGGGCATGCGCAAGGCGTCATACACATCGCAAAGCGCCACGATGCGCGCTTCAAGAGGGATTTGCTCACCAGACAGCCCACGCGGATAGCCGGTGCCATCCCATTTTTCGTGATGGCAGTATGCGATTTGCGCCGCCATCTCGGTCAGTTCATCCATCGTGCCATCATGCAGGATGCTATAGCCAATTTCTGGATGGCCCATGATCACTTGACGCTCTTGCGCCGTAAGGACGCCCTCCTTGAGCAAGATGTGGTCGGCAATTCCGATTTTGCCCAGGTCATGCATCGGCGCCGCCATTCTCAAGCGCTCGCACCAGTTGGCCGGCTGCCCCATAGCTTGAGCGATCAATGCCGATGCGTCGCCGATGCGCTGAATGTGCTCGCCCGTTTCGTTATCCCGATAGCTCGCGGCTCTGCCCAGGGCACGGATCGCCGCACGATAGCTTTCTTGCAACTGCATCGTGCGTTGCAGTACCTGTAACTCAAGATCCAGGTTGGACTCCTGCAGACGGCGCGTCGCCTGTGCCAGTCGCAGGCAGTTGCGTACCCTGAGCACGAGTTCCGGCAGATCCAACGGCTTGGGCAGGTAATCGTTAGCACCTAGCTCCAGCCCTCGGCGTCGACTGGCAGCGTCGGTCAAAGCGGTGAGTATGATGATTGGCTGCCGAGACCGATCACGCCCACTCAGGTGTTCAAGAATCTGAAAGCCATTCGGCTCTGGCATGTCTAGGTCCAGCAACAGTAAATCCCACGGCTTTTCGTTTAACCACCGTAAACCTTCTGCCGACTCTGAAAAACACACAACATTCGAAAGTCCAAACGCTTTCAGGCTCGAAGTGAGCAAGCGCAAGTTGGCGGCAACATCATCAATCACCACAATGCGCACATCATCCGGGATATCAGTGAACATTCGTAGGCTCCTGTTCCAGCAATGCGCTCAGCAATTCGGCGAGTTCTTCACGGCTTACGGGCTTTGAGACCACACCTTGGAATTCGATCCCCAGCAATGCCAGTTTGCGTGGTTCACTGCCGATCACAATCAGTGACATCAGTTCCGATCCAGAAGTCCGACGGATTCGGCCCAATAGGCTCAACCGCTGCTCCTCATCCTCGTCACAATCAAGCAGCAGCACGTGTGGCGCTCCACGTTCGCGGGCGTGTATGAGACACGCCTCCAAGGTGCCGTGGTCGAATTGGACACGCCGGGCGAGCAACATTGGCACTTGCGCAACAATCTCGGCATCACGCCCTGCATAGAACACATACGGATCGACCTCGTCCACGGGGAACTCCAACTGCGCAACGTCGAGTAATTCGATCCAGAAGCGACTGCCTTCTCCGGGCACGCTGCGCAATCCCATCGACCCGCCCATCAGCCCGGCCAACTCGCGGCACAGGGCCAGGCCAATACCGGTGCCCTGAATCGATGTGTTTTCCTTGCCCAGGCGCTGGAAGGGCTCGAACAGCTCCGCTTGCAATTGGGGCTCGATGCCCATGCCACCATCTTCGACGTACAAACGCACTACACCCGGCAGCGCTTCAGCGCCGACCAGCAATTTGCCCTCGGGTCTGTTGTACTTGATGGCGTTGGACAGCAGGTTAAGCATCACCTGCCGCAAACGCCTGGGCTCGGAGCGCACCCATAATTGCTGTGGTACCGGGCACAAGCTCAGCTTCAGCCCGGCTGCCTGAGCTTGAGCGGCCATCATCTCCGAACACTCCTCCAGCACGCTGGAGACCTGAACCGGCAACAGGGTGAGGTTTTGGGTTTCTGCCTGCAGGCTGGACCAGTCGAGCAGGTCATCCACCAAATTGGTTAGGTGGCTGCTGGCACCCAAGATCTCCTCAACCTGATCTTTGGCCACCGCATCATGCACCTGCATATGCAGGAGTTGCCCAAAACCATGGATGGCGTTGAGCGGGGTTCGCAATTCGTGGCTGATACTGGAAATGAAGCGAGACTTAGCCTGATTCGCGGCCTGCGCCTGATGGGTGCGCGCTTTGAGGTCAGCCTCAGCCAACTTGAGCATATCAATGTCGACCAAAGTGCCAAGTGCCACTCGGCTGGTCTCGGCTGAGACGTCCAGCATACGGCCTTGGCACAGCACCCATAAGGCGTGGCCATCGGCTTGGTACACCCTCAGCTCCAACTCGATACGCTGGGTATTTCCTGAGCGAAGGCCGTCAAGCACGTTCTGGAATTGCCGGGCGCTCGTCAAGTCAAGCCTTTCCAGGAAGGCTTCCCGGGAAATCTGGTTACCCGGCCAGCCCAAGCGTTCGCACAAACCGCCGTGCAGGCTCAGGCAGTCATCGTCCGGGTGATACTCCCACATGCCCGAGGTTGGGTAGTCCATGATCTGCATCAACCGACGCTGCGCGATACGCCGATGCAAATCGCTGGTCGCCAATTGCGCCCCCATGGTCAACACATCACCAGCTATCTCGTCCAGCTCTTGAATCTGCGATTCGGCGCGTTGTGGCTGCCAATGGCCTCGACCGATTTCACTGAGCATACCGCTGATATCAGCAATGGTTTTGCGCAGGCGTTCACTGAGCTTTTGCGAGCGTATCCAGAGCACGCTGAAATAGCCCAGGTAGAAAATCACCAGACCGGCGATCATGAGATAGCCAATGTCGCGGTAGTGCTCCGCCAAGGCATTGGTCGCGCTCATGACCATTTCCTTGTCGACCACCGCCAGCAGGTGCCACCCCGTGCTGCCAATGGCACTCCAGGCAATCAGGTGATCACGCCCCTTCAGGGCCAGTTGCGTATTGCCCGAGCTGGACGTATTCAACTGCTCAGCCAGTTGGCGTGTGTCGTCGCGCCCCCCTAGGTTGAAGTTCTGTGGCTTAAAACGTTCACTGCTGATTTTGTTCTGGCTAGGGGCATGGAGCAGTTCCCGCAGATCGAAGTCGTGCTCGGCTTTTTCGGGCATGGCCATGATCGTCCCGTCGCGCCCGACAAGCAGCAGGTATCCATCCCAAGGGACTTTCAATTTCTCAAGCTGTGGCAATACCCCGCCGATGGTGACATCAATACCGACGACGCCTTCGAGAAAGTCTCCGGTGTAGACTGGAGCCACCGCCGACATCATCCACCCATGCCCTGCCGGATCTAGGTAGACGTCGGTCCAGCGTGTGCGGCGTTCCGGATTATGGGCCGCATCCGCCAAGTAGTAAAAGTTGAATTCTGGAATGCGCATGTCGGGCGGATACTGCTCGTCAGTACGGAACCAGGGGTAGATTCGGTTATAGCTGTCCCAACTATTGAAATACAGGCTGGCAATGATCGGGTCATTGTTCTTGATTTCCATGAACAGCGGATCAAGGGAAGCCAGCCGGTTTACCTTGTTCAGGTCCTGATGATCCAGCGGCGTCGCAGAAGAGTAGAAAGAGGCTGCACCGCCTCGGTCCACCGGGCTGAACCTGGCGCCCTGCGCAGACACCGACAGGTTTTCCACGGCACCTAGGGCTGGCCCCTGCAAGGCACGCTCTGTCAACCTCGCCAGCAAGCTCGCGGTATCGCCAATGTGGTCGAGCTGGTTCTGGATGATCAGTGCATTCTGTTCGGCGCTAGCCGCCAGGCTGTCGATTGCACTGCGGTCGAGGTAGCCCAGTTGCGCATCGCGGATGGCCTGATTGCTCAGCAGGTAGCAACCGACCAGAACCGTCTCGACCAGAATCAAGGGAATTAGCGCGCTGCGCATGAAAGCCCGCCACATCCACTGTCGCAACAGGATCCGGCTCACCGCTTTGCTCATTTGGCCTCCGTGCATGCCCCAGGTCTCAACCAATAGTGGCGTTAAGGCACTACTGGTTTATAGCCCACCGGCTCAAAACACAAACTCCCTTCATCGCTTCAGTTTAGAAAAATATTGGGCGTTGCCAAATAACCGTTTAGATGAATCGCGATCGCACAAATAGCAATTCACTGCAAATTTAAATTGTTCTCAGCAGCATTTGAGTGGCAACTGAAAGTAACTCTCCTTTACCAGTCATTAGCCCGCTAAACACTGATCCAGATCATGGACTAAAGCGAAAAAGACACATGTAACAAGATTCTTCTGTCCGGCCGATTGACATCAAAGAGCCACCAATTAGCCTGCAACTCATCACTGACCTGAGTACAGGTTCCCACGCCCAGACCAGCCCCCCGGACCGACTCGCGAAGACAGCAGGACGCTGCGATTAGCTAATGGACAGCCATTAACAAAAAATTGCCTACAGCGTTCACAGAGGTTTGCATCATGCGGACTAATCTTCCGGTCACTCAAAAAGAACTCGAATTTTCGGCAGGCCAGCGCCTGATCTCCGCCACTGATTTGCACGGTAAGCTTACCTACTGCAACGATGAGTTCGTGGCGGTGAGCGGCTACACCCGCGAGCAGTTGCTCGGCAGTCCGCACAACATCGTTCGTCATCCGGATATGCCTAGCGCGGTGTTCGCGCACATGTGGTCCTACCTCAAGGAAGGCAAGAGCTGGATGGGCGTGGTGAAAAATCGCTGCAGCAATGGCGACCACTACTGGGTTAACGCCTATGTCACGCCCATCTTCTCTCAGGGGGCCCTGACCGGCTATGAATCGGTACGGGTCAAGCCGGATCGGGATCAGGTCCAACGTGCGATCCAGCTGTATGCCCGGCTCAAAGACAACAAGCAGAGCCAACCTTTTCGCGAGCGCCTGGGCTTCTGGGTACGCATGACCTTGCCACCGACTTTGGTCGCCGCTGCCAGTGCCGGGGTCTTCGAGTTGGCAGGTACACTGCCAGGCGCACTCACTGCCGCCGTGGGGATGTTCGCGCTGCAAGGGTTGGCCGAAATGTTGACTCGCAAGACCCTCAACGCGATCCGCAGCGTCTCGGCGGGGAGTTTCGACAGTGAGTTGATCGCCCGAACTTATACCGACGAGCGTGGTATGGCCGGGCAACTGCAGATGATCCTGATCAGCGAACAAGCCAAGATTCGCACCGCACTGAGTAGGCTGGGCGACTTCGCCAACCAAACCGCAGCCCTTGCCACACAAAGCCAGTCACTTTCGCGTCAGTCGGAGCAAGCCCTGACCAAACAACGTGACGAAGCCGATATGGCAGCCACCGCTATGAACCAGATGGCGATGTCGATTGCCGAAGTGGCGGTGCACATCAATCACACCGCCAAGGCGGCCGATGAAGTGAACCTGTTGACCCAGACTGGTTCGCAGGAAGCGCAGAAGACCCGTCACGTGATCGAGAAACTGGCCGAAACGGTCGAGGCGGTAAGCCATTCCGTGGAGGGTCTGGCCAACGAAACACAGACCATACAGCAAGCGGCAAACATGATCCGCTCAATTGCCGAGCAGACCAACTTGCTCGCGCTCAACGCTGCGATCGAGGCTGCACGGGCAGGTGAACAAGGCCGAGGCTTCGCGGTGGTGGCAGACGAGGTGCGCGCCTTGGCCTCCAAAACTCAGGAGTCCACCCAGACCATCCAGCGCATCATCCAAACCCTGCAAGATGTAGCAAACCAAGCGGTGGCCGTTGCACGCCAAGGAAGTGGCGAAGCGGTCAGCGGTGTGGCTCAGGTAATCAGCACCCAGCAAGCGTTGGACGGCATAAACACGGCCGTCAGCCGTATCCATGAAATGAGTCAACAAATGGCCACGGCCTCCGAAGAGCAGGCACACGTCGCAGAGGAAATTTCTCGGCAGATCACCAGCATCGCGCACGTATCGGACCAGAACGCCGACATCGCCGAAAACTCTTGCGCTCTGGGCGGAGATCTTGAGAACACGGCTCATGCACTTAACGCATTGGTCACGCGGTTCAACGGCTGAATACGCGCTCTGAGAAATCGATGAGGTGAAAAATGGCTGGTCTATTGGAAACCGTCGACAGTCGGACGCAGCTGGCTGGCAAAAATCGCCTGGAACTATTGCTGTTCCGCTTCGACGAAAAGCAGCTGTATGGCATTAACGTGTTCAAGGTACGGGAGATTCTCAAGTGCCCCCCTATGTCGCGACTACCAGGATCCCATCCAGTGGTATGCGGCGTAGCAAACGTACGCGGCAAATCGATCTCGATCCTCGACCTAGCGTATGCCACCGGGCTGCCAGGGCTCCGAGACCGCGAAGCGGCCTTTGTGATCATCACCGAATACAACGGCCGCACCCAGGGCTTTTTGGTCAGCGAAGTCGAGCACATCGTCAACTTGAACTGGGAAGGGATTCACCCTCCACCTCGGGGGAGCGGTCGACACCATTATTTGACGGCGGTCACGAATGTAGACGGTGAGCTGGTTGAGATTATCGATGTCGAAAAGGTTCTCAACGAGGTGTCACCCATCTGCGAGCAACTCAGCGAAGGCACCCTGGATGCAGACATCCGTCGACAAGCCAGCCATTTCAAGGTGCTGATCGTGGATGACTCTTCGGTGGCTCGCCTGCAGGTCAGTCGTTGCCTGCAAGCCGTGGGGGTTCAAGTGCTGGCATGCAACGACGGCAGCCAAGCACTGTCTTTGCTGGAAACGATGCTAGAGGACGGAAAACAGCCAAGCCATGAGCTGCTGATGATGATTTCAGATATCGAAATGCCGGAAATGGACGGCTATACGCTGACGTCCGAGATTCGATCAAATCCCCTTATGTCCAGTCTACATATTGCGCTGCACACATCGCTGTCCGGTGCGTTCAACGAAGCTATGGTAAAGAAGGTTGGCGCGGACGAGTTCCTAGCCAAGTTTCGCCCCGATGAGTTAGCAGGGTTGGTGATGGCCCGAATCAGGACATTTGCTCTACATGCCTAATCGAAAACAAGCGCCAGGAATGTCTGAACCTCCAAGACGCATTCAGGCGCTGTAAAAGGGGATCAGCTCGGGTTGCTAAGGCTGGCTGCGACACAATGACGCCGACGGGAACTTTTACAGACCACCGTCAATGCGGCTTAATGCGCAGCTTACTTCATGGGGCGGTCCATGCTGGCACACGTACGCACTTACCTCTGGCTGCTCGCCTGCTTCGCAGTGTTGTTCAACCTGCTGGCGATGCCGCTCGACCGTTCGTTGCGTGCCCCCGTTCTCGATGAATCCCTTATCCTTGGCAGTTTCTGCAGCCTGCACGGCACGCAGAGCCTGCCCAAATCGCTGCTGGCACAACTGAAACTCGACCAGCCCGAGCTGGCGGACCATGCCGACAGCAAGCTTCAAGCCGGTGATTGCTGCTGTGGCCACGCTGGGCAGGCTCTGTTGGCCGGCGACTATTTCAAACACCTGTTCCCGCGTTTCTGGCCTGCAGAGCTGTTGCACGGCCATGCCCCACGCTTGCCACTGCCCCGTGAGCAGTGGCCGAACCTGAATCCACGCGCTTCCGGGGTACGGCTGTCGCACACCGCACCCTGGCTTCGCTAGGTTGCGGCCCTTCGGGCTTCCATCCTCACGCCTCTGGCCCGTCCGGGGCCGGCGCGCTCCGCTTGCTTGGGACTGCTCCATTACAACTGAAGCCAAGAGACTGGTGATTAATCCGCACGGGGTTCACGAGGGCTAGGATAAGGGGGCGTTATCAGGTCAAGATCAAGAAAGCCGCTCAATCAACGGCAATCCATTCACCTGCGGTCGAGCGAACAGATACCCTTGCATCAAATCAATCCCCAGCGCCAACAGCGCTTGGCACTCTTCGTCAGTCTCAATCCCCTCGGCAATAAGCGTAATGCCCAACCGCTCGGCCACCAAAACGATACCGGCGACGATGGCCTGGCGAACCGAGTCCTGGTTGATTCCCCGAGTGAGAGCCATATCCAGCTTGAGTACAGCAGGCTGAAATTCTGCGAGTAGATTCAGCCCTGAGTACCCCGAGCCGAAATCGTCTATTGCAGTGGTGAAGCCCTGCCGCTCGTACTCCTTGAAGATCGATTTCAAGTGTTCAGTGTCTTCTATCCGCTCGCCCTCGGTCACTTCGAACATGAGCAGATTGGCGGGGAAGTCGAATCTTCGAGTAGCCTCTAAGGTAGCCCGGATACAGGTGCTAGCACGGTAGACGGCGTTGGGCAGAAAATTGATGCTCAATTTACACTCTTTCTGCCGACCCAAGCCCAGCCCAGCCGCTTGTTCGATGGCCTTCACGCGACAGGCCTGATCAAAACGGTACAGATTGTCGGGCGATACCTTGGCCAAAATGTCCGCAGCGCTTTCACCGTTCACTCCGCGAACCAGTGCCTCATAGGCAAACGGCCTACCTGAAGGCACATGGATTATAGGCTGGAACGCCATGGTAATTTCGAAATTCAGGCTAGCAAGGTCACGACATTGGGAGCATCCAATCGCTAAAAAGGGCTGAGGGAAAACAGGTTTGCTCATGGGATATCGTCGAGGTTACGGAGTATGGCTTTGCAGAATGCTTGAATCTGCATCTCAAGCCAATCTCCCCCTACCCAATCCATCTCAGTGGATTGATCGGCCTAGCGTACCGGCCTTGTGTAACAGGTAATCGATGACGGTTTGACACAGATGATCAGCCTCGTGACGGAGCGTTTCGATCTCCTCGGCTGGCCTCCCTTCATCCACCGCATGCTGATGGGCCCGGATCGCTTGGAGAGCCTGCTGCAATAGCGGCTAGCCAGGGCGCTTGTGCTCAAGGAATGTAGACATCCAACCACTACACGCGGAAGCTTGAGCGGTGTAATGGCGGACGCCCAATCCAAGATCTACAGGTTTACTGCATTGTCCTGTAAAATAACGCTTCCGCGCTTTCCTCTCGCTAAAAGCAACGATAAAAGCTAGTCCGTTAAAACTTGACGGGCTCTCTTGTCTTCCAAAGCGACAGCAATACACCGCCAATCAGAAGACCAATTGTAACGCTCAGAGAAATCTCTGCGGGTACCTTGCCCACGATATCGTGAAGGAAAATCTTCGTACCTATGAAGACAAGCACCAAGGCCAAGGCATACTTAAGATAAGCGAAGCGGCTTATCATCGCCGCCAGCGCAAAATACAGCGCCCGCAATCCGAGTATGGCAAAAATGTTAGAGGTATAGACAATGAAGGGATCCTGAGTGATAGCAAAGATTGCGGGAACGCTATCAACAGCGAAGACCAAGTCAGCACACTCAATAAGAATCAAAGCAAGAAATAGCGGTGTTACCCACAACACCTTTTTACCTGAGGCATTGGGCAGCCGCACCAAGAAATTCTGACCATGCAACTCCTTGGTTATGGGCAAATGACTACGGAGATACTTGACGAACCGGTTATTCTCCAGATCAGGTGCATGATCCACACGAGCGAATAGCATCTTTATCCCAGTGAAAACCAAGAAAGCTCCGAAAACGTAAAGTATCCAGCTGAACTGCGCAATAAGCGCGGCCCCCAGGCCTATCATAATGCCCCTCAAGACGATGACTCCCATAATCCCCCAGAACAGCACTCTATGCTGAAACTCTCTAGGGATGGCCAGGAAGCTAAATATTAATGCGATAACGAATACGTTATCCATCGACAGGGACTTCTCAATCAGGAAACCAGTCACATAGTCCATACTTGCGTCGCTGCCTTTCTGGAAGTAAACCCAAACAGCGAACAGTAGGCCCATGCTGATGTAGCCAGCTGACAGCAGCAAACTCTCTTTGACGCCAATCTCTCGATTCCCTCGATGGAGAACCCCTAAGTCAAGCGCTAGCAGAGTTAAAACCACAGCAAAAAAGGAAAGCCAGAGCCACAGATCAGTGCCCAGGAAATCCTGAGCGAGATACGCATTTAGGGCAGTCATGAGCCCCTCCTATATAGTCGTAGTTCAACAACTATGACTCCGACATGGCGGCTAATTAACCGTCAGAGGGGCCCGGCGTCACACATTAAGATTTTATCCAATCAAACAACCTTGCAAGAGGAAAAATTTTACTAATTATTTCTCCAGCATACTCGGCATTGGATCATCCCGAGCTGCCGAATTACACATCAAAGGTAACTCATTGATGGGCTGCAAGCCCGCCAAGAGCTAGACCGATTAGTTAGCAAGCGCCTCTGGCAAGCGAAAGCCCTAAAAGCCGTCACGCACAGGGCTGACCTAGTCTAGGTGGTACCGCCTCAACGGTTGCCCAGCAGCTGCCATCGGGATAATGAGCTCAATCAAAAAAAGACAGTACAAGCGCACCAATTAGCAAACACACACTTGCGACTATGGTTAAACGTACTCGCATAGGCCAGTACCACCCAGGCAAAATATTGACCAATTTGCGATCTTGCCACAGATGTACAATGAAGCCACAGGCTAATACCAAGCAGCCCCATGACACAGGTAGCAACATGCTAACCCAACCGATGAGGGCGGGAATAACACTCCACACGAGCCTCTCCTGTCGCCCATTTGCAGAAAAGCCCTGTAACGTCATAGCGAAACCCCAATGCAAGGCCCCGACAAAGCTCAGTATCACAGCCCCATAGCCCACCAAAGCAACAGATAGAAAATCTCGGTAATCAGTCGCTAAACAAATCAGCAGTGCCACACCAACAAACGGCAGCAAGCCACTATAGCCAAATACTTTAAAACGACTTGGAGATAACGTATTGAAAACTGCACTCATGACCACGTTCTTCCTATGCGGCTAGTATCATATTTCAGATATGTCGCCCAATGAGGTTAAGGAATTCGTGCCGGGTAGTCGGGGAGTCTCGGAACTCACCTAGCATTACCGATGAAATCATCACTGAGTTCTGCTTTTCTACACCTCGCATCATCATGCACATGTGCTTGGCCTCGATAACGACGCCAACACCTGCCGCATCAGTCACTTCCTGCATGGCACATGCAATCTGTCTAGTCAAATTCTCTTGAATCTGCAAACGGCGGGCAAACATATCAACTAAACGCGCCACTTTGGAAAGCCCTAATACTCGTCCTGTTGGCAGATAGGCGACATGCGCTTTCCCAATAAACGGCAACATGTGATGCTCGCACAATGAGTACAACTCAATATCGCGAACGACCACCATCTCATCATTCTGACTTTCGAACAAAGCGCCATTGACTATCTCAGCTAGGCTCTGGGTATAGCCATTGCATAGATATTGCATCGCTTTGGCAGCACGCTGGGGTGTGTCCAAGAGCCCTTCTCGCTGAGGGTTTTCACCAACGCCAACAAGGATTTCACGATAATGCTCGGCTAGCGAATGTGACATTGGGATTCCTCACCTTTGCAACGTTGCCTACCCTCGGGATGGGGTAACCAGGCCAAATTTGGTCTCAAACGACAGAAAAACCTGTACAAAACTGAAAGCAAAGGACGTAGCGGACGCCAAGCCAGTGGAGCGGCCCACATCCCAACACCGGCAGCACGCCAGCTACAAAGGGTAGCGTCCAAGCCTGTTACCCAATGATCGTTCGCGAACCTTGCGTGCAAGCACGATCTCATTTGCTCAATCGACAGGCCAAGCGCTATGGGATCGAAGTCATCGCAATCAATATCGATCAGGATGAGCTTTGCTGCAGTTGAACGCCTGCGCAGGAAGGCCACCTCCCTGGCGCACAATGGGCAGGCACCGTCAAAATAAAGGGTCAAAGGCCACTGGCAATACATGTACAACACCTCGATCTTGTACAGGTTTTGTATAAGTTAGCGGAACCCGCGAAATTAGCAATGGCCTCGATGAGGGATCACCTCGGAAGCGCCCATCCGCCTGACGCTGGCGGGGTCTGTGCCGTTTACAGATTGCGGTAGGCGGCTGGAGTCATCAGATGTCAGTCGAGATCGGAACGTGCTGGTTTACACCAGGGTGCGATAGTTGCATCGCTTTTGAGACGTTGCGAAAGCCAGCTAGGGGAAACGAAGATTGGAGGAGTGGTCTAGAAACGGAGTGATAGAGGAATACACCTTAGGCAGGAGGGTGTCAGAAATTTTGTGTTCGGGCATAATACGTTGTTCACTTGAAAGATCCGCACGCGTCTTTGCATTGCATTCTTGTATCCTTCCCTGAGGTCGTAATCTTGCCAAAAGCCGTCGTATGCTGGCATGGATCCGATGGCTGCCCCGCATCGCCTACGTCGGCTGGGCAGCCGCATCTTGCATTGATGGCGCCTTTGGTCCGTCTCTGGGGTTGCTGTTTTCAGAAAGCCAACGCACGCATGGCCCGGCGCTCATGGGCGCAGTCACGCCAGCCGCGTGAATGCACCCATCTTCTCACAGTTTCATGTTAAGAGAGACGAAGGCCGAGCGCCCGGGCGCCGGAGAGAACATCGGCTGGTCGTCACCGCCCCAGAAGAAGTTGTCATACCAGACGTATTCGTACTCGCGATCCAGCAGGTTTTTCACCTGCAGGTCGACGCTGGTGGTGCTGGTTAGGCGGTAGCTGACGCTGGCGTCCATCACCACGAAACCGCCGTACTTGCCCTGCTCGTTCACCTCGTCGATGTAGTAGCTGCCCTGCGCGCGGCCCTGCAGGCCGAACTTCCAGTCATCGTTGTAGCGGTAATCGACGCCGACGTTACTGATGTACCGCGGCGTAGAGAAGACCTCCTTGCCCGACAACGACTGGCCGGTCGCAGTGTAGGCCTTGACCACCTTGGCTTCCTGGATCGCATGGGAGGCCCATACTGTCCACTTCTCGTCCAGTTGCGCGGTGATCTGCATGTCCACACCGCGACGACGGGTTTCGCCCAGGCCCACCGTGGTGCCAGTGCTGGGCATATTTGCCACCTCGTCGGTGGCGTCCTGTTGCCATACCGCGACACGCGCTTGCGCGCCCTCGAACGGACGGAACTTCCCCCCTACTTCTTTGCCGGTATTGATCGACGGGTCAAACGAACCCTGCCCTTGGGTCAAATAGGCCGGCGCGGTCGAGCCAGTGAGAATCTGGAAAGTCCGGCCCCAGTTGGCGTAAAGGTCGATCTCGGGGGTGAGGCTATAGACCACGCTCAGCTTCGGCTGACGGATCCAGCCATAGTCCTGCAGTGACGCCTTGACGCCATTTTGCAGCTCGGTGGTGCCGGAGAACTTGTCCACCCGCATGGCCGGGATGATCTTCAGCGACTCGATGGGTTGGATGACGGCCTGCACGTAGCCACCGATGGTGCGAAGGGTGTACCGGTCATCGTTCTGCACCCGCGCCGGGGCGATATCGAAGTCGGTCGGAACGCTGTAGTTGTAACGCAGGCGGCGGTAGCTGTTGTTTTGTTCCTCGTAGTTGATGCCGCCGTCGAGGGTCAGCAGGTTGTTGGCGCGCCAGGTCAGGTTGCTCAGCACACCAGTCTGCTGTTCGTCCCACTGGCGGCGCTGACGAGGTGCATTGCCTGGCTGATAGTCGGTGAAGGTGATGGTACGGTCATCGTTGTAGCTGTTGTAGTACAGCTTGCTGCTTAGGTTTAGGTCATCGTTGAGCTGCCAATCGGTGTGCAAGCTGAGGTGCTTCATGTCGCGATCATCGCCATCGTTGGCGTTCTTCGCTGGTGACTGGGTACGGCTGTCGTGCATCTGCTCGCGGGTAAGAAAGCCGGACTCCTGCGCCTGATGATGGTACAACCGGGCGATCAGTCCGACCCGGAAATTCTGTTCGTCGTTGCTCACGAACCACTTGCCGCCGAGCGCGTACTTGTTGGACTCGCTGTGATCGCGGTAACCGTTGCTGTCCTGTTTGGCGAGGAAGTAGTTCTGGGCGATGTTGCCCTCCTCGTGACCGATTGCCAGCTGCACCTCCCTGGTGTCGAAGCTGCCATAGGTCAGGCGGCTATCGAGATAGTTGCCGCCTTGTCGGGTTGCGAAGTTGATGTTTCCGCCAATGTTGTGCAAACCATAGCGTGGATCGTTGGTACCCCGCACCACTTCGATGTAGTCAATGTCCAGCGGGAAGATCATGTCGATGAAGCGCTGGTTGCCGCTGTTGACGTTGCTCGGCACACCGTCGATTAGGGTCTTGATGCCATTGATGTAGCCCTCCCCATTAAATGCGCGGAACGTGGCCTTGCCCGACTCCGCTCCTTGACCAGTTTCGGTCAGTTGTATACCTGGCATCTGCCCCAGTAGTTGCCAGCTATTCATCACGTTCTTGTCTTCCACCTGATCGCCGCCCATGACGTCGACTGATGTCAGTACGTTTTCTGTGCTCAGGGCCACGCCTGCTTTTTGCGTAATGCTCACTTCGCCTAGGGTGATGGTGGAGTTGCCAGTTTGGTCGGCAAAAATTTCAGGGGTGAACAATGCCGTAAATGCGGCAATGGAGGCCGACGTGAATCTCATGAAAGCTCCTGAACTGCGGGTCTGAGTCTGCTTGCTTATAATATGTTATATCATATCAAAATCATGAAGATAGGCTTCCGCGCGTTCATAGGCGACACCGATACGTTCGCCCCTTGGTCGCACCTACGGCTCTAGAATCAGAATGAGCGACAGGCCACTCAGATTCGCGGTGAATCGGGGCTCGCCTTTTCACCGACGCCTCAATTTTTGATGGCAGATAGCCTGTCGTGCTAGCTACGATGAATCTCAGGTATCTGGATTGGAAACCGTATGAAGCAAACCGAAATCGAGCCGCTTTTGGCGACGGTGTACGCTGTTTTGCGGGCAGAGGGTGCTGATGAGGCGGCTGAGATTGTCCGCGGTCATCCTGCGACCGCGGAACTGACTGGCAACGATAATTGGAATGGTGGGACCAACTACTGGGACATCCGCTTGACCATTCCTGCGTTGGAGTACGCCAAGCTCGGGCTCAAGCGGGCCTCACTCCAGGAACAAATCACGACTGCACTGAGGATGGTGACTGAGCACGAGCAAGACGTTGCCTATTCGGCGCTGATCATCCCCGCCCGTGAGTTCCAAGCTGATTGGCGATCCGGGAAATCTTCCAATCTGCCGAAATCAGTGCGGCAGAACATTGCAGATGGTCTACGTCTGGAGAACGTTAAGTGGCATGGGGAGCTCAACGATGTTGAGTTTCTCAGTCGGCTGTACGAGCTTGAAAATCTCCCGTCCACCGATAGTCGCTACAAAGACGCCGCCGGCGACATTTGGCAGCATCGCTATAACAACGACGATTGGGAGGATGAATGGATCTTCAGCGACCCCCGATTCAACCTCTTTGACGGGAGTGCTGAGGCGTTTCTCCGGTTCCTCTGTGAAACGGTGCACCCAGTCGTTCGCCCACAACGTGAAGAGGCAATCAAACTTGTTGAGCATTTCAACGATCAGTTGCATGACGCCGGCTGGGAGTTGTACCAAGAGCAGCAGATTGCCGGTCGCCCTCGCTTTTCCTACCGACTGATGAGCAGCGATTCAGCAGAGGCAAACGCAGGCAGGTCTGTCATGCGAGCGAAAGTAGTTGTCGAGGCGCTGAGCGCCGGATGGATGGCGAAGCAGATTGAGCGCATGGAATATGCCGTCGAGTCAGATCCAGAATTGGCGATCGGGACGGCCAAAGAGCTTATCGAAAGCTGCTGCAAATCCATCCTCACGATTCGAGAAATTCCGTTCACGAAGGCCGATGACCTTGGCAACCTGACGAAGAAGGTGACCAAAGCCCTACAGCTGGTTCCTGATGGCGTAAGTGATGCAGCCAAGGGGGCTGAAAACATCAAGAATGTACTCCGCAACCTTACCCAGTTAACCAGCAATCTCACGCAGTTGAGAGGATTGTACGGTACCGGGCATGGGAAAGATGGACAGCACCGAGGATTGCAACCGAGGCATGCTCGGCTTGCAATAGCTGCTGCGGTGGCATTTGTCGATTTCGTTTCGGAAACGCATCGATACCGAGAGTCTACGCAGCTAGAGGTAAAGCGGTAGCTACGCTCCGATCATCACCAAAAATTGACGTTTTCATTGCCCTTAGATGGCTTGTGTCAAACTATGTTGTAAAAATTTGAGGGCTTTATTCGGTGTGCCTCAGGGATGTGTCAATCTATTTTGCGACACCGCCGGCAAGAAGACTTCCTCCAGGTCACATATTTCAGGGGGTGCTGTGTCAAACTATGATGTCAGCACCCATTACGCCCTTTACGGAGACATCAGCAGTCGAGTCATGACCATCATTGAGCAGATGGCACCCGCGACTGAGGTGTACAGCCTCGATGAGGCGTTTGCAGAGCTGACAGGCCTGCAAGGTGACCTCCAACAATATGCCCATCTGATCAAGGATCGAATTCTGCGCTGTACAGGGATTCCGGTCGGCATCGGGATTGCCAGCTCGAAGACCTTGGCCAAGCTTGCTAACCATGGTGCAAAAAAGTGGGATAAAACAAAGGCAGCGATACACGGTTTAGAGCTAATCTACCAGCCTGGATTTGCCTTCATGAAGGCAGAAGTTCTGCTCCTGAACATCTGCCAGTCAGGTGAGTACACCCCCGACCTTTTCGCCAGCGAGCAGCCAGCAACGTCGCAAAGGCTTATGGAGGTAATGGATCAGATCAACGCAAAATGGGGCCGAGGCACGATGCGTCCAGCTCGCATTCCTGCCAGCCCCGAATGGGCTATGAACCGTGATTTTCTAAGTCCGAGCTACACCACCCGATTAGACCAGCTCTGGAAGGTACAATGTCGATAACCCCCTCATATCGTTGGCTTGGAACCCAGGGCAGTAACTTTTCCACTGGACAGCGCTTTCAATTCCGCAACCTCAAAAATCAAACGTTGGTTTACAGAAGCTAACTGAGCGAGCTCGGCCAACAACTGTTCGTTTTCAGCACGGAGTTGTCTGTTTTTTTCCTTCTCGTCCATCAGTGCCTGGTGCTTCGAATCACGTTGGGCACGCACGGACTTCCCCATGAGGACGCGAATTTTTTCCGCAACGGCTGGGTAGGTATTATGTATCAGGCCAGGCGTCACGTTCGCTACCCGTGCTACCGAAGCGATGGAGATCTTCTCATTGCTTGAGACCAGGCTATCAATAGCTTTATCAAGGGTCTCTAGAGTCTTCAATCTTGAACGGCCTGCAGTCTGCTTAGTAGCCATTGGTAGCCTCCACCGTATCGTCATTGAGCGGGGAAAGGCCAAGACTGGTGATAACATCTAGCGCGACCTGCAAATCCCGCTCAGCTCGTTGCCTCACAGCAGGGCCTGCATCAACAATTGTAATCAGCTCTAACTGTTGACTGTAAATATCCTGCCAAGTTTCCGCAAAAAACTCATCGATCACCGAATGTTTGCAACCTGGGCACCGAGTAGCTTCGTAGAGACCAGCGCCGCCGCAGCCGCGCTCAGTCGCGATACACCAGCCATGGCCAGTTCCACGTATATTTGCATGCGGTGCCGTCTGAGAAAGAAGAGAAGTCCTATCCTTGATTGGAATTGCACGTAACTCAACAATTTTTTCGCCAGCGCCACCTGCAAGAGGTTGATCGTCTAGCCACGACTCAATCAAATCAATTTTAAAATCAGTCATCTGTTGCATGATTTCGTCAAAAAGAGTCATGTCTTGCTTCGGATTAGAAGCGTAAAGCTGGGTCATGCTCATGCTAGTGTGCTTGAATTGCCACTTAAGCCAGACAAGAGAAGTCCGCCCCATGCGCGACTCCACGAAGCACCTTGCGTAAGTGCGGCGGCACTGGTGGGTGCGGAGAGGCCAATCACTACCTGCCGCCTTTGCAATTCGGTCAAAAGCGCGATTAGAACCCCCGCCGCTGAGTGCCTCGATATGCCTCCCTCCAGATAACCCAGTTTTTCGCTGCCTAGCCAGGAAAAGCTTTTTAGAATCCCGCCGTGCCTTCTCAAGCCTTAAGATATGTTCAGCAGGATCAATCGGATTCATATCCTTTTCAAGCGCTCGAATCTCTTGACCAAGATCCTTCCTAACATAGGCAGAGTAACGTGCCAATAGGTCTAATGCCTCTAAGGTTAACTCTGGAACAAGATATTCAACTCGCCCTTTTCCTGTTTTGTGCTCCACAGTGGATACCCAGCAGAACAACACCCCTCCCTTGTACTCGCGGCGCCACTGGTCAACCTCAATACCAATTGCTTCATCGTTTCGCATACCGCTAGTAATTGAGACTATATAAAGCACAGAGTCACGTACACGGATAAACATTGCCTCGTCACAAGGCTCGTATCCTATGCCATTTACCGCAATCTCAGCCTTAGCTTCCGAAACTACAGATTCGCAATAATTGAAAATTTTTGACTGATCCTGTGAAGGTATAATGCCAGTTCCTCCAACATTCCTATCGATGGATTCAGCGCCTTTGATCTTACCTATACCGCAGACGCGCCACAGACTGGAGTCACCCCATGGACAGCTCTGGAGCGGGAACAGCATTTCGGCAGAAAAGACCCAAAGAAAGTCGATAATTCTTAACCGACCATATAGTGGTAGCGGTCTTAATTTCAGCTCATGCTTGCAGTGATGCACGTAGTTACTAATATGAATAGGACGAACATCACTAAACCTAGTGACACCTAAGTTGTTTAACCACCTTACAAATGGCATAACACTTGCAACTGCAAGCGTAGTAATTCCGCGTGCGATGGGAGGCTTTGAGCCTGGCAGCCCCCTCTTAAACCAAGCGTAGACTACGGCCTTGCAGTCGTCCACCAAGGACTTAGGCATGTCCGCGCCCCAATTTATATACTTGTAAGATTCCGAGACGTTAGCTTGATCAAAGTAAGGACGCAGATCCCATTGATCATCACGCAACCTGCTAAGGATCAAAATCCTATCATGACTGCCAATTATTGCACTTATAACTATATTGCCACGCTCTTCTTGGCTCAGGCCACTGGCAGTTACAGGCTGAGCTACGAGGACGTCATAGGCCTTTAGTAGAGAATTATATGTTCTAGAGCTCACACTGCACCGCTAGCTTTCTTTTTCATGAATTTTATTTTCGCACCCCAGAATGGATGAGGTTCCTCTAGGGTTTTCGCCTTTGCTTGGGCTATTAGCTCTGAGTCAAATTTTCGATGTGTAAACTCATCAATCAAACGAATGTAATTATACTGACGACTGCGCCATGCCTCCCACTCATCGGTAAGGAAGTATCCAATCTCAGCATGCAGGAACTGCTGGTAGCTGAACAGACGATATAGGTCATCCAATGTGCCTACGATTGCATAGCTAGGGCACCCCAAACAGTGGATAAACTCATCGCAATGATTCACCCCATCTTTAGGAGCCCTAGCGCCGTAAAGGGTGTCCTTGCAGCCACCTGGTGGCGTTGGGATGACGTTGATGCCTCGCAGCTTGTCAGGAAAAGCATCTCCAACGAAAGTAGCTCCTTCAACTTTAATTTCATCATTGATTTTTAGATAATGGTTATCTGCCACAGCAGGGGTATGCCCCATCACGGAGGCCACTTCAAGTATGTCGCCGCCACTCAGTTTCCAAAGCCGACTTTCCATAGTTTTACGAAGCTGACTGAGTGTCACATGTAGGCGTGTACCTTCATCACTTTCAATCGCATGTCGCTCGCAAATATTTTTGGTTGATACATATACCGCCCCCGGCGTGAGCACCACAACTTTATTCTCACCCCCGCGCTGCCCTGAACGATACAACCACACATACGAGCTGATTTCATCCGATGCGAGCTCCACAAGTGGCTTGCTTATTTCCAGGGCCTTATTCAGCACTGCAACACCATCTAGAGGTATCGCACTATATTCGTCTACTAGGTTGGTTTGACGAATGGTTTTAGCCTGCGCACCTTTACCACGGCGCTTAATGGTATTAATAACTCTCAAATTCGGAATAAATGGGTGAGGCCTCAACGCATCTCTTGGCATTTCAAGGAGCGGAGTAGTGTTGATACCTGACCTTGCCGCTGTAATTAACAACAAGACTGACATCGCTTCCGCGCCATTACCAGAAAAACTACCCTTATGAATAGCGATTAGGTCAGATTTCAATGCAACCATTAGCCTCTTCATCTCTCCCAGCGAAAGAGGCTCTGCGTCCTTCGTTCTCTGGGAGTTTTTTGGAAACACATTGAGAGGCAATAAGCCTTTAACATCGCACTCAATAAATCCGTAGCTACCCAGGGTGATCAGTAACGACTTAAAGCTTGTGTAATAGTTTTTGGCTGTTGAGCCATTCGGGTACTTTATCTTCAGCCAAGATATATAGCGCTCCACATCGCGTTTCGTAAGGTTGTTTGGCGTTAAAGGAGGCGCCGCCAGCACCCCACTACGCAGAAAGCCGAAGAAGAATCTTAGCCCATTAACTGAGTAGCCGATCAGAGTGGAGACGGAAAGTTTTCCGCCTTGAAGTAATGCCCTGATCACATGCATGCTCTGTACAGCCCACGCATCAAATCCCAAGCCTAAATATTGGGAATGATCAATCTGCCTGTGATTTCTAGGGTTTCTCGGTAGATCAATCCTAATAGCGTCATCTACAGCTTCAACCCCCTTGGTAACCGAAGGCATGACAGCCTTGTAATCTTTTTTACGCGCCACGGATATCACCTAGAGCCTGGCTAGAGGAATCAGCCATGAACATCATGTCAATCTCATCTTCATGCGCCAATACAGATTGGGCTTCAAGTTGATTTATAAGGTGAAGATAGATCATAGTAGTTTGCACATCAGAATGACCCAGTCTATCCCTTACATACAACAATGGCTCCCCCTCAAATTCTTTGCTCTTACGGAGTGCCAGCAGTGTATAAGTCCCATAAGTATGACGCAGCATGTGAGCTCTAACATAGAAGCCGCATTTCTGCTCATACGACTTCATCACATCCACGATAGAGTCTTTGGAATAATGCCTTCCATTGTTGGTCAGAAGCAGCGCACTGACATTACCATCACCACAGGACTTGCGCAGTTCTCGTTGATGAAGAGAGTAAGACCACATATCCTCCATAAGCGACCAAGGGACATCTATTACTCTCGGACGGTCATATTTTATGTGCATATCCAATGGATCTAAGGCAACACTAATCATCTGCCCTTTACGCAGTCCCTTTTGCAGCTTCGGATTGAATACATACTTTATGGGAAATGACCTTGCCTCACAGGAACGAAGACCGGTTCTCACCATGAGGTGAAACAAAATTTTGTGGCTAGGATCTGTTTCTACAGCAAGACACTCTTTGACTTGATCCTTGGTCAAGAACTTCGTCATACGGCGTCGCTCCCGCACCATGACGGAAACTTTCGTTCTCTCGGGTCCAGGCTTAGCAACATGGGCAAGCAAGCCGGAGTGCGGCGCTACTTTGATCTTTTTTTCACCGAAAGGCAGAGCAGCTATCAGATCGCGCTGCTTAGCCCAACGGTAGAACCTGACAATCAAGGCTAGGCGTTTGTTAACCGTGCCAGGATCAAGCCCTAACTCCCCGATAGACCAATCCGCGTACCTTGAAAGGATGCTCAGGCCGTGCGCAGGGCTCTCATCGCTCCAGGACAACTGGTTAGCCTCAAGGAAGGCGAAATAGTCGTACAGACGACGACCATAAGCCTCCCACGTCAGATCGCTGAGGGACTCACCAGATTCGACAAGCACATGCCAGAGGAAGCTTTGTACTGGCTCCACTGGCCAGCCATCTGCTCCGAGCAATAGGGGGAACCCTTCAAAAGATCGACCTGACAGGACTAGGTCTTTTGTTGCGAATACAAGCCTCATGCCGCGCCTTAGGGATTGCCAATGGAACCTATGAAGTCTGGAATGGCTCGTCCAGAGCGGTTCAGATCAAGGCGCGGACTGTACAGGTTCTACTAACGATTACCACCCCTCAGATCATTGTTGCTCAGCACCACTATGGGCGTCTTGGCCAGATCGGGCCGGAACACGCGCTCGCAGCTCGCGTAGAACGAGTTGCAGTCGATCAGCGCGAACACCTGGTCACTGGGCATGATCGCGCACGCTGTAGCGAACCACACCCCAGATGACCAGGTCGTCGCCTTCCATGACGT
Organism: Pseudomonas sp. P110(2024); assembly: GCF_057480795.1. Classification (NCBI taxonomy): domain Bacteria; kingdom Pseudomonadati; phylum Pseudomonadota; class Gammaproteobacteria; order Pseudomonadales; family Pseudomonadaceae; genus Pseudomonas; species Pseudomonas sp. P110(2024). The sequence goes on from NZ_JBLIYT010000001.1 coordinate 304,706, forward strand.
GCCGCGGTGGGTAGGCGGGATTCTCCGACCGAAGGATCAGCACGCCATTGCGCCGGTACAGGCGCTTGCAGACGGGCTCGGCGTTGATCGCGGCGATCACGATGTCGCCGTGCTCAGCCTCCTTGCTGCGGTCTACGATGAGAAGGTCGCCCGAGAAAATGCCGGCGCCCTGCATGCTGTCGCCCTCCACCTGCACCAAGTACACGTGAGGAGCACGCAGGTCGAAAAGCTCGTCGAGGGAGATATGGCGCTCCAAATGATCCGCCGCTGGCGAAGGGAATCCGGCCGGCACACGGAACGAGTACACCGGCAGCCGCGTAGGGCCGCACGTCGGCGCGCCCAGGAAGGTGATGGTCATGGCAGATCAACTCAAATGAATATCTGTATATTCATACAGTAAACTGTCAGACCGTTCCTACGTCAATGCGCGGACGCGAGGCAGCCGACAAACGAGCGAGGTGGTTTATGTGCGGGAGGCTAAGTCAGTACAGCGGCATCCATGACTTCGTTGACACTCTGAGCATGCCGGAGGTCTGGCGAAACAACGTCAGCGACCAGCCTCTTGGCCGGTACAACGTCGCGCCAACGACGAATGTGGCGGTGCTTCGAGTAGATGACGCAGGCCCGCGCGCGGACCTGGTGAGGTGGGGGTGGCGGCCGCACTGGGCGGCCGACCGGGCGGCGCCGATCAACGCCAGGGTCGAAAAGGTGGCGCACGGCCCGTTCTTCCGCGCGATCTGGCCGCACCGGGCAATCGTACCGGTGGACGGCTGGTATGAATGGGTGGATGAAGGAGGACCGAAAAAGCAACCCTACTTCATCCACCGACGAGATGGACGCCCTGCCCTATGCGCTTCCATAGGTCAGTTCGCAGGCAACGAGCACGACGGGTTCGTCATCATCACCGCCGACGCACAGGGCGGGATGGTCGACGTGCATGATCGGCGACCAGTCGTACTGTCGCCCGATCTGGCTATCGAATGGGTTGCGGCCGGCATGCCCAGCGAGCACGCTGAACAGATGGTGCTCAACCTGGGCGAGCCGGCCGAGGCCTTCGAGTGGTACCGCGTAGGAACTGCCGTGGGCAACGTGCGGAACCAGGGGCCAGCTCTAATCGAGCCGGCTCAGTGACGAATCAGGGCTTGATGGCCAAGCGCATACAACTGGTAGTCGGAGACCGCCTTAAATGAGGACTCTGCTATCAATCGCAGGCGCTCAACCTCCTCTGCCGGCGCTCCCGAGTCCTGCGCCCTGTGGTAAGCGCGCATGTCCTCAAGAGCCACATTCATCAGCGGCTCACCTGCCTGGATCATTCCTTCGATGGTTCGCTTCACGACACTGCCCTGATGTTTAGATTAGGGCAGTATAAAGTGCCAGCCAGAGATACGCGCAGGCCTCAGAACAGCTGTCCCAACCGTTCCGGCTCCCAGTTCATGATCACCAGCTCACCAGTGACATCGGCCTTGCCCTGCCGCTGGTTGGTGTTGCTGTAGCGGATGTCCAGGCACTCGAAGCGGAAACCGTCGAAGGCTCGCCGGATGTCCGGGTGATCGTTGATGCTGACCATCACCCTACCCTTGCAACGCCGCATGAAGTCGGCCATGCGCTCGTACTCCTCGAACGGGAAGTCGACACCGTAGCCGGCTGTCTGCCAGTAAGGCGGGTCCATGTAGAAGAACGTGTACGCTCGATCGTAGCGCTCGGCGCAATCGAGCCAGGACAGGTTCTCGACATAGGTGCCGGCCAGGCGCTGCCATGCGGCCGAGAGATTCTCCTCGATGCGCAACAGGTTGATGGCCGGTCCCGTGGTAGCGGTACCGAACGTCTGCCCGGTGACCTTGCCGCCGAAGGCGTGCTGCTGAAGGTAGAAGAAACGGGCGGCACGCTGGATGTCGGTCAGCGTCTCGGGGCGAGTCATCTTCTGCCACTCGAAGATCTGGCGCGAACTGAGCGCCCACTTGAACTGGCGGACGAACTCCTCGAGGTGGTTCTGCACCACCCGGTAAAGCGTCACCAGGTCACCGTTGAGGTCGTTGAGCACCTCGACCGGGGCGACCTGGGGACGCATGAAGTACAACGCGGCACCGCCGGCGAAGACTTCGACATAGCATTCATGAGGGGGAAAGAGGGGAATCAAGCGGTCGGCCAGGCGGCGCTTGCCGCCCATCCAGGGAATGATTGGAGAGGTCATTGATTGCAAGTCTTTACTGTATGGATAAACAGGTGTTAGGCTCGCCGCGCTTTGTGCACAAGGCAGGGGCCACGGCTGGACTTGCAGGAAGGGTCTGCGGGTTCGGCGGGCCGGGCTGGATGTTGACGCATCCGCCCGGCTCGCCTCTTTACTACTTCGTGACTTCGCGCACGTAGGCCTGACAGGCCTTGAGCGCGATCAGTCCTCGATCGCCTTCGTCGGTGATGGCGATAATTCGTCGAGCATGCGCTGGGTCAAGTTGGGCGCGTAGGGCTCCAACCACCACGCCTCCGGTGCCGGCGGGCGCTCGCACCCCACCGCCACAACCCTGGGCGGCAAGGGATCCGGCGTCGACCAGGACTGACAACCGCAGATCAGCAGTAGCAAGCCGGTCGCGCAGGCGAGCCTGAGCTTGTTGAGCATCGTTCATCTCCTTCCAGTGGGTTTTGTCTTGGGCCTGCAGGCGATCTTCCAACGCGCGCCTTGCTGCCTGCTGCTGTTCGAGCTGGCCGAGCGCCGCCACTGCTGCAGCCTCCCGCTCCCGACCATGCTCCAGATCCTTTGTCGCCAGCTGCTGCTCGTAGCCCGCCGCCTGCGTGGCCAGCTCGTTGGCCTGCCACCACCAGGCAAACCGTGCGCCGACCACGGCCCCGAACACCAGGGCCAGCAGCGCAAGCCGCGATTCCAGGCCCATCAGATCAGCACCTGCTCGGCACGCCTGTAGATCGTCAAGCGATCCTCCAGGCCATTCAGGCCGCCGTTAATACGGCGCGTGATGGCTTCGAACGCCGTCCGCCCCTTGTCAGCCAGCGAGTTGAGGTTGGCCTGGTGCCAGAACCAGCCGGCCGAGTCGGCCGCATGCTCGGGGCGCTCGAGCAGTTCGGGACAGGCGAGCAGGTCGAGACCCAGGGCTTCACCGCAACGCTTGTAGTTGTCATGTCCGGTAATCTGAACCAGGCCACGGCCGCGATACTTTTGGCCGTCGCCGTCGGCCTCGGGCGAGTTGCCCAGCCGGGCTGCGAGCTTGCCCGTGTCGTACCTCGCCAGGTACTGGTCGTTGCCCAACTCCCGGACATAGCGCAGTTGGCCAGACTCATGCCCGATCTGGGCGAGGAAGGCACGCTTACGCAGCGGGGTGACAATCCCCCACTTGACCATTGCCGCATTCAGTACAGGAAGAAAAACGCCGGCTTGAGTGCCGGCGTTGGGGAGGATGTGTTGCAGCTGCTTGAGAGTGACAGTCATCATGAATCTCCTGCTGTGGCCTGACGGCCTGAATCATTTGTAAAGGCCATTCAGCCAGAGCCGGGGCCGCAGAACCGAGCGCTCGTCAAGGTAAATAGCCTTCAGGTAAACTCGCCACCGCATCGCTTTCGATTGACTTATTGACTAGGCTACGGATGAGCAACCCAAATATTAAATATCGGCCCGACATCGACGGGCTTCGCGCTATTGCAGTACTTAGCGTCGTACTATTCCATGCGTTCCCCTCCTTACTCAGGGGTGGATTCATTGGCGTAGATATTTTCTTCGTGATCTCCGGCTTCTTAATCACTTCCATTATTTTTAAGAGCCTGGACAACAAGACTTTCCGCTTTGCCGATTTCTATGGCAGGCGGATCAAGCGTATTTTTCCAGCACTTATCCTGGTACTGGCAGCCACATATATAATGGGCTGGCTCAGTCTAACGGCTGAGGAATTTTCGCAACTCGGCAAGCATATCACCTCCGGTGCGGCGTTTATTTCTAACTTCGCACTCTGGAGCGAATCAGGCTACTTTGACACCTCAGCACAACTCAAGCCCCTACTGCACTTGTGGAGCTTGGGAATAGAAGAACAGTTTTATATTTTCACTCCACTTGCGATTTACGTTTTTTATCGCTTCGGAGTGAGCCCTGCGGCCCTACTCGTCTGCGCAGCCATCGCCTCATTCGCATTGAATGTAAAACTTATCGGTTACGATCCGACGGCAACTTTCTACTCGCCGCTTACGCGTTTCTGGGAGCTTTTGGCGGGTAGCTTGCTTGCATGGTTCACGACCTACAAAGATACCTCTATTTCCACCACAACCTGGGCCACGCTAAGCAGCAAGCAAAAACGTCTGCGAAGCCTGTTTTCATTCCTGGGCCTTGCACTGCTGATCTTTGGCCTTCTACACATTAAGAAAGGCGCGAGTTTCCCAGGCACCAAAGCACTCATTCCGGTGATCGGTGCGGTTTTTCTTATTCTTGCCGGGCCAATGGCCTGGGTTAACAAGAACCTGCTGTCAGCTAAACCCATGGTGTGGTTCGGTCTGATCAGCTTCCCGCTGTACCTGTGGCACTGGCCACTGTTCTCTTTGTTGCGCATTACCGAAGGAGAGCCCACCGCACTGGTAATGGCTGCCGCGATGCTGCTTTCAGTAGCGCTTGCCTGGGTAACCTACCGCTATCTTGAACTCCCAATTAGAAGCTTCAGCTCTGAACGCCTCAAGGTAATCATGCCTTCTGCCGCGATGGTAGTTATCGCCGCAGTAGGCGGCGCAACTTACATGGCGGGTGGGCTGCCAGAGCGACAAGCCAACAAGGCACTGGAATCCTACGCAAACAGCATCGTAAGGTCAGATGCAAAAAGCCAGGCCGAATGTATTGATGTTCTGCACGCCTACAAAAAAGAAGGTAACTGGCATTGCCAAGTAGGCGCCGCGAAACCGACGCAAGACATTTTTGCTTTCGGCGATAGCCATGCATACAGCCTGCTCCCCGCATTTGAAAAGCTAGCTGCAGAGCACTCGCTGTCAATCGCTTTTTCCTCCGCCTCCGGTTGCCCTCCATTACTGGGAGTCCAATCCATGCGTGGCGAACTTGAGATTGAAAAACGCAATTGCCAAGCGCTCAATGAACGTATTTTCTCGTATATAAAGTCCAAGCAGATCAGCACTGTCGTACTGATGGGGCGGTGGTCCTATTACAGCGGCGGGACTACAAAGCCCGCAGACTATAACCTCATCGCAAAAGATCCGACTATCGAACCCACGCTCTCCCAATCTGCTCAAGACTTGCAGTGGGCAATCGGCAACACGGTTAAGCGCTTCCGCGACATTGGCGTCAATGTCTATTTTGTGGAAGACAATCCCCAGCAACTCAGTAACGCTAAAGAGATTCTGCGCACCGGGAAAGGCAGTGAAGCGGTATACAATTCGCTTTCAGTATCACGGGCAGAGCATGAGTCGAATAGTGCATTCTCAGTAAATGCACTTCGCGAATCACAAGCGACGGTGATCAGCCTAGATCCCATCCTCTGCCAGGGGTCTATCTGTCCCCTGACCAGAGACGGGAAATTCTGGTACTTCGATGACAACCACCTGAGCGCAAGCGGCGCACTTGCCGTGTACCCTGCGATAGAGAGCGCCCTGATGAACGCTGCTCAACCGCCTATGACCGCCCGGTAGGCACTGGAGCCCGCCTCCCTGGTCTTGATGACACTAAGCCACTCCGGGTCTAGCTCAACTGAACTACCCGGAGTGGCTGCTGTGACTTCCTCTTTTTTCCCCTGGCTTTCGCCTTGCCCTTCTTTCCGCCGTTGCACTCCACCGCAGTCGACCAGCCCGAGGCGTCGAACGTCTGCTCGACGCTGTCTACCAGGTACTCGCCATCCAGGCCGATCTTGAAGCCCTGGGCATTGATGACCCGTTCGGCGAAAAGATCGGTGCGCCCGGTCATCTGCAGGCGCACGCTCGCCGTGCTGCGGTTGAATGCCGCGAGCTTGGCTTTGGCCGCCTGCTGGGCTGCCGACTTGTTCGGGTAGATGTGGCGATCGGTATGCACGCCCGGCAAGCCGGAGGGGGCGTCGTCGTTGCTCAGCTCGATGACGGCCAGTTCTCCAGTCTTCTTGTCCTGGTGCGTGGTCTTCACGGCCGCCTGCGCGTTGCGATCGCCGAGCCGGAACTGCCACCGGCTCACATCTGCCGGGGTGATTGTGACCGTGCCAAAGGCCTTGCCGCTGGCACTCAGGCTGGCTTCACGGGGCATGACCAGCAGCTTTCCGTCGGCCACTTTCGCCGTGCAGTCGTACTGCTTGGCCAGGCGGGTGATGAAGTTGAAGTCGGATTCGTTGCGCTGGTCGACGCGATCGACCTTCGTCTGCACCGGACAGACCGGTGTCCAGCCGTTGCGGGCGGCGATGTCGCGGACAATCTGCGACAGGGGCACGCCTTCCCAACTGCCACTGCGCGTGGTCTTGCCGGTGCCGCGCATGTCGCTGGCCTTGCCGCGGATCACCATGGTGCGTGGCGGCGCCGAGACCTCGATCTCGTCGACGGTGTATCGGCCCAGACGAGCCAGCGGCTGGCCAACGTAGCCCAGGTGGACCTCGATCCTGGCGCCCCTGGCAGGCAAAGCCACCGCCGCGTCGCGATCATCGATCCGCAGCTCGAACTCGTCGGAGTCCATGCCGGGCTTGTCGGTGGTTCTCAGCAGGATCAGCCGGTCGTTGATCAGCATCGTGATGTCCCTGCCATCAGCGACGATGCGGAAAGTGGGTTGCATAGGCCCTCCAGAATGAAAGAGCCCCGCACTGGGCGGGGCTCGGTGTGTGGCGGTGGGTCATCCCCACAGCTCGATTGTCTCGATCGAGGGCGTTGCCAGCTCGGGCAGTACGATGATGACCCCGGCACGGTAGGGTTGCGGCTCATCCGCCAACCCAGGGTTCTCCTGCAGCACCAGCTCGACCGTGCCGTTGAGGTGCCCGTAATGCTGGTAGCACAGCGTGTCCAGCAGATCCCCGTCAGACGTTCTGCATGTCGTTGCCATACTTCACAAACTCCAGTGAGAAACCCTGCTTGCGCGGGATGCCGCCGGCCAGCAGCGCGCCCTGCTCTTCGTCCAAGTTGGTCAAGCACCAGGTGCCCAGCACGTCGCCGTAACCGGTCACCAGGCTGACCGGCTGTAGCCGGCGGACGATTGTGCGCAGCGCATCCAGCTGCTTGATCCCGCCCCTGCTGGTGAAGATCACTCCCTTGAGCGTGATCTTGTCCTCTCCCTGCCCGACCGCCTGCTGCGCAATGTCCCGCGTGAGGCGCTCTTGGCCGGCCCAACGCGCCGACGTCTGCCGGCGGAGCTCGTCAAAGGCTGCGGTATCCAGGTTGAAGTAATACGGCTGCAGCTTGGCGTCGAGCGGCTGCAGTATCAGCAGGTGCGGGAAGGGCTTGATTGCCTCGGCTGCCGTTGTGGCCAGCGGCGCAAGCGCACTGGTCGGCAGGATGTTGGCCAGCGTAGGGCTTGCCTGCCCAGCAATGCGGCTGATCGCTGCCGAGGCCCTGCCGGCCTGTTCCTTCAGCGAGCCGATGCGGTCTTGCACCGCTGCCGCTCCGCTGACCAACTGGCTGTAGGCCGATGCCACCTGGCCCACCGTGGACTGGGCAGCATTGATCGCCCGCATCGTGCGCTGCAGCTTCTGGCCGAGGGCCGGGCCAAGGACTGGCAGGCTCTCCAGCTCCGAAGCGGCGCCGGTCATGTCACCGACAGCACCGGTCAGCGGGCCGAGCATCCCATCGAGACTGGTACGGCCAGCCTCCCCCGCCGCAATTAACGACGACAGCGTCGACTGCATGGACGCCATGTAGGCCATGGCACCTCCTTAAACGTGAGGTTGATCGAAGAGCTGACCAGCGGCCTGACGAGCCAGGCTTTCCCGTGACCAGGTTTCCCAACTGTTGCGGATCATCCCCTCGAGCGAGCGAAACACCTGCTGCGGATCCTTGACGTCGCCTTGAACGGTGATCGGCATGTTGGGCATGTAGGAGAACTGCTGGTCGACCTTGGGCGGGTCCGCTTTGGGCTTGGCCTGCTCGAGCGCCTGGGCCACGACGGGCGCCGTGGGAGCGGGTGCGGCGGCGGCGATCGACCGAGCCACATCACCAGGGGCCGACTTATCTTTGTCCGCCTTCGCCACCTGCTCGTCCTCGCCGAACAGTTTCTTGCCCAGCCAGCCGCCCAGGCCCTCACCGCCAAGGCCGCCGATCGCGGCCCCGATAGCACCACCAATCGCCGTGCCCAACACGGGCACAACAGAACCGAGCGCCGCACCTGCAGCACCGCCCGCCAGCGCGCCGGCAAACCCGCCCGCCGCGCTGCCGTAGCCCTCGGCTTTCTCGTCCTGGGTTTTCGCGTTCATGGCCGTCTCGACCACGGTCATGCCCGCATCGAGCACCTTCCCGCCTGGGAGTTTGCCGACCACCTTCGACACCTTGCCGACTGCGCCCATCACCCGGCCTATCCGACCGACCTCGGCTGCAGCCGTCGCAGCGCCTGCGCCCGCCGCACCTGTCGTAGCACCTGCTCGAGCGACTCGGCCAACAGCACCCGAAGGAGCGGATCGACGCGGCGCAGGTCCACCCCGGCCCCTGCGCTGCCGGCGGCGCCGTCGACCACCCGGCGCCCCCACGTCGGCCGATGAGCCAAACCCGCCGAGGTCCTTGGCGTTGACGACAAACACACGCTGTGGCTCGCTCCCGAGGCCACCACGATCATCGTTCGCAGCACCCGCACCGAACACCTTGCCTAAGGCGCCGAGGCCTGCGTCGACCACCGGATTGCCCGTCTCCGGCAGCTCTCCCTCTCCACCGGCGCCGCGCCCCATCCTGCGGCCCCGTGCGAGGTTGAGCACCCCACGCCCAACCTTGATCGCGCTGCGTGCCGTGAGGAAAGCCATCACCGCCGCAGCAACGCCCGAAATGCCCAACACCAGCCCAGGCAGCTTGTCCGACAGATAGGTGATGCCATGAGCGACCTTGGTCAGCCCTGAAGCCAGCAGATCAGTGGCCGGGCGGATCGCATCGCCAATGCTGCGCATCGAGTCATCCACGGCCTGGCCCAACTCGCTCCACTGCTGCTTGGACGTTTCTCGACGCTCGGCCAGGTTCTTGTCGAGGATGCCCCCTACCTTTTTCGCATCAGCCGAATCGGCCTTGAGGGTGTTGTACAGCCCCCGATTCTGCGCGTAGGCCGTAAGGGCTGCCTTGACTTGCATGTCGGCGAACACATCACCGGTGCGCAGGCTTCTTTCCAGCGCCTCGAGCGACGCCTTGACCTTCTCCGGGTTAGCCTCCTTATCGATGTTGGCCTGGGCGTCCTTCATCGCCTGGGCCTTCTTCGGGTCGGTCTTCTCGACGTACTGCATGGCCAGGCCCATGGACGCCTCAATGACGTTCATGCCCTTTTGCAAGCCGGTGTTCAGCGACTTTTGGTAGTCGATCCCGGCCTTTGCATAGTTCTTCTGGATATCGCCAGCGCCGATCTTCTCTATCCAGTTCTTGAAGTTGTTCGCCGCCTCGTCGGCGCTGCCTGCAGTCTTCATCTGCACCTGCAGCATCGAGCCCAGCGACGTGACCGCATCTAACCCGGTGACGCCGTTTTTCTCCATGCCTGCCAGCAGTTGCGGGAACCACTTGGCCATGTCGGACGCCTCGAAGCTGCCCGCCTGCCCCTGATATGCGATGGCCTCCAGTGCCTGCTGCATGACCTTCGGGTCGGTGATCTTTGCGTTCTGCTGCAGCGCTTGAATCATCGCCGCCGTGTCGACGCCCGAGGAGCCTTGGCCCACGGCGAACTTCGCCGCCGTCGGCGCATAAGCCATGGCCTTGTCCACCTCCATACCGGCGCCGACCAGCTGGTTGATGAGGTCCGCCACATCGTTGCGCGACATCCCCGTATCACGCGCGGTATCGATTACCGCCCTGCTGAGCTGGGCCTCTTGCGGCTTGTTGACGATGTCCGACTTGATCGCGATGTCACGGATGATAGCTTGGTAGTCGGCACTGATCTTCGTCGGGATCGCAGCCAGACCGGCGCCGACCACAGTGGCACCGATGTTGGACTTGAGCGACGATTTCCCCGCATCGATCTGTTGCCGGCCTTTCTGCTGCAGATCTGCAGCTTTCGCTTCACGCCCGAGTCGCTGGTACTCCTTGGATAGCCGGCCGACCTCGACGCCCTGTTTCTTCAGAGCATCGAGATTGCCCTCCAGGCGCCGCAGCAACCCGGAGGCCGCCGCCGCGCCGCTGTCGTGCGCCTTCTTCCATTCCTCCCGGAGCTTGATCGTTTCGCCGATGGTGTTCTTCAACACCTTCGCGCGGCTGCCGCTCTCCTCGAGCTTCTTGATATGACCCTTGGCGGTACCGAATGCCGAACCAAGCGATGCGGCAACGGCCCCGCCGATTTCCAGCGCGATCGCCAGCTTTGCCATGCGCTACCCTCCTGCAGGCTCAATCCGTGAGCCACCAGACGATGTCCATCCAGGGCATCGCAGAGATCTCTGCCGCCGAGAAACCCAACTCCTTTGCCAGCCGCTTGGCCAGCTGCTTCTGATATCGCGGGTCAAAGCTCGTCGTCTTGCACCAGGCGAAAATAGCCGGCCTGCAAGCGGCTATAGTCCTTCAGGGTCAGGCCTTCGAGGTCCTTCAGGCCGACCTCGGCCAGCGAGGCGAACAGGTTCAGTTCGCGCTGCTCATCGTCTCCGTTGGTGAGCTGCTGTGCAGCACGGATGTCGCGCACCGTCGGCGCCCGCAGGTTCAGCTTGTCCACCTGCACGCCATTGCACTCGGCGGGCCTGCTCAAGGTGACGATGACGCGGTCGGTTTCAAGCTGCAGGTAAGTGGGTATCTTCTTGCTCATGAGGTGTTGTCCTTATCTGTGAGTACGTTAGAGACCCAGGGCCTGGCGTTGCTGGGCGAGCTGGTCGACGCCGTCGATCACGCGCTTCATGCCCAGGGCATCGATCTCGTAGATCAGGCGCCCCTCGACCTCGAGCTTGTAGTAGGTCACCGCAACGTTGTGCTTGATCTCGGCCTTGTCGCCCGCCTTCCAGTCGCCCATGTCGACCTCCTTCAACGCGCCGCGTAGGGTAACGATCACTGGAGTGACCTTGCCCTTCAGGCCCTTGAAGGCGCCGCGGAACGTACCGTTGAAGGCGGTACCGTCGGCCAGGCCGAAGAACTTCAATGACTCGCGGCGCACGCCGGTTGTGGTGAAGGCAGCCTCTTGCTTTTCCATGCCCTGCTCCATCTCGATCGGCATGTCCATGCCGCCCGGGCGGTGCTCTTCCATCTTCAGGGTGAGCTTGGGCAGGGTGAGGCTGGGCACATCGCCCTGGAAGCTGACGCCATCAACGAACAGGTTCAGGTTGGCCAGCGTTTCGGGAATCATCGCCATGGGGTTCGCTCCTTATGCGTTGGCGTCGAGAACTTCGGTCAGCCATTGGTTGGTGACCTCGACGCGGAAGTTGGGGTTTTCTGCCGGCGGGACATCGGTGAAGCGGATGTTCCAGTACACCTTGCCCTGCTCCAGCTGGCTGGCAGTGTTCAGCTCGGGATCGGCGAACACCTCGAAGTTGATGATTGCGCCCTGATTCTTCAGGTCGCGCATGAACGCCTGCAGGCCCTCGGTCACGTCCTTGACGTAGGTAGCCGTGATCGAGCGGTCCACGGCCCACTTGTGGCCGTAGAGGATCGCGTCCATGACGATGTCCATGGTCCGCACGCGGGTGACGAACGCCCACTTCGGATCACTCGACAGCGTGCGGTTGCCCCACAGGCGGTAGCCGTCGTCGCGAATGATGGTGGTGATGTTGGCGTTGTTGAGCTGGTTGGCCCGGCACGTTTCGTCACCGTCCAAGAACTCCACCGGCCGCGAGGTGCCGGTGATGCCGACGAACTCCTTGTTGGACGGTGAGGCCCAGAATCCATACTCGCTGTCGGTCCAGGCGAACAGGCCGGCCACCCAGGGCGAGCCCGGCGCATCGACCGTGGCGCTCGCCTCGGTGTCCCAGTACCGCACGCCGGGGTCGACCATGTAGGCGCGCTTGGCGCCGAACTCGCCGGCATACGCCAGCGCGGCCTCGTCGGTGGTGTTGGGGCCGTCGATGATGGCGATGCCACGCAGCTTGTCAGCCAGGGCCACCAGGGCGGTGCCGACGGCCTGGGTCGCACTGTGCTTGGGCGCGATCAGCAGCCGCGGCTGGGCGTTGAACCGGCTTTTGCCGTCCAGCAGCGCTTGCAGGCCGGTACGCTTGCCGTCGGCCAGGGTGCCGCCGATGATCGCCGAGGTTTGCTCGGGGAGCGTTTCCAGCTTGGCCACGCCACAGGCGACGATGACCGCCTTGGCGCGGGTGTAGATCGCGCGGCAGGCCTTGGTGATCGCCGCATTCGGGCCGAACGCGGCAACCGCCTCGCGCTCGCTGGTGATCATCACCAGATCATTCGCCTTGGCCGTGACATCAGGCCCAGGGGTGAACGTGTCGACCAAGCCAATGATCGAGGACGACGGCAACGCGATTACGCGCGCGCCGGTGTCGACGTTCGTTACGGTAACGCCGTGAAAAAAGCCACTCATGCAAAGTCTCCAGATACGAAAAGGCCTAGGCCTGGGGTGCAGCGGAAAAGAAAAGCCCCGTCAATGCGGGGCTTTAGTGGGTAAATTCGGTAAGCCAGTCGGGTGGCACCGGGCGATGCTCAACCGCTGGGAACAGTTCTGACTGGGGCCAGTCGCGCAAGGCCTGCAGCAGCGCAAGCAGCTCCGCATACTGCGCGCTGGTCAGCGTCGTACCCCGCCCAAGCTCGATCTCATCACGGTGTCGATCACGCAATGCGCCGTAGACGGGCAACAGCTCATCACGCCATTTCCGCTCATCCTCCGCAGATGGAGGCAGGTAAAAGGCCTGTAACTCCGCATCCCAGTAATACTTCGTACTTTCCGGGGCGCTGGGGACTTCGATGTACCCCCGCTCTGAAAGCTCATTGTGGTCTTTTTCTGGATCACCCAGCCAACTGCCATAAAACTGGCCACTTGGGAGGCAGTAGAAAAGCTGAACAGCACTCATGTTTTAATCCTTATGCGTGCACGCCAGTAGGCGAGATTCATCGTGACGGCTGCGCCAGTACCCTTCGCGGGCAGGGCCCAAACAGATGCAGACGGCCCAAAACCGATAGTGACCGTTGATGCATTTACGTCGTATGCATATGCCCCCGTAGTTGAAGCTACAGATGTGTTGTCTTGCATCCATGTCAAAACCTTGAAACTTTCACCAGGCTGCCAGCCACCTTGAGCGGTCACGCACTCCCAAAAGACCTCTACAGAGTCCAGAGACGGCACATAACCTAAGTTGTGACTGACAACCACCGGCGCACCGGCCGTGATCTGGATATAGCCAGACAAGAAACCCGCCCCGGCTTGCTTTGTGAGCAGTTCGTTACCATTCCACTTCAGCTTCCCGAGAGAATCCATGAACAACTTCCCGGCGACCTTACCGGCCCAGTGAAACGCTATACCAGGCGCCCATTGATCGCCCGTCTCAGTCGGAGCCCACTCGCTCACTTGCTTCGACTCTCGAATTTCTAACGCTGCAGAGTTCCAGTCTGCAGTGTTAGTTGGTGAGGAAAGGCTCGGGCGCTGTTGACTCACCGCGCCGACCAGCAACCGCTTCCCCAACTCCGCAACCATGCCGGCATTGTCAGCCTTAGTTGTCAGCGCATTGAGCACAGTGGTCGAAAAGTTCGGATCATTGCCCAGCGCCGCCGATAGCTCTTTCAGCGTATCCAGCGCAGCAGGTGCTGAGCCGACTAGATCCGCAATGGCCTTATCAACCGTGTTGGCCACGAACAGACAGTTGGCCAACTGGGAGGTTCTCGCCCCCAGGTTAGCGGTCTCTGCGGTTGGAGTTCCAGAGAACGCCGGACTATCCAGGGATGCCTTGTTGGCATCTATCCACGACTTGGTGTAGGCGTCTCCGATGCCGTAACCGCCCAACGTGGTGGCCTTGTTCGCCTTGCCACCAAGAGCGGCATCAACCGCTGCCATGGTATAGGCGTCTCCAATGCCGTAGCCACTCAGCGTGGTGGGGTTAGCCCCCTGCTGGACAATACCTCGATCATCAATCGTGACCCTTGTATAAGAGCCCACCACCTTATTTTTGGGGAGCACACTCAGAATCGCGGTATCAACATAGCCTCGAGTAGCCAGCACAACCGCCGGGTCGATCTTGAGTTGCACGTTACTGGAGCTGCTGACGATCAGGTTCATGCGAACAACTTGGGTTCGCCCAGAGCCTTGGCTGAGCAGCGGCTTGTAGGTTGGCGCACAATTCGCCACCGCGACCATATCGCCGTCGGCGTCATAGAGTGCGATTTCGCGAATCCAATGGCCGCCCACGTCCGCCGGAATAACCTGCTCAGCAACAATGATCGCCGGATCTTGGTCGTCCACCTTCAACAGGTTGAGTGGCGCCCGGCGCCATTCATTGATCAGGTTGGTTTGGGTCGCGTTGGGGGTCGGGTCGGTGCCGTTGGCATCGCCGACCGCCATCTGCGTGATTTTCCATGGCACGCCCAGGGCGTCCGCGTTTGCTTGCTTCGCCGCCCCCACCTTCGTGAGGATCGCGTAGAACTGGGAACTTTGATCAACCATGTGCAATGTCCAGGGTGTCGATAGTGGTTTCACGGCCACCGCGCCCGATAGCGCCTGTGACCTCAATGTCCAGCTGCACGGGCGGGTAAACGTCCAACACGTCGCCTTCGCTCAATGCCCCGACTAGGAAGAAAGCGCCGTTGCTCTCGAGACTGATCTGGAGGGCGGTGAGGTGTCGGCTTACAGGACGAGCGTCATCCAGCAGCGAGGCCAGCTCCCGGTAGGTTTCCTCATCGATGCCCCCATCCGAAACGCCGATCTTCAACCCGAAGGTGCCCGGCGTGGCCGGGGGCAGCTCCTGCCACCATTCGCTGACCTCGATCAGGTAACCAAACGGCTCGACCACCCGGCGAAGCGCGCCGATCGTGCCCTTGTGCGCATGTACGAAGAACGCAGAGCGAATCACCGACCGCTTGACCGCTTCCGACCAGGTGTCGTCCCAGCGGTCCACCGACCAAGCCCAGGCCAGCTGGTACAACAGGTGCGCCGGGCAGGTGTCGGGGTTGTACAGGGTCCGCAGGGGGATGTCGGTCAGCTCGTCCGTGGCGACCTCGACGGCGCGTTCCAGCTGGGTGCTGTTCACGGGGAGCAGACTTTTCATGTCAGCCACCCCATGCCACGTCGATCGCCTCACACCAAGCCGCCTGTTCCTTCGTCGGGCGGATGTCCGTCCACCCCACCAGTTCCACCCGGCTCACACCGTCTATGTGCAACTGCGCATCGATCCCGGACCGCGAGACCTCCAGCCCCAGCCGGCGACGGGGGTTCACCCAGGTCTGCAGCCGAGCCTTGCATGCCGCCAGGATGGCTTCGTTCTCCGGTCCCGTGCCGGCCTTGTACAGCACGGCCTTAACTCGGTACGGCAAGATCTCGGCAGACTGGACCGTGAGCCGATCGGCCACCGGGCGCACGTCGTCATCGCTCAGATGTGCACGTACCGTCTCCAGTAGCTCTGGCTGGGCGAGGCCTGTGCCCTCCAGATCCAGCACCGTGACCACCACCTCGGCCGGGGCCGGGCTCTCGGCTGTCGCGTCCGCCACCCGGCCGGAGGCATTGCGCGCATGCAGGATGTAGCTGTTCCTCGGGCCGGCGGTGGTCAGGCCCTCATAGACCAACTGCACGCGTTCACGCAGTGCATCGTCAGCCTCGAGGACGCGCTCGACCGGAGGTACCGCATTGAGATCCTCGGTCTGCACGACCAGCCGCTGCAGGTTCACATTGGCGGCCAGCTGGTCCAGGTCCGCGCCGCGTGCATAGGCCAGCATCAAGGCTTTGGCGGCGTCGTTGACCCGCGCCCGGTTCTGCATGCGCCGGTAGGCGCCCAGCTCGAGGAGCTTGGTGATCGGGTCACTCTCGAGCAGCGCGTCCCATTTTTCCCCCATGTACTGGCGAAAGCGCTGCAGCTCTTCGTCGTACACCCCCTCGAAATCAAGGCTCTCCAGCACCTGCGGCGCCGGGAGCTGCGACAGATCCACTACGCTCATGCACTCACCTCCAAGACTGCGCTGTCACCCAGGTACGTGCCGGTCAGCTGCAGGTCGATCTTGCCGTCGATGACCGCAAGCACCCGTACCCGCTCCAGCTGCAGCCGCGGTTCCCAACGCCCCAAGGCACGGGCGACCTCGGCCTGCACCGCACTTTTCCAGCCTTCGTTCACCGGCAGGTCGACGTAGCGGCGCAACTGGCAACCGTACTCAGGACGCATCCGGCGGCTGCCTACCGTGGTGGTGAGGATGTCCTCGATGGACTGCCGCAGGTGGCCCAGGCCGGCGACCGGCTGGCCCGTTCGACGATCCATGCCGATCACGGTCAGGCCTCCTTGAAGTCGGACCGGTTGCGCATGTAGGCCAGGCCCACCGCGTCATCGCCGCTGATCGTGACCTGGCCCTGTACCACCTCAAGCTCCACCCAGTCGGGCAGGATCAACTTGCGGCGGGTGTACTCCTGATCGATGAATGTCACCGGCCCGCTCGGCACCGGTGCCGCCTCGCTGCCCTCTTCAGGCTCTTTCTGTGTTCTGGCCATGCTTTCCTCCAGGCATGAAAAAGCCCGCACTAGGCGGGCTCTGGTCAGTGTTTGTAGTTTGCCGTGTTGCCGGCGGTGTCGATGATCCGCGCCCCGCCGTTGATGTCACCTGTGACCATCAGTGTTCCGTTGATCGTGACCGCGCCGGTCAGCGTGATCGTGTCGCCCTGGGCGGTAATGCTCGAGGACTGTGCCGTGATGGCGTCGTCCGTCAGCACTGCCTGGGAGGCTCCTACCTTCACCGTGACCGTGCCGCTGGGCAGCTCGATCGTGTAGGTCTTGGCCTGCCAGTCGTAGACCAGGGAGCCACCGTCGTCGAAACGCCAGACCTCGACATGGCCGCGGTTGTCCGGCGCCGGGCCGGCGTTGCCGTACAGCCCTGGCACGAAAGTGCCCTGCGCAGGCTCGCCGCTGGGACTGATCAGCACGCCCTGCTCTTCCAGGCTCGGCGCCCGCCAGTGGCGCGCCTTGCCGGCGGCCTGGCTGTGCCAGCGGACCCAGGCGCTGGTCCAGCCGCTGCCGTCCGACACCCGCACCATCGCGGCGGCCAGGTCGACGGCGACCACCCGGCAGGGGATCACCAGGCTGGCCAGCATCCGATCGTGCATGGCTGATGCGTAACTCATGACAGTTCCTCCGGGCTGACGGGCTCCGCGTCTGGGCCAACCTTCAGCACCAACGAGCCGGGCGGCTCTATTGGCCATGGCCACTCTTCCTCGC
This sequence comes from Pseudomonas sp. P110(2024), assembly GCF_057480795.1. Taxonomy (NCBI): domain Bacteria; kingdom Pseudomonadati; phylum Pseudomonadota; class Gammaproteobacteria; order Pseudomonadales; family Pseudomonadaceae; genus Pseudomonas; species Pseudomonas sp. P110(2024). The sequence continues at coordinate 322,080 of NZ_JBLIYT010000001.1, forward strand.
CGAGGTAGATGACCTGCGTCCACTCGACCACCCAGACCGCCATGCTGTCCAACTCGGGGCGACTCCAATCCCGCTCCGCCCGGACGAAATGGGCAGGCTCGACTTCAATGCCCCAAGTCTGCAGCCGCAACAGCACTGCCAGCTGTGCAGCAATGAACGCCACGACATGCAGGTGATCAACGTCCTCGACGCCAACAATCGGCCGCGCCTCGAAGCGAGCCTCAACAGCCACTTCCCCCGTACCAGGATCACGCTCTGCAGCGTCGAACCCCGCCAGCTCGATCACCACCGCCGGCACATCCACAACGGTGAGCATTCCGGGCATCGTGCCCACATAGCACAGACCCGGTATCGCCTGCGTGATGGCTTCCTCCATCGCCGCATACACCCTGGCCAGGGGGATTGGATCGTCAGCCATTTCCGATCCTCCGTGTAAGCTTGACCATCTCGAAGTTCAACTCCTGCTCCATCACCACCAGCAGGCGCTGGTGGGCCTTGTTCGTCCATGACTCAAAGTGAGGTCTGACGTCCTCCAGCGAGATCTTGGCCTTGGCCAGGGGGAAGCGACTGTCGTTCTCGGCGATCCAGCCTGAGCTGGCCCCACCGGCCTTTGAGACCTCGCTGTCAGGGTAATCGCTGGGATCAAAGTGCTTGCTGGCCGTGCGGATCCAGATATCGGCCTTGCTGCCGTACACCTGGCGATAGAACGCGCCTTGATAGCGACGCCCTGCCACAGACACGCCCGCACGGGTCTGCCGAGGCCGCCCGGCCCGGCTGGCCTCGATCGGATTGAGACCGAACCAGAGCTTGCCCTGGCCATTGCTGCCGGCCTTGTAGGCCCGCAGGCGCTGCCGCACCGCCTTGATGGCGATGCGTTCCTGCTGGCCCACCGAACGAGCGACGCGCCCCTGAAGCCAACGCAGCGTCTTGTTGATGGCTCGACGCTCAGCAGCGGCAACCGCCTTGGGCACCAACCCAGCGAAATGTTCAAACCCCTTGACCTGTCGGGGATTGGTTTGCAGTGTGATCAACCCCGTGCTGCCGGACTGCTTGTAATAGCTGCCGACGCTCATTTCACCTCCCGAAGGGCAAAGTTGATCCAACCGCCACCATCCGGCTCCCGCTTGGCGATGACGTACCGTCCGCCGCCATCTGCCGGGGCGAGATCGCACACCAGGTGCAGCCCCTCCCTGATGCCATTGGCCTGAGATACGCGCACCGAGAAGACAGGCTGCCGCAAGCCGGTGTTGATCGAGCCGACCCGTGGCTGCTGCCACGGCACCGACATGAACCCATGCACCGGCTCAGCGAAGCCCTCGATCTCAACTTCGTCACCCAACTCCTCGAGCAAGGATTCATCCATGTCCGACATGGCCTCGCGAAAGGACATGATCAGCCCTCCCCGCCGCCGCCGTCGTCTTCGTCTTCCTCCTCTTCCTCCTCTTCGTCTGGGTTACCACCACCAGGGGCTGGAGCAGGGGCCGGCGCGGGCGGCCCCGCCGAAGGCGAGCGACCAGAGGAACGACCACCGGTACTCAGCTTGCCGCGAGCAACGATAGCCCCCTCTTCAAGCAGCAGCTCGCGGATCGCAGCCGAAGACGGAACGAAGACCTCACCCGCCTTCACGACCTTGCCGCCGTCCTGAATGCAGCCATCCACCACCACGTATTCGACTTTGGCCATGTCACACCACCTTGGCGAAGAGGAAGGCGTTCGGCTCCAGCAGTCCAGCCAAAGGAGCGGCCTGCAACTTCAGCCAACGCTGGCTCGGCTCTTTGGTGACCCAGCTTTTGGGGAAGCGAGACGCCTCGACCAGACCGCTCTCGATGGCTTCCATGTCCTGAATCGCCGCGTACAGCATCGCGTTGCGCGTCCCAGTAGAACCCAGGATCAAGCCACCGGCTGGCACCAGAGGCTTCTCGCCGTCCTCGTCATCCAGGTACCACTCGTCATAGGCGTAGAGGTCAATGCCCGGATCGTTGAGGTAGCCCAGGTAGGTCACCCCGTCCGGCAGCAACTCTGGCTTGATCAAACCGAGGTCGACGCGGCGGTTGTTCAGTTGCTTGAGCACAGATTCGTTGTTGTGGAAGGAGTCCTGCGCTTCCGCACTCAACACTGCCACGTTGGCGGAGCGCCCCGAGTCCTTGGCAATCAGGCGACGCCACTGACGCAGGTTGCCGATCGGGTCAGAATCGCTGGTGTTCCAGCGCCCGGTGGCCAGCGTGACCTTGTGAGTGTCCTCCATGCGGAAGTCGATGGTGTCATCTACACCATCGCCGACAACGCGCAGACGGCCAGTCGTCAGCACTTGAGCGCACATCCACTCTTCCCGCCGAGTGATCTCGTCGTCGAGTTCGACCAGGTCCCGGCCGAGCCGCTCGCCTGCACGCTCCAGCGCAGTGCGGGTCGAGAACGGGTTCTCGCCCGCGCCACGCTTCAGGATCAGCTCGGCACGGGTGACGCGCTTCGGTTGGATATAAGGCGGCTTGTAAGTCGACGAGCTGATGCCGGTGCGCTGCGACACACTGCCTGGCAGGGTCGGGTGAACGAACGGCGCCATTTTGCGCTGGCCCTTCACGATGTCGATGGTGACCGTCTCGGTACCGAAGGTCTCAGGCATACCCGCGTTGAAGAAGGTGTCCATGAGGAAGCGCCGCGGCGTCGGCATCTGCTCGATGGCTTCAAGCATGGTGAGGGTGTCAAAGATATCCATTGGAACTCCGTTATCGAATGAAGATGCTGAGCGGCCGCAGGGCAGCCTTCGCGGCGGCAAGGGTCAAGCCTTCGCCGTAAGTGAGCTGACCGCCGAGTACTTGGCCGGTCAGACGGATCGGTGCGCTCTTGGCGCCCTCGGTGGTGTCGACGTCCTGGTCAAGGATCGCGCAGGGCGCCTGCGAGCCGTCCTCGGCCGCCGCCTTGCACAGCACGTACTCATGACTGGCCGTGATCTGGCCCAGCACCGCGCCACGGGTCAGCTTCTGGCCGGCAGCGATCAGGCCGGTATCCATTACGATGGGGAAGTCGCCCGCCGAGAGTTGGCTCGGCAGGTAGGAACTGCGGGTAGGGTTTGGCATTGGAACCTCCTAGTTAGCGGCGCGAGGCGCCTGCAACGATTGCGCTGACGGCGGCCTTGCGCTCGCCCTCCTTGCCACCGGCAGGTGCAGCAGTGCCGGTAACGCCCTGGGCGTCGCTCTTGATGCCGGCCAGCGAGATACCACGATCCTGCGAAGCCTTGAGCAGCATCAGGGCCGTGGCCTCTACGGACGAGCCGTCGTCGATCGCCGCGCTGATCTCCTTCTCGAAGCCCTTGGCGCCCAGGGCGTTGATGCCCTTGATGCGGTCACGCTCAGCGGTAGTGGCCTCGGCGCGGATCGCAGTGGTGTCGACCTGCTCAGCCTGGGCAATCTCGATGGTGTTGGGGTCAGTGCCCGCCGCTATCGCGGTGCGCAGTTCTGCCGTGGTCTTGACGGTGGTCATGGTTTGTATCCTTGGGGAGTTGATGGCCGGCTTGGCCAGTTCGGTGATCAGGGATTCCAGCGAGCCCGTGCGGTGGGCCAGGCCGTGCTTGACGGCGTCCGCACCGACGCGGATGCCGCCGTGATCGCCCATCTCGGGCACCTTCTCGACAGCGACGCCGAGGTTGCGGGCAACCTTGCCCACGAAGACTTCGGCCATCGCGTCGATGGTCTCGCCCACCTTGGCGCGCCCTTCTTCCGTACCGAGGTCGGGGCGCTTGTTCGGCGCATTGCGGCTGACAATCTGGTAGCGGGCTCGCCCGGCCTTCTTGTCGTCCTCGACCACAGCCTCGACGACAACACCAATGCTGCCGGCCAGGCTGGCCTCATCGATGACGATCTCGCTTGCCGCCGAGGCGATCCAATAGGCCGCGCTCGCGCCCATCCCGCCGATGTACGCCACGATGCGCTTGCGGGCGCGGCCCGCGTAGATCATCTCGGCGAGCTCGTTGATGCCCGAGGCGACGCCACCAGGGCTGTCGATGTTCAGCACGATTGACTTGACCTTGGGGTCGTCCAGGGCACGCTGTATGTCGGTGGCCAGGACTTGGGTGCTGGTGGCACCACTGATCTCGGTGAACAAGTTGGCGTAGCGGAAGATCGGCCCGGTGACCGGTACCACCGCCACGTTGCCGCGCATGGTGACGCGCCGGGTTTCTTCCAGCCGCTCGCCGCGCTTGGTCGCCAGCGCCACCGGATCGCCCATGCGGTCGGAGATGGTCAGCAGGTTGTCCAAGGCGTCGGGCATCATCAGCCAGGGCTGCGAGGCAGCCAGCTCAAGTGCTCGAGGCATTTCTATTCCTCTTTGGGTTCGGGATCTGGCGGGTTTTCAAGGCCACCCTTGGGCAGGGCCTGTATGTTGTGCTCCCGCCGGTACGCGACTTCACGGGTTCGCTGGCGGATCACCTGCTGCCAGGGCTCGCCGGTCATGGCCGCTGTCTCCAGCGTCTCGTTGCTGACTCCGATCTCGATGCGCTTGCCGGCGGCGTTGGCCTCCTTCAGCTCGTCGATCGCGCCCCGCGCCGGACCTATCCAGAGCGCCTGGCAATACGCCTTGCGCTTGGCGGGCTCGCTGTACCCAGGCAGGTCGATCAGCCCCCTGGCCACGGCTTCATCGATAATCAGCTCGCGGCTTGGCTGGCAGAAGTCGCAGGCCAGCCACCAACGCCGCAGGCTGTAGAACCGCCAGGCCTGGAGCATGGCGGCGCGGGCGGCGCTGTAGCTGCTGCTGTAGTGCAACAGCAGCTCCTCCAGTGGCAGCTCCAGCGCGGCACCGATCTCCTTCACCACCGCGGTGAAGAACGGGTCGAATTGAGCGTTGGGCCGGCTGGGGTTGGCCACCATCGGCTCTTCACCCACACCGAGGTCGACAATGGCCCCCTCGCCCAGCGCGAGCGCACCATCAGAAGTGTCATCGCCGCCGGGCTGCTCTTCGCTGAGCGCGGACATCGGCAGGTTGCCTGGGTTGAAGCCGTCACTCTTCTTGATGAACACGGTGAACATCGCCGAGATCACCGCCGCCATCAGCTCGGCGCTGCTGTAGCGCTCCAGCTTCTGCAGCGGCTCCAGCACCGGTGACAGGTACGGCGCCCCGCGCTTCTGTCCAGGCCGTTCCTTGTCGGCCATGACATGCAGTACACGGCGCCGTCCGGTCTCGGCGCCGAACACTGGCAAGCGCTCCCACTGCAGCGGCTTGCCCTGCAGGTGCTCACCGGGGTAGCCAGTGCACACGTGGTACGCCACCGGCGCGCCAAGGCCGTCAAACTCGACACCCTCCACCAGGTCAACACGATCCAGCCCGCTGTTGGGGTTGCCGACACGGTCGGACTCGATCAGCTGCAACCGCGTACTGAAGAGGCAGCCGGGTCGTTCCTGATCCGGGCTAGCGACGAATACGTCGCCCGCCACCATCGACGACACCAGTACCAGGGCCTGCAGCTGATAGTGGTTGAGCGTCGCTTCTGCATCGCACTCACGAGGGTCATCGGCATACAACGACCACAACCGGTCCAGCTGACCATTGAGATGCTCGGCTTCTTCTTCGGTGATACCCAGCGCCTCATGATCAACTTGCGCCCGACAGACCAGCCCCGTGCCCACCACGTTGGTGCGCAACCGCATGATCGCCGCGCGGGCTACCAGGTGGTTGCGCATGGCATCGCGGGAACGCGCCGCCAGCGTGCGGCGCTCGCTCTGGTTGAAGTCGCGCCGTGGGCTGCCGAGACCAGGCAGCCAGCTGGCCATGCTACGCAGCACGCGCGACGCACCGCGCCAGCGGGTTTCAACCCCGCCGCCACCGCCTTGGGCCGAGATCTGCTCACCGTCGACCGACGCCCTCGCCACCCGGATAGCTTCGGTCATCAGCTGCTCGGCAGCCGACTCCCGTTTGCTGAACGGCCACACGGTCATATCCCCACGTAGGCAATGCGGTTACGGCCCCTGCCCACAAGCGCTGCCCGCTCTTGGGCGACCTGTTCGGCGTACTGCTTTTCCAGCAGCCGCAGGCTATTGAGCTCGGCCAGTTGAACCTCGCGATCCTGCCGACGCAGCCGCTGGCCATTCTTCAGGACGCGCGAGATCGCCGCCCGGACCTCGTCGAGGCGTTGTTGTGCTTCAGTCATGGAGACCTCGGTTAGTGGACGCGGCTCCGCGTACCCCGGCCGCGCGTGACCGCCCGGCGAGGAACCGGCGCCACCGCCTGTTCAGTTGTGAAGAGGGTGGGCTGCAGCAGTTGCTGCTCCAGCTGGTCCCATTCGTGATCACGCAGCAGGTGCGTCTTGAGACTGCGTGCCGCATGCAAGGCATACACCTCGCAGTCCAGCGCTTCGTTGCGCCGGCCGGCCTTCTTCTGCCAGACCATCTTGCTGGGGTTGCGCGGGTGCGGGGCCAAGACCTCGTTGGTCACCTGCTCGTAGTAGTCCGAGCGGATCTCGCTGTACCAGTGCATGCGACCTGGCCCTGAGCCTTTGAGCTTCATCCGGCCATCGATCAACGTCTTGGCCTTGTGGGTGCCGACGATGAACACACGCAGGCCATACTTCGAGGCCTTGGTGTTGTCCTGGCTGGTGTCCGCCGACTGGGCCGGCTTGGTGAAGATCTCCCGATCCCGGCTGTCGATAGAGGCGCCCTTGATCGCCATGATGTTGAAGCGCTGACGATCCCGAACGTAGGTGTACACCGCGTCGCTGGTGTTACCGTCCGAGCTGTCGATGCTGACCGCCGACACGGCGATCTGGGCACCGCTCTCGATGGGGATCGGTGTAGCGATCATCTTGTCCAGCTCGGTCCACACCGGGTCATGGGGATCGATGGGGTTGCCGGGTAACTCGCCCCAGTACAACCGCCAGGACTCCTCCCCCCGCCCCCAGCCCGTGAACAGCACGGCAAGGCGGTCGCCCTGGACGTCGACACCGACCGTCACCAGCAACACGCCCTTAGGCGCCGTAAGTTCGGCGTAAGGCTCGGCGCGCTTCTCCAGCTCGTCGGTCTTGGGCGCGTCGCTCTTGTACTCGTAGCTTTCGCCCATCGAGCTGTTGGTAAAAGCGATCATCGGGCCGATGTTGCCCTGACGCTGGGCGTACTCGGCCTGCAGCTTCTTCTCCATCAGCACTTCGAAGCGGGAGCCGGGGAACGTGGCATACAGCTCGTTGATGATGTAGCCGGCAATGCCGCGGAACTCTGCCGTAGCCTCCCAGCGACAGCGAGGGTCGCCCAGGTTGGCATTCTTCTGGTGGTCATCCCAGATCTCGCCGCAGTGCGGGCAGGCGTAGTACGCCGTCTCCGGGCGCCGCTTGCCATACACCTCGTGGAAGTAATGCTCGTCTTCGTCGCAGTGCAAATGCTCGAAGCTCGGCGTATGCAACTGTCCGCATCCATGGCAGGGGACCAGGCCCACGCGCTTGTCTGAAAGCTCAAGCTCGGCATCGATCGCCGACAGGCCCTTGATGGTGGGGGTGCCGCCGATGATGATCTTCGACCGCAGGAACGTCTTCAGACGCTCCTTGGCAAGCTTGATACTGTCTCCCTGCCCACGCAGGTTCAGGTTGCAGTCGTCGGGCTCCTCGATCGCGACCCGTGGGACCGGTGTCGACTTCACACTGGCCGGGCTGTTGGAGCCAACCATCTTTAGGAACCCGCCAGGAAACCGCTTGAAGTCCTGCCGCTGCTGTAGCTTGCGGCTGCGAAGGTCGACCTTTTTGCGCAGGCGCTTGGTGGCCTGGATCATCGGTTCGAGCTTCTCGGCCACGTACTGCTTGGCCGCTTCGGCCTTGGGGAACAAAACCAGAATGGGTGACGGATCGAGATCGATCCACTTGCCCAGGGCGTTCCCCAGTACGCCCGACGTCCAGGCCACCTGGGCCGACTTGCGCGCCACAATCTCGGTGACGTTTGGATCATCCAGCGCCTCGAGCGGGCCGCCTGGCCAGATCAGATGTGGCGTTTTGTCAAATCGGTATTTACCTGGTGCCGCCGACTCTTCGGGGGCTAGCCAGCGGAACCGGTCAGCCCATTCGATGATGGACATGCGTGGCGGCGGCGCCCACTTGCGGCAGACGCGGCGCATCGCCTTACTCGCCGTCTTCTTCAGAGCCCTCCTCGTCGTCTGGCTCGTCAGGATCCCCGGCGAGATCGTCGTCCTCGTCATACGCGGACAACCTCCTCAGTATGGATTCGATGGGATCGCGGATCAGCTGGTTGTCCACCGGTACGCCGTACTTGGCGGTCAGCGTCATCGCCAGCTCATCAGGGAAGGTGTTCAGCAACTCGATCTTGGCGGCGGTGATCACCGCCTCGAAGCGCTCGACCATTTCGGCCTCGACCACCACCTCGCCCAACTCCCGAGCCAGCGCGATCTCTTCGCGGTCGCCGCGCAGCCTGTCAAGCCGGTCCCGTGAGGACTCCTTCTTGCCGTTCAACGAGGCCTGGCGCATCAGCCATTCGATCACCGCCTGGGTGTCGTACTGGTTCTCGTTGCCGCGCCCCACGCCAAACTCGTTCACCGGCATGCCCTCGTTCTGCCACCGGCTCAGAGTGCGTTCATCCCGCCCGACGATCTCGCTCAGCTCAAGCTTGCTGACTGTCTTCCCCATTGCTAAGCCCTTGAAAAGACGGACATCCCTGCCAGATTTCCAGCTGCAGGGAAACCGCGAGTCTGCGCACCCGTGTAGGGGGCGGCCCGGGGGGAGGACCCAGAAAGCCGGCTCCCACCCCCTGCCCCCGGCCGGGTCACTGGCCTGCCTCGGTGCCAGCTGGCGGCACCTGGGCCAGCCCCAGCCGCTTGGCGGCCCAGCGCTCGTAGAGATTGATCGCCACATCGGCGCCGGCCATCGCGGTGAGGCAGCCGACTGCAGCCGACATCAACACCGATACGCCGAGCGCGAGCAGCAACATGTTCGCCGAGAGCCCACAGGTAACGCAGGCCCCCGAGCGCAACGCAAGCCGGCGAATCAATCCCCAACCGCGAGCCCCCGCCTTGTCCGCCCTCCACATCTCACCTGAAACCCCACCGACCAGGGACAGTACGATCACCATCCATATCGGCATCTCGACTAATGCTTGTTGCTCGCTGTTCATGCAGGCCTCAATTGGCAAAGCACGGCGCCGAAAAAAGAAAACCCCGCCATATGGCAGGGTTCTCGATGCACCGACAGGTCGGAGCGGTTGCACAGCACAGTGCTTGTGGGGGAAGCGCCTAAGCGCACTTTTCATATCGTGGCGCCTTTTTACATGCCACCGGAAAAACCGAAAAGGGGCAATTATCGGTACGCCACAATGTGGTCGCTATGTAGCATCCATGTTGCAGGAAAGTTGCATAGTGACCCGACGAACGGTAGACAAGCGGACCCGCCCCGCCCTTGCCCCCAGGATGGCCAGCACCTGCAAATGCAGTGCTTTCACCCAGTTGCGATAGGTGCGATCCGCGTCCTCGGCCAGCCCTACTTCGCGCATTTGCTCACGCACCGTCACACCGTGCAGGTAGCGCAGCTCGGCCAGCTTTGCCAACGTGGCGCCCCGAGCATCACGCCGCGCCAGTTCCGCCACTGCAGCGTCGACCTCGGCGGCGGCATGGTCGAGGCCCGCACCCGACACCAAAATGCGCGCCCCCGACGATCCCGTGCGCGGCGCCGCCCCTTTCCACTCCATGATCGTGCCCATCTGGCTGCCCAAGCTCGCGTCCAGCCCCAGCTTCCCGCGCTGCTCCCCCCAGTGACGCATCAGTTCGCCCACCAGGCGCACACGCTCGACCGGGTCGATCAGTGCTGACATATCCATCCGGTGCTGCGCCAATCGCACCAGGAGCTGAAGGCGCATTCCATGGTCCATCGTCATCACCATTCCTCCGAAATCAGCACCCAACACATATTTAGCCAACCCAACACAAACCCAACACACTCAAACCCCAACAAATTCAATGGATTGGAAACATGTGTGTTTAGTGTGTTGGGTGTGTTGGGTTTTTCAGGGGTCGCATAGAGATTCATCCGCCCTTCGATCCCAGCGCTTGAAGAAGATCGCATGCGCGTGCGCGTGCGCGAACCCAACACACCCAACACACATAGCCGCCAAGCCACGGATTCCGGGACCTGAGCCTGTGTTGACTTGCGTAATCCAACCCAACACAAACCCAACACACCCAACACACTTACCGGCGGAGTCATGCTGCAACCCTCTTGATGTGGTCCCAGGCTTCCACGTTCCAACCTGCGAGCTTCGCTCGCTCACGCCACTCGATGACGTTCTTCCCCAGCACGGCCGCATTCAGGGATGGGGGTAGGGAAGGATCTCCATCGTTGGGCATGAAGAACGCAGCGAAACGCCTGGTGTCCTTCGCCGTGGAAGGGTCCGTCCAGGGAATAGCCCTCGTCTTCTCCACCTTCGCGCTCAACATCAGCGAGAACTTGGTTTGGCTCATGGCGTGCTCTTTGTTGTGGGCGCACCACTCGATGAACATGGCGTACACATCCGAGGTCAGGCAGCAGCCCCACAGACCATACCCAAGCTCGCCGTTTCGCCAGAGGTAGAAGAAGGTCTGCCAGGCCGTGCGGCTTAGCTCGACCAAGCGTTGCCGGGCCTCGGTCTTCGGTGGACGCGTGCGCTGGTTGAAGTCCTCAAGGTCGACGTCCAGCAGCCAACCGTACAAGGCGGCCACTCCACCGTTGGCCAGCTCTCGGGCGATTGCCTTCTGCCGCTCAGGCGGCAAAGTCTCCAGGGGCCACATCACCAGCATCCGGCGATCGTCTTCGCTGATCGGCCAAGGCATGATCTCGTTGCTCAGGAACGCCGAGTTCATGTGGTTGGCCTCTTCCCAGCCGTTGATGAACTTGGACTCCATCCGCACCGTCTTGCCTGTGATCATGTGCTTGATCTTGCCGACTTGGTTGTAGCGCTGGTCGCGGCTCACAACCTCTTCGAACACCGCCCACAGCTTGCCGCTTTGCCAGGCGTTGAAGTTGCCTTCCAACTGCGCCTGGCCAACCGTCGCGCTGTACCGCCCGTAAAGCTCACCCATGATGTCCGCGAACAGCAGGCTCTTACCCGAGCCTTCCATGGTCGAGTGGAACAGGATCGCCGTGTCCATCTTTGCGCCCATATGCTGCAGCGGGTAGGCCAACCACTTGATCAGCCAGTCCAGCGCTTCCGCTTCGTTGTTGCAAAGGAACGCGATCAGCCAGCGCAGGTTCTCGCAGGCAGCATCATCGCGCACCGGCGTGAGCGGCAGCCCCTCGAAGGTGTTGATGTAGATCGCCGGATCTTTGGTCATAGTCGGGTCGAATACGATGTGGTCGACGTCCACCACCCGCCGATCCGGGCTGTTCAGCCATAACTGATAGGCATCACCCAGGGCCATCTTCACGCTACCCTCGGGCAGGCGACGTTTCTTCTCGCGGTCCCAGGCCTCCTTCGTTCCGTCGATGTAGATGTACCGGTCGAGCGGCTCCAACTTCAGCGCCCCGCCCTTCTTGCTGGACATCTTCCGGGCGTGCTCAAGCTCTGACACCTGCTCGGAGGCAATCAGCTTCTTGTCGGTCCGCTCTATCCACTCCTTGGCCAGCGGCTTGCCAACCAGGGCTTCGAAGCCCGCCCGCTTCATCGCCCGCCCCTTGTCCAAGTCCCACACGCTGGTGGTGCCTTCGACCAGAGCGAAGCGGCGCATTGCACCGTCAATGTCCAGGGCGTCGCCCCCTGCCCCCCCAGTGGCCGAGGAGCCGGCCGGGCTTCCCGCCTCGACGTCCGATGGGGTGTGGGGAAGGTGCTCGACATTGCCGTCGCCGATCGGCGCCAGTTCGGCCTGCTCGGAGACCGATGGGGTGTGGGGAAGCTCACCCAGCGGCGGCGGCTCTGGCGGGCGGGACTTGGCGTCGATACCGAGGATCCGAGCTGCCGCCCTGGTCGCAGCCCTCTGGTCGCCGTCGTGCATCAGAATGCAGAACACGTCGAAGGCATCATTTTTGTGTCCGTTCGCCAGCGGGTCCGACGTGTGATGGGAAAAGAGCTTGCCATCGGTGATCGTCACCCCAGGCATGCCGGAGCTGCTGTGTGGGCTCAGCCACTTCCCGTCGATGCGCTTGTAGCCATGCGCCTCGATCATCGTGGCGATGTCATGGATGCGGTTGAATTCCGGGATGACCTCCGGGAGCTTTTCACCAGATCGAGCAGCAGCGGGTGATTGCCTTGGCAGGGGGCGAGCCGCGGGCATAGCCGGCTTCGGCCTCCACGGGCAAACGGCCTCCCCTTTGGGCTTGAACTCGTCCCAGCCCAGCCAGATCGCCAGCAGTTCGGGTGGAAGCTCCGGCAAGCCGCCCGCGACTGGCGCGGTGCGCCATGTGTAGGGCTTGCCCGTACCTGGGTGAATAGAAGGCGGCAGCACGTCCTGCACCAGGCCACCCCGTAACTCGAAGACGGTCACTTTCTTGAAGGGCTCAGCCGCTAGGCGGAAAGCCGCTTCGCGGTCGGCATCTTCCTGGTCTACCGCTGCTTGGACCTGCGCCATGAGCCCCTTGTAGATGGTGCCATCGGGGTCGTTCTTGTTGGGCCACACCAAGGCGTGACGGCTCAACTCCACACCCTCGGGGACGCGGAACATCACACGGAAACGCTCTGGGTTACCCACGGAGGTCGGGTATGCGTCTGCAAGGGCGTCAACGTCGAGTCCAAGCGTCTGCTGCAGGACCTGCCGCGTCAGCTCGACATCATCAACGTCCAGCGAACAGACTCGACTAGGCCCGAGCACCACCCCTAGGTTGTGACTCGGGCGCTTCGTCCAGAACGCTTCGGCATCAGCGGCGACAGTGAAGTAGCGACCGGGTAGGTTCCAACCCTTACCCTTTGGCCCCTTCTCGCCTGGCTCGATGGGAACCAGGGCCAAACCAAAGGTTTCAATGTAACGCCGCGCCCAATCAGCTGTGGTAGGAGTTGGGCGCGTGCTCATCTGCGACGCTCCCTCAGTCCTTGGCAGTCGATACAGGTTTCACAACCTGCGACCGACTGCTGGCGGGCCAACGGAATAGGCTCATCGCAATCCTCGCAGAAATGGGCACTCGGCTTTTCAGGAAGGCGCGCAAGGCGCTGCAACGACAACTGCAGGAAGTACTCAGCATGATCGTTGGCGAAATCGACGGCATCAGCCATGGCTTGAGTCCTCCATGGCCTCGCGGGCACCTGCCATGATGGCGAGCACCTGCCGGATAACCTCCATACCACGCTGCTCCAGGTCCAACACCTCTGGCAAAGTCCAGACGTTGTCGGAGGCACCATCATGCAGGCTACCCACGAACTGTCCCGACTCGTCGAGCAGCTTTGCGACCGCCTGCAGCGCGTCGTTGGTGGCCGGCACCGGCTCGGGGCGATACCAGACCGCACCGGCAGGACGGACCAGCGCGTCGAGTAGCCGCGAATCACCAGTCCACTGGACGATCTCTTCGAGCTCGTCGGGAGTTGGCCAGCGGCGGTCGTCGGTGTGGTGTAGCTTCTTCTGAAGGGTATCCACCTCAAGCCCCATGTCGAAGGCCAGCTTGGTGATACCACCGTGATAATCACGACCAGCGCGATAGAGCGCCTGCCGCAAGGTGAGGACTGGGCCAACGCCCGGCAAAAGATCAATCCTGCTCATAACCGTAAAACCTCGGTTTACGGTGTAGCCAGAGAATGGGGTAGGCCCTATCCTACAGCCACGACCGTACTGTGCTGTGCGTCGTCGTAGCTGGACTGGGGAGGTGAGAGTCCCCAGTCCAGCACCTTACTTTTTTGTCTGTCTCAAGTAGGCCCAGTCGATGTCCGGCCGCATGGCCTCACAACGAATGACCCCTTTTGTTTCCCGTTCCAGGCTTACAGCCAAACCAGCGCTAGCGCGACGGTTGCCGTAAGCCACCTGCTTCAACTGGCCTGGCGACGTCCCGCAGTGCTCCGCGAAAGCCTTAAGCCCTTCCCTGTCCATCGTCTTCAAGTACTCGCTAAGCGTCATAGACACCTCCATGGGCGGCGAGATTAGCAATTGCTAATGACCAAAACAATAGCATGTCGTAATTTACTGTTTGCTAACGGACAGCAATCATCGCCGTATGGATATCAACGAAAGGCGTATCGCCTCCCTCCGCAGAATCATGGGTACCCTGAGCCAGAAGGAATTCGCCGAGGCTCACGACCTGGACGCGTCGTATCTGTCACAACTACTGAACGGACATCGCAAGCTGGGGGAAAAGGCTGCGCTGAATTTGGAGCTCAAGATCGGGCTCGCAGCAGGGACGCTGACATCTCCTCCCTCGGAGGAGCCCCCCACCAAAGCCCCAGACAATGTGGTTCGCCTACCCACCCGCGTGGTCAAGGACAAGAACTTCTTGCTGATTCCGCATCTCGACATAGCGGCATCAATGGGGCCAGGCAAGGCAGCCCCAAACATGCACATTGAAGTCATTCGCGACATGACGGTTCATCTGGATTGGCTCAGGATGCAGGGCCTGACCTTCTCCAAGATCGACAATCTGGCGATCATCACCGGAGATGGAGACAGCATGTCGGGGACCTTCGCCGACGGGGACGCGCTTCTGGTGGATCGAGGCATTAACGAGGTTAAGACCGACGCCATCTATGTCTTCACCCTTGACGGAGACCTCTACATTAAGCGCCTTCAGCGTCTCACCGGCGGTACGCTCCGGATGATTTCTGATAACCCAATCTACCCTCCAATCATCATCGACGAGTCGATGATCGATCGCATGCACATCCAGGCCCGAGTTCTGCTCGCCTGGAACGCTAAAAAGCTCTAACACCACTTCGCTGTGCATCACCGGCTTGTGCGCCGGGCACAGTCATGCCCGATAAATTTAGCATTTGCTATTGATGAACGAATTAGCTTTTGCTAATTTCTTGTTGCGTCAGCTCTCACATCAAGGACATGACCCTCATGAAATTTGCACAGCACAACGGACCCAGCGCGGTTCTACTACACCCAACCACCTGCAGCAGCCTTGCGAAAATCAGGGAGTTCCAGCACCGCACGGGTATGCAAGTTGTCGTATCCCAGGCAGGCAAGGCCCACGCCGTTCCCTACTCCGGAGGTGCCGCGTGAGCGAGTTCACTATCCCTTTGAGTCGGATCATGGTGCTGGAGCGCACGCTGGAGCACGGCGGAAACGCGACGTGCAAACTTCAACGCCCCGAGACATCGTTGGACGCCCAGGTCTACGTCGAGAATGACAGCACCACTCACCACATCAAGGTGACGATGGGGCCGCTCACCAGCTCTCTATCCCTTCCCCGCAGAATGGCCACCAAGTGCCAGTCCTTACGCTACTTCCTGCAGGATCTGGCCAATGGCCGAGCTGACTCCGGCGCAATGTCGGAAGAGGCTCTCGCCCTGCTGGAGGCGCAAGACAGCGTGGATGAAGTCCTACTCGTCGGCCAGATCGCGTATGTGATCAATACCGTCAACCATGCGCTGCCCTTCGGCGCAGTTGTGACCAATGACCAGGGCGAGGTCTGCGCAGCGGTTACCGCCTCGAGCAAGCAGCAACTCGCTGCTGCCCTGCGCGCAAAGCTCAAGCCCGGCCATGAGGGGCTTGGGGAGCGCACATGAGCACCCTGGAACAACTGCGCAGTGAGTGGGCGACGCCCTGCCCTACGTTGACCGCCGTGCGGGAGCGCTACTTCCCGCACATAGGCTCGGACAGACGACTCAGGGAGCTGATCAACAAAGGGGCGATCCCGCTGACGTTGAAAAAGCTGCACAACTCAGCGAAGGCGCCCCACGTGATCTACCTGCACGACCTCGCCCAATACCTCGACCGTCAGGCGCAACAAGACTCGCAAATCGCGTGAACCAGGCGGCCCCGGCCATCAGGGGCAACAGCCCGCCACCGGCTCTCAAATCCACGGTGGCGGGTCAATTTGGAGCACACCATATGCAACCACATCAGCAAGTCCTCGCTGTGGGGATTCTTTGGCTTGTCACCTTGATTGTCGCGCCGTACTTGTTCACGAAGGCTCGCAGCCGCGCCTTCAGTCGTGGCGTGGAAATCGGCAAGGAACATCATAGAGCCGATCTGAAGCTGCAGCTCAAGACCCTCCGAGAGGAGCTGGACGAAGCCCGCGTCCAGACCGAGGCAGACCAGCGTAAGCACCACCTGGCTGTAGCGTCCCTCAAGCGAACTATCACGGAGCTTGAAGAGCGGATCATGTCCTACACAGGCATGCCAGTGACCAGGGCCGACTACGACCTGATGATCAACGCTGTCGAGACGCTGGCCCTGGCTGAGAAAACGTGGAAGGTCGTCCAGGGGACCGAGCCATGGTGCAAGCGTGCTCTGCAACAGCAGCAAGACATCCAGGCCCTCGCAGTACGCGTGCACCATCAACTGCGTAGCACACCGGCCAGCGCCGCAACAGCGGGGGCTGCAGCATGACCCTGCGCAAGCACACATTAAAGCACTTCCACATGTGCTGCGGCCTGGGCGGCGGCGCCAAGGGGTTCAATCGCTCCAAGCCTATCGTAGGCAACCTGCAGGCCGACTGGCAGTGCATCGGCGGCGTCGACGTTGACCCGGCCGGCCTGGCCGACTTCGAGCGTTTGTCGGGCGTCAAGGGCACCCTGATCGATCTGTTCACCCGCGACCAATACATCCGCTTCCACGGCAAAGAACCGCCACCAGGGTGGCGCGAAGCTACGCCGGAAGACATCCGCCGCGCAGCTGGTGGCCACCGCCCCGACGCAGTGTTCATAAGCTCACCGTGCAAGGGCGCTAGTGGGCTGCTGTCGGAAACCATGAGCCTGACACCACGGTACCAGGCCTTGAACGAACTGACACTGCGCTGCATCTGGCTGTTCTGTGAGGCCTGGGCCGACGACCCTGTTCCGCTGCTAGTGTTCGAGAACGTACCACGCCTCGCCACTCGCGGCCGGCACCTGCTCGACCAGATCAACAGCCTGCTGGGCCAATTCGGCTACGCAGTCGCCGAGACCACTCACGACTGCGGCGTTATCGGCGGGCTGGCCCAGAGCCGCAAGCGCTTCCTGCTGGTGGCCCGCCACGTCGAGAAGGTCCCTCCGTTCCTGTACGAGCCAGAGAAGAAAAGCCTGCGCGCCGTGGGCGATATCCTTGGGCGCATGCCACTGGCCGGCGACATCGAGGCCGCCGGCCCCATGCACCGTGTTCCCGCACTGCAGTGGAAGACCTGGGTACGCCTCGCCCTGGTCGAGGCCGGCAAAGACTGGCGCAGCCTTAACGACCTCGCGATCGAGGATGGCTACCTTCGCGACTTCGTAATCGTCCCCGAAGCCTACGCAGGCTATCTGGGCGTGAACGACTGGGAGAAAGCCGTGGGCACCGTCGCTGGAAAGTCCAATCCAACGAACGGCGCATTCTCGATCGCGGATCCTCGCGCTCAAGCCGGCGCCTTGCAGTACCAGCAGTACGGGGTGCGCCGCTGGCAAGACACAAGCGGCGCGGTAATCGGCGTCAAGAGCCCAGGGCAAGGCACGTTCAGCGTGGCCGACCCACGACGAGCAGGCGGCGGCTTCGGCAAGTATCAGGTCACCCCTTTCACCAGCCCAGCCAACACCGTGATTGCT
The DNA here is from genome assembly GCF_057480795.1 of Pseudomonas sp. P110(2024). NCBI lineage: Bacteria > Pseudomonadati > Pseudomonadota > Gammaproteobacteria > Pseudomonadales > Pseudomonadaceae > Pseudomonas > Pseudomonas sp. P110(2024). The sequence continues at coordinate 339,659 of NZ_JBLIYT010000001.1, forward strand.
GGAAGCACCACCGGCCAAGGCGCCTTTGCGGTACAGGACCCGAGGTACCACAACTGGCACCCCGGCGCATCGAGCCGCAAGCTGAACGTGGTCGGAATGAATCAAACCGCTGGCACTGTGACCGGCTCGCAACAGGTCGCCAGCGGCGCCATGGCGATCGCCGACCCCCGGCCCGGCATGCGCCGCACCAAAGGCGATGCTTACCTGACTGGCGGGCATTACGGCGTGGTGCCGTGGGGCGGCCCGGCCGGTGCCGTGTCCGCCAGCGCGATGCATGACAACGGCCGCTGGAGTGTCGCCGATCCGCGTCTACCGGCCGCCAACGAACGTCTGACCTGCGTAATCGAATCGATGGACGGGACATGGCACCGCCCCTTCACAACCTTTGAGCTGGCCGCCATCCAGAGCCTGGTTGAACCCGAGGAGCAGCTGGAACTGGACGGCCTGAGCGACCAAGCCTGGCGGGAACGTATCGGCAACGCCGTCCCACCAGCTGCTGCAGAAGCCGTAGCGGATGTGATGGGCACCACCCTGTTGTTGGTCGCCCAAGGGGAAACCTTCGTGCTTAGCAGCATGCCGATTTGGGTACGCCCCATCGCCGTAGGCCTGAGCGTCGCTCAGCGGGAGGCCGCATGAAAAGTCACCACCACGACACCCCAGCGCCGGACGCTGAGCACAGCGCCGCCGCTTGGCTCGGCCAGGCCGGGCTGTACCGCACTCGACTGGAAGCCGTGCATAACGGCGAGCAGCACCTGGAACCAGTTTCTGCCGACGAGCTGTTCGAACTTGCACGCTGCCACGTTCGCGAGGACCACATCCATGCCTAACCCTACCCGTACCTGGCAGCTGGTCAGCCTGGTCTTGGCCTGCGCGCTGATCGCTGCCCTGATCCAACTGCACCAGCCAGCCCCTGTTAACGCACAGGGAGGCACGTCACCGACTGTAAACAAAATCACCGACTACGAGCACTTGGCCCTGAGCCCTAACGCCCGACGCGCCCATGAGAGGTATTCGCTGTGACTACCACACAGACTTACATCCCACGCACCCGGACGCCGAAAGGCATGCAGCCAATGTCGGGCCGCAACATGTCGTTCATCTGCGACGCCTGCAACCAAGCTCGCAACAAGGGCAACCATAATCACTGCTCCAAGAATCCGCCAGGCAGCTGGCTTCTTCATTATCCGAAGGACTACGGCATGACCATTGATCTTTCGAAGTTGAAGGCACTCACTGAAGCCGCCAAGCGCGATCCGTACGATAATCTGCCGGCCAATGACTACGGCATGTCGATGCCGCAAGGTATGGCGCTGGAGCTGATCAACGGGATCGAGCGCCACCGCCAGGTAACCGCCGAGGGCTGTAAGCCCGGAAGCGATATCCTGCTCGCCGGCCTCCCCCGCGGAGGCGTAGCGCCTTGCCGCAGCCTCGACGAAGCGGAGGGTTGCAAGCCCGATTACAACACTCATCCGACTACCAGCATCAACACCATGGCTGTAGATCGCCCGACCCGAGCCTATCAGGAGAACCAAGCATGAACACCGCCTTCGTGCTGATGGCGCAATACAACGGCCTGGCGATCATTTCGCTTGAGCAAGTTTGCGCTGACTACTTCACGCACCTCACTCCGCTCGTGTTCCAACGCAAGGTGTTGGCAGGAGAAATCAAGCTGCCCATCACCCGACTTGAACCGAGCCAGAAGAGCGCCCGAGGCATCCACATTACCGACCTGGCTCTATACCTAGATCAGCAGCGGGATGCTGCGCGCAAAGAGTGCGCGCAATTGAACAAGACGCTAAGGACAGGCTAATTAGAAAATGGCGATCACTTGATCAGTTATTGTCGCCCGCTTTGCATTGGACCCAGCCAATCGCATCCGCTTTGATCACCCTGCATCGATAGCCGTCAATGATCGGCGGCTATCGTCAACAGCGGACAGTCACTTACTGATACATGGGATGGTCGGCGTATTTCATCCGAGATAAGAATGGGCCAAAGACGAAACCCAAAATGGAGAATGACATACCAATCTGTACCTCAAAGCCCAACTAGGAACTTGGATTCAGCTATGCAAATCCTGCAAGCACTCCACCATTGATAACATTGTTTGAAAAATTATTACCACCAACCGCCAAATTATTCATACCGCCATAGACATTAAATCCGAGCACTCGCAAGTCAAGCTCAGTAATCAAGGCCTGATCATGACCAGTTTGCTCTACCCGCAGTACCGTTGCCCCATTGACTTTCACAACTATCTGCCTACCAATTTCTTCGACTCTGACCATAGGGTGCCGTGAGATCGACGACTCAACCAGTGATATTAGCTCTCGACTATTAGGCGCCGTAACCGCACGCAACCAAATCTGCGGCTTGAAGCCCGAGCCTATAAGTATTGGAAAAGAATTCCCAACAGCCATTATTTTTGCGCCACCATACAACCTATTGCTGCAAACGCTCAAAAGCGAATAAGGAGTATAACCCATCGGAAGCTGATCAAACCTTTCCATGCTGACTCCCCACTCGCTGCCTGACTTTTGGAGAAATTTTGAAGTGATTTTTAATTGATTTCATAATTTCTTTTCGATCATTCGGCAATAGGCAACCGATAATCCAAAGTAAAACTACAATAGCACACCCAACGCTAAGAGTAATCCACTCGGCAATACTAATAGGAGTTCCAGTCCCATCTAGAGCAACTGAAATAAATTTTGGCAGAATACTAAGAGCAAAACCCAGCGTAACAAAAAATATATTTACAGCCCACACATGCATGGAAACCCAAGTACTTTTAAGCATCATATACTCGGCGGCACTCAATGAATAATCAGCCTGTACAGTAGCAAACAATGTGCTACCGCTGTAAAGATCATCAGATTTTAACGGCTGAAAATCTTCCCCTGCTCCAGTTTTGTTCTGTGTCATGCTTGCTTAGTCGTCAATGCCAACGATGTCAATACAATATCACGCCTGCGTGATTGGCATCAATCATTGCTAACTCATCAGACTACAAGCCATTCGTGGCCTCCCGCGCTCCACCAAAAGCGGCGAATCGCGGGGAGGAAATCATGACCAAACACGCCGCTTACCCCATTCATTGCATTCATCGAGTCGAATGCAAACAGCCAAGTAGGGTCAACCCAGTGTATTGCCAACTCGGGCGCCAAGGGTAACGGGGGCACGTACAATCCGCTCAAGCCAAATCCATTCCTTATATCTATCGTCGCGCCCGCGCAGATGGGTATAACGACGCAGTGAGTTCCAGTCACGGTGACCGGAAACACTCGATACCCTCGGGATATCCCAATCCATTTCGAACAAGCGACTGACGCCTTCGTGTCGGAGATCGTGAAAGTGCAGATCAGTCACACCGACCATCTTGCACGCCTGGGACCAGGCCTTACCGATTGAGTCACTGTTGTATGGGAAAATCTCAGCACACTGACGCGGCATGCTTTGCACGATCTTCCACGCTTCATCGGGGAGATGGCACCAAACATCGTTGCCAATCTTCTGACCCGGGTTCTTCATGTCCCGCACCTTCACCGCCTGGCGGTGCTCATCCAGATCCTCCCACAAGATGCGGGCAATCTCGTCCATGCGCCGAGTAGAGAAAATGGCAAAGGCCGCCACTTTGGGCATGTGAATGACCGTCGGCCGCCGTGAAAGCATCTCGAAGAAATGCTCAAGCAGCTTGTCGAGCTCCTCGAGAGTCGGCCGGCGATCACGCTCCCGGCTTTTCATGTTGTAGCCGAGGCGCTTCAAGACCAGGCGCGCGTCGGGCATGGCTTGCGGGTTGATTTCGTACCCCCATGCCGCCCTGGCCAGCGACAGCACTGAGCCCAGGTGGGCTAGATCATTGCCCGCTGTCTGCGGTTTGATGCCTCCCCCTTCTGGGCTCATACGCCACAAGGCATAGTCCACCAGCACCTGCTGAGAGATGTCGGAGTCGACCACCTCACCGAGGTAACTGTTCTTGATGGCCAGGAGGGTCTGCCGCTTCGTCTTGCCCAGCGGCCGGGCTTTCTCGGCTTCCACCAAGTAGCGATCGATCATGTCCTTGACGGCGTGCCCACCGCGGTTGGCCCGCTCGATCGCGCCTGGCTCCGCCAACTCGGTCTCCCGTCGCTTCGCCCAGGCTTGAGCTGCCTGCTTACGGGCGAATGTCTGGGACTCTTGGTAGACTAGGACACCCTTTTTCTTGAGGCGGATCTGGACGGTATAGCTGACCGTTCCATCGGCCTTTTTCCTTGCTCTGATCGTTGCCATGATTTCCGGTGGTACAAGCCTGATTGGCGGTGGTACATCGTACCACTGTCACTCCAGAAACGCCCCAAAACCGCGAAAAATGGTACAAGAATGTGTAGACCAGAATGCCCCTAGAAACAGCCTCAAAGCCACATAACACGAGCCCTGAGCCATCCCGCCGCTTCTCCGTGGCGCCGATGATGGACTGGACCGACCGCCACTGTCGCTTCTTCCTGCGCCTGCTCTCCCAGCACGCCCTGCTCTACACCGAAATGGTCACCACCGGCGCCCTGCTGCACAACGACGCCCAGCGTTTCCTGCGCCATGACCAATCCGAGCACCCGCTGGCCCTGCAACTGGGCGGCAGCGTGCCGGCGGACTTGGCCGCCTGCGCCCGCCTGGCCGAAGAGGCTGGCTACGACGAGGTCAACCTCAACGTCGGCTGCCCCAGCGACCGGGTGCAGAACAACATGATCGGCGCCTGCCTGATGGGCCATCCGGGTCTGGTGGCCGATTGCGTCAAGGCCATGCAGGACGCGGTCGGCATCCCGGTCACGGTCAAGCACCGTATCGGCATCAACGGCCGCGACAGCTACGCCGAGCTGTGCGACTTCGTCGGCCAGGTGCGCGACGCCGGGTGCCGCAGCTTCACCGTCCATGCGCGCATCGCCATCCTCGAAGGCCTGTCGCCCAAGGAGAACCGTGAGATCCCACCGCTGCGCTATGACGTGGCGGCGCAGTTGAAGGCCGACTTCCCGGACCTGGAGCTGGTGCTCAACGGCGGCATCAAGACCCTCGACGAGTGCCGCACCCACCTGCAGACCTTCGACGGCGTGATGCTCGGGCGCGAGGCGTACCACAACCCGTACCTGCTGGCCGAGGTCGACCAGCAGCTGTTCGGCAGCGCGGCGCCGGTGGTCAGCCGGGCCGAGGCGATGGAAAAGCTGCGTCCGTACATCGTCGCGCACATGCAAAGCGGCGGCGCGATGCATCACATCACCCGGCATATCCTCGGGCTGGGCCAGGGCTTCCCGGGGGCGCGGCGCTTCCGGCAGTTGCTGTCGGCGGACATTCACAAGACCAGCGAGCCGCTGAAGGTGCTGGACCAGGCTGCCGAGCTGTTGCAGGGGCGTTGAGGGAACCTGGGGCGGGGTTGGCACTCGAAGGGTTAGCCTTATACCGCAGCCCTGGCGTTGGCCGGGGCCGCTTTGCAGCCCTTCGCGGGGCAAGCCCGCTCCTACACAGGGGAGCGCGCTGCTTCCAAGGGTTTCCCGATACGCCTGCGACGGGCCTTGAGTGGCTGTCGGGGCTCGGGTAATGTCGAGTCATTGCACAGGACAGAGCACGCCCATGACCTCCAAGCTGGAACAACTCAAGCAGTTCACCACCGTCGTCGCCGACACCGGCGACCTGGACGCCATCACCCGCCTCAAGCCGGTCGACGCCACCACCAACCCTTCGCTGCTGCTCAAGGCCGCGGCCATCCCGGGTTACGCCGACCTGCTCAAGCAGGTCAAGGCCGATGCCAAGGGCAATGTCGACCTGGCCTGCGACAAGTTCGCCGTGTCGGTGGGCTCGGGCATTCTCAAGGTCATTCCGGGGCGCATCTCCACCGAGGTGGACGCGCGACTGTCGTTCGACGAGCCGGCGCTGCTGAAAAAGGCCCGTCAGCTGATCGAGCTGTATGAAGCGGCCGGCGTGCCGAAAGACCGCGTGCTGATCAAGCTGGCCTCCACCTGGGAAGGCATCCGCGCCGCCGAGAAGCTGGAGAAGGAAGGCATCCAGACCAACCTCACCCTGCTGTTCTCCTTCGCCCAGGCCCAGGCCTGTGCCGATGCCGGGGTGTTCCTGATCTCGCCGTTCGTGGGGCGCATCTACGACTGGTACAAGAAAAGCACCGGCAAGGAATACGTCGGCGCCGAGGATCCGGGCGTGCAGTCGGTCACCCGCATCTACGACTACTACAAGACCAACGGCTACAACACCGTGGTCATGGGCGCGAGCTTCCGCAACATCGGCCAGATCGAGCAACTGGCCGGCTGCGACCGCCTGACCATCAGCCCCGAGCTGCTGCAGCAGCTGTCGGACGACCAGGGCGAACTGCCGCGCCTGCTCAAGCCGGGTAATACCGGCGAGGCCAAGCAACAGTTGAACGAAAGCCAGTTCCGCTGGGCGATGAACGAAGACGCCATGGCCACCGAGAAGCTGGCCGAAGGCATCCGCCAGTTCGCCCGCGACCAGGAGAAGCTGGAAGCCCTGATGGCTGGCTGACAAAGCCTGATACATCTTCGGCTTGATCGACGGGCGGTTAATGCAGAGCATTTCCCGCCCGTTTTTCGTTGGGGTGGCCATTCCCCGCGATAGGGCCATCAGCATCACACGAACCTGAGCCATCCATGCCCGCCACCGCTTCGCTCCCCCTCGTCCTCGCCGGCCCCATCCTGCGCCGCCTGGAACCGCAACACCTGGCCATCTGGCTGGTCGGCTCGCAACCGCTGCAACCCGAATTCCTGCTCGAGCACACCGGCATCAACGCCACGATGCACGCTGAGGTGATCCCGGTCGGACAGCACGCCTTCATCCACCTGCTGGACATCCGCTTCGACCACCCGCTGCCCTGCAATGTGGCGCTCGAATACGACCTGCGCCTGGCCAACGGCCAGGGCATCGCCGACTGGGCCCCGCACCTGCTCTACTCCGGAGCCAGCCGCCCCAGCTTCGTACTGCGCGATCGTCTCGACCAGTTGCTCCACGGCTCCTGCCGCAAGCCCCACCACCCGGCCGCCGACGGTCTGCTCTGCGCCGACCGCCTGCTTGCCGCCAACCCGCGCCCAGAAGCACGCCCCGCCGTGCTGCTGATGAGCGGTGACCAAGTCTATGCCGACGATGTCGCCGGCCCCATGCTGCGTGCCATCCACACGCTGATCGAGCGTCTGGGCCTGTTCGACGAGTCCCTCGATGGCGCCCTGGTCGACAGCGGCGCCGCGCTCTATCGCCATCCGGCCTGCTACTACCACCGCGCCGACCTGCTGCCGGCCCAGGAAGGCAACGAAACCCTGCGCGAACGCTTCTTCGGCGGCAAGCGCAAGCCGATCTTCTCGTCCAGCAACGCCGACAACCACCTGGTGACCTTCGCCGAGATCATGGCCATGTACCTGCTGGTCTGGTCGCCGCTACCGTGGACGCTGGCGGGGTTGGAGATGCCGGAGGGCCTGACCGAGCAGCGCCAGGCTCGTTATCAGCGCGAACTGCCACTGATCGAGGCCTTCCGTGACGGCCTCGGCCAGGTGGCGCGGGTGATGGCCCACCTGCCCTGCCTGATGATCTTCGACGACCACGACATCACCGACGACTGGAACCTGTCGGCGCAATGGGAACAAACCGCCTACGGCCACCCGTTCTCGCGGCGCATCATCGGTAACGCTTTGCTCGGCTATCTGCTGTGCCAGGGCTGGGGCAACGATCCGGACGGTTGCGCGGTGCTGGTCGGGCAATGCCGGCAACTGAACGAGGCAAGGGATGAGCTGATCGGCGAGCTGCTGCGCTTCCAGGGCTGGCAGTACGCGCTGCCCAGCGACCCGCCACTGCTGGTGCTGGACACCCGCACCCGCCGCTGGCGCAGCGAAAGCAACCTGGGCAAGCCCTCCGGCCTGCTGGACTGGGAGGCGCTGAGCGAACTGCAGCAGGCGCTGCTCGACCACCCTTCGGCGATCATCGTGTCGCCGGCGCCGATCTTCGGGGTCAAGCTGATCGAGACCGTGCAGCGGGTGTTCAGCGCCCTGGGCTACCCGCTGCTGGTGGATGCGGAGAACTGGATGGCCCATCGCGGCGCGGCGCAGGTGATCCTCAACATCTTCCGCCATTCGCGCACGCCGGGGCACTACGTGGTGCTGTCGGGCGACGTGCATTATTCGTTCGTCTACGAAGTGCTGATCCGCCACCGCCAGCGCAGCCCGCACCTGTGGCAGGTGACCAGCAGCGGGATCAAGAACGAGTTTCCCCGGCGCCTGCTGGATGTGCTCGACCGGCTCAACCGCTGGCTGTACTCACCGCGCTCGCCGCTCAACTGGTTCACCAAGCGCCGGGAAATGCAAGTGGTGCCGCGCACGCCTAGCCGCAGCAAGGCCGGGGAGCGGTTGTGGAACAGCGCGGGGCTGGGGCAGGTGTTCTTCGATGGCCAGGGGCGGCCGGAGCGGGTGTTTCAGCTGAATGCGGATGGCTCGCCGGCTACGGCGTTCATCCAGGACTGACACCATCGAAAGCTCCCGCGATGGTGTCGGCAGGTTCAGCGCAGGTTCAGGACCGCTCGAGCGCGCTCACCAGGTCATGAAAAGCTTCACGGTTGGAGTCGTTCAAGCCCATGAGGATCTTGTGCGCCTCCAGCACCTTGGAACGCACCACGCTCTCGTCCTGGTCCTGGGACGGCAGATCGGTCAGGCATTCCGGGCACGGCACCGGGCGGTCGACGATGTTGAACACCTGGTCGAAGCCCATGGACTGCAGCAGGCGGGAAATGTCCGGGTTGGTGGTGACCAGGGTGGGCAGCAGGCCAACCTTCTGCCGGGACAGGATCGACAGCTTGGCCAGCAGGCCGAGGGTGGTACTGTCGATGCTCTCGGTTTCGGTCAGGTCGATGACGATGGCCGAGAAGTTCAGCGCGGTGAAGATCTTCTCGATCGTCGCATCCAGCGCCGAACACAGGGTCAGGCGCACTTCACCGACAAATTTCAGAACGAAGGTCCCGCTCTGCTCGGCGAACTGGATTCTACCAGTACTCATTCAAGGTTCCTGCTCAACACCAATAGGGCGATATCATCCGGCATCTCCCCAAGCGTAGCCAATTCGAATCGTTGGCGCAGCCCCTCCAGGCTACCACCTGCCGCCTTGACGATTTCCGGCAAGGCCGCTTCCTTATCTTTGAGTGTGTCCCCGGGCAAAAGGTCCAGAATGCCATCGGACATCAGGGTGAGGCTGAACTGCGGTGGCAGTTCCAGCACCTGGTCCTGGTAGCTGGCCTCGTCGAACAACCCCACCGGCAGGCCGCGGCCTTCGAGGTAGCGGGCCTGGCCCGGGGTGTACAGCACCGGCAGCGGCAAGTGGCCGCCGACGCTGTAGGTGAGCAGGCCGGTGTCCTCGTCGATGACGCCACCGACCATGGTCACATGCTTGCCCAGCTTGCAGTTGATCAGCCCACGGTTGATGTGGCTGAGCACCTGCGAAGGCTTGAACTCGCGCATTTTACCGCCACGCTTGAATTCGAACAGCAGGCGCGTGGTCATGAACTTGAGTAGCACCGTGACGAACGCCGACGAGGCGCCGTGACCGGAGACGTCCGCCAGGTAGAAGGCGATGCGCCGGTCATCCACACGGAAGTAGTCGGCGAAATCGCCCGACAGGTACAGCGACGGAATGATCTGGTGCTCGAAGGCGAACTCGCCAGCCACCCAGGGGTTTTCCGGGAGCATGTTCATCTGCACCTGGCGACCGGCGGTCTGGTCCTCCTGCAGCAGGTGCAGACTGGCCTCCAGCTCGCGGTTGGCCGCTTCGAGCTTCTCCCGGTAGCGCTGGTTTTCCAGCACCAGACGCGAGCGATCGAGGGCGCGGCGCACCGAGTGCTCGAGCACGGCCAGGTCTTCCAAGGGCTTGATCAGGTAGTCCGCCGCGCCCAGGCGCAAGGCTTCGACCGCGTCGCTCATGACGCCGGCACCGGACACCACGATCACCGGCAACTGCGGCGCGCGCTCGCTGATCCGGCGGATCAGTTCAAGGCCGCCCATCTGCGGCATGCGCAGATCGCAGATCACGAGGTCGGGCTGGTGTGCTTCGAAGACCTGGAGGCCCTGCTGGCCGTTGCCGGCCTGAAGGACGCTGAAGCCGCTGTCTTCCAGATAGGCGGCGAGACTGGCACGGACCACCTCGTCGTCATCGATGATCAGCAGCGTTGCACTGGGTTTCTGCATGTGGGCGAACGGCGCCAGATTTGGGTTGGCGTAGCGACTGTGGAAGACCGACAGACGGCTACTGGAATGCTCTTTAGCCACTCTCTATTTGAGTTGTAGGACAAGAAGACTGGTCCGGCAAATAGCGAGGTGCCCTGTAAGGCGCTGACGGTACTCCCATCCGCCTGGCGTTTCAAGCATGGCAAGGAAGACTCCCCCGCACTTTACAGGGCAAATCACCCGGCGTTATAAGAAAGCACATCGGCGCAACCTGACGAAAGGATGCAAGCATGTCCCAGCCCCCCGTGGATTACAGCGAAAAACGCGATTTCATACGCATGCGCATTGAAGCCGAGGTCAGCCTGCTGCACGCCGGCCAGGTGATCAGTGCCGTGTGCATCGACCTCTCCAGCAGCGGCATGCAGGTCCAGGCACCGCAGCGATTCAAAGTGGGCGACCAGCTCGAGGTGCGCATCGACTCCGACCACGCCGCCCTCGCCGGCCTGCATGCCAGCACCGAAGTGGTGTGGATCGCCGACCAGCCCGGCGGCGCGCAGAAGTTCGGCCTGCGCATCCTGGCCATGCATTGAACTGTTACGAAAAAGGCGACCCGAAGGTCGCCTTTTTCGTAAGCCGGTCGATCAGAAGTCGTCTTCGACCTGGCCGTCCTTGACCTTGAACTCGCGGTTCTGCAGGTAGGCATTGCGCAGGAAGATGTACTTGTCGCCCTGGATCAGCTTCTCCGCCGACAGCAGGCTGGCGCGGGTGTCGATCACGTCCATCGCGAAGATCGAGTTGCGGGTCGGCACATGGTCGATGTAGCGGTAGGGTTCGGTGTAGGTGTCCGGGTACTTGGCCAGGCCGTCACGCACGGTGCTCGGGCCAAGGAACGGAATGACCACGTACGGCCCGCTGGGCACGCCCCAGTAGCCGAGGGTCTGGCCGAAGTCCTCGTCGCTGCGCTGCAGGCCCATCTTGGTGCCGACGTCGAAGAAACCGCCCAGGCCGAAGGTGGTGTTGACGATCAGCCGCGCCGTGTCGATGCCCGCCGCTCGAGGCTTGAGCTGCAGCACGTTGTTGGCCAGGTTGGTGACGTCGCCCAGGTTGCGGAAGATGTTGTGGATGCCATCCTCGAGGAACTGCGGGGTGACGTACTGGTAACCCTGGGCCAGCGGCTTGAGGGCATAGGTGTCGAGGACATCGTTGAACCTGAAGATCGGTCGGTTGACCGACTCCCACGGATCCTCCTCGGTTGCCGCCTGGGTGGCTGCCACGGGCGCCAGCAGCAAGCTGGCGCAGACACAGGCCTGGGTGACTCGCTCGATCACTCCGGCACCGATCCTACGCATAGATGTTTCTCCATCGGATTTCACGGCGGCAACGGCCTATGGCGCGCTGCTCGATAGGGCGCAAGTATACTGGCTTGCTGGCTGAACGGTAGTTTTACATATCTCTGTCAAGATTTCGTGAACAACTGTAGTCGTCATCCCTTGGTCACAATCGCCGGGTAGCTTGCGGGGTATTTAGGGACGTTGCCATGCAAGACGCACCCGCCTTCACCGCCGTGCTGTTCGGACTGCGCGGCTGCCTGGTCCAGGCAAACGACGGCAGCCCCATGCCCGCCCCCGGCGCCCTCGACTCCCTTCACCGCCTGCGCGCGCAGGCGGTGCCGTGCATCTGGCTCGACGAGCTCAGCGCCGCCCAGGGCAAGCGCCTGAGCAGCGTGCTGCCCGGCTGGCTACCGGGCCATCTGGTCAACGGCTGCAAATGGCCGGCGCCCAACGCCTGCTGGCAGGCGCTGATGAGCCTCGACAGCCAGCGCCTGGAAGGCTGCGTGCTGGTCAGCGGTGAGCCACGGTTGCTGCAGGCCGGGCTCAACGCCGGCCTGTGGACGGTGGGCCTGGCGGCCTGCGACCTCGGCCCCAGTCAATGGCAGGCCATGACCCGGCAGGAACAGGAGCGCACCCGTGGCAAGGCGACCCTGGCGCTATTCGGCCTGGGCGTGCACTCGGTGATCGATCACCTGGAATCCCTCGACACCTGCCTTGCGGACATTGCCCAGCGCCGACACAGGGGCGAGAAACCCTGATACATCCCCGTTGATGCGGGTCATGCAAAGCTGCGGCAGGTGGATTACGCTAGAAGGCAGGCCAGAACCTTTACCGTGTCGCCGAGGTCCATGGCTTGCCAAGTCATTGATGGAGAACGAACAATGCCTGCCCGCGAACTGCAAGAGCAACTCGATAGCCTGCGCGAGCAACTGGACCGCAATCCACCGCTCTCGCTGGAAGAGCGCGAACACCTGCATGAACTGATGCAGCAGATCGAAGCCCAGATCAAGCTCGAGGAAGCGACCAACGACAACAACCTGGTCGATGGGGTCAATACCGCCGTTGAACGTTTCGAGGCCGATCACCCAGACCTTACCGCCATCCTGCGCAATATCGCCAATCACCTGCACAGCATGGGGATCTGAACCGAATGGGGCCGCAAACGCGGCCCCATTACATTACTGACGCACCAATCGCAGGTTCTGCGGGCTGATCGCCCCAGTGCTGCGGTACGGGTTGATATCCAGCCCACCGCGGCGCACGTAGCGTGCATACACCGTCAGGTGCTCAGGCTTGAGCAGGTTCTTCAGGTCCAGGTAGATCCGCTCCACGCATTGTTCGTGGAAGTCGGCATGCTGGCGGAAGCTGATCAGGTAGGTCAGCAGGCTGGCATGATCCAGCGCCTGCCCCTTGTACTCCACCACCACGCTACCCCAGTCCGGTTGGCCGGTGACCGGGCAGTTGGATTTGAGCAGGTGGCTGTGCACGGTCTCTTCCACCACGCGCTCCGACGCGCAACGCAGCAGCTCCGGTTGCGGCTGCTCGTAGTTGCTGATGTTCACATCCAGCGCGTCGATGCACTGGCCCGGTAGCGTGGTCACGCCCTGCCCCTCTACCTCGGCCAGGGTGCTGACCTTGACCCCGACCGGCTTGCCGGCTGCGGCGGACAGGTCCTGCACCAGGCACGCCTGCAACGCCGCTACCGACTCGAACACCGTCTGGTTCAACGAGTTGAGGTACAGCTTGAAGGACTTGGACTCGATGATGTTCGGCGAATCGCACGGGATGGCGAACTCACCGATGGCCACCACCGGCTTGCCCGAGGGCAGCAGCCAGGACAGTTCGAAGCAGTTCCAGAAGTCCACGCCCTGCCACGGCAGCGCGTCGCCACTCACGCCCAGCTCGGCCCATTTGGCCAAGCGGGGAATCGGGAACAGCAGCGAAGGGGTGTAGGTGGCGATGTATTCGCTGGACTTGCCCAGCGGGGAGTGTTCGGCGGCGGGATGCATGGAAACTGACCTGAAGGTTCGAAATTGCCCTAGTCTACCGGTTTTGCACCCCGCCTTGGAGCCGATGTCACTCGATGGTCAGCGGCCCGACCATGCCCGCCTGGTAGTGGCCAGGCACGTTGCAGGCGAACTCGATGGGCGCCGACTTGCGGAAGGTCCAGGTCAGCTCGGCGCGCTGGCCGGGCTGTACCAGCACGGTGTTGCCACCCGCATGACCGTGGCCAGCGCCCATCTGGCCGTGATCCATCTGGCCATGGTCCATGCCTTCGTGGTTCATGCCGGCGGTGAACATCTTGCCCTGCATGGCGATCATTTCCTTCTGGTGCTCGGCGTGCATGGCCTTGTCGCCCAGGTTGAACTCGTGGGGCAGCTTGCCTTCGTTGACCAGCACGAAGCGCACGGTCTCGCCAGCCTTGACCTTGATGCTCTTCGGTTCGAAGGCGATGTCCTTGAGTACCACCTCGATGGTGCGGGTGGCCTTGGCCGCCTCGGCCGGCTCGCCGAAGGCGAAGGGTTTGCCGTTGTCGGCAAAGCTCGGCAGGCTGACCAGTGCGAGGGCGGCAGCGATGAACAGGTGTTTCATGGGTGACTCCGGGTCGTTCTGGGAGAATGAGACCATTCTCGAAAAGGCTGGCTGGCAGCTGGCTGACGGGAAGATTACAACGTTGTCAGCTTGGGCAGGCCGCCAGATCGTCACGTATGATTTCGGCATCACGCTGATCCGAACATTGGTAAACACATGAAACTGCTGATCGTCGAAGACCAGGCCAAGACCGGCCAGTACCTGAGCCAGGGCCTGAGCGAAGCCGGCTTCGTCACTGAGCTTGCCAACGATGGCGACACCGGCCAGCACCTGGCCCTGACCGGTGACCACGACCTGCTGATCCTCGATGTGATGCTGCCGGGGCGCAACGGTTGGCAGATTCTCCAGGCCGTGCGCCAGGCCGGGCTGGAAACGCCGGTGCTGTTCCTCACCGCCCGAGATGCCGTCGAGGACCGCGTCCACGGCCTGGAGCTGGGCGCTGACGACTACCTGGTCAAGCCATTCGCCTTCTCCGAACTGCTGGCCCGGGTGCGCAGCCTGCTGCGCCGAGGCGCCAGCGCCAGCCAGGACACCTGCCTGAACCTGGCCGACCTGCGCCTGGACCTGATCCGCCGCCGCGCCGAACGCGCCGGCCAGCGCGTCGACCTGACCGCCAAGGAATTCGCCCTGCTCGAACTGCTGCTGCGCCGCCAGGGCGAGGTGCTGCCCAAGTCGCTGATCGCCTCGCAGGTGTGGGACATGAACTTCGACAGCGACACCAACGTCATCGAGGTGGCCATCCGCCGCCTGCGCCTGAAGATCGACGACCATCACGCCACCAAGCTGATCCATACCGTGCGCGGCATGGGCTACGTGCTCGAGGAGCGCCAGGACTGATGCGCCGCCTGTCCCTCGGCCGTCGCCTGGCGCTGCTGTTCGCCGCCTGCACCGCCAGTGTTTCGCTGGGCGCCGGCCTGCTGTTCAGCCGCGCCAGCGAGCAGCACTTCGTCGAGCTCGACCAGCAACTGCTCAGCGGCCGCCTGTCGCTGATGCGCAGCCTGCTCGACGGCGTCACCACCCCCGAGCAACTGGCCACGCGCCTGCCGGGGCTGCTCAACGAGCTCAGCCACCAGTCCGACCTGGCCTTGCGCGTGCGCGCGGTCGACGGCACCACCTGGTTCGCCAGCCGCGGCGACCTGCCGGACGCCCCGGCCCAGCCCGGCCTGGCCACGCTGCATACCCAGGGCAACGACTACCGCGGACTGAGCCTGCCGCTGGACGAAACCCGGCCCGACTCGCCGCAGTTGACCTTGTTCCTCGACATCACCCATCACCAGCACTTCCTGCAAGGCATGCAGCGCCTGATCTGGCTCACGGTCGGCCTCAGCGCGCTGGCCACCGCGCTGCTGGGTGCCTGGGCCGTGCGCCGTGGCCTGAAGCCGCTGCGGCGGATGGGCAAGGTCGCCGCCAGCGTCAACGCCCGCTCGCTAACCACTCGCCTGCCGGCCGCCGAGATGCCCGAGGAACTGGCCGAGCTGGCCGGCGCGGTCAATGCCATGCTGCAGCGCCTGGACGATGCTTTCCAACGCCTGTCGGCGTTCTCCGCCGACATCGCCCACGAGTTGCGCACACCGCTGTCCAACCTGCTGACCCACACCCAGGTCACCCTCACCCGCCCACGCAGCCTCGAGGAGTACCGCGAGGCCCTGCATGGCAATCTCGAGGAACTGCAGTGGATGGCCCAGCTGGTCAACGACATGCTCTATCTGGCCAAGGCCGACCACGGTCTGCTGATGCCCAATAGTCAGGCGCTGGACCTGGCGATCGAGGTCGATGCGCTGCTGGAGTATTACGCGCCGCTGGCTGAGGAAGCCGAGGTCAGGCTGTCTCGCGAGGGCCAGGCGCATGCCGAGGGCGACCGACACATGCTGCGCCGGGCCTTGTCGAACCTGCTGGACAATGCCCTGCGCTTCACCCCGGCGGGGGGCGAGATTCGTGTGAGCCTTGCGCCGGGGTTGCGCATCGAGGTGGCCAACAGTGGCCCGGCAATCGCCCCGCAACTGCTGGAGCGGCTGTTCGACCGTTTCTATCGGGCAGACCCGGCGCGCCAGGAGGGCAGCAGCGAGCATGCGGGCCTGGGGCTGGCCATCACCCGCTCGATCGTGCAGGCGCACGGTGGGAATATTCGGGCCCAGTGCGAAGGTGGGTGGACGCGCTTCGTGATCGAGTTGCCTGCCTAGAGGGCTGCTGCGCAGCCCATCGCCGGCAAGCCGGCGAAAGGGGCGCAAAGCGCCCCTGCCTTACTCGTAACGCAACGCCATCGCCGGTTCGATCTGCGAAGCGCGGTACGCAGGATAGAGGGTCGCCAGGAAGCTCATCACCAGCCCAGCCACGCAGATGATCGCCACATCGCCCCACTGCAGCTCCGAGGGCAGGCTGCTGATGAAGTAGATGTCGGAGGTGAAGATGTGCTGCCCACTGACCCGCTCGATCCAGCCGACCACGGCGCTGACGTTCAGTGCCAGGATCACCCCGAGCACGCCACCGATCAGGGTGCCGACGATGCCGATCAGGCTGCCCTGGACCATGAACGTGCCCATGATCTGCGCCGGCGTCGCGCCGATGGTGCGCAGGATGGCGATATCCGCGCCCTTGTCGTTCACCACCATCACCAGGGTGGCGATGATATTGAAGGCAGCCACAGCGATGATCATCATCAGCAGCAGGCCGATCATGGTCTTTTCCATTTTCATGGCGCTGAACAGGCTGCCCTGGGTGTGCGACCAGTCATCGGCACGGTAGCCGTCGCCCAGCCCCGCAGCGATGGCCTTGGACACCTGCGGCGCAGCGTACAGGTCATGCAGCTTCAGCCGCACGCCCTGCACCTGGCCCGGCGCCCAGCGCTGCATCTCGCCGGCATCGGCGATATGGATGTAGGCCTGGGAGCCATCCAGTTCGGCGCCGACCTTGAAGATGCCGACCACGGTCAGGCGCTGCATGCGCGGGGTGATGCCGCCCGGCTCCTTGCTGATTTCCGGAACGATCAGGGTCAGCTTGTCGCCGGTATTCAGGCGAAAGCGCCGGGCGGTCAATTCACCGATGACCACGCCGTACTCGCCCGGCACCAGGTCCTGCAGGCTGCCCTGGACAATATGCTGGGTGACGATGGAGACCTTGCCCTCCTCGGCCGGGTCGATGCCGGCGACCTGGATCGGCTGCATCGCCCCCTTGTACGAGAGCATGCCCTCCATCTCGGTGATCGGCGCCGCGGCCATCACCGCCGGGTTGCTTTCGGCGGCGCTGGCGACCTTGCGCCAGTCGTCCAGCGGCTGCGCGCCGAGAATCGCGGCATGGGGCACCAGGCCCAGCACGCGTGAGCTCATCTCGCGCTGGAAGCCGTTCATCACCGACAGCACCGTGATCATCGCCAGCACGCCGAGCGACAGGCCGATCATCGAAGTCATCGAGATGAACGAGATGAAGTGGTTGCGGCGCTTGGCACGGGTGTAGCGGGCACCGATGAACAACGACAAGGGTCTGAACATGAACGAGGACACCCAAGTGAAAAATGAATCGGGGCCGCCTCAGGCCGCCCCATGCAGGCGACTCAGATCGCCACCAGGTGCCCGTCTTCCAGGCGCAGCACACGGTCCATCTGCCGCGCCAGGTTGAGGTCGTGGGTCACAACCAGGAATGCGGTCTGCGAGTGATTCGACAGCTCCTGCATCAGTTCCTGGATACCCTGGGCGGTGTGGTGGTCGAGGTTGCCAGTGGGCTCGTCGAGCATGACCAGGCCCGGGCGGTTGACCAGGGCGCGGGCGATCGCCACACGCTGGCGCTCACCACCGGACAGCTCGGCCGGCTTGTGATTCAACCGATGCCCCAGGCCAACGCGCTTGAGCAGCGCCTCGGCACGCTCGCGGGCCTCGGCGATCGGCGTCTTGCCGATCAGCAGCGGCATGCAGGCGTTTTCCAGGGCGGTGAACTCCGCCAGCAGGTGGTGGAACTGGTAGACGAAGCCCAGGGCGCGGTTGCGCAGCAGGCCGCGGGCCCGCTCGCCCAGCGCCGACAGCTCCTCGCCGGCCAGCCAGACGCTGCCCTGGCTCGGGGTGTCGAGGCCGCCGAGCAGGTTGAGCAAGGTACTCTTGCCCGAGCCCGAGCTGCCGACGATGGCCACCCGCTCGCCCGGGTGCAGTTCGAGGTTCAACCCCGACAAGACCTGGACCGACTCCGGGCCTTCCTCGTAGCTCTTGCCCAGGTTGCGGCAGCTCAACACGGCTTTATCACTCATGCGCGACTCACTCATAACGTAGCGCCTCCGCCGGCTGGGTGCGCGAGGCGCGCCAGGCCGGATACAGGGTGGCGAAGAAACTCAGGACCAGCGCCGCACCACAGACCATGTACACGTCCTGGGCCTGGATCTGCGACGGCAGGTAATCGATGAAGTACACATCGGCATTGAGGAACTTGTGCCCGATCAGGGTCTCGATGCCGGCGATGGCCGCGCTCACGTTAAGCGCGCCGAGGATGCCCAGGACCGCGCCGATCAGCGTGCCGACCACGCCGATCACCGTGCCCTGGACCATGAAGATGGCCATGATCTGCCCGGGCGTGGCGCCCAGGGTGCGCAGGATGGCGATGTCGCCGCGCTTGTCGTTGACCACCATCACCAGGGTGGAAATGATGTTGAACGCCGCCACCGCGACGATCAGCAGCAACAGCAGGCCGATCATGGATTTCTCCATGCGGATCGCCTGGTACAGGTTGCCGTGGGTGCGGGTCCAGTCACGCGGGTAGAACTCCTGCTCGCCCAGCTGCTGGGCGATGGCCCAAGAGGCCCGCGGGGCCTGGAACAGGTCGTCGAACTTCAGGCGCACGCCCTGGACCTGGTCGGCCTTCCAGCGGTGCAGGCGCGACAGGTCGGCGATGTTGGTCAGGCCCAGATAGCCGTCGATCTCGCCGGCGCCGACATGGAAGGTGCCGACCACGGTAAAGCGCTTCATGCGCGGGAACATCCCCGCCGGGGTGACGCTGACCTCGGGGGCAACGAAAGTCAGCTTGTCGCCGATGCCCACGCCCAGTTTCTGCGCGGCCTTGTCGCCGATCATGATGCCCCACTCGCCCGGGGCCAGCTTGTCGAGGCTGCCGTCGAGGACGAACTTGTCGATGATCGACACCTCGCGCTCGCGGGCCGGGTCGATACCGTTGAGCAGCACCTTCTGCACCTTGCCTTCATGGGTCAGCAGGCCCTGCATCTGTGTGAATGGCGCGACCGCCAGCACCTGCGGATTCTGCTTTACTTTAGAGGCGAGGGCCTGCCAGTCGTCGATCGGCTGGCCGGTCTCCAGCGTTGCATGGGGGATCATACCCAGCACGCGGGTACGCATCTCGTGGTCGAACCCGTTCATCACCGAGAGCACCACGATCATCACCACCACGCCCAGGGCGAGGCCGATCATCGAGGTGAGCGAAATGAACGAGACGAAGTGATTGCGGCGCTTGGCACGGGTGTAACGCGTACCGATGAATACGAATAGAGGTCTGAACATGTCGGGGCTTGTTCGGATGAAAGGGAACGTCCTTGTGGCGAGGCGCCTACGGCGGCTTTACACTCGGACCACCGCCGTAACCTTGGGTTCGCCATGACGACATTAGACGAAGAAGATCGCCGCGAATACTACCGCATCGAAGATCGGATCGCACTTCAAATCAGCCCCCTTAGCGCGGCCGAAGCCCTTGAAACAGAACTGTTGCAGGATGATTCCGAGCTGTTCAACCTGCTCAGCGAACTGCACCTTTCGGACTTCGAGTCGCAGCACCTGTTGCGCCAGCTGAGCGAAAAAGACCGCACCCTGGCCGCCTTCCTGCGCGCCCAGAACAAACGTCTCGACTTGCTCAGCGCCGTGGTCGCCCAGACCCTGATCGGCGAAATCGGCCAGCCGCAGCCGGTGATCATCTCTGAAGGCGGCATCGAGTTCGCCCAGGCGCAGAAGATCGACCCCGGCACCCGGGTCAAGGTGAAGATGGTGCTGATGCCCCGCGCCCATGGCCTGCTCCTACGCGGCCGGGTCACCCACTGCGACCCGCGCCCGGATGGCGATTACGAGGTAGGCACCGAGTTCATCGACATGACCGACGCCCAGCGCCAGCTGCTGGCCCGCTACATCCTGCAGCGCCAGCAACAGCAACGACGCCAGGCGCTGGAACAGAACGCCCCCGCTTCCTGAAGCCCTTTTCTCTCTGATTTGAAGGAACGAACGTGACCTTGATCTATGGCCACCGCGGCGCCAAGGGCGAAGCGCCCGAGAATACCCTGCAGAGCTTTCGCCAGTGCCTGTCCCATGGCGTGACCCGCTGCGAACTCGACCTGCACCTGTCGGCCGACAACGAGCTGATGGTAATCCATGATCCGACCCTCAAGCGCACCACTGGCCGGCGCGGCAAGGTGGTCGAGCACACCGCCGCCGAGCTGGTCACCTACGATGCGCGCAAGGGCGGCCCGGGCCATGTGCAGCCCTGCCCCATCCCGCGGCTCGAGGAGTTGTTCGAGAAGTGCCCGTTCGAGCACTGGCAGCTGGAGGTCAAGAGCGCCTCGCGCACCCGCGCCGCCAGCACCGTGCTGGCGATCCGCGAACTGGCCCAGCAGCATGGCCTGCTGGACAAGGTGACCATCACCTCGAGCTCACGGGAAGTGCTGGGCGCCGCCCAGGAGCTGGTACCCGACATCAAGCGCGGACTGGTTGCCGAGTACGCCTGGCTCGACCCGCTGAAGGTCGCGCAGAACTACGACTGCGAGATGCTGGCGTTGAACTGGACGCTGTGCACCCCCGAACGCCTGATCAAGGCGCAGCGCCAGGGCCTGCATGTGTCGGTATGGACGGTCAACGAACCGGCGCTGATGCGCCGGCTCGCCGACTTTGGCGTGGACAGCCTGATTACAGACTTTCCCGGTTTGGCCAGGACCACCCTCGGGTAGGGCTGAAATCGGTCTCCCCGACCGGCTCAGGCCACCGGTCGGAGCCGCTCAAAAAAGCCGGTTCAGTCCATCGTAGGCAGCTACCCGATAGGCCTCGGCCATGGTCGGGTAGTTGAAGGTGGTGTTGACGAAGTACTTCAGGTTGTTCTGTTCGCCCGGCTGGTTCATCACCGCCTGGCCGATATGGACGATCTCCGAGGCCTGGTAGCCGAAGCAGTGCACACCGAGGACTTCCAGGGTCTCGCGGTGGAACAGGATCTTCAGCATGCCCTGCGGCTCGCCGGCGATCTGCGCGCGGGCCATGCTCTTGAAGAAGGCCTTGCCCACTTCATAGGGCACCTTGGCCTGGGTCAGCTCCTGCTCGTTCTTGCCGATCGAGCTGATCTCCGGAATGGTGTAGATGCCGGTTGGCACGTCGTTGACGAAGCGCCAGCTGCCGTTGTCGACGATGCTGCCGGCGGCCGAGCGGCCCTGGTCGTGGGCGGCGCTGGCCAGGCTCGGCCAGCCGATCACGTCACCGGCGCCATAGATGTTCGGCACGCTGGTGCGGTAGGTCTCGTCAACTTCGATCTGGCCACGGCTGTTGACCTTGATGCCGATGTTCTCCAGGCCCAGCTTGTCGGTGTTGCCGGTACGGCCGTTGCACCACAGCAAGGCGTCGGCCTTGATCTTCTTGCCCGATTTCAGGTGCAGGATCACCCCGTTGTCCAGGCCTTCGACGCGGTCGTATTCCTCGTTGTGGCGCACGGTGATGTTGTTGTTGCTGAAGTGGTAGCTCAGCGCCTGGGAGATTTCCGAGTCGAGGAAGCTCAGCAGCTGGCCGCGGTTGTCGACCAGCTCGACCAGCACACCCAGGCCGCTGAAGATCGAGGCGTATTCGCAACCGATCACCCCGGCGCCGTAGACGATCAGCTTGCGTGGGGTGTGGCTCAGGCTGAGGATGGTGTCGCTGTCGTAGACCCGCGGGTGGTGGAAGTCGATGTCGGCCGGGCGATACGGACGCGAGCCGGTGGCAATGATGATGTGCTTGGCGTTGAGCTTCTCGACCACGCCGTTGGGGCAGACCACTTCGACGGTCTGCTCGTCGGCGAAGCTGCCGGTGCCGACGAACACATCGACGCGGTTGCGCGCGTAGTAGCCGGTACGCGAGGCAACCTGCTTGCTGATGACTTTCTCGGCGCTCTTGAGCACGTCGGGGAAGGAGAACCAGCGCGGCTCGCCGATGGCGCGGAACATCGGGTTGGTGTTGAACTGCATGATCTGCCGCACGGAGTGACGCAGCGCCTTGGACGGGATGGTGCCCAGGTGGGTGCAGTTACCGCCGACCTGGCGACGGCTGTCGACCATGGCCACCTTGCGCCCTGCTTTGGCGGCGTTCATTGCCGCGCCTTCTCCGGCCGGGCCGGAACCCAGCACCACTACGTCGTAGTTGTAGACAGCCATGCGTACTCCTTCAGAACTGGCCCGCCGGCCGGATGGCCGCGGGGCGCGATCATGTCGCCGGGGCGCCATGAGAAAATTCGGGTGCAGTCTAATCAAGCGTGAACGCCGCGCACATTAACCCTTGGTCGCGTCGTAGGCCATTATTGCCTGCACTACATGTCGTTTCACCGCTTCCCTGGCATTGATCATCCGTGGCTTGCCTTTCACTCGCCTTTCACCACCCGCTCGAAGGCCGGCGTGGAACGGGAGACGAAACCACCCTCGACCCGGGTCACCAGTACCGCGGCAATGCCGTGGGCGACGGCGAAATCCCAGCCCTGCTGCGGCCCGAGGATCAACAGCAGGGTCGAGTAGCCGTCGGCCTGCAGCGCCGAGCCGTCGAGCACCGTCACCGCCGCCAGGTCGTGCTCGACCGGGCGCCCGAGATGGGCGTCGAAGGTGTGCGAATAGCGCCGGCCATTGTCCTCGAAATAATGCCGATAGTCACCCGAGGTCGACACGGCCATGTCCTCCACGTCGATGACCTGGCGGGCGATCTGGCGATCCTCGCGCGGCAGCTCCAGGGCCACCCGCCAGGCACTGCCGTCGGGCTTGCGGCCCACGACCTTGAGCTCGCCGGTGGCTTCGGCGAGAAACGCCTCGATGCCCATGCCGCGCAGGCGCTGGGCGATCAGGTCGACGGCGTGGCCAGCGGCGATGCTGTTGAAGTCCAGCTCGATGGGGGCGTCCTTGCACAGGGCGTCACCCTCGATGCGCAGGTGCCGGTAGCCCACACGCTCACGTGCACGTGCCAGCGCCTGCGGGTCGGGCACGTGCATCTCGCGGGCCTGCGGGCCAAAGCCCCAGAGGTCGAGCAGTGGCTCAACGGTGAGGTCGAAGGCACCCCGGCTCTGCTCGGCCAGGTGCTGGCCGAAGCTGGCCAGCTCGAACAGGTCGGCGTCGATGGGCAGGCACTGATTGGCCGGGAGCTGGTTGAAACGGCTGACGGTAGAGTCGCCGCGGTAGGTGGAGTAGCGGGCGTCGATGGCCTGGAGGATGGCCTCGACCTCGGCCTGGACCTGGTCGGGCGCAGGGCCGCCGGGTTGGCGCACGTACTGGATGCTGTAGCTGCTGCCCATGGTCGGGCCGCCGAAGCGCTCGAGGGTGGGGCCTTGATTGCAGGCTGACAGCAACAACAGGCAAAGCAGAAGAACTGTGCGCAACTTAGATCTCTCGATTGACCTGCCCACGCGGTCGATGTGGGAGCGGCCTTGTGTCGCGAAAGGGCCGCAAAGCGGCCCCGGGATTTCTGCAACGCCACCACAATTGCCGGGGCTGCTGCGCAGCCCTTTCGCGACACAAGGCCGCTCCCACATCGATAGCAGCGAGGCGGAAAGAAAAAAAACGGGAACCCGAAGGTTCCCGTTTTTTCAACGCATTACAAGCGGATCAGCGTGGAAACGCTGGCGGGTTCACACCAGCCATGTCTTCCATCACGCGTACCACCTGGCAGCTGTAACCGAACTCGTTGTCGTACCAGACGTACAGGACAACGCGGTTGTCGTTGCAGATGGTCGCCTCGGCGTCGACCACACCGGCGTGGCGCGAGCCGACGAAGTCGGTGGACACCACTTCCTGGGAGCTGACGTAGTCGATCTGCTTGTGCAGCTCCGAGTGCATGGCGGTCTGGCGCAGGTACTCGTTCAGCTCTTCGCGGGTGGTGGCCTTCTCGAGGTTCAGGTTGAGAATGGCCATCGACACGTTCGGCGTCGGCACACGGATGGCATTGCCGGTCAGCTTGCCCTTGAGCACCGGCAGGGCCTTGGCGGCGGCGGTGGCGGCACCGGTCTCGGTGATGACCATGTTCAGCGGCGCGGCGCGGCCACGACGGCTGCCCTTGTGGAAGTTGTCGATCAGGTTCTGGTCGTTGGTGAACGAGTGAACGGTTTCGACGTGGCCATTGACGATGCCGTACTGGTCGTTGATGGCCTTGAGCACCGGCACGATGGCGTTGGTGGTGCAGGACGCCGCCGAGATGATCTTGTCGTCGGCGCTGATGTCGCCGTGGTTGATGCCGTGCACGATGTTCTTCAGCGCGCCCTTGCCAGGTGCGGTGAGGATCACGCGAGCAGCGCCCGGGCAGGCCAGGTGCTGGCCGAGGCCGTCGGCGTCACGCCATACGCCGGTGTTGTCGACGATCAGCGCATCGTGGATGCCGTACTGGGTGTAGTCGACTTCGCTCGGGCTCTTGGCGTAGATCACCTGGATCAGGTTGCCGTTGGCGGTGATGGTGTTGTTGGCTTCATCGATGACGATGGTGCCGTCGAACGGACCGTGCACCGAGTCACGGCGCAGCAGGCTGGCGCGCTTGACCAGGTCGTTCTCGGCGCCCTTGCGCACGACGATGGCGCGCAGGCGCAGGCCGTCGCCACCACCGGTCTTCTCGATCAGGATGCGCGCCAGCAGGCGGCCGATACGGCCGAAGCCGTACAGGACGACGTCGGTGCCCTTGCGTGCGGAAGCGTTCTGCTGACCCACGACGTCGGCCAGTTCGTCACGGACGAACTGCTCGGCGCTGCGGCCGTTGCCTTCGGCCTTGAACTTGTTGGCCAGCTTGCCCAGGTCCACCGAGGCGGCACCCAGTTTCAGCTCGCTCATGGCCTTGAGCAGGGGGAATGTCTCGTGGACGGACAGCTCGGTCTCGTCGGTCTGACGGTGACGGGCAAAGCGGTGGGCTTTGAGGATCGAGATAACCGAACGGTTGATCAGGCTGCGGCCATAGATCGAGCTCACCACGTTGTTGTTGCGGTAGAGCTGACCGATAAGCGGGATCATCGCTTCAGCCAGGGCTTCACGATCGATCCACTCACCAAGACACTGGTCGGGCTTCTGAGTCACGGTAACCTTCCACATGTAGGGGAACAAAAAAGGGGCTACATTATGACGCCCCTCGGCGTATCGGGCAATGAGCGCCTGTCGCCGACGCCAGACCCCGTCGTCATGCCCTCGCGAGCCTGACAGCGAGCCCCGGCACCGGTACAATCGACCTCTTTGCCGCATCGCTTGGAGTCCGATCTCCCGTGTCAGTTCTGCGCCTACCGCAAATGTCGGCCACGGCCGGCAAACAAACCTGGGGCAACCTGCCCGGCGCCGCCTTGAGCCTGGCCATCGCCGAGGCGGCCAGTACCGCCGGTCGCTTCACCCTGTTGCTGACCGCCGACAGCCAGGCGGCCGACCGCCTCGAGCAGGAGCTGCGCTTCTTCGCGCCGGCGCTGCCGGTGCTGCCGTTCCCAGACTGGGAAACCCTGCCCTACGACCTGTTCTCGCCGCACCAGGACATCATCTCCCAGCGCATCGCCAGCCTCTACCGGCTGCCGGAGCTGGACCACGGCATCCTGGTCGTGCCGATCACCACCGCCCTGC
Source organism: Pseudomonas sp. P110(2024) (assembly GCF_057480795.1). NCBI lineage: Bacteria > Pseudomonadati > Pseudomonadota > Gammaproteobacteria > Pseudomonadales > Pseudomonadaceae > Pseudomonas > Pseudomonas sp. P110(2024). The sequence goes on from NZ_JBLIYT010000001.1 coordinate 365,530, forward strand.
ACCGCCTGGCCCCCACGCGCTTCCTGCTGGGCAGCAGCCTGGTGCTGGACGTCGGCCAGAAGATCGACGTCGAGCAGATGCGCACGCGCCTCGAGGCCAGCGGCTACCGCTGCGTCGACACGGTCTACGAGCATGGCGAGTTCGCCGTGCGCGGCGCGCTGATCGACCTGTTCCCCATGGGCAGCAAGCAGCCGTACCGCATCGACCTGTTCGACGACGAGATCGAGACCCTGCGCACCTTCGACCCGGAGTCGCAGCGCTCGATCGACAAGGTCGACTCGATCCGACTGCTGCCGGCGCGCGAGTTTCCCATGCAGAAGGACGAGGTGACGCGCTTCAAGGCGCGCTTCCGCGAACGCTTCGACGTGGACTTCCGCCGCAGCGCGATCTTCCAGGACCTCACCAGCGGCATCATCCCCGCCGGCATCGAGTACTACCTGCCGCTGTTCTTCGAAGAGACCGCCACCCTGTTCGACTACCTGCCGGCGGACACCCAGGTGTTCTCCCTGCCGGGCGTGGAGCAGGCCGCCGAGCATTTCTGGAACGACGTGCGCGGGCGCTATGAAGAGCGCCGCGGCGACCTCAGCCGACCGCTGCTGCCGCCGGCGGAGCTGTTCATGCCGGTGGAGGACTGCTTCGCCCGCCTCAAGCAATGGCCACGGGTGGTGATCGGTGCCGACGACGTCGAGCCCGGCGTCGGCCGCGAGCGCTTTCCGGCCCGCGCCCTGCCCAACCTGGCCATCGAGGCCAAGGCCAACCAGCCGCTGGCGGAACTGGCGAACTTCCTCGACCAGTTCCCCGGCCGGGTGCTGTTCACGGCGGAATCGGCGGGCCGACGCGAAGTGCTGCTGGAGCTGCTCGAACGCCTGAAGCTGCGCCCGCACACCGTCGACGGCTGGGCCGACTTCGTCAATGGCGGCGAACGCCTGGCGATCACCATCGCGCCGCTGGACGACGGCCTGCTGCTGGACGACCCCAGCCTGGCCCTGGTCGCCGAAAGCCCGCTGTTCGGCCAGCGCGTGATGCAGCGCCGGCGCCGCGAGAAACGCGGCGAGGCGGCCAACGACGCGGTGATCAAGAACCTCACCGAGCTGCGCGAAGGCGCCCCGGTGGTGCACATCGACCATGGCGTGGGCCGCTACCTGGGCCTGGCGACCCTGGAGATCGACGGCCAGGCCGCCGAGTTCCTCACCCTCGAATACGCCGAGGGCGCCAAACTCTACGTGCCGGTGGCCAACCTGCACCTGATCGCCCGCTACACCGGCAGCGACGACGCCCTGGCGCCTTTGCACCGGCTGGGCTCCGAAGCCTGGCAGAAAGCCAAGCGCAAGGCCGCCGAACAGGTGCGCGACGTCGCCGCCGAGCTGCTTGACATCTATGCCCGCCGCGCCGCGCGCAAAGGCTATGCCTTCGCCGACCCGGCCGCCGACTACGCCACCTTCAGTGCCGGCTTCCCGTTCGAGGAAACCCCCGACCAGCAGGCCGCCATCGAGGCGGTACGCGCCGACATGCTCGCTGGCCAGCCCATGGACCGCCTGGTCTGCGGCGACGTCGGCTTCGGCAAGACCGAAGTGGCCATGCGCGCCGCCTTCATCGCCGTGCACAGTGGCCGCCAGGTGGCGGTGCTGGTACCCACCACCCTGCTCGCCCAACAGCACTACAACAGCTTCCGCGACCGCTTCGCCGACTGGCCGGTGAAGGTCGAGGTGATGAGCCGCTTCAAGTCGGCCAAGGAAGTCGCCAGCGCCGCGGCGGAACTGGCCGAAGGCAAGATCGACATTCTCATCGGCACCCACAAGCTGCTGCAGGATGATGTGCGCTTCAAGGACCTGGGCCTGGCCATCATCGACGAGGAACACCGCTTCGGCGTGCGCCAGAAAGAACAGCTCAAGGCCCTGCGCAGCGAAGTGGACATCCTCACCCTGACCGCAACGCCGATTCCCCGCACGCTGAACATGGCGGTGTCGGGCATGCGCGACCTGTCGATCATCGCCACTCCGCCGGCCAGGCGCCTGTCGGTGCGCACCTTCGTCATGGAGCAGAACAAGAGCACGGTCAAGGAAGCGCTGCTGCGCGAACTGCTGCGCGGCGGCCAGGTGTACTACCTGCACAACGACGTCAAGACCATCGAGAAGTGCGCCGCGGAACTGGCCGAACTGGTGCCCGAGGCGCGCATCGGCATCGGTCACGGGCAGATGCGCGAGCGTGAACTCGAACAGGTGATGAGCGACTTCTACCACAAGCGCTTCAACGTGCTGATCGCCTCGACCATCATCGAGACCGGCATCGACGTGCCCAGCGCCAACACCATTGTCATCGAGCGCGCCGACAAGTTCGGCCTGGCCCAGCTGCACCAGCTGCGCGGCCGTGTCGGGCGCAGCCACCACCAGGCCTATGCCTACCTGCTGACGCCGCCGCGCCAGAAGATCAGTGCCGATGCCGAGAAACGCCTGGAGGCCATCGCCAACACCCAGGACCTGGGCGCGGGCTTCGTCCTGGCCACCAACGACCTGGAGATCCGCGGCGCCGGCGAACTGCTTGGCGAAGGCCAGAGCGGGCAGATCCAGGCCGTCGGCTTCACCCTGTACATGGAAATGCTCGAGCGCGCGGTCAAGGCCATCCGCAAGGGCAACCAGCCGAACCTCGAGCAGCCGCTGGGCGGCGGCCCGGAGATCAACCTGCGCCTGCCGGCGCTGATCCCCGAGGACTACCTGCCCGACGTGCATGCACGCCTGATCCTCTACAAGCGCATCGCCTCGGCGGCCGACGAAGAGGGCCTCAAGGACCTGCAGGTGGAAATGATCGACCGCTTCGGCTTGCTGCCAGAGCCGACCAAGAACCTGATGCGCCTGACCCTGCTCAAGCTGCAGGCGGAAAAGCTCGGCATCAAGAAAGTCGACGCCGGCCCCAACGGCGGCAAGCTCGAGTTCGAGGCCGAGACCCCGGTCGACCCGCTGACCCTGATCAAGCTGATCCAGGGCCAGCCCAAACGCTACAAGTTCGAAGGCGCGACCCAGTTCCGCTTCCTGGTGCCGATGGAACGCCCCGAAGAACGTTTCAACACCCTGGAAGCGCTGTTCGAGCGCCTCACTCCACAAAATCCATAAGGAAGCTTCATGCGTGCCATCCGTTGCCTGACCCTGCTGCTGGCCCTGCTCGCGCCGGCTGCCTTCGCCGCAGGCCCCTACCAGGTAGAAATGATCCTGGTGCGGCAGAACGCCGTGCCGGCGATCACCAGCCCCTTCGCTCCGGAAGACTGGAGCGCCGGCGCGCCGCGCCTGGAAAAAGGCGCCGAGCGTCCAACCGGTTTAGGTGATGAAGTCACCCGCCTGCAGGCCACCGCCGACTACACCGTGCTGCTGCACAAGGCCTGGCAGCAGGACACCGAGACTGTCGCCCTGGGCGTCGGCGACGAACAGTTCGGCCACTTCCCCATCGAGGGCAACCTGAGCATCAGGGAAGATCGCTTCATCGCCGTCGACGCCAACTTCTGGGTCAACCAGCTCGATGGCAACGGCAGCGTGCTGCAGAGCGAACAGCTCAAGCAGAACAACAGCAACATGAAGGCCGGCCAGCTGACCTTCTTCGATGGCGGTCACCTGGCGCTGCTGCTCAGGGTTTCGCCGGCCGGCATGCGCAAGATCCCACTGCCGGACCCGGAAATGATGGAGCAGTGACGTGAACGCCGATGTGCAGAAGCTGGCAGCCGAGAACCCGAGCTGGAAGCGCGACTTTTCCGCAGCCACCCTGCAACGGGGCGAACGGTACGCCGAACAGGGCCTGGTGCAGATCCAGTCCCACGGCGACTCGCGCATCGAATCCACCTGCCACGGCAGCGGCGGCAACGTCTACCGCCAGCGGATCATCATCACTGCCGGCCCCTCCGGGCAGTGCCATGTGCGCGGCGACTGCTCCTGTCCGGTCGGCACCAACTGCAAGCACTGCGCCGCCGCGCTCTATACCCTGGCCAACCGCTACGGACAGGTCGCGGCCAACGGCGACCAGCTGCCCCATCACCTGCAGCACTGGCTGCAGGGGCTGGAGCCGCCTGCGCCGCGACAAGACGCCACGCAAGACAAGCGCGGCCGCATGGTCTGCTACCAGCTGATACTCAACGACGACCAGAGTTGCGCGCTGCGTGTGCGCAAAGGCACCCGCGAAGAGCACGGCATTCGCTACAGCCGCGTCCAGTCGCTGTACGAACTGCTCTACGAGCCGCCAAAGTTCGTCAAGGACGAGGACCTGCGCATCCTGCGCCAGCTCTCGGCGCAGACTGCACCCTACGGCCATGAGCGCGGCTATCCACTCAAGGGACACGAAGGCGGCGAGCTGCTGCAACGGGCACTGGACACCGGGCGCATGATGTTCATCGAAGGCCTGCCCATGCTGATCCCGGGCGCGCCCCGCCAGGCAGCGTTCCGCTGGGTACGCCTGGACAACGGCGACTATCGCGGCCTGTGGTACAACGGCGAGGTACCGCTCGATTGCGTGCTGCCGCTGGTGCCGCTGTACTACTTCGATATCGACACCCAGGAAGTCGGCACCGTTTCCCACGACCTGGATCCGCACACCGCCCTGCAGCTGTCCCTTGCTCCCGATGTACCGGAACACCTTATCGTGCCCCTCAGCCACAAGCTCAACGCCCTCAATCATCAGCTGCCGACGCCCACTACCGTGCAACAGGAACAACTCGACAACATCGAGCCGATCCCGCACCTGACCCTCGGCAGCCTCGAGTTCAGCGCCTACACGCCCAAGACCGGACGCATGCAACGGCAGATGCAGCACCGCGCCGCGCTGGCGTTCGACTACGACGGCCTGCGCGCCAGCGGCGGCGACGACAAGCCGCTGAGCCGCCTGGTGGGCAGCACCAGCCAGCGCATCCGCCGCCAGCCCCAGGCCGAGCAGGCCCTGCGCAAGGCATTGCGCGAGCAGGGCTTCAAGCCCGCCACCCGCCAGAGCAAGGCCCTGCCCGACAGCGCCGGCGAAATGTACCAACTGCCCGACGACGAAGCCTGGCTGCGCTTCGCCCGCGAAGGCCTGCCGCGCCTGCGCGAGGCCGGCTGGGCCATTGACGTGCACCGCGACTTCGCCTTCAACCTGCACGAGGTCGACGACTGGTACGCCACCATCGACGAAGCGCCGGGCCATGAATGGTTCGACCTGGAGCTGGGCATCGTCGTCGACGGCCAGCGACACAGCCTGCTGCCAATAGTCCTGCAGCTACTGCGCGCCAGCCCCGAGCTGCTGCGCCCCAGCGAGCTGGCGCGGCGCAGTGACGATGAACACCTGCTGATCGACCTCAACCGCGCCCGCCACGACAGCCCGGCGCTGCGAGTCGCCCTGCCCTACGGGCGGATCAAGGCGGTGATGGGCACCCTGGGCGAGCTGTACCTGCATGAGGACGCCAGCGGCCCGAGCCTGCGCCTGGAGCGCGCCGACGCCGCGCGCCTGAACGACATCGACCACCTGCCACTGCAATGGCAAGGCGGCAACCATGTCCGCGACCTGGGCCGGCGCCTGCGTGACGCCCGCGACCTGCAGGTGACGCCGCCCAAGGGCCTGAACGCCACCCTGCGCCCCTACCAGCAGCAAGGCCTGAACTGGCTGCAGGCCCTGCGCGAAATGGGCACCGGCGGCATCCTTGGCGACGACATGGGCCTGGGCAAGACCCTGCAGACCCTGGCCCACCTGCTGCTGGAGAAGGAAGCCGGGCGCCTGGTCCACCCGGCACTGGCGGTGATGCCCACCAGCCTGGTGCCCAACTGGCTCGACGAGGCCCGGCGCTTCGCCCCCGACCTGCGCGTCCTGGCCCTGCACGGCCCCGGCCGCAGCAAGCACTTCGCCAACCTGGCCGACTACGACCTGGTACTGACCACCTACGCCCTCGTCCCTCGCGATCTTGAACACCTCAAGGCCCAGTCCTGGCACCTGCTGGTACTGGACGAGGCGCAGAACATCAAGAGCAGCACCAGCAAGGCCGCCCAGGCGGTGCGTGAGCTGCAGGCCAGTCAGCGGCTGTGCCTGACCGGCACCCCGATGGAGAACAACCTCGGCGAACTGTGGTCGATCTTCCACTTCCTGATGCCCGGCTGGCTGGGTGACAGCAAGCGCTTCACCCAGGACTACCGCACCCCGATCGAGCGCCACGGCGACGCCGAGCGCATGGCCCACCTGGCCAGCCGCATCCGCCCGTTCCTGCTGCGCCGTACCAAGGAGCAGGTGGCCACCGAGCTGCCGGCCAAGACCGAGATGATCCACTGGGTCGAGCTCAGCGACGCCCAGCGCGACACCTATGAGGCGGTACGGGTGGCGATGGACAAGAAGGTCCGCGACGAAATCGCCCGCAACGGCGCCGCCCGCAGCCAGATCGTCATCCTCGACGCGCTGCTCAAGCTGCGCCAGGTGTGCTGCGACCTGCGCCTGGTCAAGGGCACCGAGGCCAAGGGCACATTCGCCGACAAAGGCAAGCTGGGCAGCCTGCTGGAAATGCTCGAGGAGCTGCTCAGCGAGGGGCGCAAGGTACTGCTGTTCTCGCAGTTCACCTCGATGCTGGCGCTGATCGAGTTCGAACTGGAGAAGCGTGGCATCCGCTACAGCCTGCTGACCGGCGACACCCGCGACCGCCGCGCGCCGGTACAGCAGTTCCAGAATGGCGACAGCGAGGTGTTCCTGATCAGCCTCAAGGCCGGCGGCACCGGACTGAACCTGACCGCCGCCGACACCGTGATCCACTACGACCCGTGGTGGAACCCGGCCAGCGAAAACCAGGCCACCGACCGTGCCTACCGTATTGGCCAGGACAAGCCGGTGTTCGTGTTCAAGCTGATCACCCGGGGGACGGTGGAGGAGAAGATCCAGCAGTTGCAACAGGAAAAGGCAGCGCTGGCGGCCGGGCTGCTCGATGGCGGGCAGGCCGGGCAATGGCGGCTGGGGGATGACGAGATCGAGGCGCTGTTCGCGCCGCTGCCAGGCAAACGAAGTAAGTAAAAGCCCGCCCCACGAGCCCTGAGGGCTTCTTGGGGACGGGCCTGCCCCGCGATGAGGCCGGCGAGGTTAATCGACCAGCTGGGCTTCCTTCAACGCCCCCAACGCCTCCAGCCAACGCGGCTGCTGTCGGTAATCGGTACGCGCAAAGCCCTGCCCGCGCATCCGCGCGATGCGCGGCGACGGCTTGACCTTCATCCGCTGCGCCGCGCTCAGCGCCAGCTCCGCCGCCGCTCGGTCGTTGCACACCAGGCCCATGTCGCAGCCGGCGCTCAGGGCCGCCTCGATACGACTGGCGGCATCACCCACCACATGGGCGCCGGCCATGGACAGGTCGTCGCTGAAGATCACCCCGTCAAAGCCCAGTTCGCCCCGCAGAATGTCCTGCAGCCAGCGCCGGGAGAAGCCGGCCGGCTGATTGTCGACCTGCGGATAGATCACGTGGGCCGGCATCACCGCCGCCAACTGGCCACCCAGGCGGGTGAACGGCACCAGGTCGGCCGCGCGCAACTGCTCCAGACTGCGCTCGTCGACCGGGATCGCCACATGGGAGTCGGCCTCGGCCCAGCCGTGGCCGGGGAAATGCTTGCCGCAGGCAGCCATGCCCGCGGCGTTCATGCCGCGGATGAACGCACCAGCCAGCGCGGTGGCACGCTGTGGATCGCCTTCGAAGGCGCGGCTGCCGACCACGGCGCTGCGCTGGTGATCGAGGTCCAGCACCGGAGCGAAGCTCAGGTCCAGGCCCACCGCCAGCACCTCGGTGGCCATCAGCCAGCCGCACTGCTCGGCCAGGTACTCGGCGTTGGCGTTGTCGGCGATCGCGCGCATGGCCGGCAGGCGCACGAAACCCTGGCGCAGACGCTGGACCCGCCCGCCTTCCTGGTCCACGGCGAGGATCAGTTCGGGGCGGATGGCGCGGATCGACGCGCACAGCTCGCGCACCTGACGCGGGCTGTCGATGTTGCGGGCAAAGATGATCAGGCCGGCCACTTCGGGCTGGCGCAGCAGATGGCGGTCTTCGGCGGTCAGCCATTTACCGGCGATATCCACCATCAGGGAGCCTTGCAGGCTGGAAGTCATAGGGAGTCCTTCATGGGAGGAGGTCCAGGGGCGCTTCGCCGTGGCGCGGGCGCACGCAACCATCGGACAACGAACTGCCCGATGGTTCAGTGGCGAAGCGGCCGTGGTGGCGGAAAATGCGGCGGGAGACAAGGTCTGGCATGGGCGTTAGCTTAGCGCAAGCGCCCTGCCCCGCCCAGTGCTCAGGCCTTGGCGGGGGCGGCGGACTTGCTGCGCGGACGCAACTGCGCCGTGGCCATGGCCTCGTCGGTAACGCCGCTGTCGGCGCGCATGCCGGCGGCCAGGAACGGCACCATCAGGCGCATGACCTGCTCGATCGAGGTGTTGATGCCGAAATCGGTCTCGGCGATGGCCCGCAGGGCCTTGATCCCCGACATGCTGAACGCCGCGGCGCCAAGCATGAAGTGCACGCGCCAGAACAGCTCCAGCGGCGGAATACGCGGCGCGGCCTCGTTAACCAGCAGCATGTAGCGGCGGAACACCTTGCCGTACATGTCTTCCAGGTAACGTCGCAGATGACCCTGGCTCTGGCTGAAGGCCAAGCCCAGCAGGCGCATGAAGATCGACAGGTCGTTGTTGCTGCGCGGCTGCACGGCCAGGGCCTGCTCCACCAGCATTTCCAGCAGCTCCTCGAGCGAGGCCTTCTGCTCGGGACGCGCCTGGCGGCGTTCCAGCTCGCGCTCCAGGCTCGCGCAAAACGGCCCCAGGAAGCGCGAGAACACCGCCTGGATCAGGGCTTTCTTCGAACCGAAATGGTAGTTCACCGCCGCCAGGTTGACCCCGGCCTTGCTGGTGATCAGCCGCAATGAGGTTTCCGCGAACCCGCGCTCCGCGAACAGCTGCTCCGCCGCATCGAGGATGCGTTCAACGGTTTCCGATTGGGCCATGACTACTCCGCCTGACAAACAGTTGTTTGAAACATACGTTTCAGACCTGCCAATGTCAAGGCTGGGTGACCGGTCGGTCGCCATTTAAAAGCGCCAAGAGTCAGGCTGCAAGCGACAAGATGCGTCGGCCATCCGATCTTTCTTGGTCCGGGTGGGTTGCAGGCTGCGAGCCACTGTATATAATCCCAGTCACTGTATAAAAAGACAGAGCCCTCGCCCATGCTGAAACTGACGCCACGCCAAGCCGAGATTCTGGCCTTCATCAAGCGCTGCCTCGAAGACAACGGCTTCCCGCCGACCCGCGCCGAGATCGCCCAGGAGCTGGGCTTCAAGTCGCCCAACGCCGCCGAGGAACACCTGAAGGCCCTGGCCCGCAAGGGCGCCATCGAGATGACACCCGGAGCTTCCCGCGGCATCCGCATTCCCGGCCTGGAGCCGAAAAGCGACGACAGCGGCCTGCCCATCATTGGCCGGGTCGCCGCCGGCGCACCAATCCTCGCCGAGCAGCACATCGAGGAATCCTGCAACATCAACCCGGCCTTCTTCCATCCCCGCGCCGACTACCTGTTGCGCGTACACGGCATGAGCATGAAGGACATCGGCATCTTCGACGGCGACCTGCTGGCCGTGCACACCACCCGCGAAGCCCGCAACGGCCAGGTGGTGGTGGCCCGCATCGGCGACGAAGTGACCGTCAAGCGCTTCAAGCGCGAAGGCAGCAAGGTCTGGCTGCTCGCCGAAAACCCCGAATTCGCCCCCATCGAAGTCGACCTGAAAGAACAGGAGCTGGTGATCGAGGGCTTGAGCGTCGGCGTCCTGCGCCGCTGAACCAGGAGGCGCCATGCAGCCGTTCACCCATGCACCCCAGCAAGCCCAGCTGCCGCTGTTCGAAGCCTTTCTCGCCCAGCCGGTGCTGCCTGGCCTCAAGCCCGCCCCGACGCCGCGCAAGAGCAGCCAGCCCGAGCTGTTCAGCGAACTAACCCTGCGCGGCGCACCCGGGCATTGCCAGAGTCTGCTGGCACCGGTCCTGCGCGAACTCAGCGAAGAAGACGACAGCCGCTGGCTGACGCTCATCGCCCCGCCCGGCAGCCTCACCCAGGCCTGGCTGCGCGATGCCGGCCTGAACCGTGAACGCATCCTGCTGCTACAACCCGGCGGCAACCAGACCGCCCTGCAACTGGCCTGCGAAGCCTTGCGCCTGGGCCACAGCCACACGGTGGTCAGCTGGCTAGGCACCCTGAATAGCAATGCTCGTCAACAGCTCCAGCGCGCCGCCGCCAGCGGAAACGCACAAAGCCTGAACATCCGCCTCGGCTGATGTTCAGGCTTTGCCTGTCAAACGCTTGAAACCCTGGGCCTGTAACCTGCCTCAGTGAAGGACGCGTGGCCCCTCTTCACGCTCGAAGTCACCCTCGACGAGGCGACCGGCCATCTGCACGCCGACGCTGAGCATGGCCTTGGCCACTTCCACATGCTGTCCTTGCAGGAATGCCTTGGCATCCTCGGAGAAATCCAAGGTCACCAGGGAGCCTTCATCTTCGGCGCGGCGCAGCTCGATCCGGCCATCAGGCAACTCGACAATTTCTAGAAAGGACGTTGACATAAAGGGCCTGCTTTTCACGAAAGGCCAGTAGTGTACCAGCCATGGCGGCAGTCAGCACTCACTCAGCGCTTCGCGGAAGCGTCTCACCAGGCTTTTCAGATTCTGCCGCCAGGCTTCGAGCTCCTCGCGGGAAAGCTCGGCTGGCTCGCGCGCGTCCAGATTGACGGCTTGGATCAGCGGTTGGGTGACGTCGCCCTTCACGGGTTTCTGCGCGACCGGCGGTCGGAACAAATCGGCATAAGCGGCCAGCAGACGCGCCAGCCAGGTTTCCGGTTGACGGGCGAGCTCCAGCAGCTCGGCCATTTCCGGGATCGCCACGCTCTGCAGCACCTCGTCACTGAACAGCAGCTCGGCCCGTGGCGCTGAAGCCTGCGGCAAGCGGTAGAAGCCGGCGATCTCGTGGCACAACCCCAGCAGTGCGCCATACAGGTGGAACAGCGCCGATTCGCGCTCGGCCTGGAGCAGGCCCTGGGCGTTCATGGCCTGGCTGTCGGCGGCCTTGGCCATGGATTCCAGGGCGAGGCCGGCGAAGAACAGTTTCTGGTTGGTGCGGGTGTAGAGTTCCTGGGCCATTTCGGCTGACTCCTGAAGGCTGCAAGACGATTGCCTGCAGTTTCAGGGATTGCGCTTTGCTTGTCATCAAATGACTGGGACCGCTTCGCGGCCCCAGTCACAACTTAGATCAGCGCTTGTCTTCGACCTTCCACGCCTTGCCGTCGTAGAACGCCTTCCAGCCGGTCGGCTTGCCGTCGACCTCGGACTGCACGTACTGCTCCTTGGTCTTGCGGCTGTAGCGAATCACCGCCGGGCGCCCATCCGGGTCCTTCTGCGGCGCTTCGCAGAGGAAGTGGTACTTCGGATCGATCTCGTGCTTGTGCGGAACGATCTCCAACACCAGCGGCGCACGGGTCTCGCGGTTCTTCGGGAACTGGCTGGCGGCCAGGAACAGCCCCGAAGCGCCGTCGCGCAGCACGTAGGTGTCGTCGACCTTCTCGCACTTGAGCTCCGGCATGTCCACCTTGTCCATCTTCGGCGGCGCTGCCTCGCCGCTCTTGAGCAGCTTGCGGGTGTTCTTGCAGGTAGGGTTGGTGCAGCCGAAGAACTTGCCGAACCGGCCGGTCTTGAGCTGCATCTCACTGCCGCACTTGTCGCACTCCAGGCTCGGGCCTTCGTAGCCCTTGATGCGGTAGCTGCCCTCCTCGATCTCGTAGCCAGCGCAGTCCGGGTTGTTGCCACAGATATGCAGCTTGCGCTTCTCGTCGAGCAGGTAGGCGTCCATCGCAGTGGCGCAGATCGGGCAACGGTGCTTGCCGCGCAGCACCAGCGACTCGGACTCGCCCTCGTCGTCGGCGGCGATCTCGTCGCCCGGCACCAGGTTGACCGTGGCCTTGCAGCGCTCCTTCGGCGGCAGGCTGTAACCCGAGCAACCAAGGAACACGCCGGTGGAGGCAGTACGGATCATCATCGGCCGGCCGCATTCCTTGCAGGCGATGTTGGTCAGGGTGGGCTGGTTGGCCCGCATGCCGTGCTCGGTGGACTCGGCAGTCTGCAGCTTCTTGCTGAAGTCGCCATAGAACTCGTCAAGGACGTTCTTCCAGTCACGCTCACCCTGGGCCACGTCGTCGAGGTTCTCTTCCATGCCTGCGGTGAAGCCGTAGTCCATCAGGTTGGCGAAGCTCTCGGACAGGCGCTCGGTGACGATGTCGCCCATTTTCTCGGAGTAGAACCGACGGTTGTGCAGGGTAACGTAGCCACGGTCCTGGATAGTCGAGATGATCGCCGCGTAGGTCGACGGTCGGCCGATGCCGCGCTTTTCCATTTCCTTGACCAGGCTCGCTTCGGTGAAGCGCGCCGGTGGCTTGGTGAAATGCTGGCTGGGATCGAGCTGGATCAGCTTGAGCGCCTCGCCCTGGGCCATTTCCGGCAGCACGTCGTCCTCGCCCGGCTTGCTCTGCTGCGGCAGGACGCGGGTGTAACCGTCGAACTTGAGGATGCGGCCCTTGGCACGCAGCTCGAACTCGCCAGCCACCACGGTGACGCTGGTGGACAGGTATTGCGCCGGCGGCATCTGGCAGGCCAGGAACTGGCGCCAGATCAGCTCGTACAGGCGCTCGGCGTCACGCTCCATGCCGCTGAGCTTGGTCGGATGGGTGTTTACATCCGACGGACGAATCGCCTCGTGCGCCTCCTGGGCGCCTTCCTTGCTTCCGTAGACGATCGGCGCGGCGGGCAGATACTGCTTGCCGAATTCTTTCTCGATGTAGCTGCGCGCCATCTCGACCGCGTCGGTCGACAGGTTGGTCGAGTCGGTACGCATGTAGGTGATGTAGCCGGCTTCGTACAGACGCTGGGCCATCATCATGGTCTTCTTCACCCCGAAGCCCAGGCGGTTGCTCGCGGCCTGCTGCAGGGTGGAGGTGATGAACGGCGCCGAAGGCTTGCTGCTGGTCGGCCGGTCCTCGCGCTTGCTCACGCTGTAGCTGGAGGCCTTGAGCTTCTCCAGCGCGGCCATGGCCTGGGCTTCGTTGAGCGGCTTGAAAGCTTCGCCCTTCTCGCGAGCCACCTCGAAACGCACCTTGGCGTTCTTGGCGGTGCCCAGGTCGGCGTGGACTTCCCAGTACTCTTCCGGATTGAACGCGCGGATCTCGCGCTCACGCTCGACCACCAACTTTACCGCCACCGACTGCACACGACCTGCGGAGAGGCCGCGGGCGATCTTGGCCCACAGCAGCGGCGAGACCATGTAGCCGACCACGCGGTCGAGGAAGCGCCGCGCCTGCTGGGCGTTGACCCGGTCGATATCGAGCTCGCCCGGCTGGGAGAAGGCTTCCTGGATAGCCTTTTTGGTGATCTCGTTGAACACCACGCGCTTGTAGCGGCTGTCGTCGCCGCCGATGGCTTCGCGCAGGTGCCAGGCAATGGCTTCCCCCTCGCGATCCAAGTCGGTTGCGAGATAGATGGTGTCGGCATCCTTGGCCAAGCGGCGCAGTTCCTCGATCACCTTCTCCTTGCCGGGAAGGATCTCGTACTTGGCCTTCCAGCCCGCTTCCGGGTCGACGCCCATGCGCGCGACCAGGGTGCGGCGCGCCTTCTCCTTCGGCGACAAGGCCGGGGCCTGGGCCGCGGTCTTGCCGCGCTTGGCCGCCGGTTCCTTGCTCGCACTGGCGGAACCGCTGGTGGGAAGGTCACGGATGTGGCCGATACTCGACTTCACCACGTACTGGCTGCCCAGGTACTTGTTGATGGTCTTGGCCTTGGCCGGGGATTCCACAATGACCAGCGATTTGCCCATGGATCGGAGTATTCCTGAATCTGAAGATGAAAAACGCGTCAGGTGCCGGACGCGGCACCGCTATATATAGTGGCAAAAGAGTGAGGTCAAGCGTGGTCGATCACTCGTGCGCCTTGCCAAGCCGCTCGCCCAGCCCCTCTTCGGCCTTGACCAAAGCAAAGCGTGGCACCTGCTCGCCGTCAACCTCGACGGACTCCTGGAACATCGAAAGTGGCCTGACCCAGTAGCTGTAGTCACCATACAGGCACTGGTAGAAGACCATCCATTCTTCGCTTTCGGAATGCCGCGCCGCACTGAACACGCGGTATTCAGGGCCTTTGTAATGCCGGTACACACCAGGTTGTATCTGCATGTCACTCGCCCTCTTGAACAAATCCTGTAAAAAACAAAAGCCGGGGCACATGGCCCCGGCTGCTGTCCCGCAACGCGATCAGACGCGTTCGAAGACAGTGGTGATGCCTTGGCCCAGGCCGACACACATGGTGGCGACGCCCAGGGTACCGCCATTTTGCTTCATGACGTTGAGCAGGGTGCCGGAGATCCGCGCACCGGAGCAACCGAACGGGTGGCCCAGAGCGATGGCGCCGCCGTGCAGGTTAACCTTCTCATCCATCTTGTCGAGCACTTTCAGGTCCTTCAGCACCGGCAGGGCCTGTGCGGCGAAGGCTTCGTTGAGCTCGAAGAAGTCGATGTCGGCGATGGTCAGGCCAGCGCGCTTGAGGGCTTTCTGCGTCGCCGGGACCGGGCCGTAGCCCATGATCGCAGGGTCGACACCGGCCACCGCCATCGAGCGAATCACCGCCAGTGGCTGGATCCCCAGGTCCATGGCGCGCTGGCCGGACATGACGATCATGCACGAGGCGCCGTCGGTGATCTGCGAGGAGGTACCCGCGGTGACGGTGCCACCTTTGGGGTTGAACGCAGGCTTGAGCGACGCCAGGCCTTCGAGGGTGGTTTCCGGGCGAATGGTCTCGTCGTAGTCGAAGACCTTCAGGAAGCCGTTCTCGTCATAACCCTGCATCGGGATGATCTCGTCCTTGAACTTGCCCTCGACCGTCGCCTTGTGGGCGAGCTGGTGCGAACGCAGGCCGAACAGATCCTGTTGCTCACGGGTGATGCCGTGCATCTTGCCGAGCATCTCGGCGGTCAGGCCCATCATCCCGGAAGCCTTGGCGGCGTGCAAGGACATGTGCGGGTTGGGGTCGACGCCGTGCATCATGCTGACGTGGCCCATGTGCTCGACGCCACCGACCACGAACACATCACCGTTACCGGTCATGATCGCCTGGGCGGCGGTGTGCAGCGCGCTCATCGACGATCCGCACAGGCGGCTGACGGTCTGGGCGGCGGAGGTGTGCGGGATCTGGGTCATCAGCGACGCCATGCGGGCGATGTTCCAGCCCTGCTCCAGGGTCTGGTTGACGCAGCCCCAGATCACGTCCTCGACTTCCTTCGGATCGACCTTGTCGTTGCGCTCCAGCAGCTTGCTGATCAGGTGCGCGGACATGTCCTCGGCGCGGGTGTTGCGGTGCATGCCACCCTTGGAACGACCCATCGGCGTGCGACCGAAGTCGACAATCACCACGTCTCTTGGATTCAGGCTCATATCAATATTCTCGCTCTAGCTCGTTGGGCGCTCAGTTGAAGAAGCGCTGGCCGTTCTTGGCCATTTCGCGCAGCTTCGCAGTGGGGTGGTACAGCGGCCCCAGGTCGGCGTACTTGTCGGCCAGTGCGACGAACTCGGCGACCCCGATCGAATCGATGTAGCGCAGCGCGCCACCGCGGAAGGGAGGGAAACCGATGCCGTAGACCAGGCCCATGTCGGCTTCGGCGGCGGTCTCGACGATGCCGTCTTCCAGGCAACGCACGGTTTCCAGGCACAATGGCACCATCATCCAGTTGATGATGTCCTCGTCGCTGACTTCACGCTGCTCGAAGATCACAGGCTTGAGCACGTCGAGCACGCTGGCGTCGGCGACTTTCTTCGGTTTGCCGCGCTTGTCGGTCTCGTAGGCGTAGAAGCCCTTGCCGTTCTTCTGACCGAGGCGGTTGGCCTCGTAGAGGGCGTCGACGGCGGAGCGACGATCGTCCTTCATGCGGTCCGGGAAGCCTTCGGCCATCACATCGCGGCCGTGGTGGCCGGTGTCGATGCCGACCACGTCCATCAGGTAGGCCGGGCCCATCGGCCAGCCGAACTTTTCCATGACCTTGTCGATGCGCACGAAGTCGACGCCGGCGCTGACCAGCTTGGCGAAGCCGCCGAAGTACGGGAACAGCACGCGGTTGACCAGGAAGCCCGGGCAGTCGTTGACCACGATCGGGTTCTTGCCCATCTTCTTGGCGTAGGCCACGGTAGTCGCGACCGCGACTTCACTGGACTTCTCGCCGCGGATGACTTCGACCAGCGGCATCATGTGCACCGGGTTGAAGAAGTGCATGCCGACGAAGTTTTCCGGGCGCTTGAGCGCCTTGGCCAGCAGGTTGATGGAGATGGTCGAGGTGTTGGAGGCCAGGATGGCATCTTCCTTCACCTGGCCTTCCACTTCAGCCAGTACCGCTTGCTTGACCTTCGGGTTCTCGACCACGGCCTCGACGACGATGTCGACGTTAGCGAAATCGCCGTAGGACAAGGTCGGACGAATGGCGTTGAGTGCCTCGGCCATCTTCGCCGGGGTCAGGCGCCCCTTCTCGACGCGCTTGCCGAGCAGCTTGGAGGCCTCGTTCAGGCCCAGCTGGATGGCTTCCTCGCGGATGTCCTTCATCAGGATCGGCGTGCCCTTGACCGCCGACTGGTAGGCGATGCCGCCACCCATGATGCCAGCGCCGAGCACGGCGGCCTGCTTCACGTCGTGGGCGATCTCGTCATGGGCCTTGGCCTTGCGCTTGAGCTCCTGGTCGTTCAGGAACAGGCCGATCAGGCTCTCGGCGACCGAAGTCTTGGCCAGCTTGGCGAAGCCGGCGGCTTCGACTTCCAGGGCCTTGTCACGGCCGAAGTTGGCAGCCTTCTGGATGGTCTTGATGGCCTCGACCGGCGCCGGGTAGTTCGGGCCGGCCTGGCCGGCGACGAAGCCCTTGGCGGTCTCGAACGCCATCATCTGCTCGATGGCATTGAGCTTGAGTTTTTCCAGCTTGGGCTGGCGCTTGGCCTTGTGGTCCAGCTCGCCGCTGATGGCGCGCTTGATCAGGTCCAGGGCACCGGCCTGCAGCAGCTCGGGCGCCACCACGGCGTCGACGGCGCCGACCTTCAGGGCGTCCTCGGCACGGTTTTCCTTGCCCGAGGCGATCCACTCGATGGCGTTGTCCGAGCCGATCAGGCGCGGCAGACGCACGGTGCCGCCGAAGCCTGGGTAGATGCCCAGCTTGACTTCCGGCAGGCCGATCTTGGCGCTGCTGGACATGACCCGGTAGTCGGCGGCCAGGCACATCTCCAGGCCGCCACCCAGGGCAATGCCGTTGATGGCGACGACGGTCGGCACCTGCAGGTCTTCGAAGTCATTGAAAATGCGGTTGGCTTCCAGGTTGCCGGCGACCAGTTCGGCCTCGGGCAGCTTGAAGTTGTCGACGAATTCGGTGATGTCGGCGCCGACGATGAACACGTCCTTGCCGCTGCTGACGATCACGCCCTTGATCGAGGCATCGCCCTTGATCACGTCCACGGCCTGACGCAGCTCGTTCAGAGTGAGACGGTTGAACTTGTTGACGGACTCACCCTTGAGGTCGAACTTCAGTTCGACGATGCCGCTTTCAAGAGCCTTAACCGTGATGGCTTTACCTTCGTAAATCATCAACTGATCTCCACGATATGGAAGCTGAACAGTACACGTCGAACGCTGGCGCAAGAGCCGGTCTACCGGTCACTCGCTCCAGGCACACCCGTCGACGCGCTAATCGGGATTCTGTAAGAGCCGTCTGACATACAAACGCTCAATTCATACGCCCGTTTGACTTGGGTGTGCACACATTCTCCGAAATGAACGGCGTTGTCAAATGCTCGCGAACACCGTGAAAACGCGACTTTCCAGTCATCTTCTACCCACCGGGTACGAAACATGATGACAGTGATCGCCGACCATTCATGTCAGCGATAGACCATCACCGACGGCGAACGGCGCTTTTTTCTAAACGCATTCGCCAACGATGGCTACACTGGGCCTGCATGAAAGTGTTTCCGGCCTGCCTGGCCCTTTTCTGCACTGCAGAACGCAAAACGGCGCGCAAGAGCATGGTTGCTCCTGCGCGCCGTTTTGCGTTGATCAGGTTAGGCGAGGGTATCGAGGGCCTGGGCAATATCCTGCAAAACAGATTTATCGCCCCGCTCGCTCCAGTACAGGGCGATCATGCGCCGGTCGGCCTCGACCTTGTAGACGGTTGCCGGCAGACGAGCGAAGACCTCGGCCAGACGCGGCTCCTCGCAGGGTTCGCGCCACTGGTTCCACCACACGCCCGGACTGATCTGCCAGTAGCACCAGCAGTCCTCGCGGCCCTTGCGCCGCGCCCGGTGGTATTGCGGACAGGGGCTGGGCGGCTCCTTTTCCAGCCAGTGCGGCCACTGCTGCGGTGCCAGCTGCATGGCCAGCCCCATGCGCCGCCCCTCCAGGCGCAGGTTCATCTGTTCGCTCTGCTTGCGCGACTGACGCAGCCAGGCCAGCGGGCTGAGCATCAGCGCAAGGATTGACACCACTAGCCATACCGTCATATCTGTAGACCTTATAAAGCGTTGCAAATGAGCGGGTTATCCAGGTTTCACGCACGCCCGGCCCGAAAGCGACCATACTTCTACTATCGCGATTGTCAGGAGTACTGCACATGTCCTACGAACATCTTCTGGTCGCCGTCGACCTGACCGAAGAATGCGACCCGGTGATCAAGCGGGCCAAAGCCATCGCCCTGGCCAGCGGCGCCAAGGTATCCCTGGTGCATATCGTCGAACCCATGGCCATGGCCTTCGGCGGCGACGTGCCAATGGACCTTTCGCAGTTGCAGCAGCAACAGTTCGACCAGGCCAAGGAGCGCATGGACCGTCTGTACAACAAGTATCCGGACATCAATCGTGGCGATTCCCACCTGGTCTACGGCCAGCCGCGACAGGAAATCCACCAGTTGGCCAAGGATCAACACTGCGACCTGATCGTGGTGGGCAGCCATGGCCGCCATGGCCTGGCGCTGCTGCTGGGCTCCACCGCCAATGACGTGCTGCACGGCGCGCCGTGCGACGTACTGGCGGTGCGGTTGCAGAAGAAGGCCGAGTAAGCCTGTAATCGCGGGGCAGGCCCGCTCCCACACAGCTCGCCAGACGGGGCTGCGTGGGAGCGGGCTTGCCCCGCGATGCGTTCAGCCTTCCAGCTCGGCCCAGCGCTCCACCAGCACGTCCAGCTCGCCCTGCAGCTTCTCCAGCTTGGCCAGCACTGCGGTGGTTTCATCGATAGGACGCTGGTAGAAGTTCGAGGCATTGACCTCTTCCTGTACCTCGGCCATCTGCTGTTCCAGCGCATCGATCTGCCCTGGCAGCGCCTCCAGCTCGCGCTGCAGCTTGTAGCTGAGCTTCTTCTTGCTGGCATCGGCAGCAGGCGCGACGGCAGCGGCAGGTGCCTGCTCTTCCACCGTCTTGGCTACCACCGCGCTGTTGAGCTCGGACTTGCCGCCCTTGCTCTCGGTCACGCCCAGCAGTTTCGGCGAACCACCCTGGCGGATCCAGTCCTCGTAGCCACCGACGTACTCGCGCACACGGCCCTCACCCTCGAACACCAGGGTGCTGGTCACCACGTTGTCGAGGAAGGCCCTGTCGTGGCTGACCATCAGCACCGTGCCCTTGTAGTTGGACAGCACTTCCTCGAGCAGCTCCAAGGTCTCGACGTCGAGGTCGTTGGTCGGTTCGTCCAGCACCAGCAGGTTGGCCGGCTTGCTGAACAGCTTGGCCAACAGCAGGCGCGCGCGCTCGCCACCGGACAACGCCTTGACCGGCGTGCGCGCACGCTGCGGACTGAACAGGAAGTCGCCGAGGTAGCTCAGCACGTGGCGGTTCTGGCCATCGATCTCGATGAAGTCGCGGCCTTCGGCCAGGTTGTCGATGACAGTCTTTTCCAGGTCCAGCTGATGGCGCATCTGGTCGAAGTAGGCCACTTCCAGCTTGGTGCCGCGTTCGACCTTGCCAGACGTCGGCTCCAGGTCACCGAGCATCAGCTTGAGCAGCGTGGTCTTGCCGGTACCGTTGGCGCCGAGCAGGCCGATGCGGTCCTGGCGCTGCAGTACCATGGAGAAGTCCTTGACCAGTTTCGGGCCATCCTTGTGGGCGAAGCTGACATCTTCCAGCACCATCACTTGCTTGCCTGACTTGTCAGCCACTTCGATCTGGATATTGGCCTTGCCCTGGCGCTCACGGCGCTCGCTGCGCTCCACGCGCAGCGCCTTGAGCGCGCGTACGCGGCCTTCGTTACGGGTACGCCGGGCCTTGATGCCCTGGCGAATCCACACCTCTTCCTGGGCCAGGCGCTTGTCGAACAGCGCGTTGGCAGTGGCCTCGGCGGCCAGCTCAGCCTCCTTGTGCACCAGGAAGCTGGCGTAGTCGCCGTTCCAGTCGATCAGCCCGCCACGGTCCAGCTCGAGGATGCGTGTAGCCAGGTTCTGCAGGAAGGAGCGGTCGTGGGTGATGAACAGCACCGCGCCGTTGAAGCCGCTCAGGGCCTCTTCCAGCCAGGCAATGGCGCCGATATCCAGGTGGTTGGTCGGCTCATCGAGCAGCAACAGGTCGGGCTCGGACACCAGTGCCTGGGCCAGCAGCACGCGACGGCGCCAGCCGCCGGAGAGCTCGGCCAGGGTCTTGTCGGCCGGTAGCTGCAGGCGGCTCAGGGTGCTTTCCACCACTTGCTGCAGGCGCCAGCCGTCGCGGGCCTCCAGCTCATGCTGGACGTGCATGAGCTTTTCCAGGTCGTCATCGCCGTGGATGTTCTGGCTCAGGTGGTGGTACTCGGCCAGCAGCTCGCCCACGCCATCCAGGCCTGCGGCCACCACGTCGAACACGCTGCGCTCGTCGGCCACCGGCAGTTCCTGCGGCAGCTCGCCGATCTTCAGCCCCGGCGCGCGCCAGATATCGCCGTCGTCGGGCTTCTGCTCGCCCTTGACCAGGCGCAGCATGCTCGACTTGCCCGTGCCGTTGCGGCCGATGATGCACACCCGCTCGCCACGGGCGATCTGCCAGGACACTTTGTCCAACAGCGGCATGGCGCCGAACGCGAGGGACACATCGCTGAATTTGAGCAGGGTCATGATCATCTCCAAAAACCGGGCGCGCATTCTACCTGACTTGCCCCTTCACGGCATCAAAAGCCCATCGCCGGCAGCAGGGCGTCGGATAACAACTCGATACAAGCACAGTGCTTTCACCCGCCACCGGCAAACGGCTAAGCTAGACACTAATACCCAACAGTGCTGGCTCCGCCGTCACTTTCCATGGTTCTACTGCCCGGACGTATCATGCGCAGCCGCCTGTTACAAATTGCTTCCTGCCTGCTGCTCACCGCCACCGCCGCGAGTGCCGCACAGGCCGTCGACATCACCCAGCAGCGTCAGTACTACGACGAGGCCAAGCGCGCCCTGGCCAAGGGCGACAAGGGTCCTTACCTGCGTTACGCGCAGGCGCTGCGCGATTATCCGCTGACACCCTACCTCACCTATGACGAACTGACCGCCCGCCTGAAGAGCGCCAGCAACGAGGAGATCGAGGGCTTCCTCAAGGCCCACGGCGACCTGCCCCAGGCCAACTGGATGAAACTGCGCTGGCTGCGCTGGCTGGCTGAACGCGGCGAGTGGAACACCTTTACCCGATACTACGACCCCAAGCTCAACTTCACCGAGCTGGATTGCCTCAACGGCCAGTACCAGCTCTCCCACGGCCTGCGCGCCGAAGGTTTTGCCACCGCCGACAAGCTGTGGAACGTCGGCAAGTCGCAGCCCACCGCCTGCGACACCCTGTTCGCCATGTGGGCCGCCGAAGGCCAACTGACCGAGGCCAAGCGCTGGCAGCGCGCCAAGCTGGCGGCCCAGGCGCGCAACTATGGCCTGGCCAACAGCCTGGTCAAGACCCTCACCACCCTCGCCCCCCAGGGCAAGCTACTGATCGACGTGGCGCAAAAGCCGGAGTTGCTCAACCAGCCATCGCGCTTCACCCCGGTCAACGAAGCCATGTCCGACGTGGTCAGCCTCGGCCTGCGCCGCTTGGCCCGCCAGGACCCCGAGCAGGCCATGGCGCTGCTCGACGACTACGCCCAGCGCATGCACTTCTCCCGTGACGAGAAGGTCGCCATCGCCCGCGAGATCGGCCTGACCCTGGCCCGGCGCTACGACCCGCGCGCCCTCGACCTGATGACCCGCTACGACCCCGAGCTGCGTGACAACACCGTCAGCGAATGGCGCCTGCGTCTGCTGCTGCGCCTGGGCCGCTGGGAGGACGCCTACGAGCTGACCAGGCGCCTGCCCCAGGACCTGGCCAGCAGCAACCGCTGGAAGTACTGGCAGGCACGCAGCCTGGAACTGGCACAGCCGAACAACCCGCAGATTCCGCTGCTGTACAAGACCGTCGCCCGCGAGCGCGATTTCTACGGTTTCCTCGCCGCCGACCGGGCGCAGACGCCTTACCAGTTGAACAACAAGCCGCTGGCACTCAGCCAGGCGGTGATCAACAAGGTCCGCAACACCCCGGGTGTGCGTCGCGCCCTGGAGTTCCATGCCCGCGGCCAGATCGTCGAGGGCCGGCGCGAGTGGTACCACGTCAGCCGTCACTTCAACCGTGACGAGATGGTCGCCCAGGCCCGCCTGGCCTACGACATGCGCTGGTACTTCCCGGCCATTCGCACCATCAGCCAGGCCCAGTATTGGGACGACCTGGACATCCGCTTCCCCATGGCCCATCGCGACACCTTGGTGCGCGAAGCCAAGGTCCGCGGCCTGCATTCAAGCTGGGTTTTCGCCATTACCCGCCAGGAAAGCGCCTTCATGGAAGACGCCCGCTCCAGTGTCGGCGCCAGCGGCCTGATGCAGCTGATGCCAGGCACGGCCAAGGAAACCGCGCGCAAGTTCAGCATCCCGCTGGCCTCGCCGGCCCAGGTATTCAACCCGGACAAGAACATCCAGCTCGGCGCCGCCTACCTAAGCCAGGTGCACAGCCAGTTCAACGGCAACCGCGTGCTGGCCTCGGCCGCCTACAACGCCGGCCCCGGACGCGTACGCCAGTGGCTCAAGGGCGCCAAGCACTTGAGCTTCGATGTGTGGGTCGAGTCGATTCCGTTCGACGAGACGCGCCAGTACGTGCAGAACGTGCTGTCGTATTCGGTCATCTATGGGCAGAAGCTCAATTCACCGCAACCGCTGGTGGATTGGCATGAACGGTATTTCGACGATATGTGATCGAACCCTTTCGCGAGGCAAGTCGCATCGGCGCACCGATGTGACTTGCCTCGCGATGGCACTAATCGAGGACCTGGACGTCCATTCCCACCTGCAGCTGCCCCTCGCCATCCACCGCCAGGTTCTGGCCAAACAGCACATCCCCTTCCTTCTCGCGAAACGTCTTGAGCGTGGTCAACGGCTCGCGGTCCGGGCTGCGCTCGCCCGTGACGGGATCAAGGGTGGTGAGGATGCAGCGCACGCTCGGCTTGAGCACGCGGAAGGTCATGTCACCGATACGGATACGCTTCCAGCGGTCCTCGGCGAAGGCCTCGGCCCCCTCGACCACCAGGTTCGGGCGAAAACGCAGCATCTCCATGGGGCGCCCCACCCGCTGGCTCAGCTCATCCAGTGAGGCCTGACCGATCAGCAGCAACGGAAAACCATCGGGAAACGCTGCCCGGTCACTGTTGAGGCCGTAGCCGCTGGGCAGGTAGCGGGCCCGCTGTTCGGGGCAGTACACCAGCCTTACCGCCTTGCCCAGCAGGTCGCTGAGCCAGGCTGCAGCCGCATCGCCGGCATCGGGTACGCGCAAGGTGTCCCGCCAGATGGTGACGCCGCGCAGGGCCTCGTCGGCCGGCGGCACGGGCACCTCCAAGGGTGCCTGTCCCGGTGCCTGCAGCAGCAACTGGCCCTGCTCGCCGTAATCGGCGCCGACCTGCCCCAACCGGGGCCAGGCCCGCTGGGTCAGGAAGCGGCCATTCTCCTCCTCCACCACCAACCAGCGGCGGTCACCGTCCAGGCCAAGATTGCCGACCGCGGACGCTTGCAGGCCTTGGGCCCGCCCCGATTTTACCGGGTATCGATACAACGCACTCAGAAACATCCCTGCTCACCTGGTTGCCATTTAAAAACCAAGCTTACACCTAGGCGTGATCCATGTTCAGACGCTGACGCACCACATCCACCAGACGATCGGGCTGGAACTTGGACAGGAAGTTGTCGCAACCGACCTTCTTGACCATGGATTCGTTGAAACTACCCGACAGCGAGGTGTGCAGCACCACGTAAAGGCCACGTAGGCGCGGGTCGTTGCGGATCTCGGTGGTCAGCCGGTAACCGTCCATCTCTGGCATTTCGGCATCGGTGAAAATCATCAGCAACTTCTCGCAGACATTCTCCCCGGCGTCGGCCCAACCCTTGAGCAGCCGCAGGGCCTTGAGGCCGTCGCTGGCCACGTGCAGCTTCACTCCCAATTGCGACAGGGTGTCGCGCAACTGCGCCAGGGCCACGCTGGAGTCGTCTACCAGCAGCACTTCGCGGCCACGGGCGCGGGCCAGTACCGGGTCTTCCAGCTTGTCGCGGGACACCTTGGCGTTGTATGGCACGATCTCGGCCAACACCTTCTCCACGTCGATGACCTCCACCAGCTTCTCGTCGACCTTGGTGATCGCGGTGAGGTAGTGCTGGCGACCAGCGCTGGCCGGTGGCGGCATGATGGATTCCCAGTTCATGTTGACGATACGATCGACACCGCCTACCAGGAACGCCTGCACCGAACGGTTGTATTCGGTGACGATGATGGTGCTGTCAGGACCCGGCTGCAGCGGGCGCATGCCGATCGCCTGGGACAGGTCGATCACCGGCAGCGTCTGGCCGCGCAGGTTGACCACGCCGCAGACGAAGGAATGGCGCTGCGGCATGAGCGTCAGCTTTGGCAGCTGCAGCACTTCCTGGACCTTGAATACGTTGATGGCGAACAACTGTCGGCCGGCCAGACGGAACATCAGGATTTCCAGGCGGTTCTCACCCACCAGTTGCGTGCGTTGGTCTACCGTGTCGAGAATGCCAGCCATTGGAAAGCCCCCAGGCGTGAGTCGGTAAAAATGAATGCATCCCCCTGTATCGGCGGATGCGCGCGTAGCTTGACCCCTGATGGAAAAAGCCGCTCCAGGTGATTGATATCACTTTACCATCATGCTTTACTGCTGCCACATCCCGCCGCGTCCCTCGCTCGCAACGAACGAACCACCTGAATCCTCATCAGGGAAACCCCTAGTAGCAATCGGGTGCAACCTGATGTTCGCAATATCCATTAGCCATTAATGTGACGCCATTCTCACTGCATGAACGGAGTCAGGCTTTTGCGAGCAATCATCTTGGTACGGCCAATCCCTGACCACGGGGCGCCATGATGGATAGCACACCACTGCACAACGCCGCCGTGGCGGCCTTTTTGCAGGACGCGCAGGTCCTGCTGGCCAGATCCCAGGAATGCCTGCAGCACCTGGAGCTGATCGCCAACGACCCGGACGCCTGCCACAGCCTCACCACTGCACTCGACACCCTGGCCCGCCGTGCAGACACGCTCGGCCTGCTCGAGGTCGCCCACTATGCGTTCGCCTTGCAAAAGCTGCTCGCACCCACCTGCGCCCAGCAGCACCTGCACGGCAGCAGCCTGCCTGCACTGGACGCCTGCCTGACCCTGCTCGACTGGCAACTGGAGTTGCTCGACCCACACACCGGCCAGCTAGGCATGGACACCGATGAACAGCGGCAGCTGCTGGGTGAACTGGCCACCGCACTGGGCCAGCCGTCCGTGCAGCTGTGCGCGGACTGCCAGCAGACGGGGGTGTTCTGCGCTCACCCCCATACAGTGGATAACGGTACCGAGGCTTGCGACCTGCAACACTAAAGCGAGCAACTGAGTCCCAACTAAGCCCGCACCCGGGTTAAACTTGCAAAGTTGGCCAAGTTTTTCCAAATGTGTTGGCAAAGACGAATTGTTAGTTATTCCACACCCAGCGGAAACATCATTTAATAATGGCACTCTGCTAGCCATCCCCTCGCCCGACAGGCCCGCCACAGCCCGGAAAATACGAGCTTTCAAGCAGTTATCCCCCCGCGACCAAACTCAATCAAAGTGATAACATGCGTGCATTCGAACATGCGCGCCCAGGTTATCGGCCGATTGGATCCGCATCCGACACTTGATGAGTGGTGGAGCGGAAAAATCTCGGGGCAGACGCGTGCAATGCTAAAAACCGCTATAACTCAGTGGCTTCCTTATCTATGCTCCCACGCTTGAAGTTTCTCCAGCGTTGTCGCCCCCCCGTTGCCCTGCTGCGCTGGACGACCGCCCTGCTGTGCGTTGCATCGCTGGCGGCGAACCTGGTGGTGTACCTGAGCACTCAGCCCTTGTCGGCCAGCCAGCTGCTGCTGCAACTGCTGGCGATGCTCGGCGTCGGCTGGCACCTGCGCCACTGGGCGCGCTCGATCAGCCTGCGCCCGGCGGAATTGGCCACGCGCATGCTCAAAGTGCAGGAAAGCGAGCGCCAGCGACTGAGCCGCGAGCTGCACGACGATATCGGCCAACTGCTGACCGCCGCCAAGCTCCAGGTCGACTGGCTGCAACGCCGGGTACCGGCCGAGCTGCAGGAGCACTGCAGCACCCTGCGCAGCACCCTGGACCTGACCCTGAGCAACGTGCGCGACGTTTCCACCATTCTCAACCCGCGCCAGCTGGCCAGCCTGGGCCTGGAGGCAAGCCTGCGCGCGCACCTGCTGCGCACCCTGGAGAACACCGAGGTACACTGGAGCCTGGAATGCAACCAGCGCCTGGGCGGCATCAGCGAAGAAGTGGCCATGGCCGCCTTCCGCATTACCCAGGAGGCGGTCACCAACATGCTACGCCACGCCGACGCGCGTAATCTGGTGGTTAGGTTGCAACGCACCCCGGCCGGCCTGGCCCTGTCGATCCACGACGACGGCGGCGGCTTCGTTCCGGCCCAGTTCCCCGCAGAATACGGCCAGCGCGGCATGGCTGGCATGCAGGAGCGGGTGACCGCGCTGCAAGGCAGCCTGACCATCACCAGCCAGCCCGGCCAAGGCACCCAGATAGAAGCCCTCTTTCCGTGGCCACCCCGCAGCCAAGAACGCGCCAGGACCCCTGCCCCCGATGACCTGTAGATTACTGCTGGTGGACGATCACTCCCTGATTCGCGCAGGCGTCAGGGCACTGGTATCGGACATCCCCGGTTACACCGTGGTCGGCGAAGCCGACGACGGCAGCCAGCTCCTGGACCACGTGCTGCGCCTGGCGCCAGACATCGTCCTGCTGGACATTTCCATGCGTTCGACCAGCGGTCTGGACGCGCTGACGCAATTGCGCGCAAACGGTTGCACCTGCAAGGTCCTGATCCTGTCGATGCACACCGATCCGGAATTGATCATGCGTGCCTTGGAAAGCGGCGCTCACGGCTACCTGCTCAAGGACACCACGGCCACCGAACTGGAACAAGCGCTCACCGCGCTGCGCAACGACGAACGCTACCTCAGCCCGGCCATCGCCCACACCGTCATCAACCAGGCGCTGCTGCGCGCCCAGAACGGCCGCCAGCCGAGCAGCGAAGGCCATAACCTGACCGGTCGCCAGCTGGAGATCCTGCGCCTTATCGTGCGCGGCAAGTCGACCCGAGAGATCGCCGCCGGCCTGGGCCTGTCGATCAAGACCGTGGAGACCCACCGCTCGCAGATCATGAAACGCCTGCAGATCTACGACGTGGCGGGCCTGGTACTGTTCGCCGTGCGCGAAAAGATCATCAGCCTGGACGACTGAGCAGCGGCGAGTCCGCAGGCAAATGCACGCGCAACGCCTGCGGCATGGCCTCGAAACGCAGGCTGGCGGCCTGCAGCGGCTCGCCGTCGAGGTTCATGTCCAGCCCCTGGGCACCCTTGATTTCCACCCATGGCAACCGCGCACGAACGAACAGTCCGTCGCCGGCCAGCAAGTCGCGCAAGGCCCCCGCCACCTCCTGCGGCGCCGGCAGAATGCCGATATCCAGCAGGCCGTCATCCACCGTCGCCTCCGGGCACAGCACATGCCCGCCGCCGGCCTGGCGGCCGTTGCCGATGCCCAGCGCCAGCAATTCGCCCTGCCACTGGAAGCCGGGCCCCTGCAGTTCCACCGAGGCGGCCTGCAGCTCGCTGAAGCGTGACAGGCCGGTGAACAGGTAGGCAGCCGCACCCAGCACTTTCTTCAGGTCTTCCGAGGTGTTGGCCGTGACCTGGCTGCCGAAGCCCCCGGTGGCCATGTTCAAAAACAACTGGTCGCCCACCCGCCCCAGGTCGATCGGCCGCGCCGGCACCTCCAGCAGGTCGAGAGCCGCCTGCGGCTCGAGGGGCACGCCGGCCGCCCTGGCGAAGTCGTTGGCGGTACCCAGCGGCAACAGTGCCAGGCTGGCCTGGGTCGCGGCCAGGCCC
This sequence comes from Pseudomonas sp. P110(2024), assembly GCF_057480795.1. NCBI lineage: Bacteria > Pseudomonadati > Pseudomonadota > Gammaproteobacteria > Pseudomonadales > Pseudomonadaceae > Pseudomonas > Pseudomonas sp. P110(2024). The sequence goes on from NZ_JBLIYT010000001.1 coordinate 394,019, forward strand.
ATGGCTTCGGCCACATCACGCAACGTGCCGTCACCGCCACCGGCCACCACCTGGCCATAGCCCGCGGCCAGGGCCTCGCCGACCAGGCGCTGGGCGTCGCCGCCCTCCCAGGTCAGGCGCACATCCAGGGTCCAGCCCCGCTCGCGCAGCTGGCCCACCGCGGCTCGCACCTCTTCGTTGCCGGCCTGTTTGCCATGCAGGATCAACAGTGCCTTGCGCTCGCTCATGCCGTTCTCCCCGAATAGAAATGCCCTACCGCAATCTCGACCACTGCGACGAGCAGATTGCTCCCCGCTACGCCGAAAAACCGCCGCTTCACACAAATGCCATTGAAAGCCGAGCATCACAGGTGCATCATCTGACAAATATTTGGCCATCACGGACGAAGCCGACTCGAAAAGTCATTTTATTGACTTTGTGCCGACAGACGCCTGACAGGTCGTGATTTCCGTGCATTGCGCCGCCCCCGGCGCCCTGATTCGAGGCTGTGACTATGAGCGTTCTGATCCCCTGCATCATCGCTGGCGGCGCCGGCACCCGATTGTGGCCGGTCTCCCGCGAGGCCATGCCCAAGCCCTTCATGCGCCTGCCCGATGGCATGAGCCTGCTGCAGAAGACCTTCAGCCGCGCCAGCAGCCTGCCCGGCGTCGAGCGGGTACTCACGGTGACCAACCGCGAAGTGGTGTTCCGTACCCAGGACGAGTATCGCCAGGTCGGCAGCCAGCGCATCGCCTTGGACTTCATCCTCGAACCCTTCGGTCGCAACACCGCCCCCGCCATCGCCGCCGCAGCGCTGCACTGCGCCCGCCTGCATGGCGAGGACAGCCTGCTGCTGGTACTCCCCGCCGACCACCTGATCCAGGACCAGGACGCCTTCGAGGCGGCTGTCCAGCGGGCCATGGCCCTGGCCGCACAAGGCTGGCTGACCACCTTCGGCCTGCTGCCGACCCGCGCCGAGACCGGCTTCGGCTACATCGAACTGGGCCAGCCGCTCGACGGCGACAGTTACCGGGTCGCCCGCTTCGTCGAAAAGCCAGACACAGACACCGCCCAGGCCTACCTGGACGGTGGCCGGCACCTGTGGAACGCCGGCATGTTCTGCCTGCGCGCGGGCACGGTGCTGCAGGAGCTGCAGGCCCACGCCCCCGAGCTGCTGCACAACGTGACCCACTGCCTGGTGCAGAGCGCGTTCAAGGAGGGGGCGTGCGGCCAGCAGGTGGAACTCGACGCCGACAGTTTCGCGCTCGCGCCTGATATCTCAATCGACTACGCGCTCATGGAGCCCTCCACCCAGGTGGCCGTGGTGCCCTGCGCCATCGGCTGGAGCGATATCGGCAGCTGGGAAGCGGTGCGCGAGCTGCGCCCGGCCGACAGCCAGGGCAACCACTGCAACGGCGAAACCGTGCTGCATGACGTGAGCAACTGCTACATCGACTCGCCGCGACGGTTGGTGGGCGCGGTGGGCCTGGACAACCTGATCGTCATCGACACCCCCGACGCCCTGTTGATCGCCGACGCGGCGCGCAGCCAGGAGGTCAAGGTGATCGCCCAGCAACTCAAGCGACAGGGCCATGACGCCTACCGCCTGCACCGCACCGTGACCCGCCCCTGGGGCCTGTACACCGTGCTCGAGGAAGGGCCACGGTTCAAGATCAAGCGCATCATGGTCCGCCCCGGCGAATCGCTGTCGCTGCAGATGCACCATCACCGCAGCGAGCACTGGATCGTGGTCAGCGGCATGGCCTGCGTGACCAACGGTGAAGAGGAGTTTCTGCTCGACACCAACGAGTCGACCTTCATCAAGCCCGGGCGCAGCCATCGCCTGACCAACCCCGGCGTCATCGACCTGGTGATGATCGAGGTGCAGAGCGGCGAGTACCTGGGCGAAGACGACATCGTGCGCTTTACTGATATCTATGGACGCGCCCCGGCAGCAGCATCTGCTTGACTGCCAGCGGGCGCGTCTTGCCATCCAGGGCCGACACCCGGCCAACCGCGAGGATTCGGGCTCATGCGCATACTCTGGACCCTGCCCTACCTGCCCTGGCCCACCACCAGCGGCAGCAAGACCCGGCAATACCACCTGCTGCGCGCCCTGGCGCAGCATGGCCACCGGATCACCTTGCTGGTGCAGTCGAAGATCCCTTTGAGTGACGCTGCGCGCGAGGCCCTGGAGCCCTTGGTGGAGCGCCTGCTGGTGCTGCCCCGGCGCCCACTGCACAGCCCGCTGAACCTGTTGGCCTCGCCCATTATCGACTACCCCATGCGGGCCATCATCAACGGCCTGGCACCGTGCCTGAGGCACCGTTTCGAGCAACTGCTGGACGAACCCTGGGATGTGATCCAGATCGAGCACAGCTACAGCTTCCAGCCGTTCGAGAAGGCCTTGCAGGCCCGCGGCCTGCCCTACATGCTCAGCGAGCACTACCTGGAATCGGTGACGGGCGCCGCCTGCCACGACCGCCTGCCCTTGTGGCTACGGCCATTGAACGCCTTCGACCGCTGGCGTTACCGGCGCTGGGAACAGCGGGTGCTGCGCCAACCCACGGAGGTGGTGGCGGTCAGCGCCCACGATGCCGAGCTTATCAGCCAGATCAGCGGCCGCCCGGTGAACGTGGTGGTCAATGGCGTGGACTGCGACCACTATCAGGACGTGCGCCCCACGCCGCACAGCCAGCGCCTGCTGTTCGTCGGCAACTTCGAGTACGGCGCCAACCTGGAGGCCATCGAATGGGCGCTGGAGGAGATCCTGCCCCAGGTGTGGATGAGCAATCCGGCGGTGCGCCTGGCCATCGCCGGCCACGCCCTGCCGGCCAGCTGGAAGCTGCACTGGAACGACCCGCGCATCGAGTGGGTGGGCTATCGTGCCGACCTGCGCGAGCTGCAACGGCGCTCGGCGCTGTTCTTCGCACCGCTGCGCCATGCCGGCGGCTCCAAAGTAAAAATCCTTGAGGCGATGGCCGCCGGATTGCCGGTAATCACCACCAGCAAGGGCGCCTCGGGCCTGGCCATGAATAACGGCGAGCACTACCTGGGCAGCGACGACAGCGGCCAGCTGGCGCTGCTGGTCACCCAACTGCTCAACCAGCCATGGCGCATGTGCCAGCTCAGCGAGGTCGGGCGCCAGTTCGCCCGCCAGCGTCATGACTGGAGCGTCGCCGCCCAGCAGCTGGAGAACGTGCACATGCGCCTGACCCAACTGGCGCCGACCGGCGCGGCGGCCACCGGTAGCGTACTAGCCAAGTAGTTCGCTGAACGGGATGAATGTCACCGCATCGTCCTGTTGCGGTGTCGTGCCTTCGAGCACTTCCACCACGCCGTCGGCCCATGCCGCGCTGCGCAGCACACCGGAGCTCTGGTTCTTGTAGATGCGCACGCGACCGTCCTCGATGCGCGCCCGCAGGTACTCTCGGCGGGTTCCGGCCTTGGGCCAGTCGAAGCCCGCCGGCACGCTGAAGCGCAGCGGCGCGACATGGGCCACGCCCAGTCGGCGCAGCAGATAGGGCCGGGTCAGCAGGCCGAAGGTGACCAGGGTCGAGGCCGGATTGCCCGGCAGGCCGATCACCGGTACCCCTTGGTAATGACCGAAGGTCAGCGGCTTGCCCGGCTTGATCGCCAGCTTCCACAGCGCCAGCTCGCCCACCTCGCGCAGGGCCAGGCCGAGGAAATCGGCTTCGCCCACCGACACGCCGCCGGTGGACAGGATCAGGTCGACATCGCCCAGCCCGCCCAGGCACTGGCGGGTGCGCTCGAGATCGTCCGGGAGGATGCCGGCATCGACCACCGTGCAGCCCAGGCGTTGCAGCCAACTGACCAGCAGGCGTCGGTTGCTGTTGTAGATCTGCCCAGGGCCCAGGGCCAGGCCCGGCTCGACCAGTTCATCGCCGGTCGACAGCACCGCCACCCGGGGCCGGCGCCGCACTTCGAGCGTAGCGAAGCCCAGAGTCGCGGCCAGGCCGAGCTGGATCGGACCCAGCCGCGTGCCGGCGCTCATCACCTGTTCGCCGACACGGGTTTCCTGGCCCTTGGGGCGAACGTTCTGCCCCAGCGCCAGGGGCTCAAGAAAGCGCACCCGGCCGTCTTCAAGCACCTTGGTGTTTTCCTGCATCTCGACGCAATCGGCGCCTTCCGGCAGCGGCGCGCCGGTGAAGATCCGTGCGCAGGTGCCAGGCTCCAGGGGCTGTGGCGCATGCCCGGCGAAGATGCGCTGGGTCACCCGCAGCGGTTCGCCCTGCCAGTCGGCCAGGCGCAGGGCGTAGCCGTCCATGGCGCTGTTGGGCCACGGCGGCAGGTCGAGGCCGGCCACCAGCTCATGGGCCAGGACCCGCCCTTCGGCCTCGCCCAGCGCTACGTGTTCGGTCTCGGCGATGGGCGCCGTATCGGCCAGCGCCAGCAGGCGCTCCAGGGCCTCTTCCACCGGCATCAAGGGCCGGGCCACCTCAACCACGGCTGTCACAGGCCGCCGCCTGCTTCAGGTGCGGCACGAAATTGCACGGCCGGTGACGGGCGTCCAGCTGCTCGGCGAGGATGCCGTCCCAGCCGGTGCGCACAGCGTTGGTCGAGCCCGGCAGGCAGCAGACCAGGGTGCCGTTGGCAAGCCCCGCCAGGGCGCGGGACTGCACGGTGGAGGTACCGATGTCGGCCACCGAGATCTGCCGGAACAGCTCGCCAAAGCCCTCGACCTGCTTGTCCAGCAGGCACGCCACGGCTTCCGGGGTGCTGTCGCGGCCAGTGAAGCCGGTACCGCCGGTGATCAACACCACCTGCACCTGGTCATCGGCGATCCAGGTCGCGACCTGGGCGCGGATCTTGTACAGGTCGTCCTTGAGCAGTACGCGCTCGGCCAGGCGGTGCCCGGCGGCGCCCAGGCGATCGACGAACAGCTGGCCGGAGGTGTCGGTGTCGAAGGTGCGGGTATCGCTGACTGTCAGCACGGCGATGTTCAGCGCAACGAATGGGGTATCTGCCTTGGCTTTCATGGGAGTCCGTCGCAGGGTAACTGGGAATGTGCGCTGTTATATCACAGGCGGCCTGCGGCGTTGTTCTTGGTCAATGCCGCCGCGATGGCGCTATGCTGGACTGTGCAAGGAACTTGCGTGGACGCCCTGCGTCTTAATGACATCTAGCACCATCGCACTGGAGAAACACGATGATCCAACGGACCCTTCCCGCCTTCCTGCTTGCCCTGGGCCTGGGCGCCCTCGCCGGCTGCGCCTCGCCAACCGTCATCACCCTGAACGACGGCCGCGAGATCCAGGCGGTGGACACCCCATCCTATGACGACGATTCCGGTTTCTACGAATTCGAGCAGCTCGACGGCAAGCGCACGCGTATCAACAAAGACCAGATCCGCACCGTCAAGGAGCTGTGATCCGGGAATGCTTTTGGACGCAACTCCTTTTTGCAACAAGGGGTTGCGTTGAAAAAAGCGATGCAGTAGCATTTTGGACATCGGAGTGTAGCGCAGCCAGGTAGCGCGTCTCGTTCGGGACGAGAAGGCCGCAGGTTCGAATCCTGTCTCTCCGACCATATCCCGCAAAAAACCCGCCTAGAGCGGGTTTTTTGTTGCCTGCGAAAAGGCCCGGAGTAAGACAGGCCCGTGCCGTGACGCTGCATGGCACGGGCTTCTACTGCTTTACTCCGGCAACACCGGCACGTACAGCAGTTGCAGGCGCGCACTGCTCCACTCACGGGTCTTGTTGGTCAGCTCAAGGTCGTTGTTCAGCTTCTGGCCGTAGGTGGGCACGATCTGCTTGAGCTTGGCTTGCCACTCGGCGCTGTTGATCCGGTCCTTGAAGGTCTTCTCCAGCACGCTCAGCATGATCGGCGCGGCGGTCGAGGCACCGGGCGAGGCGCCCAGCAGCGCGGCAATGCTGCCGTCCTTGGCGGCCACCACTTCGGTGCCGAACTGCAGCACGCCACCGTGCTCGGGATCCTTCTTGATCACCTGCACGCGCTGGCCGGCCTGGAGCAGCTTCCAGTCTTCATTCTTGGCGTTGGGGAAGTACTCGCGCAGCGCTGCCATGCGGTCATCGAAACTCAGCATCAGCTGGCCCATCAGGTAGGTGCTCAGGTCAATGTTATCGATCCCGGCATGCATCATCGGGCTGATGTTGTGGGTGGTCAGCGAGCTGAACATGTCCAGCAACGAGCCGTGCTTGAGGTACTTGGTGGAGAAGGTCGCGAACGGGCCGAACAGCAGCACTTCCTTGCCATCGATCACCCGGGTGTCCAGGTGCGGCACCGACATCGGCGGCGCGCCGACCGAGGCCTTGCCGTACAGCTTGGCCTTGTGGCGGGTGACCAGGTCGGCATTGTCGGTCATCAGGAACTGGCCACCGACCGGGAAGCCTGCATAGCCTTCGGCCTCCGGAATACCGGATTTCTGCAGCAGTTTGAGCGCACCGCCACCGGCGCCGATGAAGACGAATTTGGCTTTGACCGCCGACTCCTTGCCACCGTTGGCCAGGTCGGCCACCACCACATTCCAGCTGCCATCGTCATTGCGCACAATGTCGCGCACTTCATGACTCAGGTGCAGCTGCACATTGGGGTTGCGGGCCATCGAGGCGAACAGCTGGCGGGTGATCTCGCCGAAGTTCACGTCAGTGCCGATGGCCATGCGGGTCGCGGCCACCTTCTGCCCGGGGTCACGGCCTTCCATCACCAGCGGCACCCACTTGCGGATCTGCTCGTGGTCCTCGGTGATCTCCATGCCGCGGAACAGCGAGCTGTGTTGCAAGGCTTCGACGCGCTTGTGCAAGAAGGCGACGTTGTCATCACCCCAGACGAAGCTCATGTGCGGCACGTTGTTGATGAACGAACGCGGGTTGCTCAGCACGCCCTGCTCGACCTGGTAGGCCCAGAACTGCTTGGATACCTCGAATTGCTCGTTGACGTTGACCGCCTTGCCGATGTCGATGCTGCCGTCCTTGCCGACGCTGGTGTAGTTCAGCTCGCAGAACGCCGAGTGGCCGGTGCCGGCGTTGTTCCAGGCGTTGGAGCTTTCCTCGGCGACCTGCTCCATGCGCTCGTAGACGTCGACCTTCCAGTTCGGTTCCAGCTCGGTGAGGTAGGTCCCAAGGCTTGCACTCATGATGCCGCCGCCGATCAGCAGGACATCGACGGACTTCTGTGGCTCCGCGGGCTTGGAGCAGCCGATGACGCCCAGGCACAGGAGCGTCAGCAGGATTTTTTTCATTAGCTCAATCCAATTGAAGTGAAGGACTGGCAGTCGTTGCCCCCGGCGTGCACGCCCGGATGTTGTTGTTCTGGTCAGCAGGAGTCTTGCGAAATCGGGGCACGATCGCCTCGGGCCGTGGCCCGGGGCGGCGTAAAGCAGAGAGTGTGCCAGGTTGGCCTGGGCCACGGCTGATACCGCCCCTAGCGTTCCCGGCTACCCAGTGGATGGCGACAATCCGCCACAGGCATCTGATACCGCATGCGAAACTGGCGGATTTCCCCACCCGCGAAGGCGATTTCAAGCGCTCAGGCGGGAAGTGACCTCGCCCAACTGCCCCGACAATCCGTGCAAGCGCTGCCCGGCCTGTTCGGTGTGCTGCACGGCCTCCTGGTTGGCGGTGGCGATGCGGGTGATCTCGACCAGGTTGCGCGAGATGTCCTCGGCGACGCTGGTCTGCTCCTCGGCAGCGGTGGCGATCTGCCGGTTCATGTCGCGGATCGCTTCAACCGCCGTGGTGATGCGCTGCAGCATCTGCCCGGCCTGCTGCACCTGCTCAGCGCCCTCCTCGCTGCGCTGCTGGCCGCTCTCGATGGCCTTGACCGCCTCCACCGCGCCCGACTGCACGGCCTCGATGATCTGGTGGATCTCGGCGATCGACGCGGCGGTGCGCTGGGCCAAGCTGCGCACCTCGTCGGCCACCACCGCGAAGCCGCGCCCGGCCTCGCCGGCACGGGCGGCCTCGATGGCGGCGTTGAGCGCCAGCAGGTTGGTCTGCTCGGCGATGCCGCGAATCACTTCGAGTACCTTGCCGATGCGCGTGCTGTCGTGCTCCAGGTGACGGATCACCGTCGCGGTACCGGCGATTTCGCGGTTGACCACGGCGATGGTGTCGATGGTCCGCTGCATGACCTGCTCGCCGGCCTGGGCACTGTGGTCGGCCTCGTCCGCGGCGCGGGCGGCGTCGGCGGCGTGGCGCGCCACTTCCTGGGCGGTGGCGGACATTTCGTGCATGGCCGTGGCGACCTGGTCGGTGCGCTGGAACTGATCGTGGGTGCCGTGGGCCATGTCGCCGGCGATGCTGCGCAGCCGGCCGCTGGCTGTTTCGAGCTCCTCGGCATTGTCCTTCAGGCGTCCGACGGTATCGGCGAGGAAGTCACGCAGCGTATTGGCGGCCAGCGCCAGGCGTCCCAGTTCATCCTCGCGGCGGCTGTCGACACGGGCGGCGAAACGCCCCTGGCTGAGCTGGGCGACATAATCGATCAGTTGGCGGATCGGCTCGACCAGACTACGGTTGACCAGCCACAGGCTGAACAGCCCGACCAGCACGGCTGAACCCAGCATTACCAGCACGCCCAGCCACACCGTGCGCTCGGCGCTGGCGCTGATGGCGGCGGCACGCCCGAGGGCATCGGCGCGCAACTGCTCCACCAACGCGCTCATCTGGTCGCTGGTGGCACGGTCCACGCCCTTGACCGCCAGGTCGCCCGCCACCGGGTCGCCGCCGGCGGCCAGGAACGCCTGGCGACCTTGCGCGTAGGCCGAGCCCAGCTGCCGGTGGCTGGCCTTGAGCTGCTCCAGGCGCGCCCTGAGCGCTGGCTCGCTGCTGTCGATCAGTTGCCCCAGCAACTGCTGCACCTGCTGTTCGCGGGCCTGGAACTGCTGCCAGTACTTGTCCAGCTCCGCTGGCTGGCGACCACGCAACAGCACGTTCTTCCACTCCTGCACCTGGATCTTGAACTGCAGATTGGCTTCGTCTATCAGTTGCGAGGCACGCAACGGCCCGTCCACCAGCTCGGCATAGCCGCGCACGCTGGACGACAGGAACTGGAAGCACACCAGGGCGATCAGCAGGATCGCCAGCAGGCTGCCGCCGAGCAGGGAGAGAATTTGCACTCTGAGGGATTTACGCAAGATTGCGGATCTCGGAACAAGGAAGAGGGAAAACGGCACACGACGGCACCGCCGACGGAGGCATCCTTGTCCTCTTTCGCTGGCCCGAAAACGCCGCCATCGGGCGATGGCAGCGAGGGCGAGCAGCTGCGCAACAGCGAGGCAGATAGTCTCAGGCAATTGCTACAGAATTGTTACAAAACTGCGACAGCCATGGCCGCTCAGGCCGGGTTGAACTGCAGCGCCGCCAGGCGTGCGTAGAGTGGGCTTTGCTCGATCAGTTGTCGATGGCTGCCGACTGCCGCCAGTCGGCCTTTGTCGATCACCGCGATACGGTCGGCATGCTGCACCGTCGCCAGGCGGTGGGCAATGACCAGCGTGGTGCGCCCGGCCATCAACAGCGGCAAGGCCTGCTGGATCAGGTGCTCGCTCTGCGCGTCCAGGGCGCTGGTGGCCTCGTCCAGCAGCAGGATCGGCGCATCCACCAACAGCGCCCGGGCAATCGCCAGGCGCTGGCGCTGGCCGCCGGACAAGCCCACGCCGCCCTCGCCCAGCAGCGTCTGGTAGCCCTGGGGTAACTGGGCGATGAATTCATCGGCATGGGCGCTGCGCGCCGCCGCCTCGACCTCAGCCAGGCTGGCGTCGGGCCGGCCGTAACGGATGTTGGCCTCGACCGTGCCACGGAACAGTGCCGGTTGCTGGGCCACCAGGGCGAACTGGCGGCGCAGCTCGGCAGGCTCCAGCCCGGTGATCGGCTGGCCGTCGAGCAGAATCTCGCCCTCCTGCGGGTCGTAGAAACGCAGCAACAGGTCGAACAGGGTCGACTTGCCGGCCCCCGACGGCCCGACCAGGGCCACGGTCTCGCCTGGGCGGATGTGCAGGCTCAGACCATCGATGGCCGCCGCAGTGGGGCGCGACGGGTAGGCGAAGCGCACGTCGCACAACTGGATGTCACCCGTCGCGCGCCCCTGCGCCAGCCCCTGCGCTGGCACTGGCGCCAGGATCGCCGTCTGCGCCGCCAGCAGCTCGGCGATACGTTCGGCGGCACCCGCAGCCCGTTGCAGTTCGCCGATCACCTCGCTCAGAGTGCCAAAGGCACTGCCGACGATCAGGCTGTAGAACACGAAGGCGGCCAGCTCGCCACCAGAGATGCGCCCGGCAATCACATCCATGCCGCCGACCCAGAGCATCACCCCCACCGCCCCAAGCACCAGCACGATCACCAGGGTGATCAACCAAGCGCGCTGGGCGATGCGCCGGCGCGCCACGCCGAACGCCGCCTCCACGGTCTCGGCGAAGCGCGCCTGGTCATGCCCCTGATGGTTGTAGGCTTGCACCGTCTTGATCTGGCCCAGGGTCTCGGCGACATAGCTGCCCACGTCGGCCACCCGGTCCTGGCTCTGCCGCGACAGGCTGCGCACACGCCGGCCAAACAGCAGGATCGGCGCCAGCACCAGCGGCAGTGCCAGCACCACGATGCTGGTCAGCTTGGGATTGGTGACAAACAGCAGGATCACCCCGCCCAGCACCATCAACGCGTTGCGCAGGAACATCGACAGCGACGAGCCGATCACCGACTGCAGCAAGGTGGTGTCGGCGGTCAGCCGCGACTGGATCTCAGAACTGCGATTGTCCTCGAAGAAGCCCGGATGCAGGCCGATCAGGTGGTCGAACACCGCCCGGCGGATATCGGCCACGCAGCGCTCACCGATCCACGACACCAGGTAGAAACGGGCGAAGGTCCCCACTGCCAGCGCCACCACCAGCAGCAGGAACAGGCCGATGGTCTGGTTGAGCTGGTGCGCCGAGCCGGTCATGAAGCCCTGGTCGACCAGCAGACGGATGCCCTGGCCCATGGAAAGGGTGATGGCGGCGGTGACCACCAGCGCCAGCAAGGCCAGCAGGGCCTGGCGGCGATAGGGACGAACGAAGCGCCAGCCCAGGTACAGGGCGCGGCGCTGGCGGGCAGAGATAGGATCGGGCATGGCGAGGGTGGTTCCATACGGAGACAAGACCAAGACTACCACTCGTCGGCCCTGTGCAACGTCCGGGAATACGACGCCGTCCCATGAACGAAGAGAACGACAGTGACTATGCCCATTCGTTCTAACCTGCGACTAGAGCTTTACCACCGTTTCTGTTGGACTGATCCGGCATGACGCCGAAAACTGTCACAGACCAGTCACGGCGAAGCGCTACCTTGAGCTTGAACCTGAAAGAGGAGACAGGACATGAGCTTGCAGCACAGCACCGACACGCCCAAGACACAGAACCGTCCGCAACCTCAGGTCTGCGGCTCGATCATCGATGCCCAGGGCCGTGAGGTCCCGATCACCGAGCAGATGATCCAGAAGGCCTGCAAGGACCTGGAAGAGAGCCGGGTCAAGAAAACCGGCAAGGCCTGACCCCGAATTGCGTGCAACCCGGCGCTTGCGCCGGGTTTTTATTGGCCGGCCGTCAGGCCAGCACCGCCCCCAGAGCACTGACCAGTTGCGCCAGTTGCGGCGCCTGCCCACCTACACGCACTGCCAGCCCCTCGATCTCACGCCGTACCGGATAGTGCTTGCGCAGCAGGTCAAACGCCGCACGCTGTTCGGCTGGGTCTTCGCTGAGGCTGCGACGGAAATCCGCATCGTCACGGCGGGGGTCATAGACCGCCCGGCACAGGGTGGCCAGCGCCCAGGCCGGGTCCGCGCTCGCGTCAAACTCGATCTGAGCCAGGCCCGGAGCCGGCAGAAGATCGGCCAGGTATACCTGCTCGGGTTCCCCGCGCCAGCGGCAGAAGGCCTGGTAGATCTGTGCCGTGCCCCGCTGCTTGCCATCCAGGCTGTAGCCGGCGATATGCGGCGTGGCCAGGGTGCAAAGATCGGCCAGTTGCAGGTCCACCTGCGGCTCGCCCTCCCACACATCGAGCACCGCGTGCACATCCTCGCGGTCCAGCAGCAATTCGCGCAGGGCCGCGTTGTCCACCACCGGTCCGCGGCTGGCGTTGATCAGCCAGGCGCCGGCACGCAGCCGCGCCAGGCGCGAATGGTCGAGCAGGTGCCAGGTCGGGTGCTCGCCGCCGCGCTGCAGCGGCGTGTGCAGGCTGATCACGTCGCACTGATCAAGAATCGTCTCAAGGTCGACAAAGTCGCCGCCCTCGCCGGCCTGGCGCACCGGGTCGCACACCAGCACCTTCCAGCCCAGGCCGTGCAGCACCCGAACCAGACGGCCACCGACCTCGCCGGCGCCGACCACGCCATAGACCCGCTTGCTTAGGTCTGCCCCTTCAAGCTCGGCCAAGGTCAGCAAACTGCCCAACACGTAGTCCACCACGCCCCGGGCGTTGCAGCCCGGCGCGCTGCTCCAGTGGATACCGGCCTGGGCGAAATATTCGAGGTCAAGGTGGTCTGTGCCGATGGTGCAGGTGCCGACAAAACGCACCCGGCTGCCTTCGAGCAGTTGCCGGTCGACGCGGGTCACCGAGCGTACCAGCAGCACATCGGCATCCTTGACGCAGGCGGCGTCGATGGCCCGGCCGGGGTAACGGCGGATCTCGCCGAAACCGGCGAAGAAGGCATCGAGCAGCGGGATATTCTCGTCGGCAACTATCAGCATGGCGCTCTCCTGTCAGGGGGAGCGCAGTGTAGCGCGATCACAGGCGGCTCAGTCGGCCTTCTTGCGGATCCAGTACAGGTAGGTGCCGGACTCTTCCTGCTGGCCGAGCAGCTCATGGCCGAGGAAGATGCAGAACTTGGGAATGTCGCGGCGGGTCGACGGGTCGGTGGCGATCACCTTGAGCACGCCGCCGCCGGCCAGCTCGCGCACGTGCTTGTGCAACATCATCACCGGCTCCGGGCAGTTCAGGCCGGTGGCGTCGAGGATCGCATCATGGGTGAAATCGGTCATGTAGGGCTCCGCAAAATGATCGTCATTGTGGCGCATGAAGCGGGGCTGTCACAGCCCCCGCGCTGGCCTCAGCGCGGTTTCAGGTCCAGCCGGCGCAGGTGGCAGGTCACTTCCTCGCGGTCGTGATACAGCTGCTTGCAGGCGATCGATACCTTCACCTTGCGCGCCTTGAACCCGGCCTCGATGCGCTCGAGCAGCTTGCGCACCTCAGCGTGGCGCTGCTTCATCGGCAGCTTCAGGTTGACCACTGCCTCGCGGCACAGCCCTTCGCCCAGCCAGGTCTCGATCAGCGAAGCGGTGCGCGCCGGCTTCTCGACGATATCGCAGACCATCCAGTCGACGGTCTGGCGGGGCTTCCAGGTGAAGCCGTCGGCCATCAGGTGGGTGACCAGGCCGGTGTCCATCAGGCTTTCGGCCATCGGCCCGTTGTCGATGGCGGTCACCAGCATGCCGCGCTTGACCAGCTGGTAGGTCCAGCCGCCGGGCGCGGCGCCCAGGTCGACGCCGGTCATGTCGTCGTTCAGGCGCTGGTCCCACTGCTCGCGGGGAATGAACTGGTGCCACGCCTCCTCGAGCTTGAGGGTCGAGCGGCTGGGGGCCTCGCGGGGGAATTTCAGGCGCGGGATGCCCATCGGCCACAGCGCCGAGTTGTCGGCCTCGGCAAGCCCCAGGAACACCCGCCGGCCGCTGATGAAGGTCAGCAGCAGGCGTGGCCGCCGGGCGTCGTCCACCAGCCGCCCGGCCTTTTCCAGGGCCTTGCGCAGCGGCACCTCGAACTTGCGGCAGAAGGTCGACAGCTCCTTGCCATCGTTACTGTCGAGCACTTCCAGCCACAGGCTGCCGCACACAGGCAGCGCGGCCAGGTGCTCGAGCAGCACGCTGATGCGGTCGGTCTCCGGCAGCTCGACGTAGGTGCCGCGGGCCCACTGGCGCGGGAAGATCAGCTGCGAGAAGCGCAGTGTCTGCATCATGCGTTCGGCACCGTCCGGCTCGCTGCAGACGAACTCGGCGCAGGCGCTCTGCGGCTTGCCCTTGGCATAGCCGGACACACCCAGGTGGGCGGCGTGTTCGCTGATTTCGGCGCAGACCTCGCCCTCGAAGCCGGGCCGGCAATGCATGAACAGGGTATTCATTTCTCACTCCACATCACTGGCGCAGACGGCGCCAGGGCGGCGAATGATAAAGGAAGATCGGAACCGACGACACGCCCCATCGGTCCAGAAAAGGGTCAGGCCAGACAAACCGGTCTAACCTGACTGTTCAGCCAGGTCCGTGCCGTGCGGACCGGTCCAGAGCGGTGACACCGGCGAGCGACACGCAATCGCCGGGCACCGGAGCACAAGGAGTTGTAAATGCCCTCGCTCGATAGCCTGAAAACCCTCAAGACTCTCCAGGTGGCCGACCGTGTCTACCACTATTTCAGCCTGCCCGACGCCGCGCGCCAGCTCGGCGACCTGCAGCGCCTGCCCATGTCACTGAAGGTGCTGCTGGAAAACCTGCTGCGCTGGGAAGACGGCAAGACCGTCACCGGCGACGATCTGCGCGCCCTGGCCCAGTGGCTGCAGGAGCGTCGCTCCGACCGCGAGATCCAGTACCGCCCGGCGCGGGTGCTGATGCAGGACTTCACCGGCGTGCCGGCGGTGGTCGACCTGGCCGCCATGCGCGCGGCGATGGCCAAGGCCGGTGGCGACCCACAGCGAATCAATCCGTTGTCGCCGGTGGACCTGGTGATCGACCACTCGGTGATGGTCGACCGTTACGCCAGCCCCAATGCCTTCGCTCAGAACGTCGACATCGAGATGCAACGCAACGGCGAGCGCTACGCCTTCCTGCGCTGGGGCCAGAGCGCCTTCGACAATTTCCGCGTGGTACCGCCGGGCACCGGCATCTGCCACCAGGTCAACCTCGAGTACCTGGGGCGCACCGTGTGGACCCGTGAGGCGGACGGCCGCACCTACGCCTTCCCCGACACCCTGGTCGGCACCGACTCGCACACCACCATGATCAACGGCCTGGGCGTGCTCGGCTGGGGCGTCGGTGGTATCGAGGCCGAGGCGGCGATGCTCGGCCAGCCGGTGTCGATGCTGATCCCCGAGGTCATCGGCTTCAAGCTCACCGGCAAGCTGCGCGAGGGCATAACCGCCACCGACCTGGTGCTGACGGTGACACAGATGCTGCGCAAGAAGGGCGTGGTGGGCAAGTTCGTCGAGTTCTACGGCGACGGCCTGGCCGACCTGCCGCTGGCCGACCGCGCCACCATTGCCAACATGGCCCCTGAGTACGGCGCCACCTGCGGTTTCTTCCCGGTGGACCAGGTGACCCTGGACTACCTGCGCCTGTCCGGGCGCCCCGAAGAGGCCGTGCAACTGGTCGAGGCCTACAGCAAGGCCCAGGGATTGTGGCGCCTGCCAGGCCAGGAGCCGCTGTTCAGCGACACCCTGGCACTGGACATGAACGACGTCGAAGCCAGCCTCGCCGGGCCCAAGCGGCCGCAGGACCGGGTTGCTCTGGGCCAGGTCGCCCAGGCCTTCGACCACTTCATCGAACTGCAGCCCAAACCCCTGGCCAAGGAGGTCGGCCGCCTGGAAAGCGAAGGCGGTGGTGGGGTGGCGGTAGGCAATGCCGACCAGGCCGGCGAGATCGACTACAGCCATGCCGGCCAGACCCACACCTTGCGCGACGGCGCCGTGGTGATCGCCGCCATCACCTCCTGCACCAACACCTCCAACCCCAGCGTGATGATGGCCGCCGGGCTGGTGGCGAAAAAAGCCGTGGAGAAGGGCCTGACCCGCAAGCCCTGGGTCAAGAGCTCGCTGGCCCCAGGCTCCAAGGTGGTGACGGACTACTTCAAGGCCGCCGGTCTCACGCCTTATCTGGATCAGCTCGGCTTCGACCTGGTCGGCTATGGCTGCACCACCTGCATCGGCAACTCCGGCCCCCTGGACGAGGCGATCGAGAAGGCCATCGGCAGCGCCGACCTCACCGTGGCTTCGGTACTGTCGGGCAACCGCAACTTCGAAGGCCGGGTGCACCCATTGGTCAAGACCAACTGGCTGGCCTCGCCGCCGCTTGTGGTGGCCTACGCCTTGGCCGGCAGCGTGCGCGTCGACCTGACCCAGGACTCGCTGGGCACCGGCAAGGATGGCAAGCCCGTGTACCTGCGCGATATCTGGCCCAGCCAGCAGGAGATCGCCGAGGCCGTGGGCAATGTCGACACGCGCATGTTCCACAAGGAATACGCCGAAGTATTCGCCGGCGACGCCCAATGGCAGGCCATCGAGGTGCCCAAAGCGGCCACCTATGTCTGGCAGGACGATTCCACCTATATCCAGCACCCGCCGTTCTTCGACGACATCAGTGGTCCACTGCCGGAAATCGGCGATATCCACGGCGCGCGCATCCTTGCCCTGCTCGGCGACTCGGTGACCACAGACCATATCTCCCCGGCTGGCAACATCAAGGCCGACAGCCCGGCCGGCCGCTACCTGCGCGGCAAGGGCGTGGAACCGCGAGACTTCAACTCCTACGGCTCACGGCGCGGCAACCATGAGGTGATGATGCGCGGCACCTTCGCCAACATCCGCATCCGCAACGAGATGCTCGGTGGCGAGGAAGGTGGCAACACACTGTACGTACCCACTGGCGAGAAACTGTCGATCTACGATGCCGCCATGCGCTACCAGCAGGATGGCACGCCGCTGGTGGTGATTGCCGGACAGGAATACGGCACCGGCTCCAGCCGCGACTGGGCGGCCAAGGGCACCAACCTGCTGGGGGTCAAGGCGGTGCTGGCGGAAAGCTTCGAACGCATCCACCGCTCCAACCTGGTGGGCATGGGCGTGCTGCCGTTGCAGTTCAAGGCTGGCGACGACCGCAAGCGCCTCGGGTTGACCGGCAAGGAACGCATCGATGTGCTGGGCCTTGGCGGCGCGCAGATCCGCCCGGGCATGAGCCTGCCGGTGCGCATTACCCGCGAGGACGGACGCCAGGAGCAGATCGAGGTACTGTGCCGGATCGATACCCTCAATGAGGTGGAGTACTTCAAGTCGGGAGGGATCCTTCATTATGTGCTGCGGCAATTGATCGCAGGGTAAGGCCCCATCGCGGGGCAAGCCCGCTCCCACGCAATGTGGGGGCTTGCCCCGCGTGGCTGATTTCAGGTGTCCTGACGGCCAAACGAGGAGTCCTACCCTCCTCGGATTCACCGGCACTAAGGAAATGTCATGCCTCTTCCCCATTGGATCGCCCTGATCCTGCTCGCCCTCGGCTATGCGATCGCCCTGACCTACGGCAGCCTCGGTCTCGCTGCCCTGCCCGCCTTGCTCGCCCTGCTGTGCAGTGCCCTGCTCGCTCGACGTCCGGTACGCTGGCAACAAAGCCTCGGCCACCTGTTGTTCATCCTCCTGGCCATCGCCCTGGCCTTGCACTGGCTACCCGGCTTCCACAGCGCCAAGGTGATCGACAAGGCCGTGCTCAGCGACGGCGCCGTGCCCTTCTCCCTGTACCTCAACCTCGACAAGCCCCTGATCGGCCTGTGGTTGCTGCTGGCCTGCCCGTGGCTGATCATGCTGCGCCCACGCGGCCTGTTGCCGGGCCTGGCGCTGACCCTGCCCCTGACCCTGCTCGCCTGCCTGGGCGGCGCCTGGGCCCTGGGCATGGTGGCCTGGGCACCGAAATGGCCCGACCAGGCCTGGCTGTGGCTGCTGAACAACCTGCTACTGGTAAGCCTGACCGAGGAACTGCTGTTCCGTGGCTACATCCAGGGCGGCCTGCAACGTCTGTTCAGGCACGAGGGGCTGGCGTTGCTGGTGGCCGCGCTGTTGTTCGGCCTTGCGCACCTGGCCGGTGGCTGGCAATGGTTCTACCTGGCGACCCTGGCCGGAGTGGGGTATGGTCTGGCCTATCGCCATGGCGGGTTGGCGACGGCGGTGCTCTGCCACACCTGCGTCAACCTGGCGCACTTCGCCGCTTTCAGCTACCCGATGCTGGCCCCGCATTGAACAATCGGTCATGATCAGACCTATTCGTCATCATTTATAAAGAAAACTGCAATATTGGCGGCAACGGCTGCGATCAGGTGGGCTGCATTAGCTCAGCGGCACTGATGGCACCTTGCCCCAGATCAAGCCAGTTAAATATTCATTCAATAAAACCAGAGGCTTGCCGATACCCGTCGAAAGCCTTGCGGATTGAACAGCCAATGCGTAACAACCAGCCGATTACCCAGAGAGAACGGACTTTCCCTGCCCAGCAGCGGTTGATCTCCACCACCAACGCCAAGGGCGTGATCACCTACTGCAACGATGCCTTCATCGAGATCAGCGGTTTCACCCGCGAGGAATTGATGGGCGCGCCGCACAACCTTGTGCGCCATCCCGATGTGCCGCCGGCCGTGTTCGCCCACATGTGGCAGACCCTCAAGCAAGGCCTGCCGTGGATGGGCATCGTCAAGAACCGCTGCAAGTCGGGCGACCATTACTGGGTGAATGCCTACGTCACGCCGATCTTCGACAACAACCAGGTAATTGGTTATGAGTCGGTGCGGGTCAAGCCCACCGCCGAGCAGATCCGTCGCGCCGAGGCGCTGTACCAGCGCATCAACCAGGGCCGCTCGGCCATCCCGAAACGCGACAAGTGGCTGCCGGTGCTACAGGACTGGCTGCCGTTCATCCTGGTCAGCCAGATCGGCTTCCTGATCGGCAACTGGCTCGGTCACTCCTGGGGCTTCGCCCTGGCCGCCGGCCTGTCGGTGCCGCTCGGCCTGCTCGGCCTGAGCTGGCAGCAGCGCGGCCTCAAGCGCTTGCTGCGCCTGGCCGAACAGACCACTTCCGATCCGCTGATCGCGCAGATGTACACCGACAGCCGCGGTGTCCAGGCACGCCTGGAAATGGCCATGCTCAGCCAGGACGCACGGATGAAGACCTGCCTGACCCGCCTGCAGGACAGCGCCGAGCAGCTCAGCGACCAGGCACGCCAGTCCGACGCCTTGGCCCACCAGAGTTCCTCGGGCCTGGAGCGCCAGCGGGTGGAAACCGAGCAGGTCGCCGCCGCCGTCAACCAGATGGCCGCCACCACCCAGGAAGTGGCCAACCATGTCCAGCGCACCGCTGACGCCACCCAGGAAGCCAATCGCCTGACCAGCCAGGGCCGTAACATCGCCGGCGAAACCCGTGACGCCATCGAGCGGCTGTCCGCCGCCGTGGGCGAGACCGGGCTGACCGTCACCCAGCTGGCCAAGGACAGCGACGAGATCGGCGGCGTGGTCGATGTGATCAAGGGCATCGCCGACCAGACCAACCTGCTGGCGCTCAACGCCGCCATCGAAGCGGCACGCGCCGGCGAGATGGGCCGCGGCTTTGCCGTGGTCGCCGACGAGGTCCGTCAGTTGGCCCAGCGCACCGCCGAATCCACCGGGCAGATCCACACCCTGATCGCCAAGCTGCAACAGACCGCCAACAACGCGGTGCAGACCATGGAGACCGGCCACCGCCAGGCCCAGGAAGGTGTCGAGCGGGTGATGGAGGCCGACCAGGCGTTGGTAGGCATCAGCGAGGCCGTGGCCAACATCACCGACATGGCGACCCAGATCGCCGCCGCCACCGAAGAGCAGAGCGCGGTGGCCGAGGAGATCAGCCGCAACATCAGCACCATCGCCGACCTGGCCGACCAGACCTCCGGCCAGGCCCAGCGCTCGGCGCTGCTCAGCGAAGAACTGACCAGCACCGCGGGTACCCAGTACTCGCTGGTGGAACGCTTCAACCGCTGAGTCCACAGAGCGCCGCTTACGCGGCGCATCGCCGGCAAGCCCGCTCCCACACCGGCCGCACCGATTTCCAGACCTGCGCCGTACCTGTGGGAGCGAGCTTGCCGGCGATGTTTCTACCAGTCGAGCGTCAGCCGGCTCTCGAAATACCGCACCTCACCCGTCAACGGATCCTCGAAGCGCAGGCTGTGGGCCAGCAGCTTGAGTGGCCGCGCGTAATCATCCTGCTCGTTGACCAGCTGCGGATAGAACGGATCGTTGCAGATCCCCGCGCCCAGCGCCGCCATGTGCACCCGCAACTGGTGGGTCTTGCCGGTGACCGGTGACAGGCCATAGCGCCACAGCTCGCCGTTTTTCTCCAGCACACAGGCATGAGTTTCACTGTTATCGGCCCCTTCCACTTCATGCATGCGAAAGAACGGCTCGCCATGCACCAGGCGGCTGCGGTGCACCAGCGGGTAGTCATGCTGCGGCATGGCCGCGGCGATGGCCTGGTAGTGCTTGTCGATACGCCGCTCGGGAAACAGACGCTGATAGACGCCACGGCTTTGCGGGTTGGCGGAAAACAGCACCAACCCGGCGGTGTGTCGGTCGATGCGGTGCAGCGGCACCAGGTGCGGGTTGTCCAGGCGCCGGATGAGCCGGCGCAGCAGCGTCTGTTCGACGTACTCGCCGGTGGGGGTGACCGGCAAGAAGTGCGGCTTGTCCGCCACCACCAGGTGCTCGTCGACATGCAGGATCTCTTCCTGCACCGGGATCACTTTTTCATTGGGTACTTCACGGAAATAGTGCAGGCGCATGCCTTGCCGGTAGCGCGTATCCGCCGCAATGGGCTGGCCGTCGGCATTCAACACCCGACCACGGGCAAAGCGGTCGAGCCATTGCTCACGGTCGATGCCCTTGAAATGATCACACAGACAGTCAAGCACAGTCGTCCAGAGGCCCGCAGGCAGGCATACTGTACTGGCTTGCTGGCGGGAGGGGTCGAAAGGCGTGGTCATCGTCGGGCTCGGTTCTGCGGGGCAGGCATTATCCCCCAGCTCGCGCCCCTCAACCAGCCTCGCTGACCGGCTCGCAGCGCGCCTTGAGCCAGCGCAGCACTTGTACCGCGTCCCAGCGCCCCGGATCGTAGAGGGCGTAGCTCAGGCCCTGGTAGCCCACCACGTCCAGCGGACGGTGGAAGCCGGCGCGCTGGAACAGCGCCTCGATCTCGGCGAAGCAGGTATTGAAATGCACCTTGCCGAACGGCGTGCGCTCGTCGGTGACGATGCCGTCGAGGCGCAGTTCCAGCACGGCCTCGCACACACGCTCGGGAGCCATGTGATTGATGCTGTACTTGAGTTGCTCGACATTGAGCATGGCTTCACCTCGTATACTGTATTTATATACAGCATACGGAGCGAGGCCCCTGCTCGTCAATGTGCGACTCAGCCGAGGAAGGCCACCACCTGCTCGGCATCGAACGGCCAGCCCAGCTCGGCACCGGTGTCGCAACGGCGTAGCACCGGGATGCTCAGCCCGTAGCGTTCGAACAGTGCCTCGCTGTCGGCGATATCGACCAGCTCGACCAGCAGACCGTGCTCGACGAGAGGCATCAGCACGGCCTCGGCCACTTCGCACAGGTGGCACCCCACGGTGCCGAACAACTGGGTTTCAGGGAGCATGCAGACATCCGTAATTCGCATGAATGGATGCTCATTCTAGGTCCGAGCCCGCCGGCGCGCACCTGACCTGGCTCAATCCTGACTAGTGGCGCCGATCCTGTGCACGGCCAGGTCCGCCCCCTGAAACTCCTCTTCGTGACTCAGGCGCAGGCCATGCAGCGCCTTGATCAGGCCATACACGGCAAAACCCCCGGCCAGCGCCACCAGCACGCCCGCCAGGCTTCCCAGCAGCTGGCTGACCAGGCTGACGCCGCCCAACCCACCCAGGGCTGCCTGGCCGAACACACCGCAGGCGATGCCACCCCACACGCCGCACAGGCCATGCAATGGCCACACCCCCAGCACGTCGTCGATCTTCCAGCGATTCTGCGCGGCGGTGAAGCACCAGACGAACAGTCCACCGGCCACCAGCCCGGTGACCAGCGCGCCCACCGGGTGCATCAGGTCGGACCCCGCGCACACCGCCACCAGGCCTGCCAACGGGCCGTTGTGCAGGAAGCCCGGATCGTTGCGCCCGGCCAACAAGGCCGACAACGTGCCGCCAACCATCGCCATCAGCGAGTTGATTGCCACCAACCCACTCACCCCCTGCAGGGTCTGCGCACTCATGACGTTGAAGCCGAACCAGCCGATGATCAAGATCCACGAACCCAGCGCCAGAAATGGAATACTCGACGGCGCGAACGCCACCAGGCGCCCGTCGCGGTAGCGGCCCCGCCGCGCACCGAGCAGCAGCACCGCCGCCAGCGCCAACCAGCCACCCATGGCGTGCACCACCACGGAACCGGCGAAATCATGGAACGGCGCACCGAAACGCGCCTGCAACCAGGCTTGCAGGCCGAAGTTGCCATTCCACACCACGCCTTCGAACAACGGGTAAATGAACGCCACGATCAATGCCGTCGCGCATAGTTGCGGCGCGAAGCGGGCGCGCTCGGCGATACCGCCGGAGATGATCGCCGGAATGGCTGCGGCAAAGGTCAGCAGGAAGAAGCACTTGACCAGGGCATAGCCGTGATCGTTGGCCAGGGTCGCCGCCGGCTGCAGGAAACTCACGCCGTATGCGACCCAGTAACCGATGAAGAAATACACCAGAGCCGAGATGGCGAAGTCGCTGATGATCTTCGACAAGGCGTTGACCTGGTTCTTGTGCCGCACCGTGCCAACCTCGAGAAAGGCGAACCCCGCGTGCATGGCCAGGACCAGGATCGCGCCCATGAGGATGAACAAGGTGTTGGAGCCATGGACCAGTGAGTCCATCGCGCTGTGCATGTTTTCCATGAAGTGGCAGACCTGCAAAAAGGCACCAGGACAGTTCAAGAACCGGCATCCGTGCACCGGATCGGTGCCAGGCCCCTGCCCTGTTTCGGTGAACCGGGCGGAACCTGCGTGGTTTTTTCTTGGGTTTGTCGTGGATTGAGTTAAGGTTTAGCGGTATCCGCAGCGCTGGCGCATGGTTTCGGCGCAAGTCTTGGCGGACACGCACCGCTTTTTAGCAAGCGCTGTACCAACATATTCCGCTGAACCTTCCGCGGCACCGATCACTCGAAATAGCCAGTACACATTCACAGGGAGGCCCCTCCATGGCCAGCAAATCGGCAAAGACTGCACAGGAAATATTGATGGCTGACTTCCAGGCCTTGGTCCGCGACACCGAGAAGCTGCTCGCCGACACCGCCAACCTGGCCGGCGACCAGGCTGACGAACTGCGCGAGCAGATCCACGAACGCCTGGTGCAGGCCCGCGAGACCCTGCAACTGACCCAGGATTCGGTGCGTGCCCGCGGCCAAGCGGCCTTTGGCAACGCCGAACAGTACGTACAGGAGAACCCGTGGCAGGCCATTGGCATCGCCGCCGGCGTCGGCCTGCTGATCGGCCTGCTGGCCAAGCGCTGAGGAGCCGGCATGGATAACGACGCCATCGGCACGGGCGCCTCCGGTCGGCGCCTGGGCGCGGCCATATTGGGTCTGCTGCACAGCCATATCGAGCTGTTCGGCATCGAGTTGCAGGAGCAAAAGGCCCGCACCCTCAGCCTGCTGTTGTTCGCGGGCCTGGCCTTGGTGTTCGCCCTGCTGCTGCTGACCGCGCTGTCGGGCCTGCTGCTGGTGCTGCTGTGGGACAGCTATCGCCTGGCCGGGATCATCGGCCTGTGCGTGTTCTACGGGGTCGCCGCGCTATACTGCGGCCTGCGTCTTAAGGCCGCTGTGTTCGATGAGTCCTCGCCGTTCAACGCCACCCTCCAGGAGTTGGCCAAAGATCGGGAGCGCCTGCTGCCATGAGTCTGCCCGAACTGCCCAATACCCGTAACCCGCGCGAGCTACGCAAGGCGCTGCTGCGCCTGCGCATGGAAATGCACCGCCAGGAAATCCGCCACGAGTCCGGCCAGTTGCTTGAACCGGTCCGCCGCCTGCGCGGGATGGGCAACTCGTTCGGCGAGGGCCTTGGGGTCAAGCATGGCTCACTGTGGGGCATCGGCGCCGTCGTTGCCCTGGGTTTTCTCACCGGCAAGGGCGTGCGCAGCGGCAACCTGACGCGCTTGATTCGGGTGGGGACCAGCCTGGTTCCACTGATCCGCCTGTTCCTCGGTAACAGCCGCCGCCCCTGAAGCCAAGGTGCGCCCGACGCTTGCACGGGCGCGCCGGACGCAGGAAGCTATCCCGACTCTACGATGGGAGAACACGCCTTGGACTGGCACACCCTGCTAACCCGCGAACGACTGGGCAAAGCCCTTTACAGCCCCGAGGAGCTTGGCCGCAGCCCCTTCCACAAAGATCACGACCGCATCATCTTCTCTGGCGCGTTCCGTCGCCTGGGGCGCAAGACCCAGGTGCACCCGGTATCCAGCAACGATCACATCCACACACGCCTGACCCACTCCCTGGAGGTCAGCTGCGTCGGTCGCTCGCTAGGCATGCGCGTCGGCGAGACCCTGCGCGAGCAACTGCCGGCCTGGTGCGAGCCGAGCGATCTGGGAATGATCGTGCAGTCGGCCTGCCTGGCCCATGACATCGGCAACCCGCCGTTCGGCCACTCCGGCGAGGACGCCATCCGTCACTGGTTCCAGCAGGCGGCCGGGCGTGGCTGGCTGGACGACATGAGTGACGACCAGCGCGCCGACTTTCTCAACTTCGAAGGCAACGCCCAGGGCTTTCGCGTGCTCACCCAGCTCGAATACCACCAGTTTGACGGTGGCATGCGCCTTACCTACGCCACCCTTGGCGCCTACCTCAAGTACCCATGGGCGGCACGTCACGCGGATGCCTTGGGCTATAAGAAGCACAAGTTCGGCTGTTACCAGAGCGAACTGGGGCTGCTCGAGCAGATCGCCGGCAAGCTCGGCCTGCCGCAGCTAGAGCACCAACGCTGGGCCCGTCACCCGCTGGTGTATCTGATGGAGGCCGCGGACGACATCTGCTACGCCCTGATCGACCTCGAGGACGGGCTGGAGATGGACTTGCTGCAGTACGCAGAGGTCGAGGCTCTGCTGCTGGACCTGGTGGGCGACGATCTACCGGAAACCTATCGCCTGCTGGGGCCCGGTGAATCGCGCAGGCGAAAGTTGGCGATCCTGCGCGGCAAAGCCATCGAGCACCTGACCAACGCCGCCGCCCAGGCCTTCGTCGAACAGCAGCAGGCCCTGCTCGTTGGCCGGCTGACGGGCGACCTGGTCGAGCACATGCACGGGCCGGCGCAACGCTGCGTGCTGCAGGCCAAGGACATGGCACGCAAGAAAATATTCCAGGACAAACGCAAGACCCTTCACGAGATCGGAGCGTACACGACCCTGGAGATCCTGCTCAACACCTTCTGTGGCGCGGCGCTGGAACAGCATGGCGGCCGCGTTCCGTCCTTCAAGAGCCGGCGGGTTCTGGACCTGATCGGCAACAACGCTCCCGACCCTCACGGTTCACTGCACAGCGCCTTCCTGCGCATGATTGACTTCATCGCCGGGATGACCGACAGCTACGCCAGCGAAATGGCGCTGGAAATGACCGGGCGCTCAAGTCCGAAGTAATGACGGAACGAGGTGGCAGGCGTCTGTTTGCCACCGACGTTTAATATGCGTGAAATTTCCCACGCAATATCGCTTGATATTAAACACGTCCACCAACAACACCGACAAAAACGATCAAATCCTGATAAATCCCTACCAACATCCACATCACTCGTAGCAATGCTTCGTAAGTGCTGTAAGTAAATTCCTATATCCCCGATTTGGCAACCACTTCCCTGCCCGTCGACATTCAACTGAGCTAATGTGCCGGCTGCCTTCACGCGCAGCATGGAATGTTGAATATGCACTCAGTCTTTATAGTTGATGACCATCCCGTCATACGCCTGGCAATACGGATGTTGCTGGAAAACCAGGGATACAAGGTAGTCGGTGAATCGGACAATGGCGTGGACGCCATGCAGATTATCCGTGAAACCCCGCCCGATCTGGTTATCCTCGACATCAGCATCCCCAAGCTGGACGGTCTGGAAATGCTTTCGCGCCTGCAGGCCATGGCCATTCCGCTGAAGGTTCTGGTACTGACCGCCCAAGCACCGGCCCTGTTCGCCGTGCGCTGCATGCATTCCGGCGCTGCCGGGTATGTGTGCAAACAGGAAGACCTCAGTGAATTGCTCAGCGCCATCAAGGCCGTACTGTCGGGATATAACTATTTTCCCAGCCAGGCGCTCAATCCACCTCCAACAGGTAGCAACCAGGAGCTGGAGCTGTTTCGCCAAGTCAATGACCGGGAACTCATGGTCTTGCAACTATTTGCTCAGGGACGCAGCAACAAGGAGATCGCCAAGGGCATGTTCCTCAGCAACAAGACTGTCAGCACCTACAAGAAACGCCTGATGCACAAGTTGCGCGCCAGCACATTGGTGGAGTTGATCGACGTCGCCAAGCGCAACGCGCTGGTCTGAGGTCATGATGTGGAGGTGTATCGTTACATCGCTGCTCTGCCTCGGGCTGGGTACGCCACTGCAAGGCGCCGGCGTGACCGTCGACACGGGCCGGACCTATACCCTGCTCAGCCGCTCGGCGCCTGCTTCCGTCCAGCCGTCCCTGACACCCGCCCAGCGCGAATGGCTCGCAGAGCGCCAGGAACTGGTACTGGGTACCTCGGCTCCCGACTACCCACCATTCGACATTGCAACCGGTGGGCGCGAGTACCAAGGACTGACCGCCGACTACGCCGGCCTGGTCGGCAGCGCCTTGGGCCTGCCGGTCCGGGTGCAGCGTTTTCCCAGCCGGCCGGCCGCGGTCGCCGCACTGAAAAGCGGCCATATCGACCTGCTGGGTAGCGCCAACGGCTATGAGGCGGTGACCCAGGGTCTTGCATTGTCGCTCCCCTACGCCATTGACCAACCGGTGCTGGTAACCCGCGAGGATGAAACCCGGGCGCTGGACACCGGTCTCGCAGGCATGCGCCTGAGCATGCTGTATCACTACCTGCCGCCCGGGGAGATCCGCGCCAACTATCCAAAGGCCGAGTTACTTACCTTCGAGTCGTCCACACAGGCACTGAATGCCGTGGCCTTCGAGCAGGCCGACGTGTTCATCGGTGACACCATCTCTACTCATTACCTGATCAGTCAGGGCCACCTGCCGCACCTGCGCATGGCCAACTTCGGTAAGCACGAAGCCGTGGGCTTCAGTTTTGCCATGCGCGAGGACGCGCGCATCCTTCAGTCCCTGGTGGACGCCGCGCTCGACGCCCAGCCCAACGCCACCCGCAACGACATCTTCAAGCGCTGGAGTGCCAGCAGCGGCAGCCTGCTGACTGACCGCAAGCTACAGCTATCGGTACGCGAGGAAAAGTGGCTGAGCGAGCACCCGATCATGCGGGTGGTGGTCAACGATACTGCAGCCCCCCTGACATTCTTCGACAACAATGACCGCCTGCGAGGCATTGTCGCCGACCTGCTCGAACTGATCCGCCTGCGTACCGGCCTGCGCTTCGAGATTCGTCGCGCGAGTGGCGATGGCGACATGATCGACCAGCTTGAGTCTGGTCGTGCCGACATCATCGCCAGCCTCTCCACCGATGCCCGTCGGGTCAATCCACTGCAGGTCAGCCGCCCCTACCTGGAAAGCGCCTACGTGCTGGTCAGCCACACCGGCAACGACCAACCCAGCAGCCTGAAGCAACTCAAGGGCAAGCGTGTCGCCGTGCCTCGCGACAGCACGGTGGCCACCCTGCTGACGACACGCCACCCAGGCATCCACCAGGTCGCCACCGAAAGCACCTACTACTCCATGGTGCTGCTCGGCAGCGGCGCGGTGGATGCGGCGATCGCCACCCTGATCGATGCCAACCACATGCTCGCTACCAGCAACGATCTGGTCATCCGCAGCACCGTGGGCACGGAGCCAGCGGCGTTCTCCATGGCGACCGCCGCTGACGCCAGCGAACTGGGTGCAATACTCGACAAAGCATTGCTGAGCATTTCGCCGGAAGAACTGGGCGTGATCAACAGTCGCTGGCGGGACCACGGCCTGCAGGACGACGCCTACTGGCGCAACTACCGTCGGGTAATCCTGCAGGTGGTGGGGGTGATTGCCGTCCTGTTGGTGCTCGCACTGGTATGGAATGCCCGGCTGCGCCGCCAGATCAAACAGCGCCAGCGGGCCGAGCGGGCGCTGAACGACCAGTTGGAGTTCATGGGCGCGTTGCTCAACGGCACGCCTCATCCGATGTATGTACGCGATCGTGAAGGACGCCTGCAAAGCTGCAACGACAGCTACCTGCAGGCGGTCGGCGCCGACCTCGAGCAGGTTCTGGGCAAACGCCTGGAGGATGCGCCCTACAGCGACTGCGACTACACACTCCAAGTCCAGGACGACTACCAGCGGGTAATGGCGCAGGGTAAGCCGTTGATTCTCGACCGCCCGCTGCGCCTGAAGGACCGCGACCTGACGATCTATCACTGGATCCTGCCCTACCGCGATTCGCTGGGCGAAATGCAAGGCATCATCGGTGGCTGGATCGACATCAGCGAACGCCGCAACCTGGTCCAGGACCTGCGCCTGGCCAAGCAGCAGGCCGATGATGCCAACCGAGCCAAGAGCACTTTCCTGGCCACCATCAGCCATGAGATCCGTACTCCGATGAACGCACTCATCGGCATGCTTGAGCTGGCCCTTAGACATGCCGATCAGGGCAAGCTGGACCGCCCGGCGCTGGAGGTCGCCCATCATTCGGCCAGTGACCTGCTGGGGCTGATCGGCGACATCCTGGACATCGCCCGTATCGAGTCAGGACAAATGTCCCTGGCCCCCGAACCTGTAGACCTCGCGGCCCTGATCGAGTCGGTAGGACGTGTGTTCGATGGCCTGGCCCGACACAAGGGCCTGGTACTGGACATCGTGATCGCCAGCGAGGCACGCTGCCATGCGATGCTTGACCCGCTGCGTTTCAAGCAGGTGCTGTCGAACCTGGTGAGCAATGCGATCAAGTTCACCGAACAAGGACAGGTGCGCATCACCGCCAGGGTGCGCAACGACTGCGAGCAAGACTTGCCGACGCTCGACCTCGAAGTCCGTGACAGCGGTATCGGGATCCACGAGCAAGACCTGCCGCGCCTGTTCTCTCCCTTCGTGCAAGCCAACCCCCATAGCGTCGGTGCCCGAGCCGGCACCGGGCTCGGGCTGGTCATCAGCCGCGATCTGTGCGCGATGATGGGCGGCGAGCTCACCCTGCAGAGCCTGCAGGGTGTCGGTACCCGCGTGCGCTTGGTGATGCCCTTGCAATGTGTCGAATCAGTAGCGGTCCTGCCGCGACTCGCCACGGACATCCTGCAACCCGAGCAGCAGTTGAACATCCTGGTGGTAGACGACCACCCGGCCAACCTGCTGTTGATGGCCCAGCAACTGAACTACCTGGGGTTGAGCCAGGAAAGTGCCGAAGAGGGATGCGAAGGGTTGCGCAAATGGCGCGAGGGCTGCTTCGATGTACTCATCGTCGATTGCAACATGCCGCAGATGAATGGCTACCAGCTGGCCAGAGCTGTGCGCATGGAAGAGCGCCTGCAGGATCGGCCACGCTGTACCATCCTGGGCTACACCGCCAATGCCCAGCCCGAGGTGCGTCAGCAGTGTCTCGACGCCGGCATGGACGACTGCCTGCTCAAGCCCATCGGCCTGCAAGTGCTGGGGCAACGCCTGAAGGGCATTGCACGGATCCCCCGACAGGACCACGGCAAGTCTGCCCCGCCCCCACGCTTCGACCTTGAAGGCCTGTCCGTGATCGTCGGCGACAACCTCGCCGATCGCGACCGCATTCTCGACACTTTGCTTCTGAGCCTGCGCCAGGACCTGAAAATTCTGATGGCCATAGATCCGCAACGTGAAGGTGCCGAGCTGTCGCTACAGGCACACAAGATCCTCAGCGCGGGGCGAATGCTGGATGCGCAGGCATTGATCGAAGCGTGTGAAGCGCTGGAGGAGACGAACTTGTCACAGGCAGAACTGAAAAGGCGTCGCCAGGTGCTGGCGCGGCACATGCGCCGCGTGGAGAAGGCCCTGGCCAGGCAGCGGGAGCGCCTGGCCGAAGCCAAATAAGGGTGGTACAGGCCGTACCGCCCTTATTGATCAGGAAGCCGGATTGACCGGTTTTTCCGGGTACCAGGCGTCCAGCAGCGGGCTGACTTCGATCTTGGTCAGTTCGCTGCGGCCTTTCAGCCAGGCTTCGACAGCGGCGCGCTGTTCTTCGCTGACCGAACCGCGGGTAGCCTTGCAGACCAGGCCGAAGTCGTCACCGCCGACGTAGTCCAGGCCGTTGGCATCCATGGCTTCAGCCAGGAAAGCGTCGAGGAAGGCATCAATGGCTTCATCGGACAGGTCTTCCTTGAAGTCCAGGTTCAGTTCGAAACCCAGCTCCTGGAATTCGTCCACGCACAGTTTCTTGCGCAGGCGACGGGAACGGTTGGTAGCCATGAAACAATCCTCTCAATTAATTACGCGCGGCACTTTACCAGTTTCCGGCGCCTAACGGCGCTTTTCCGTCGAATGAAGCCCATGCACGTTCTGCTTGGGGCATAATGCGCACTACATTTTGTCCTGGGGCCATCACTTCCTACAGCCCCGTTGTCTTTTCCCCTCGCCTGCAGGGTTTGTCCATTTATGATCAAGACGCTCCGCCCACTGCTGCTCGCCAGCCTGTTCCTGCCCCTTTCGCTGTCCGTGCAGGCCGCCACCGTCAACACCAGCCTGCCACCCAAGGTGCAGCAGGCGCTCAAGACCAACAAGCTACAGGACTCTGCCCTGTCCCTGGTCATGCTGCCACTGGATGGCCCGGGCACGGCAACCGTGTTCAACGCCGACGTGTCGGTCAACCCGGCCTCGACCATGAAACTGGTCACCACCTACGCCGCGCTGGAACTGCTGGGGCCGACCTTCCAATGGAAGACCGAGTTCTATACAGACGGTACCCTGAGCAATGGCGTGCTCAACGGCAACCTGTACCTCAAGGGTGGCGGCGACCCCAAGCTGAACATGGAGAAGCTCTGGCTGCTGATGCGCGATCTGCGCGCCAACGGTGTGCGCACCGTGACCGGCGACCTGGTCCTTGACCGTAGCCACTTCGTGCAGCCCAACCTGCCGCAGTTCGATGACGACGGCGGCGACGAGAACAAGCCGTTCCTGGTCAAGCCGGACTCTTTGCTGGTCAACCTCAAAGCCCTGCGCTTCGTCGCCCGCAACGACGGTGGCAAGGTCAATGTCTCGGTCGAGCCGCCGATCGCCAGCATCCGCATCGACAACCAGGTCAAGGCCGTGGCCGGCAAGCAGTGCACCGGCGATGTGCGCTACAACCCGGTAGTCCAGCCGGACGGTGTCAGCGTGACGATCAGTGGCCAGCTCGCCGATGGCTGCAACTCGCAGACCTATCTGTCACTGCTGGACCACCCGACCTACGCGGCCGGCGCCGTGCGGGCGATCTGGAACGAGCTGGGCGGCAGCATCCAGGGCCGTGACCGCATCGAGAACGTGCCCAAGAGCGCTCGCCTGTTGGCCCGCGCTTTCTCGCCAGACTTGGTCGAAGTCATCCGCGATATCAACAAGTACAGCAACAACACCATGGCCCAGCAGCTTTTCCTGAGCCTTGGCGCGCAGTTCCGCACCGACGCTGACGGCGACGACGCCCGTGCCGCCCAGCGTGTGGTGCGACAGTGGATGGCCAAGAAAGGCATCACTTCGCCGCACCTGGTGATGGAGAACGGCTCGGGCCTGTCCCGTGCCGAGCGGGTCAGCACCCGAGAGATGGCGGCACTGTTGCAAGCGGCCTGGAAGAGTCCTTACGCGGCGGAGTTCATCAGCTCGATGCCGCTGGTAGGGATGGACGGCACCATGCGCAAGCGGCTCAAGCGCACGGCCGTGACCGGTGAAGGGCACATCAAGACCGGGACCCTGAATACCGTGCGGGCGATTGCCGGGTTCAGCCGGGACAGTAACGGGCACACCTGGGCGGTGGCGGCCATTCTCAATGATCCCAAGCCTTGGGGGGCTTCCCAGGTGCTGGACCAGGTGTTGCTGGATCTTTACCGGCAGCCGAAGGCGGGGAATGGGACTGTTGGGGTGATGCCTTGATTTGAGTGGGCTTGGGCTTTCAGGGTGGTGGTTTTGAGGGTTGTAAGCTCATTCATTGGCGATGGTGACGCATAGTCACCTTCTCGCCCTTACGGCCAGCCCTTTCAAGGTGTTGAAAATTAGCGTTCGACTTGGAATTGCCGGGGTCGCTTTGCGACCCCGGCAATATTGAGCTGAAAACGTCATATCTCAAAAATCGCAAGACCTTGAAAGGGCTGGCCGTAAGGGCGCAAAGGTGACTAAGCGTCGACATCAAAAATGAATGCGCATAAAACCTTCAACACAAACAATCAAACAACAGACCAAGCTTAACTCAAGACAACTCCCCCTCAACCCGATCCCTCCCCCCCTGCTTGGCCACATAAACCCCAGCATCCGCCCGCAACAACAACGCATCCGCCCCCTCCCCAACCCGCCACCCCGCCACACCAAAGCTCGCCGTCACCCGCCCCACCCCCTCCACCGGCACACTCCGCACCCCCTGCCACAATTCCTGTGCCAACATCCGCGCCTGCTCGGCATTGCTCCCCGGACACAACACCATGAACTCCTCCCCCCCCAACCGACAAAACACATCAGTGCGCCGCAACCGCTGCCCGATCCGTTGGCACAGGCTGCGCAGCACATGATCCCCCACCGCATGCCCGTACTGATCGTTGATTCGCTTGAAGTGATCGATATCCAGCATGATCACCGCCAGGTCCAACCCATCCCGTTGCGCTCGATCCAGTTCATTACGCAGCCGCTCCTGGAAGTAGCGCCGGTTGTAGATCCCAGTCAGCGCATCGGTCACCGACAACGCCCGCAGCTCCTCCTCCACCCGCTTGAGGTCCGAGATATCGGTCAGGTACCCATGCCAGAGCGTGCTGCCGTGCTCACCGATCTCCGGCGTTGCCTCCCCCCGCACCCAACGCAACCCCGCCCGTGGCAGGCACACCCGGTACTCTTCACGCCACGGCGTCAGGTACTCGGCGGAGTAACGCACCGAGCGCCGCACTCGCTCCAGGTCGTCCGGATGGATGCGCTCGAACACCGCCGCGGCGTCCTGGCGCAGCAACGCCAGGTCCACCTCGTAGATGTCGTGCAGGCCCTGGCTGGCGTAGGGGAAACAGGAATGTCCATCGGCGTTCAGGCGATACTGGTAGATCCCACCAGGCACCTCGGCACTGAGCTTTTCCAGCAGCCGGTCGCGGGCCGCCAAGGCCTCGTGCACCCGGCGCCGCTCGGTGACATCGATGCAGATCGCCAGGTAGCCCACCCACAACCCCTGCTCGTCCAGCACCGCCGTTACCAGCATATTGGCCAGCAGGTGGCTGCCATCCTTGCGCACCAGCGTCCAGTCCGCTGGCTCCGCGCCGCCCTCCTGCACGGTCTCGGCGAACATCGCCTGACCCGCGCCAACCTCGCGACCAAAGCGCACGCTCAAGGCATGGGCCCGCTGGTGCAACTCTTCGGGCAAGACCAGATCTTCCAGCCGCAATTGGCCCAGCGCTTCGCCGGCCGAATAGCCCAGCATGCGCTCGGCGCCCGCATTGAACGTACCGATCACTCCGCGCAGGCTGGTGGCGATGATCGCCACCTGAGTCGCGGCATCGAGCACGCTACGCAACTGGTTGTGGGTTTCGCGCAATGACTGCTCGCTGATGCGCAGCTCGGCGGTGCGCCGAGCCACCAGGCCCAGGGCGCGCTGGCGCTGACTGAACAGGCTGTACAGCAGTAGCGCCAGCAACACACTGAGCAGACCGCCGAGCAACGCCACCACCGGCACCGCCGATGAGCGGTTGGCGGCGAGAAAACCCTGGCTGGGGTGAATATCGAGTTGGTAGTGGTGATCGGCAAGATGCAGCAGGTGACTGCTGGTAAAGCCCATGCGCACTGGCGCCATCCCCGAATCAAAAAGCAACTCGTGCCCACCCTCCGTGGACAGGTCGACAATGCGCACCACCAGGTTGTCGTCGGCCACCGTCGGCAGGCTCTCGGCGATCAGCTGATGCAGACTCAGCAAGGCCATGACATAACCCCGGGGAGGCTCATCCCTGGGCGCCCCGTCAGTGAACACCGGGGCGACAATCAACAGGCCACGAGTATAGTCCGGCTGGACATTGATCATGTCCAGCGGCGCCGACACGGCCATGCTGCCGGGGCTCGCGGCCCGGGCCAGGGTCGCGGCGCGCAGGACCTGTCCACCCAGGTCGAAACCATAGGGCTGGGCCTGGCGGCTCGCCGCCTGGGTGTACAGGACCGGATAGTAATGATCGCGCGCAGGCGCTGCCTGCCAAGCACCGTGGTCGTCCAGGTCGCGTATCTGGTAAGGCTGGCCGAGCGAGGCACTCGCGCGCCGCTCGAAGTCCTCGCGCTGCGCCGCCTCTACCCGCGGTGCCCAGGAGTAGGCTTGGGTGCGATGCAGCAAAGGACGTGCGTAGCCATCGAACTCGCGGGGGGTGATGTCAGTGGAATAGGTGAAGAACCGGCGCAGGCCATCCAGGCGCTGCGCCTGTTCCTCGAAACGCTCGGCGATACGGCTGTAGCGCTCGCTGGCCAGCAGCTCGAAGCGCTGGCGCAGTTGCTGCTGGTAGAAGGTCTGGGTGGCGATTGCCAGAGCCGCCGTGAGCAACGCCCCGGCGACCAGCGCCGCCAGGGCCACGCCCCAGGCCGACAACTCGTCGCCGACCAGGCCAAGCCGCTTCACAGGTACGCCCGGGTTCGACATAGAGGACTCCAACCAAGGTCAGCGTCCTGCGTATTGTCCCGCCCTGTCCTGATTTATAGCCACTGGCCAGCAGGCGTGCCACGTACCTCGTCGGTTCAGCGCAGACGCAGCTGCCAGGCGCGGTGGATACGGTTGTTTCGGGCGAAGTCCGGGTCCAGGGTCTGGGCGCTGATCTCTTCCACCACGTACCGCGTCGCCAGGTGCTCGTCGAGCTGGAACTTGCGGAAGTTGTTGGAGAAGTACAGCACACCGCCCGAGGCCAGGCGCGCCATGGCCAGGTCGAGCAGCTGCACATGGTCGCGCTGCACGTCGAACACCCCTTCCATGCGCTTGGAATTGGAGAAGGTCGGCGGGTCGATGAAAATCAGGTCGTAGCTGTCCTGGGCATTCTCCAGCCAGGCCATGACATCACCCTGCTCCAGGCGGTTGCGCTCGGAGAAACCGTTGAGCGACAGGTTGCGCCGTGCCCAGTCCAGGTAGGTCTTCGACAGGTCCACGCTGGTGGTGCTGCGCGCGCCGCCCTTGGCTGCATGCACGGTGGCCGTGGCGGTGTAGCAGAACAGGTTGAGGAAGCGCTTGCCCGCCGCCTCGCGCTGGATGCGCATGCGCATCGGGCGGTGATCGAGGAACAGCCCGGTGTCCAGGTAGTCGGTGAGGTTGACCAACAGCTTGACGCCGCCCTCATTGACCTCCTGGAAGCGTCCTTCGGTGGCCTGGCGCTCATATTGGCGGGTGCCGGTCTGGCGTTCCCGGCGCTTGAGCACCACGCGCTGCGGATCGACACCGAGGGCCTGGGGAATCGCGCTCAGCGCATCGAGCAGACGTGCCTGGGCCTTGTCCGGATCGATCGAACGCGGCGCCGCATACTCTTGCACGTGCACCCAGTCGTGATACAGATCGACCGCCAGGGCATACTCGGGCATGTCAGCGTCGTATACACGGTAGCAATCGACCTTCTCGCGGCGAGCCCATTTGCCCAGTTGCTTGAAGTTCTTCTGCAGGCGGTTGGCGAACATCTGCGCGCCTTCCGACAGGCGCGCCGGCTCACTGGCCACCGGGGCCTGACGACGAGGCTCGCCCTCAGTCGCCTCGGCCTGGACCGAACGACGATCACCGGTGACGAACTGGTCGGGCTGGACCTTGAACAGCAACAGCTTGCACGGCAACGCGCCGTTCCAGAAGGCATACTGCTTGTGGCTGCGGATACCCATGCGCTTGCCCAGCTCCGGCGCACCGGTGAACACCGCCGCCTCCCAGCCCATGCAGGCCTGGCGCAGGCGCTCGCCGAGGTTCTGATAGAGGTACAGCAGGCTGGCTTCGTCGCCCAGGCGCTCGCCGTACGGCGGGTTGCTGATCACCAGGCCTTTCTGGTTCTGGTCCGGACGCGGTTCGAAGCTGGCCACCTCGCCCTGGTAGATTTTCACCCAGTCGCCGAGGCCCGCGCGCTCGACGTTGTTGCGCCCGGGCTGGATCAGTCGCGGGTCGGCCTCATAGCCGCGGATCCACAGCGCTGGCTTGGCCAGGCCGGCTTGGGCACGGGCCTGGGCCTCATCGTGTACCTTGCGCCACAGCGCCGGCACATGGCCGAGCCAGGCGCTGAACCCCCAGCGCTCGCGCTTGAGGTTGGGGGCGATATCGGCGGCGATCATTGCCGCCTCGACCAGGAAGGTGCCCACGCCGCACATCGGGTCGGCCAAGGCGCCGCCCTCGGCCGCGATGCGTGGCCAGCCGGCGCGGATCAGCACCGCCGCCGCCAGGTTTTCCTTCAGGGGCGCAGCGCCCTGCTGCAGACGATAGCCACGCTGATGCAGGCTGTGGCCGGACAGGTCGAGGGACAGAATCGCCTCGCCGCGGTCCAGGCGCAGGTGTACGCGCACATCCGGGTCGACCTTCTCTACCGACGGGCGCAGGCCTTCGCGGTTGCGCAGCTTGTCGACGATCGCATCCTTGACCTTGAGGGCGCCGAAATGGGTGTTGTCGATGCCCGAGCCATGGCCGCTGAATTCCACCGCCAAGGTGCCATCGGCCGCCAGATGGTCGGCCCAGTCGACGGCGTGTACGCCGTCGTACAGGTCGTCGGCGTTTTTCATCGAGAAGCGCTTGAGCACAAGCAACACGCGGTTGGCCAGGCGCGACCAGAGGCATAGGCGGTAGGCGGTTTCCATGTCGGCATCGCCGCGAATGGCCGAGGTGTGCTCACGCACCTCGTTCAACCCCAGTTGGCGGGCCTCCTCGGCGAGCAGGCCTTCAAGACCCTTGGGGCAGGTAAGGTAAAGTTCGAAACGGTCCGACATGTGCAATCCAGAGCCTTTGGCTAGGTAAATGGCAAGCCGACGCATCGGCTGCCGCTGTTTGCCCGGACGCCTTTCCAGCAGGCGTCCGGGTGGCCCGGCGAAACGCTCGCCAAGCCTGGCCGCCCGGTCGATCACTCCTTTGCCGGGTGGCGCAAGAAGCTTTGATCGTCGGGCAGTATGAAAATTGCGTGGACGTGGGGCTCAGATGTGACCCTTCGTCGCATTACCAAATATTACTGTGATCATCCAGCAACGCTGGCCAATTGACGTCAAGGTTGACTAAACCCTGATCATAGCGGGCTCAACGGCAAACAAGGTTGAGTCGCATTTATTTACTTATCCCCTCACCCTCGGAAAGGTTACGTCCTTATGACAAATCGATCATTCACACTGTGACTCGCATTCGTTAGAACTGATCTCAGGCCGCACCGCAACGGGGCGGCACTTCCAGCCCGCGACGCCGGCAGCGGGCGCACACCGGCAGAACGATTCTGCCCGGCCTCGGAGAGGCCGACGGGACATTACAGTCAACAAGTGAGGGCAACACCCTATGAGAAGACTTAAGCGTGATCCGTTGGAAAGAGCATATTCACGTGGCTACCAGTATGGGGTCACCGGCAAATCCCGCGAACTTTGCCCCTTCAATCTACCCTCTGTACGCCAAGCCTGGATCAACGGCTGGCGCGAAGGTCGCGGCGACAACTGGGATGGCATGACCGGCACCGCTGGCATTCATAGACTCAACGAAAATCACGCCGTTGGCTGAACGAGGACGCTGAATTCGAGTCACCATGCGCGCCCTATCCGGGCGGCGGGCTGCGGCCCAGGGGCCCCTTTGAAGGGGCCCTTTTTTATGCCCTTGTCCTGCATCAATGCGCGAAATGTCCCTCGAAACTACCTTGGCATCGCGGCGATGGCATCCACCGCTTCGCGGATCAGCGCCGGGCCTTTATAGATGAAGCCCGAATAGATCTGCACCAGGCTCGCCCCTGCGGCAATCTTCTCAGCCGCATGGCGCCCCTCGGTGATCCCGCCCGCAGCGATAATCGGCAGCTTGCCGCCCAGCTCACCAGCGAGCACCTTCACCGTGTGGGTACTCTTCTCCAGCACCGGCGCACCCGACAAGCCGCCGGCCTCGCCGCCATACGGCAGGCCTTCGACACCCTCGCGCCCCAGGGTGGTATTGGTGGCGATTACCGCATCCATCCCCGATTCGACCAGCGCCGCAGCCACCAGGGCGGTCTCCTCGTCACTCATGTCCGGCGCGATCTTGATCGCCAGCGGTACGCGCTTGCCGTTCGCCTGTGCCAGTTTCTCACGGCGCTCGGCCAAGGCATCGAGCAGTTGCTTGAGCGAGTCGCCGAACTGCAATGAACGCAGGCCCGGGGTATTCGGCGAGCTGACGTTGACGGTGATGTAGCTGGCGTCGTTGTAGACCTTCTCCAGGCAGATCAGGTAGTCGTCCTGGGCCCGCTCGACCGGGGTGTCGAAGTTCTTGCCGATGTTGATGCCCAGCACACCGGTGTACTTCGCGGCACGTACCCGCGCCAGCAGGTTATCGACGCCCAGGTTGTTGAAGCCCATGCGATTGATGATGGCGGTGGCCTCCGGCAGGCGGAACAGCCGTGGCTTGGGGTTGCCCGGCTGCGGACGCGGCGTCACGGTGCCGATCTCGACGAAGCCGAAGCCCAGCTGGGCAAAGCCGTCGATGGCCGCGCCGTTCTTGTCCAGGCCGGCGGCCAGGCCAACCGGGTTGGCGAAGTTCAAGCCCATCACCATTACCGGCAACGCCGCCGGCTGCTTGCACAGCAGGCCGTTGAGCCCAAGGCGGCCACCGGCGCCGATCAGGTCCAGCGAGAGGTCGTGGGAGGTTTCCGGGGAGAGCTTGAACAGCAGCTGGCGGGCCAGGGTATACATGGGCGGGCGGACTCGCGGTGTGTGAGGGGGCGATTATAGCCAGCGCGCCGCCGGGGCGACAGGGCCATGGCACATGGGTTGCTAAGTCTGTTGCATGCAGCCATCCGCGATCGCCCGAGGATTTTCGTGAACACAGCCCTCCCGACAACGCCCCTGGCCTGGGTCAACGGCAGCGACGCGCCGGAAAAGCCCAGCCTGGACATCGGCTTCATGGCCCTGACCGACTGCGCCTCGGTGGTGGTCGCTGCCACCCAGGGCTTCGCCCAGCAGTTCGGCCTGACCCTCAACCTGCGCCGCCAAGCCTCCTGGGCCGGGCTGCGCGACAGGCTGGTCAGTGGCGAGCTGGACGCCGCCCACTGCCTCTATGGCCTGGTGTACGCAGTACACCTGGGCATCGGCGGCGTACCTGCCAGCCCTTTGGCCGTGCTCATGGGCCTGAACCAGAACGCCCAGGCCATCAACCTCTCCCCTGCACTGCAACGCAAAGGCGTGACCAGCCCCGAGGCACTGGCGCGGCTCGTGCACCAGCAGGGTGCGCGATTGACCTTCGCCCAGACCTTTCCCACCGGCACCCATGCCCTTTGGCTGTACTATTGGCTCGCCAGCCAGGGCATCCACCCGCTGCACGACGTCACCAGCGTGGTAGTGCCGCCGGCGCAGATGGCCGCCCACCTGCAGGCCGGGCGCATCGACGGCTTCTGTGTCGGCGAACCCTGGTCAGCGGATGCCCTCGCCAGGGGGCAGGGCTTCACCCTGGCCACCAGCCAGTCGATCTGGCCCGATCATCCGGAAAAAGTCCTGGCCAGTGCCCACGGCTTCGTCGAACAGTACCCCAACAGCGCCCGGGCACTGATCAAGTCGGTACTCGCCGCCGCGCGCTTCATCGAGCAGAGTCAGGAGAACCGTCGTGGTACCGCGCAACTGCTCAGTGGTAGCGCCTACCTGAACACCCCGGTCGGCAGCATCGAGCCGCGCCTGCTCGGCGACTACCAGGACGGCCTGGGCCATCGCTGGCACGACCCTCACGGCCTGCGCCTGTTCGACCAGGGTCGGACCAACCTGCCTTACCTGTCCGACGGCATGTGGTTCATGACCCAGTTCCGCCGCTGGGGCCTGCTGCGTGACGACCCGGACTACCTGGCAGTCGCCAGCCAGGTGCAGCAGTTGGCGCTGTACCGCGAGGCTGCCACGGCGCTGGGCGTACCCTGCGCCGACCCGCCCATGCGCAGCAGCCTGCTGATCGACGGCAGCCGCTGGGACGGCAGCGACCCCCATGGTTATGCGCGCAGCTTCCACTTGCACGCCCTGGACGCGGCGCCCGACGCCCGCGTCCGTCGCTGAGGACACGGGCATGTTGCGCATCCTGCTGATCGACGACACGGAAAAAAAGGTCGGCCGCCTCAAGGCTGCCCTGATCGAGGCCGGCTTCGAAGTCATCGAGGCCGGCAGCCTGAGCATCGACCTGCCCGCCTGTGTCGAAACAGTGCACCCGGACGTGGTGCTGATCGATACCGAGTCACCGGGCCGTGACGTGATGGAGCAGGTGGTGCTGGTCAGCCGCGACCGCCCGCGCCCTATCGTGCTGTTCACCGACGAGCATGACCCCGGCGTGATGCGCCAGGCGATACAGGCCGGGGTCAGCGCCTACATCGTCGAGGGCATCCAGGCCACGCGCCTGCAACCAATCCTCGACGTGGCCATGGCCCGCTTCGAAAGCGATCAAGCGCTCAAGGCCCAACTGCTGGCCCGCGACCAGCAGTTGGCCGAGCGCAAGCGCATCGAGCAGGCCAAGGGCTTGCTGATGAAAATGAAGGACTGCAACGAGGAACACGCCTACACCCTGATGCGCCGCCAGGCCATGAGCCGTCAGCAGAAGCTGATCCAGGTGGCGGAACAGATCATCGCGATGTCGGAGATACTGGGCTGACGCCAGCAGACTTGGCCCGGCTCTTGCTGAAATCGCCCCGGTAGCCAACGGCGGTTGCCCCCATACCCCCGACAAAGACGTCGCTCGCCCTTCCACGGCCGTGGACCGGGCAGCGGCGTCTTTTCGTTTCCGCGCCCAACGAGGTGTTCGATGAATACGAGCTTCTGGAAATCCGGGCATGTGCCCACGCTGTTCGCCGCCTTCCTGTATTTCGACCTGAGCTTCATGGTCTGGTACCTGCTCGGCCCCCTGGCGGTGCAGATCGCCGCCGACCTGCAGCTTAGCGCCCAGCAACGGGGGCTGATGGTGGCCACGCCGATCTTGGCCGGCGCGGTGCTGCGCTTTGCCATGGGGCTACTGGTCGATCGCCTGTCGCCCAAGACCGCCGGGCTGATCGGCCAGTTCATCGTGATCGTCGCCCTGGCCTGCGCCTGGCACCTGGGCGTTCACAGCTACGAGCAGGCGTTGCTGCTGGGCGTGTTCCTCGGCTTTGCCGGTGCCTCGTTCGCCGTATCCCTGCCGCTGGCCTCGCAATGGTATCCGCCCCAGCACCAGGGCAAGGCCATGGGCATCGCCGGCGCCGGCAACTCCGG
Organism: Pseudomonas sp. P110(2024); assembly: GCF_057480795.1. Classification (NCBI taxonomy): domain Bacteria; kingdom Pseudomonadati; phylum Pseudomonadota; class Gammaproteobacteria; order Pseudomonadales; family Pseudomonadaceae; genus Pseudomonas; species Pseudomonas sp. P110(2024). The sequence goes on from NZ_JBLIYT010000001.1 coordinate 435,433, forward strand.
CACGGTGTTCGCCGCGCTGCTGGCCCCGGCGCTGGCGGCGGGCTTCGGCTGGAACAATGTGTTCGGCTTCGCCCTGCTGCCCTTGCTGCTGACCCTCGTCCTGTTCGCCCTGCTGGCGCGCAATGCACCGCAACGTCCAAGGCCCAAGGCAATGGCCGACTACCTCAAGGCATTGGGTGATCGCGACAGCTGGTGGTTCATGTTCTTCTACAGCGTGACCTTCGGCGGCTTCATCGGCCTGGCCAGCACCCTGCCCGGCTACTTCAGCGACCAGTACGGCCTGAGCCCAGTGACCGCGGGCTACTACACCGCCGCTTGCGTGTTCGCCGGCAGCCTGATGCGCCCCCTCGGCGGTGCCCTGGCCGACCGCTTCGGCGGAATTCGCACCCTGCTGGCAATGTACGGCGTGGCCACCGTGTGTATCGCCGCAGTGGGCTTCAACCTGCCCAGCGCTGCGGCGGCCCTGGCCCTGTTCGTCAGTACCATGCTCGGGCTGGGCGCCGCCAACGGCGCGGTGTTCCAACTGGTACCACAGCGCTTCCGTCAGGAGATCGGCGTAATGACCGGGCTGATCGGCATGGCTGGCGGCATCGGCGGTTTCCTGCTTGCCGCAGGCCTGGGCACCATCAAGCAGCATACCGGCGACTACCAGCTCGGCCTGTGGCTGTTCGCCAGCCTCGGCCTGCTGGCCTGGGTCGGCCTGCATGGTGTCAAGCAACGCTGGCGCACCACCTGGGGCTCGGCGGCGATCACCGCCGCGCGGGTCTGAGGCCGCGCCATGAGCCTGCAACTGAGCTTCGCCCAGGCCAGCGCCACCGGACCTCGCCCGGAAAACCAGGACGCCCTGCGCCTGGTGACCCCCGCGCCGGAGCTGGCCGCCAGCAAAGGTTACTTGTGCGCACTGGCCGACGGCGTCAGCCAGTGCGCCGATGGTGGCCTGGCGGCGCGCTCCAGCCTGCAGGCCCTGGCCTTGGACTACTACGCCACGCCCGCCACCTGGGCCGTGACGCAGGCGCTGGAGCGCCTGCTCACGGCGCAGAACCGCTGGTTGCGTGCCCAAGGCAATGGCCAGCCACTGCTGACCACCCTCAGCGCCCTGGTGCTGCGCGGGCGGCGATTCACCCTGGCCCATGTCGGCGATTGCCGGGTGTATCGCTGGCAAGCCGACCAGCTGCACTGCCTGAGCCAAGACCATGTCTGGGACCAGCCCGGCATGCAGCACGTGCTCAAGCGCGCGCTGGGGCTGGACCAGCAACTGCTGGTGGACTACCTGGAAGGCGACCTGTGCGAAGGCGAGTGCTTCGTGCTGCTCAGCGACGGCGTGTGGGCCAGCCTGGGCGATGCGCACATCCGCGCGATCCTGCGCGAACAACCCGACCTGCAGATGGCCGCCGAAACCCTGGTTGCCAGTGCCCACCATTGCGGCAGCCAGGACAACGCCAGCGCCTTGCTAGTGCGAGTAGATCAGCTGGGCGCCAGCAATCTGGGCGACACGCTGGCGCAACTCCAGCACTGGCCGCTGCCAGGTGCGTTGCGTGACGGCCAGTCGATCGATGGCTGGCAAGTCGACGGCCTGCTGGCCCAGAGTCGGCAATCGCTGCTGTACCGGGTCCGCGACCCGCACGGCCAACCCTGGCTGCTCAAGACCCTGCCGCAGTCACGCGACCAGGAGCCCGGGGCCGCCCAGGCGCTGCTGCTGGAAGAGTGGTTCCTACGCCGTGTCGCCGGCCGTCACTTCCCTGAGGTGCACCCGGCCAGTCAACGCCAGCATCTGTACTACCTGATGCGCGATTACCCCGGCACGCCCCTCAGCGGACAGCCCCCGCTGCCGCTGGCGCAATGGCTGGAGGTCGCCCGCCAGCTGCTGCAAGCCGTCGGCGTGCTGCATCGGCGCAACCTGCTGCACCGCGACATCAAGCCGGAGAACCTGCACTACGGCAGCGATGGCCAGTTGCGCCTGCTGGACTTTGGGCTGGCGTACTGCCCTGGGCTTTGCGAAGACCCGCCCCATGCCTTGCCGGGCACACCCTCGTTTCTCGCCCCGGAAGCCTTCGACGGCCAGCCCCCCGCGCCGCGCCAGGACCTGTATGCAGTGGGCGTGACGCTTTACCACCTGCTCACCGGCCATTACCCCTACGGCGAGGTCGAGGCGTTCCAGCGGCCGCGTTTCGGTACGCCAGTGAACCCGGCGCGTTATCGGCCGGATCTACCGGAATGGTTGCAGCGTAACCTGTTGCAGGCGGTGGCCGCCGACCCCGCGCAGCGGTTCGAGACCGCAGAGCAGTGGTTGCTGTTGCTGGAGCGGGGAGATCGCCAGGAGCTGACCGAGCGGCCACGGCCGCTGCTGGAGCGCGAGCCGTTGAAGGTATGGCGAACGATTGGGTTGGTGTCACTGCTGTTGAACATGGTGTTGTTGCTGGTGCTGCTCAAGCCCTGAGCGCATTCGCGAGAAATCGCAGGCAAAGAAAAACCCGGCCAAGGCCGGGTTTTTCGTGAAGCGTCAAACCAATTACTTGGCCTGGGCTTCTACCTGAGCTTCTACGCGACGGTTGACGGCGCGACCAGCTTCGGTGGCGTTGTCGGCGACCGGACGGGTCTCACCGTAGCCAACCGAGTCAACACGGCTCGATTCGATGCCGTACTGCTGGGTCAGGACTTGCTTGACAGCGTTGGCACGACGCTCGGACAGCTTCTGGTTGTAAGCGTCTGGGCCGACGGAGTCAGTGTGACCTTCCACGGTGGTGGTGGTCTGTGGGTACTGCTTCATGAAGTCAGCCAGGTTCTTGATGTCGCCGTAGCTGTTTGGCTTGACGACCGACTTGTCGAAGTCGAACTTGACGTCCAGTTCAACGCGAACGACTTCGGCAACAGCCGGGCAGCCATCAGCGTCAACGGTAACGTTGGCTGGGGTGTCAGGGCACTTGTCGACGTTGTCGCAGACGCCATCGTTGTCGCTGTCGGAGCAGACTTCGGCGACCGGAGCCGGCGCAGGAGCGGCTTTCTGGCCACCGCTACCACCGAAGTTCAGACCCAGACCGACGGTCGGGCCCCACTCGGTGTTGCCGTTGTCGATGTTGTACATGGCTTCGACGCCGGCACGGGCGAAGAACATGTCGGTGATGTACCACTTGGCGCCAGCGCCAACGTTGGCGAAGGTGGAGTGGTCACGGCCGTTACGAGTGGCCTGGCCCAGGCTCTCGTGAGCGAAACCAGCGGAAACGTACGGACGCAGGGCGTCACCGACGGTACCGAAGTGGTAGGTGGCGTCCAGCTTGGTCTTGGAGCCTTTGATGTCTTTGTTGAAGACTTCGCCACGCGCGTTGTGGGTCTCGTTGTAGCCCAGGTCCAGGGAGACGTCGTCGGTCAGGAAGTAACCGAGGCGGACACCTGGGTTGGTGCCGTCGTTCTTGAAGTTACGTTCGCTGTCGTAGTACTGCTTGGTGACGTTGCCTTCGATTTCGACAGCGCCTTGGCCTTGAGCCAGAACGCCGAACGAAGTAGCGGCCACGAGCGAGCCAATGGCCAAGCCCAAGGTGTTTTTCAATTTCATCCGTTAAATCCCCATCTGGTGATAGTTAAGCAGTCCCACCAAAATCCGGGGGGACAACTCGACGGCAAGTCTAGCAGAACTTGCCGATTGGTTAGAGGTATTTGCTGACAACTAAGTTTCAGCCAGGCCTGCAAATTTCTCTCTAAGCTTGTCGAGCGCACGCTTGTAGCGCATCTTCGTGGCGCTCAGGCCCATGTGCATGATGTCCGCGATCTCCTGGAATTCCAGCTCTGCGACAAATCGCAGCACCAGGATTTCCCGGTCGATCGGGTTCACATGCACCAGCCATCTGTCCAGCCCGCCTTTTTCCTCCGGCTTCGGTGCCTTGTCCTCGGACGCCTCTTCGACAGGGTCCAGACTCAGGGCATCCATCAGCCGGCGCTTGCGACGCTCCTTGCGGTACTGGGTGATGCATTCGTTGTAGGTGATGCTGTAGAGCCAGGTCTTGAACTTGGACTTGCCCTCGAAGTTCTTCAACCCGTAGAGCACCTTGAGCATCACCTCCTGACAGACATCGTCGGCATCCCGATCGTTCCCCAGGTAGCGCGCGCAGACGTTGAACAGCGTGCGCTGGTAGCGGCGCATCAGCTCCTCGTAGGCGCGGGTGACGTGAAACAGCTCCTCATGCGATCGCGCCACCAACTCCTCGTCGGTGAGCTCGCGGGGGTCATAGCGCATGGGCGGCGAATGAACTTTATTCAAAACGGATCTGGCCGACAGTCAGGTCAATGTCGCCGCTCGGCCCCTGGGCCGATTTTTGCGGCGGCATACATTAACAGCTTTTGCGCGGTTAGCGGCTATTCACGCGCTGCTCGAGCAGCTCGCGATTAGACAGCGACACCAGTTCGCCCTCATCGGTCAGCAGGGTCGTCTTGACCGTGCCGATCTCCTCGATGTGGCCTTCGACCTCGCCAATGCGCACCTGCTGGCCGACCTGGTACAGCTCGCGCACATAGATGCCGGCCAGGATCTGCCCGGCGATTTCCCGGCTGCCCAGCCCCATCGCCAATGCAATTGCCAGACCAACGGTAATCAAGCCAATGACGATCACGTGGTTCAGCAGGTCGGTCTTGACCTCGAGCTGGCTGATGGCCACCGAGATGCTGATGATGATCACCAGGCCCTGGGCGATGCGCCCGACGCCGGCGGCGTATTCCAGGCCAATGCCCTCGGCGGCACCGCGCACCAGGCCGTTGACCAGTTGCGCCAGAAGCACGCCGGCCAGCAGCACCAGGGCCGCGCCAAACACCTTGGGCAGGTACAGGGCGAGCATGTCGAGGGTCGCCGAGACCCGCTCGAGCCCCAGGGATTCGGCGGCCGAGACCAGGAAGATCAGCAGCACGAACCAGTAGACGATCTTGCCGATCAGGGTCGAGATCGGCACCTGGATGCCGACCCGGGCGAGCATCTTGGTCAGCCCGGTGCCGCTCATCAGGCGATCCAGGCCGAACTTGGCCAGCACCTTGGACAGCAGGGTGTCGAGCAGCTTGGCCACGACGAAACCAAGCAGCACCACCACCAGCGCGCCGAACAGGTTGGGGATGAAGTTCGCCACTTTGGTCCAAAGGGCAGTCATGGCGGTGACCAAGCTCTGGGTCCAGAGATCGAGTTCCATATTCAATCGGCCTTATCTGCGTTGCTGCCGGCGGCAGGTTTGCGGGTAGAGTTGCGACGGACCGGCGCGACGTGCGCCGAACCATTGTTCACGGCGATCAGCAGCGCCTGGCTCCAGCGGCCAAGCAGGCTGAACAGATCGCCCGCGCCGACCTGGCGGTTGGCGGTCTTGAGCACGCGACCCAGGCAGGCGGCGTCGTCGCGGTCCTGGCCGGACGGCGACGCCTTGAGCAGGTCGCGCAGGGATTCTTCAAACGGATCGTGCATGGGCACCTCGCGCAATGTCAGTCAAAGACGAGGGCTGGTGACGACAGGTCACACCTGCCACTGGGACGAATGTTTCAAATTGCCTCCGCTGGCCACTACTCAGGGACCGCTGCGCGCCCCATCGCGACACAAGGCCGCTCCCACAGGCAAACGCGATCCCTGTAGGAGCGGCCTTGTGTCGCGATGGGCTGCGCAGCGGCCCCTTCGATGTCAAACCCACCGCAACCGCCGAAACATCCACCACTGCCCTGCCGCCAGCCCCAGCACGACGATGCAGGCGAACAGGAAGCCGTAGGGGTTTTCCGCCCCCGGAATTCCGCCGACATTGATGCCAAGCAGCCCGGTAACGAAGCTCATGGGCAGGAATATGCAGGTGATGATGCCGAACCGGTACATGGTCCGGTTCATCCGCTCGCTGCGCCGCCGGTCCTCGCTTTCCAGCACCAGCGCGGCGCGCTCGCGGGCCAGCTCGAGCTCTTCGAGGTAGCGGATCAGGCTGTTGTTCAGCTCGTTCCAGTAGTCCCCATCGGCATCGGCGAACCAGCTGTATTTATTGCGCGACAGCTGGGCATAGATGTCGCGCTGGGGGGCGAGGAAACGCCGCAGGCCGGCGGCGCGGCGACGGATCTGCTGCAGGCTGCCCTGGGCCGGAGAATACCGTTCGTCGGATTCTGCCTTTTCTTCTTCCAGATCGACCGCTTCTGACAGGTCACTGACCAGCGCCTGGACCTTTTCGGTCAACAGCTCGCCCATCAGCAACAGCAGTTCGGAGGCAGTCTTCGGCCCCCTGCCCTCGTCCAGTTGCTGCAAGACCTCGTCACTCGCCCGCAGGGGCCGCAGACGCAGGGAAATGACCCGCCGCGCCTCGGCGAAGATGCGCACCGAGACCATGTCCTCGGGCTCGGCGCCCGGGTTGAGGTTGACCCCGCGCAGGAACAGCAGCATCTGCTCGTCGGCCAGCGGCAGCAGGCGTGGGCGGGTGTTTTCCTCCAGCAGCAGCTCGCAGGCGAACTCGCTGAGGCCACTGTCGTGGAGCAACCAGGTGCGGGTCTGCGGGTGACTGCGATCCCAGTGCAGCCACAGGCTCTCCTGGGGCTGCAGCTGCAGGTCGTCCAGCTCGGTGCGGGCGATCGAGCGCGCGCCACCCTTGCCATCGAGCACCAGGGCATGCACCAGGCCCCACTGCGCGTTGTCTTCCTCGAACATCAAAGCTCCATCGGTGTACGGCGCGTCACTCGGGCATCTTCAGCGGGCTTGGCGAGACCAGCACGCCGTTGTTGTCGGCATACACGTACTCGCCCGGGCGGAAGGTCACGCCGGCGAAGGTCACCGCGACATTGAGGTCGCCGATGCCGCGCTTGTCGGTCTTCATCGGGTGACTGGCCAGGGCCTGGATGCCGACATCGGTCTGCGCCAGCACGTCCACGTCACGCACGCAGCCGTAGATCAGCAGGCCTTCCCAGCCATTCTTCGCGGCCTTCTCGGCGAGCATGTCGCCCAGCAGCGCGCGGCGCAGCGAGCCGCCGCCGTCGACCACCAGGACCTTGCCCTTGCCGTCGAGTTCGACCTGCTCCTTCACCAGCGAGTTATCCTCGAAGCACTTGATGGTGACGATCTGGCCACCGAACGAGTCGTGGCCGCCGAAGTTGCTGAACATCGGTTCGAGCACCTGGACCAGGTCCGGGTAGGCGTCGCACAGGTCGGGCGTTACGTAATGCTGCATGGGAAACTCCTGTCAGTCACAACGAAAGCGGATGTGGAGCAAGGCTACACCGCAGGAGGCCGGCAGTCATCCGGGACCGAGCAGTCAGTTCGCCTTTACCTGCGAAGATGCCGACACGCAATCAATTGGCGGGCACCGGCTCCATCACATCCGTCGAGGCATGCACCGGCACTCGCGGATCCCTCAACCAGCGCTCCACCAGCGGCCACACCTGGGTTTGCGCCGCCTTGCTGACCAGCATGTCGACATGTCCGAAGGCCTCGAAGCCCTCCTCGCGCCCCAGGCGCAGGAACTGCCTGGCGTCACCGCCGAACTGCTCGAACAGCTTGCGACAGGCCCACACCGGGTCCTGGAAGTCGCCGGCCCCGGCCACCGCCAGTAGCGGCACCTCGACCTCGGCCAGGCCCGCCCACCAGTCCTTGTCCTTGTCGCCGAAGCGGCCGAACAGGCCATTCCAGCGCAGGCTCTCCAAGGCCAAACCGATAGGTTCGTCCTCAGGGCCACGCTTGAGGCGCGAGCCCGAGATCTGCGCGAAGCGCTTGAGCAACACCCGCGCGCCCCACTCCACCGGCGGCACTTTCAGCGGCCAGTAGACCCGGCTGACCTGGGTGCCGAACAGCGCCGCACTGGCCACCAGCGCGGTATCCAGGCAACCGCTGCCCAGGGCCGCCGCCAGGGTGGTGCCACCCAGCGAGTGGCCGACCCAGTGCGGCGCCTGCCCGGCCTGCTCACGAACGAAAGCGCCGATTACCGGCAGGTCGTAGCGGGCATAGTCGGCCACGCGGTTCTGCCGCCAGTCGCGGTTGCGCGGCGACAGGCCATGGCCGCGCATCTCCGGGATCCACACATCGAACCCGGCGCGGGCCAGGTAGGCGCCCAGGCCGACGCCCTTGGGCGAGTACCAGAAGCGCCGATTGGAGAAACTGCCGTGCAGGAGGATGACCGGCACGCCCTGCGCGCGATCCTGGTCGGCCAGGCCCAGGCGGGTGACGGCCAGCTCGACGCTCGGGTCGGGGCTGTTGCCGGCCTTGATCCGATAGACATCTTCGCTGAGGTCGCCGCGGCGCTCGGCACTGAGCAACGCGACTGGGAATTGGGTGGAGCTGCTTTGCATGGGTTCACGAAAAAACAGGTGACTTGAACGTGGGAGCGGGCTTGCCCCGCGATTGAGCCAGACCTGCAGACACTGCTGTCCCATCTGGCGCTATCGCGGGGCAAGCCCGCTCCCACAGTGTGTTGCCTTCAGCGCATCAGGCCGCGCCCTGGCCCTCGGCCAGGAAGAACCAGGTCTCGAGCACCGAGTCCGGGTTCAGCGACACGCTCTCGATGCCCTGCTCCATCAGCCACTTGGCCAGGTCCGGGTGGTCCGACGGGCCCTGGCCGCAGATGCCGATGTACTTGCCGGCCTTGTTGCACGCGGCGATGGCATTGGCCAGCAGCTTCTTCACGGCCGGGTTACGTTCATCGAACAGGTGGGCAATGATGCCAGAGTCGCGGTCCAGGCCCAGGGTCAGCTGGGTCAGGTCGTTGGAGCCGATGGAGAAGCCGTCGAAGTACTCGAGGAACTCTTCGGCAAGGATGGCATTGGACGGCAGCTCGCACATCATGATCACGCGCAGGCCGTTGTCACCGCGGGCCAGGCCATTCTCGGCGAGCAGGTCGACAACCTGGCTGGCTTCGCCCAGGGTACGCACGAATGGCACCATGATCTCGACGTTGGTCAGGCCCATCTCGTTGCGCACCCGCTTCAGCGCACGGCACTCGAGCTCGAAGCAGTCACGGAACGACTCGCTGATGTAGCGCGAGGCACCGCGGAAGCCCAGCATCGGGTTCTCTTCTTCCGGCTCGTAGAGCTTGCCGCCGATCAGGTTGGCGTACTCGTTGGACTTGAAGTCCGAAAGGCGCACGATGACCTTTTTCGGGTAGAAGGCCGCAGCCAGGGTGCTGATGCCCTCGACCAGCTTCTCGACATAGAAGCCGACCGGGTCGTCATAGCCGGCGATGCGCTTGTCGACGCTTTCCTTCAGCTCCGGCGGCAAGCCGGCGTAGTTGAGCAGCGCCTTGGGGTGCACGCCGATCATGCGGTTGATGATGAACTCCAGGCGCGCCAGGCCGACACCGGCGTTGGGCAACTGGGCGAAGTCGAAGGCGCGGTCCGGGTTGCCGACGTTCATCATGATCTTGAACGGTAGCTCCGGCATGGCATCGACCGAGTTCTGCTTGACGTCGAAGCCCAGCTCACCTTCGAAGATGAAGCCGGTATCGCCTTCGGCGCAGGATACAGTGACGCCCTGGCCGTCTTTCAGGACCTGGGTGGCGTTGCCGCAGCCGACGACAGCCGGGATGCCCAGTTCACGGGCGATGATCGCCGCGTGGCAGGTACGCCCGCCGCGGTTGGTGACGATGGCGCTGGCGCGCTTCATCACCGGCTCCCAGTCCGGGTCGGTCATGTCCGAGACCAGTACGTCGCCCGGCTGGACCTTGTCCATTTCCGAGACATCGTTGATCACGCGAACCTTGCCGGCGCCGATGCGCTGGCCGATGGCGCGGCCCTCGACCAGCACGGTGCCTTTCTCCTTCAGCAGGTAGCGTTCCATGACATTGGCGCTGGAGCGGCTCTTCACGGTCTCAGGGCGGGCCTGGACGATGTACAGCTTGCCGTCGTCACCGTCCTTGGCCCATTCGATGTCCATCGGGCGCTGGTAGTGCTGCTCGATGATCATCGCCTGCTTGGCCAGCTCGTTTACCTCGGCGTCGCTCAGGCAGAAGCGCGCGCGCTCGGCACGCTCGACCTCGACGGTCTTGACCGAACGACCGGCCTTGGCCTCGTCGCCGTAGACCATCTTGACCGCCTTGCTGCCCAGGTTGCGGCGCAGGATCGCCGGGCGGCCGGCCTGCAGCGTCTGCTTGTGCACGTAGAATTCGTCAGGGTTGACCGCGCCCTGCACCACGGTCTCGCCCAGGCCGTAGGCGCCGGTGATGAACACCACATCGCGAAAACCCGACTCGGTGTCGAGGGTGAACATCACGCCGGCGGTGCCGGTCTCGGAGCGGACCATGCGCTGCACACCAGCGGACAGGGCCACCAGCTTGTGGTCGAAGCCCTGGTGCACGCGGTAGGAAATGGCGCGGTCGTTGAACAGCGACGCGAACACTTCCTTGGCCGCGCGGATCACGTTGTCGACGCCACGAATGTTGAGGAAGGTCTCCTGCTGGCCGGCAAAGGAGGCATCCGGCAGGTCTTCGGCGGTGGCCGAGGAACGCACGGCCACCGCCATGTTTTCATTGCCGCCGGCCATCTCGGCGAAGGCCGTACGGATTTCCGAATCCAGGCGCGCCGGGAAATCGGCTTCCATCACCCACTGGCGGATCTGCGCGCCGGTCTTGGCCAGAGCGTTGACGTCATCGACGTCCAGCGCATCGAGCGCCGCGTGGATGCGGTCGTTGAGGCCACTTTGTTCGAGAAAATCGCGGTACGCCTGAGCCGTAGTGGCAAAGCCGCCCGGCACCGAGACACCGGCACCTGCGAGGTTACTGATCATCTCGCCCAGGGATGCGTTCTTGCCCCCCACATGCTCCACATCATGGACGCCGAGCTTATCGAGGGAAACTACGTACTCTACCAAGGTGATCTCTCCACTAACTGTATTGGAAAAGCTCAAGGGCGCCCGCCTGCCTGACTGACTGGGCCGGACGCTTGTGGCCTGGACCTGGAAAATAAGTGAGAATGCCGAGCAACCGCGTTCGGCAAACCGAACCTATCATATCCAGAAATCTTCGGCAGCTTAAGGCCCCCAGGTGCAAATGAAACGAACCGCGTTCTTCATCTCCGACGGTACCGGCATCACTGCAGAAACGCTGGGCCAGAGCTTGCTCGCACAATTCGAGAGCATTCCGTTCAATAAATTCACGCGCCCCTACATCGACACGCTGGACAAGGCCCGGGCCATGGTCCAGCAGATCAACGCCGCGGCCGAGCGCGACGGGGTGCGTCCGATCATTTTCGACACCATCGTCAACCAGGACATCCGCGAGGTCATGGCCACGTCCAATGGCTTCATGATCGACATCTTCTCGACGTTTTTATCCCCGCTCGAGCAGGAATTGACCGCCCATTCGTCGTATTCCGTGGGCAAGTCCCACTCGATCGGCGGCAATTCCAACTACATGGAGCGCATCGAGGCGGTCAACTTTGCCCTCGACAACGACGACGGCGCGCGCACCCACTATTACGACAAGGCCGACCTGATCCTGGTCGGTGTGTCGCGCTGCGGCAAGACCCCGACCTGCCTGTACATGGCCATGCAGTTCGGCATCCGCGCCGCCAACTACCCGCTGACCGAGGACGACATGGAGCGCCTGCAACTGCCGGCGGTGCTGAAGAAGCACCACAGCAAGCTGTTCGGCCTGACCATCGACCCCGACCGCCTGACCGCCATCCGCCACGAGCGCAAGCCCAACAGCCGCTACTCGAGCTTTGCCCAGTGCGAGTTCGAGGTGCGCGAGGTGGAGAACCTGTTCCGTCGGGAGAACATTCCCAACATCAACTCCACGCATTTCTCGGTGGAGGAGATCTCGGCGAAGATTCTGGTGGAGAAAGGCGTGGAGCGCAGGTTCAAATAACACACCGTTCCCACAGAGATTGTGCCAGCAGATATGAAAAAGCCCCGGCATCACTGCCGGGGCTTTCTTTTACCTCAACGCCAGGCTCAGGACGGAATCACCGCCGCCTGCCCGCTCATCGCCAGGTCGACCAGCTCGCGGTTGGCCACCGCGTACATCGCATAGTCGGTGCCGCTGGCATTGCGCAGGTCGTCGAGCATGGCGCGCCAGCGCTCGACCATCACCCGGTGCTGCTCGCACCACAGCGCCACCCGTGCATCCATGTCTTGCGGCGCGTCGGCCATCTGCAACACCGAGATGGTGATCGCCCGCTGCTGCAGGTCGATGTCGTCGCGGAACGCCTCACGGGCCAGGGCCTGCCAGTTGTTCTCCACCGGCAGGTTGCTGATTTCCTGCAGGTACCAGGTCAGGTCCAGCGAGCTGCCCACGGCGAAGAAGGCCTTGGCCACCTGCGCCGGATCGTGACCGGTGACGTCCGAGGCCTCGATGATCGGCAACAGGGTGTACAGGTGGGTGGTGCCCGCCACCATGCGCGCCAGCAGTTCCGGCACGCCGGCCTCGACGAAGCCTTGGTAGCGGACCATCCAACGCTCACGGGTCGGACCTTCCAGCAACTCGTCCAGCTTCAGGCCCAACTGGGCGATCTTCGGCCCGAAGTGGGCGACATCGCGACCCGCGTCCTGCTCGTTGCGACGGCTGCGCAGGAACCAGCGGGTGGCGCGGCGGCCCAGGCGCATCAGCTCGTCCATCAGGGTCAGCTGGATCTCGGCAGGGACTTGGTAGTCCAGAGCCTCGATCTGGCGGAACCAGTGCGGCAGGTGGAAGATGTCGCGCACGATCACATAGGCGCCGGCGACGTTCGCCGGGCTCATGCCGGTGGACTCCTTCAGGCGCTGAACGAAGGTGATGCCCATGTTGTTGACCAGATCGTTGGCGATCTGGGTGCTGACGATCTCGCGCTTGAGGCGATGGCGGCGCATCGAGTCGGCGAACTTGCTTACCAGCGACGGCGGGAAGGCCGTTTCCATGTCACGGGTCAGATAGTCGTCGTCCGGCACCAGCGACTTGAGCAGTTGCTCCTTGAGATCGATCTTGCTGTACGAGATCAGCACCGACAGCTCAGCGCGGGTCAGGCCGTGACCGGCGGCCAGGCGCTCGGCCAGTTGCTCTTCGGTGGGCAGGAACTCGATGGCGCGGTCCAGCTTGCCACGGGCCTCGAGGTCGGCCATCAGGCGCTTGTACTCGGCGATTCGCTCTCGGGCGCGACGGGCAGCCAGCGACAGCGCTTGCGTCTGCTTGTAGTTGTTGCCCAGCACCAGCTCTGCGACTTCGTCTGTCATGCTGCCCAGCAGCTGGTTGCGCTGCTTCTCGGTCATGTCGCCACCCTGCACCACTTCGTTGAGCAGGATCTTGATGTTGACCTCGTGGTCGGAGCAGTCCACGCCGCCGGCGTTATCGATGAAGTCGGTGTTGGTGGCGCCGCCGTTGAGGCCGAACTCGACCCGGCCGAGCTGGGTCATGCCCAGGTTGCCGCCCTCGCCCACCACCTTGCAGCGCAGCTCGTTGCCGTTGACGCGCAGGGCGTCGTTGGCCTTGTCGCCGACATCAGCGTGGCTTTCGCTGCTGGCCTTGACGTAGGTGCCGATACCGCCGTTCCACAGCAGGTCCACCGGCGCCTGCAGCAACGCGTGCAGCAGCTCGGTCGGGGTCAGGCGGTCGGCCTCGATGGCGAAGCGTTCCTTCATCTGCGGGCTGATGGCGATGCTCTTGGCGCTGCGCGGGAAGATCCCGCCGCCTTCGGACATGATGCTGGTGTCGTAGTCGCTCCAGGCCGAGCGCGGCAGGTCGAACAGACGCTTGCGCTCGACGAAGCTGGTGGCTGGATCCGGATTCGGATCGATGAAGATGTGCAGGTGGTTGAACGCGGCCACCAGTTGCAGCTTGTCGGACATCAGCAGGCCGTTGCCGAACACGTCGCCGGCCATGTCGCCGATACCGACCACGGTGATCGGGTCTTCCTGCACGTTGATGCCGCGTTCGCGGAAGTGACGCTGCACGCCGACCCAGGCACCACGGGCGGTGATACCCATCTTCTTGTGGTCATAGCCAGCCGAGCCGCCAGAGGCGAAGGCGTCGCCCAGCCAGAAGCCATAGTCGATGGCGATGCCATTGGCGATGTCGGAGAAGGTCGCGGTGCCTTTATCGGCCGCCACCACCAGGTACGGATCGTCCTCATCGTGACGCACCACGTTGGCCGGCGGCACCACGCCACCGTCCTTGAGGTTGTCGGTGATGTCGAGCAGGCCGGAGATGAAGATGCGGTAGCACGCCACGCCTTCGGCGGCGATTTCATCACGGCTGCCGCCCAGCGGCAGGCGGCGCGGCAGGAAGCCGCCCTTGGCGCCCACCGGCACGATCACCGAGTTCTTCACCTGCTGAGCCTTGACCAGGCCGAGCACTTCGGTGCGGAAGTCCTCTTCGCGATCCGACCAGCGCAGGCCGCCGCGGGCGACGTTGCCGAAGCGCAGGTGCACGCCCTCGACCCGTGGCGAATAGACGAAGATCTCGAATTTCGGCACCGGTTTCGGCAGTTCCGGGATCAGCTTGGGGTTGAACTTGAAGCTGAAGTACGACTTGTTCTGGCCGTTGGCGTCCGGCTGGTAGAAGTTGGTGCGCAGGGTGGCCTTGATCAGGTCCAGGTAGCGACGCAGGATGCGGTCCTCGTTGAGTACCTGGACCCCGTCCAGGGCGCTGAGAATCGCCTGCTCCAGGCGCTGTTGCTTGTCGTCCAGGTCCTCCTGGGTCAGCTTGCGCGCCAGGTAGAAGCGGGTCTTGAACAACCGGGTCAGCTCGCGGGCGATGTCGGTGTGGTTGTTCAGGGTGCTGGCGATGTAGCCCAGATCGAAGCCCAGGCGAATTTGCTTGAGGTAGCGGGCATAGGCGCGCAGCAGCGCCACGTCGCGCCACGGCAGACCAGCAGTCAGCACCAGGCGGTTGAAGGCATCGTTTTCGGCGTCGCCCTTGACGATATGGACGAAGGCGTCCTGGAAGGTGTCGTTGAGCTGCTGGATATCAAGATTGAGGCCTTCGCTGTAGGTGAAGGCGAAGTCGTGGATCCAGAACTCGCGGCCGCTGGCGTGGCGCAGGCGGTACGGGAACTCGCCGAGCACGCGCAGGCCGAGGTTTTCCAGGATCGGCAGCACGTCCGACAGCGCCAGCGGCGTATCGGCGTGGTACAGCTTGCAGTGCAGCTGGCGCTCGCCCAATTGGGTCAGCGGCTGGTAGAAGCTCATGGCCAGCGGCTTGGCTTCGGACAGGTTCAGCACATGCTGCATGTCGACCACGGCCGAGTGCGCGGCGAAGCGCTCACGGTAGCCGGCCGGGAAGCCTTTCGGGAAGTCGGCCAAAATATTGGTGCCGTGGGCCTCGCCGAAGTTCTCCACCACCAGCGCCGAGAAATCGTCCTGCCACGAACGGCAGGCCTGGATCACTTCGTTTTCCAGCTGCTGCGGATCGATGTCGATGCGGTTCTTCGGGTCCACCCGCAGGATCAGCTGCACGCGGGCCAGCACCGACTCGGAGAAGAAGGTCCAGAACTCGCAGTCGGTGGCCTTCAGGCGCTCCATCAGCACCTGCTGGATCTTCTGCCGCACCTCGGTGGAGTAGATCTCACGTGGCACGTAGGCCAGGCAGTAGCAGAAGCGGCCGTACGGGTCCTTGCGCAGGAACACGCGGATCTTGTTGCGCTCCTGGATCTGCACGATCGACATGACAGTGCTGAGCAGTTCGTCGACCGGGGTCTGGAACAGGTCGTCGCGCGGCAGCACCTCGAGGACCTGGGCCAGCTCCTTGCCCAGGTGGGCTTTGGGGTCGAAGTTGGAACGGCGTTCGACCTCGGCGACCTTGCCACGGATGTACGGGATGGTGTGCACGCTCTCGCCGTACACCGACGAGGTGTACAGGCCCATGAAGCGGCATTCCTTGATGACCTTGCCGTCCTGGTCGATCTGGCGGATCGACACGTAGTCCGGGTACGCCGGGCGGTGCACGCGGCTTGGCTGCGAGGCCTTGGCGAACGACAGCAGGCGCGGCTCGCGCAGGTAGGCGACGGCGTAGTCCTCGATGCGCAGGTCGTCGGCGCCCAGGCCTGCGCGCAGCAGGCGGGCCAGGCCCAGGAACGAGGCCTCGTCGTAGACCAGGTGGCCGCCGTCGGCATCGGACTCGACAGTAAACTCCTCGTAGCCGAGGAAGGTGAAGTGGTTGTCCAGCAGCCACGACAGGAAGCTCTTGACCTCGGCCTTGTCGTTCTGCGCCGGGCCGAAGGCGTTCTGTTCCACCAACTCCAGCAGCTCGCGGATCTTGGCTTTCATCGGCTCGAAGTCGGCGACCACGCCGCGCACTTCGGCCAGCACCTGCTCCAGCTCCATGCTCAAGGTATTGAGCTCGGCGGCATTGGCGCAGCGGTCGATCTCCAGGTACATCAGCGACTCATGACGGACGCCCTCGCCCTGGGTGCCTTTTGGCAGCAGCTCGACCAGCTCGCCCTTGGCGCCGCGGCGCACGCTGAGCACGGTGGTCTGCAGGGTGTGGATGCTGTAGCCGCGGCGGTTGAGTTCGGTGCGCACCGAGTCGACCAGGAATGGCAGGTCGTGGTGCAGCACCTCGACCACGGTATGGGTCGATTGCCAGCCGTGGCGTTCGTAATCAGGGTTGTAGACCCGCACCTGCGGGTGTTCGGGGTCGAAGCGCTCGATGATGCGCCAGGCGGACAGCGTGCAGCCGGCAAGGTCCGACAGCCTGCGCTGAGTGAGTTCGTCCAGAGAGATGATGCCGAAGAACTGCTCGGCGAACAGCGCCACTTGTGGCAGGGACTGTTCGCTGATGTGCTGCGCCAGGGCCGTCTGCAGTTGATGCTGGAAGTCGGCTTTGCTGGCTGCGGTGAAAAACGCCATCTGTGGTACTCCGCTTGGGCTTTGTTATAGGTGAAGCGTCGCGTACGTCCGCCGGTACGGATCAACGATAGCCAACCCGCGGCAAGCCGGACGGTAAAACCAGGCGTTGGACATGAACGTCATGTCCACCGACTGGGCAGCTTAACGACTGAACGGTCACCGCGGCTTGCAGCGCTGCGACAATTTCGGTCAATGCGCGGTAACTTTACGTTTATCGCGGCCGCCAAGGCTGTCAGAATTCCTTTCCTTTGCCATTGACCCGAGCCGCCCATGCAACTGAAAACCGCCCTGCTCTTCGCCACCCCCTGCGACGACGAGGAAGACAACATGGCGACCCTGTGCTGCCACAGCGACAAGGGCCAGATGTTCCTGCTGACCCGTTATCCGGACGAGGACACCGTCGACCTGACCCTGGATGACGAGCCGTCGACCCTGGACGGGCTGAAGGTGACCCTGAGCGCGCAGCGGCTGCTGATCGAGGTGGCGGCGGGGGATCGTGATGCGCTGAAGGGGGATGAAACGCTGGAGATCATTCTGACCAGCGCCGGAACCGACCTGGATGAAGTGAAGGAAACGTTGCAGAACATCCTTGCCGGGACCGGGACATTCGTGTCCGAAATCTGAGCTGTTACATCGCTCCTACAGGGACCGCGCAAGCCTTCAGGAGATTGACAGGCCACTATCGAGACAGGCATTGTCTGACAACCTGACCAATAAGAACCCCTGTCCATGCTAGAGCTCCAGCGCCCCGACACCCTCGTCGAACGTGTCGTCAGCGCCATCCGCGCCGAGATCGATTCCGGCCGCCTGGCCGCCGAATCGCGCCTGCCCACCGAACAGCAACTGGCTGAACAACTCAATGTCAGCCGCTCGGTGGTGCGCGAGGCCGTGGCGCAGCTCAAGGCCGACGGGGTGCTGATCGCCCGCCGCGGGCTCGGCTCGTACATCTCGCAGACGCCCAGCGGCACGGTGTTCCGCTTCCCCGGCAGCCAGGGGCGCAAGCCGGACCTGGTGCAGATGTTCGAGATGCGCCTGTGGATCGAAACCCAGGCCGCCGCCATCGCCGCCCGCCGCCGCGACGCCGACGACCTCGCGCGCATGGCCAGCGCCCTGGGCACCATGGAAAACCCGCGTAGCGACTTCGCCACGGCCTCGGCCGCCGACGTGGCCTTCCACCGCGCCATCGCCGAAGCCAGCAAGAACGACTACTTCGTCGCCTTCCACGATTTCCTCGGCGGCCAGCTGGCCGCCGCGCGCCGCACCGCCTGGGAAAACTCCGCCACCCCGGCGGTGGGCGGTTCGGCCGATGCCCTGCGCGAGCACCGGGCGCTGTACCAAGCCATCGCCGACGGTGACCGCCAGGCGGCTGCCGGCTGCGCTGAAGCCCACCTGCGCGCCTCTGCCAAGCGCCTGAAACTCGACCTTCCCGACCTCGACTGACTCCGGAGAACCCCATCGCGACCTGGCGAGGCTTTCACGCGAACTACTTAGTCTGACAACCTGATAAGCAGATTCACCGACAAGAATACCAAGGTACCCTGCATGACCTACGACTACTGCATCATCGGCGGCGGCATCGTCGGCCTCGCCACCGCGATGGCCCTGCTCGAACGACGCCCCGGCGCTTCGCTGCTGATCCTGGAAAAGGAAGCCAGCCTCGGTCGTCACCAGACCGGCCACAACAGCGGCGTGATCCATGCCGGCATCTACTACGCCCCCGGCAGCCTCAAAGCCGACCTGTGCAAGCGCGGCGCCCAGGCCACCAAGGATTTCTGCGGCGCGCACGGCATCGCCTTCGAGGTCTGCGGCAAGCTGCTGGTGGCCTCCAACGACCAGGAAGTGCAGCGCATGCAGGCGCTGTACGAGCGCTCGCAGCACAATGGCCTGAAGGTCGAGCGCCTGGATGCCGACGCCCTGCGCGAGCGGGAGCCGAACATCGTCGGCAAGGGCGCGTTGTTCCTCGATGCCACCGGAATCGTCGACTACCAGCAAGTGTGCGACGCCATGGCCAAGGTAATCCGCCAGGCCGGCGGCGAACTGCGCCTGTCCACCACCGTGCGCGCCATCCAGGAACATGGCGACCACGTCGCGATCAGCGCCGACGGCAACGCCTGGCGCGCCCGCCAGCTGGTGGCCTGTGCTGGCCTGCAGTCCGACCGCTTGGCGCGCCAGGCCGGGGTCAGGATCGACCATCAGATCATTCCCTTCCGCGGCGAGTACTACCGCCTGCCAGCGAGCAAGAGCCAGATCGTCAACCACCTGATCTACCCGATCCCCGACCCGGAGCTGCCGTTCCTCGGCGTGCACCTGACGCGGATGATCGACGGCAGCGTCACCGTCGGCCCCAACGCGGTGCTCGGCTTTGGTCGGGAGAACTACCGCAAGTTTTCGGTGAACTGGCGCGATGTCGCCGAGTACGCGCGCTTTCCGGGCTTCTGGAAAACCCTCTGGAACAACCTCGGTTCCGGCACCACCGAGATGAAGAATTCGCTGTTCAAGCGCGGCTATCTGGAGCAGTGCCGCAAGTATTGCCCGTCCCTCGAAGTCGAGGACCTGCTGCCCTATGAAGCCGGCATCCGCGCCCAGGCGGTGATGCGCGACGGCACCCTGGTGCACGACTTCCTGTTCGCCGAGACGCCACGCATGGTGCATGTGTGCAATGCGCCGTCGCCCGCCGCCACCTCGGCGATCCCCATCGGCCAGATGATCGCCGAGAAGATTCTCCAGGCCCACTGATCCACCCGCTGCATCCACAATTACAAAGACAACAAGGAAAACCTCAATGTCGGTACACGAAACGGCCCTGGCCGCGAGCGAAACCCCCGAACAGCAACGCAAGCGCCTGCGCAAGGTGGCGGCGGCGACCATCTTCGGCTCGATGCTGGAGTGGTACGACTTCTACCTCTACGCCACCATGGCGGCGATCGTCTTCTCGAAGATCTTCTTCGACCCGAGCAACCCGGCGGTGGCCTCGCTGCTGGCGTTCTCCACCTTCGCCATCGGCTTCATCGCCCGGCCCTTCGGCGGCGTGCTGTTCGGCTACCTGGGCGATCGCTTCGGGCGCAAGCACGTGCTGGTGATCACCTTTTGCATGATGGGCCTGTGCACCATGCTGATCGGCCTGATCCCCGGCTACGCCACCATCGGCATATGGGCGCCGATCCTGCTGGTGATCATCCGCATCATCCAGGGCCTGGGCGCCGGTGCCGAACTGTCCGGCGCGGCGGTGACCTCCTACGAGCACGCCAGCGAAGGCAAGCGCGGCAGCCAGGGCGCCTGGCCGGCGCTGGGGCTGAACCTGGGCCTGCTGCTGTCGTCGCTGACCGTGTACCTGTTGACCATGAACGGCAACGAGTTCCTGCTGGCCGGCGGCTGGCGCATCCCGTTCATCGCCAGCATCGCCCTGGTGGCGGTGGGCCTGTGGGTGCGCAAGAGCATCCCCGAGACCCCGGACTTCAAGGAGCTGGACAAGGACGACGACAAGCCGCAGGTGTCGCCGCTCAAGCTGCTGTTCCGGAACGACCTCAAAGGCCTGGCGGTGGTGTTCTTCGTGGCCGTGGGCTACAACGCCCTGAGCTACATCTTCAAGACTTTCTCGCTGGCCTACCTGACCCAGTTCAAGGGCGTCGAGGCCCACGTCACCTCGCTGTCGGTGACCTTGGCCAGCCTGGTGGCGATCTTTGCCGTGCCGTTCTTCGGCTGGCTGTGCGACAAGTGGAGCAGCAAGACCGTGCTGATGCTCGGCGGGTTGCTGTCGGCGCTGTTCGCCTTTCCGTTCCTGCAACTGCTGTCGACCGGCGAGCCGATGATGATCTACCTGGCCATTGCCGTGGGCACCGGGATCCTGGCGCCGATGATGTTCGCCCCGCAGGGCTCGTTCCTCAGCCGACAGTTCCCGACCCAGACCCGCTCGTCGGGGTTCGGCACCGGGCGCGAGGTCGGTACCGCCGTGGCCGGTGGCCT
This sequence comes from Pseudomonas sp. P110(2024), assembly GCF_057480795.1. Taxonomy (NCBI): domain Bacteria; kingdom Pseudomonadati; phylum Pseudomonadota; class Gammaproteobacteria; order Pseudomonadales; family Pseudomonadaceae; genus Pseudomonas; species Pseudomonas sp. P110(2024). Next base: position 456,125 of record NZ_JBLIYT010000001.1, read on the forward strand.
GGCGCCGCTGGGCGGGCTGGCGCTGGTGGCCGGGTCGGCGACTCACTCCACCGATGGCGTGGCGTTAATCCTCGCGGTAGCCGGGGTGCTGGTGGTGGTGTTTGCGTTCCTTGACCAGGGCTGGCGGCATTCGAAGTCGAAGAATTAAGCGACACCAACGATCTTGATCTTGATCTTGATCTTGATCTTGATCTTGATCTTGATCTTGATCTTGATCTTGATCTTGATCTTGATCGCAAGGCTAACCCCTCCTCACTAGCGACAGCTACGCCAGCCCAGGCGCCGCCCGTAACTTCGCGACTTCAGGAGGCCGAACGCAGGTCTTGCGCAGGGAGGTGACGGGCATGGATGCCCGTCAAGCGCTGGGGCCCAGGATGGGCCCTGCAGCGCGGTCCTCCCGGGAGCAAGGCCGGAGTGAGGGGACCCGAAGCGAAGCGTAGGGCCGGATGAATGGAGCGAGGATTTTTTGGTTCCTTTTTGATCCTTCAAAAAGGAACTCGCCGTAAGGGCGAAAAGGTGACTATGCGTCCACATCGCAAATGAATGCACCTACAACTATCAATACCAGCACTGACCGAATTTGACTTTGACTTTTAGAGCATGTGTTTTGAAATTTACATGCGCATTCATTCGCGATGGCGACGCGAATTTACCTTTCCGCCCTTACGGCGGGTAACTTTTTGAAGGATCAAAAAGTCACCAAAAAATCCTCGCTCCATTCATCCGGCCCCTACGCTTCGCTCCGGGGTCCCCTCGTTCCGTTCTTGCTCCCGGGAGGACCGCGCTGAACGCCCCATCCTGGGGCGCAGCGCTTGACGGCCATCCATGGCCGTCACCTCCCTCCGCAAGAACTCCGCTCGGCCTCCTGAAGTCGCAATTGGTGGCGCCTGAACTATTGCGCACTTAGAAGCAAGATCAAGATCAAGATCAAGATCAAGATCAAGATCAAGATCAAGATCAAGATCAAGAAATATGAATCACCTGCAGAGCAGGAAAACACCTATGGGGGATAGTGGGCGCCGCGTTACGTGTAACTACTGCCCCCTCAAAGCGACCGCCGTCAAGAAGCAATGAAGCGCCCCCAGCAACCCCATCCAACACCTGTAACAGACTTCCCTGCCACGATAGGTTCCCACTGCCTCACCTCTATCCTTTACACGATTTTTGCAAACCGCCATTGGTCGCCACCCCCCCGGATGGATTAAAGTATCCCCCCTCGCCCGGCAAGCGCCCTCAGCGCGCCAGGGCCCATCCCCAGGAACCGCCAACGATGGAACACCGTGAAGCGCTGATCGCGCTGCGCACCTTTCTCTCCTCCCAGATCCTCGGCCAGGAAAAACTGGTCGAGCGCCTGCTGATCGTGCTCCTGGCCGACGGCCACATGCTGGTCGAAGGCGCCCCGGGCCTGGCCAAGACCAAGGCTATCAAGGAGCTCGCCGAGGGCATCGAGGCGCAATTCCATCGCATCCAGTTCACCCCCGACCTGCTGCCCGCCGACATCACCGGTACCGAGATCTACCGCCCGGAAACCGGCAGCTTCGTGTTCCAGCAAGGACCGATCTTCCACAACCTGGTGCTGGCCGACGAAATCAACCGCGCCCCTGCCAAGGTTCAATCGGCGCTGCTCGAAGCCATGGCCGAGCGCCAGGTCAGCGTTGGACGCAGCACCTACGAGTTGTCGCCGCTGTTCCTGGTGATGGCCACGCAGAACCCGATCGAGCAGGAAGGCACCTACCCGCTGCCCGAGGCCCAGCTCGACCGCTTCCTCATGCACGTCAAAATCGGCTTCCCAGACGCCGCGGTGGAGCGACGCATCCTCCTGCAAGCCCGGGGCGAGGCACTGGGTGGCGAGGTGAAGCCCGAGCGCCGGGTCAGCCAGCAGGCCATCTTCGCCGCCCGCAAGGAAATCCTCGGCCTGTACATGGCAGATGCCGTGGAGGAATATCTGGTGCAGCTGGTCATGGCCACCCGCACCCCGGCCAAGTTCGACAGTGAGCTGGCCGACTGGATCGCCTACGGCGCCAGCCCCCGCGGCTCAATCGCCCTGGACCGTTGCGCACGCGCCCACGCCTGGCTGGCCGGGCGCGACTTCGTCAGCCCCGAGGATATCCAGGCAGTGCTGTTCGACGTGCTGCGCCACCGCATCATCCTCTCGTTCGAGGCCGAGGCGGCCGGGGTCGATCAAGACCGCGTGGTCCAGCGCATCCTCGACGTCGTCGCCGTCGCCTGACCCCATGCCCACCTCGCAGTTGGCCGAACCCGGCATCCGCATCGGCCTGGCCGACCTGATCGACATGCGCCACCGCGTGCGTGAGATCCAGCTGTTCTCCCGGCCCGGCCAGCGCAGCCCGCTGGTGGGCCTGCACCACTCCAAGCTGCGTGGCCGCGGCGTGGACTTCGACCAGGTGCGGGTCTACCAGGCCGGTGACGATGTGCGCAACATCGACTGGCGCGTCACCGCGCGCACCCAGGAGCCGCACACCAAGCTTTTTCACGAAGAGCGCGAGCGGCCGATCTTCATCATGGTCGAGCAGAGCCAGCGGCTGTTCTTCGGCTCCGGGCTGATGTTCAAGTCAGTGCTGGCGGCCCAGGCCGCGGCCCTGTTCGGCTGGGCGGCGCTGGGCCACAACGACCGTATCGGCGGGCTGGTGTTCGGCGACAGCGAGCCCCACGAGATCAAGCCGAGGCGCAGCAAGCAGAGCCTGCTGCAACTGCTCAACCGCCTGGCCAAGGTCAACCAGGCCCTGCACACCGAGGCCGTGCCACAGCCCGACAGCCTGGGCCTGGCCCTGCGCCGGGCACGCGAGGTGCTGCGCCCGGGCAGCCTGGCCATCGTCATCTGTGACGAGCGTGCCCTGAGCGCCAGCGTCGAGCAGCACCTGGCGATGCTGTCGCGTCACTGCGACGTGCTGCTGATGCCGGTCAGCGACCCGCTCGACCATGCCCTGCCCGCCGCCGGCCTGCTGCGTTTCGCCCAACGCGGCGCGCAACTGGAACTCGACACGCTGGATGCCAACCTGCGCCAGGCCTACCGCCAGCAGGCCGAGGCGCGCATCGAGCGCTGGGAACTGCTGGCGCAGAAGCTGCGGGTGGTGCTGATGCCGCTGAGCACCCAGAGTGAGATGATCGAGCAATTGCGCGAATACCTGAACGCGCAGCGTCCCGGGAGCGCCAAATGAACCCCCTGGATCAGTTGCAACCGCTCATCGCACCGCCGGCCATCGGTCTGTGGCCACCGGCCCCAGGCTGGTGGCTGTTGCTCGCCTTGCTGCCATTGCTCGGCTGGGGCCTGTGGCGCCTGCGCCACTGGCGCCCAGGCAAGCGCAAGGTGGTGCGCGCCGAACTGCCGCTGGACCCGATTCGTGTCGAGGCCCTGGCCGAGCTGGCGCGCCTGCCACGCCCCTATGACGGCGCGCCGGCCGGCGCCTGGCTGCAGCAGATCAACGCCCTGCTCAAGCGCCTGTGCCGCAACCACTATCCCGGCGCCAACAGCCACACCCTCAATGGCCGGCAGTGGCTGGCGTTTCTCGACAACCGCTGCCCGGCCGCCGGCCTGACCCGTTGGATGGTACTGGTCGAAGGCGCCTACAAGCCCGAGTGCAAGCTCGACGACAAGGCCATCGCCGGGCTCACCCAGGCGGTCGAAACCTGGATCCGCAAGCATGTTTGAACTGGCCTGGCCGTGGATCTTCCTGCTGTTGCCGCTGCCCTGGCTGGCGCGCTTGGCGCTGCCTGCCGCCGACAGCGGCGAGCCGGTGCTCAAGGTGGGCTTTCTCGACGAACTCGAAGGCCTGGCCGGGCGCCGCGCGCGGCTGAACCTGCCAACCTGGCGCCAGCAGGCGCCGTTCATCCTGATCTGGCTACTGCTGTTGCTGGCCGCCGCCCGCCCACAGTGGCTGGGCGATCCGCTGCCGGTGTCGGCCAGTGGCCGCGACCTGCTGGTGGCAGTGGATGTGTCGGGCTCCATGGACTTCCCCGACATGCAGTGGAAGGACGACGAGATCAGCCGTCTGGACCTGGTCAAGGCGCTGATGGGCGACTTCCTCCAGGACCGCCAGGGCGACCGCGTCGGCCTGATCCTGTTCGGCAGCCAGGCCTACCTGCAGGCCCCGCTGACCTTCGACCGGCGTACCGTGCGCACCTTCCTCGACGAGGCGCAGATCGGCATCGCCGGCAAGAACACCGCCATCGGCGACGCCATCGGCCTGGCGGTCAAGCGTCTGCGCCAGCGCCCGGCGCAAAGTCGGGTGCTGATCCTGATCACCGATGGCGCCAACAACGGCGGGCAGATCCACCCACTGACCGCCGCCCGCCTGGCCGCCCAGGAAGGCGTGCGCATCTACACCATCGGCATCGGTGCCAACCCTGAGGCCAGCGGCACGCCGGGCCTGCTCGGGCTGAACCCGAGCCTGGACCTGGACGAAGCCTCGCTCAAGGAAATCGCCGAAATTACCCACGGCAGCTACTTCCGCGCCCACGACGGCGCCGAGCTGAACGCCATCGGCGACACCCTTGACCAACTGGAACCGGTGGCCCAGCAGCCGACCCAGGCGCGCACCGCCCACGCGCTGTACGCCTGGCCGCTGGCCCTGGCGTTGCTGCTCAGCGTGCTGCTGGTGGTGGCCGTGCAGTGGCCGGACAACCTGCTGCAACGCCTGCTGCGCAAGCCACGCTTCCTGCAGCCCCACCCGGAATGGCGCCAGCGCCTCAAGCGCCTGCGCCTGAGGAGGCGGCGATGATCGAACTCTGGCCCCAATGGCTGCGCCCGCTCTGGCTGCTGGTGCTGCCCCTGCTCGGCTGGCTGCTGTTCAAGCTCTGGCATCGGCGCAAGCGCGCCGGGCGCTGGCAGTTGATCCTGCCGCAGCCGTTCCACGCGGTCTTGCTTGGCGGCGGCAGCGGCAGCACCAGCAAGCTGCCTTGGATCGCCCTGGGCCTGGCCTGGCTGCTGATCGTCCTGGCCCTGCTCGGGCCGAGTTGGCAGCGCCTGGAAGAAACCCGCCAACGCCCGGCCGACCCGCTGGTGATCCTGCTCGAACTGACGCCGCAGATGCTCGCCGAGGACAGCACGCCGAACCGCCTGGAACAGGCCCGGCGCAAGATCCTCGACCTGCTTGAGCACCGTCGCGACAGCCAGACCGCGCTGATCGTCTACGCAGGCTCCGCCCACACCCTGGTGCCGCTATCCGATGACCTGGGCACCACGCGCAACCTGCTCGAGGCCGTCGACCCGTCGATCATGCCGCAGCCCGGCCAGCGTGCCGACCTCGCCGTGCACAAGGGCCTGGCCCTGCTCGCCCAGAGCGGCCTCGGCCAGGGTCGCCTGCTACTGATCGGCTCGTCGCTGAGTGAACCGGAGCGCGAAGGCATTCGACAGGCCCTCGGGCGCCAGGGCCCAAACCTGCTGATGCTGGGCGTCGGCAGCGCCGAGGGTGCACCGGTACGCCAGGCCAACGGCGAGTACCTGAAGGACGACCAGGGCGGCATCCTCCTGCCACGCCTGGACAGCGCCTCGCTGAAAAGCTTCATCGGCTCGACCGGCGGGCGTTACCGCCATGCCCGCATCGACGACCTCGACCTGCGCGGCCTGGGCTTGTTCGACAACCCGCGACTGTTGCACAACGATGGCCAGACCCTGCAACTGGACAGCTGGGCCGACCAGGGCTACTGGCTGCTGTTGCCCCTGCTGCTGCTAGCCGCCTGCGCTGGCCGGCGCGGCTGGTTGTTCTGCCTGCCGCTGCTGCTGGCCTTGCCGCAACCGAGCCAGGCCTTCGAATTCAATGACCTGTGGCTACGCCCCGACCAGCAGGGCCAGCGCCTGCTGGAGCGGCAACGCCCGGCCCAGGCGGCCCGCCACTTCGAGGACAGCCAGTGGCGCGGCATGGCCCTGTACCAGGCCGGCGATTTCGAAGGCGCCGCCGCCGCCTTCGCCCAGGCCGGCACAGCGGCCGCCCACTACAATCGGGGTAATGCCCTGGCCCGCGCCGGGGAACTGGAGGCGGCGCTGGACGCCTATGAACAGGCCCTGGAACGCCAACCCGACCTGAAGGCCGCACTGGACAACCAGGCCCTGGTCCAGCAACTGTTGCAACAACGCCAGGCCAGCGCCGAGACCCAACCGAACAACGCCGATGCCCAAGGCACACCCGGCAGCGAAACCGAAGGCAACAGCAGCTCGACCAGCAGCCAGGCCCAGGGCACGCCAGGCAGCGACGAACAGGCCCAGGGCCAGCAGAACGGCGACAGCCAGGGCAACACCCAGGCCCCGCCCGGCGCTGCCGGCGGCGATGACGACAGCCTCACCCAGCCGCCCCAGCGGCCGCTCTCCACCAGCCTCGACGCCGAACAGCGCCAGGCCCTGGAGCAATGGCTGCGGGAGATCCCCGACAACCCGGCGGAACTGCTGCGGCGCAAATTCTGGTACGAACAGCAATTGCATCAGGAAACCCCACGATGAGTCGCCTCGGCGTCTTTCTCCTAGGCCTGCTGTGGAGCCTCGCGGCCCAGGCCGAACCGATCCTGCAGGCCAGCGTCGACCGCACGCGCCTGGAAGCCGGCGAAACCCTGGAACTCACCCTCGAGAGCCAGGACGTCACCCAGTTCGGCAAGCCCGACCTGCGCTCCCTCGAGCCCGACTTCGAGGTGCGCGGCACGCGCCAGCTCAACAGCTTGCATACCCTGGACGGCGAAACCCGCGCCAGCACCCGCTGGATCATCACCCTGCTGCCCCGGCGCAGCGGCAGCCTGCGCATTCCCGAGCTGCAGCTGGGCCAATCGCGCAGCCAGGCCATCGAACTGCAGGTGCAGCAGGCCGACAGCCAGCGCCCGGACGCGGCTGCGCAGGTGTTCGTCGAGGCCACCCTGGACAGCAGCGAGGTCTATGTCCAGGCCCAGGCCGTGTTGACCCTGCGCATCTACCATTCGGTGGCGCTGTACGACGACAGCAGCCTCAGCCCACTGCAGCTGGAAAACGCCAAGGTCGACCCGCTGGGCGAGTCGCGCACCTACGAGAAGGACATCAACGGCGTGCGTCACGGGGTGATCGAGACCCGTTATGCGATCTATCCGCAACAGAGCGGCAGCCTTGAAGTGCCGCCGCTGCGCTTCACCGCCACCGCCGCCGACAATGGCGAACAACCGGCCGGCACGCCGCGGGTCGGTCGCCAGGTGCAGGTCAGCTCGCTGCCGCTGCGTCTGACGGTCAAGCCGATCCCGGCCAGCTACCCGGCCGACCGCCCTTGGCTGCCGGCCCGCAACCTGACCCTGGAAGAACACTGGAACCCCGACCCGGAGCGCCAGCCGACGCAGATCGGCGACTCGCTCACGCGCAACATCACCGTGCGCGCCGAGGGCCTGTCGAGCACCCAGTTGCCGCCACTGCCGGCCACCGAAGCCGCCGGTCTGCGCCGCTACCCCGACCAGCCGCTGCTGCGCAACGAGATCGGCGAGCGCGGCATGGTCGCCAACCGCGAAGAGCGCGAGGCGCTGGTGCCGACCCACGCTGGCGAGCTGGCCTTGCCGGCGCTGGAGGTGACCTGGTGGAACACCCGCGAAGACCACCTGGAGCACAGCAGCCTGCCGGCCCGCACCCTGAACGTGCAGGACAACCCGGCGCTGAGCGCCGACACCCCGGCCGGCGACGGCAACCTGAGCCCCGGCCCGCTCTGGCCCTGGCAACTGGCCACGCTGGTCCTGGCCCTGACCACCCTGCTCGGCTTCACCCTGTGGTGGCGGGCCCGCTCGCAACCGGCGGTGCTGCGCGCGGCACAGACCGGCCCGAGCCCGCGCACGCTGCTCGATGACCTCAAGCGCGCCTGCCAGGCCAACGACCCGCAGGCCACCCGCCAGGCGCTGGACGCCTGGGCCCGGCAGCAGCCGGAAACCCTGGCCGAGATGGCGGCGCGCTTCGTGCCGTTGTCCGATGCGCTGGATGGGTTGAATGGCGCGTTGTACAGCGAGAGCGGGCAATACTGGCACGGCGACGAGCTGTGGCGCGCGATTGGCGCGATTCCGCCGGCCGAGCAGGTGCTGGCGCCGTCGGGCGAAGCCGGCAGCTTGCCGCCGCTGTATCCCAAGTAGCCTCATCGCGGGGCAAGCCCGCTCCCACGGCCCCGCGATGAGTTACCATAGCGCCCTAATCCAAACGCCCCCTGCCGCTCACCCAACGGATCTTCCATGCGTCTGTTTCACACCTCCGACTGGCACCTGGGCCAGAGCCTGCATGGCCAGGAACGCGATTTCGAACACGCCTGCTTCATTGACTGGCTGCTCGGCCAGCTGCGCCTGCGCCAACCCGACGCGCTGCTGATCGCCGGCGACATCTTCGACACGGTCAACCCGCCGGTCAAAGCCCAGGAGCGTCTCTACGACTTCATTGTCCAGGCCCACGAGCAACAGCCCAAGCTGAATATCGTGATGATCGCTGGCAACCACGACTCCGGCTCGCGCATCGAGCTGCCGGCGCCACTGATGCGCCGCCTGCGCACCCACGCCCTGGGCCGGGTGCACTGGCTAGACGAGGGCCAGCTGGACACCGAGCGACTGCTGATCCCGTTGACCAACGCCCGGGGCAAGGTCGGCGCCTGGTGCCTGGCCCTGCCCTTCCTGCGCCCCGCCGAAGTCACCGGCCCCGCGCTGGGGGACGACTACCTGCAGGGCATCAACCAGGTCCATGAGCAACTGATCGCCGCGGCGCAGAAGAAGCGCAAGAAAGACCAGGCACTGGTCGCCATCAGCCACGCGCACATGGCCGGCGGCAGCATCTCGGAAGACTCCGAGCGCAGCCTGATCATCGGCAACGCCGAGGCCTTGCCGGCCAGGCTGTTCGACAAGGCCATCAGCTATGTCGCCCTCGGCCACCTGCACAAGCCGCAGAAGGTCAACCGCGAAAACCGTATCCGCTACAGCGGCGCGCCGATCCCGTTGTCGTTCGCCGAGATCAACTACCCGCACCAGATCCTGGAGGTGGAGCTGGACGGTGCCGAGCTGGTCAGTGTCGAGCCGCGTCCGGTGCCCCGCGCGGTGGCCCTGCAACGGGTCGGGCCGGCGCCGCTGGGCGAATTGCTCGAACAGCTCGGGCAACTGCCGGTGATCGACCTGCTCGAAGACCCCAACCGCCAGCCCTGGCTGGAAGTGCGTGTGCGCCTGGACGAGCCGCAGCCCGACCTGCGCCAGCAGATCGAAGACGCCCTGCAGGGCAAGGCCGTGCGCCTGGTACGCATCAGCGCCGAATACGCCGGCAGCGGCCGCGCCGAGGACGACGAGCACGCCTTCGTCGAGCTGGCCCAGATGACCCCGCAGGACCTGTTCGGCCGTGCCTGGGAGCAGGCCTATGGCAACCCCGCCGACGACCAGGCCCTGGCCGATTTCGCCGAATTGCTGCAGGACGTCCTGCAAGAGGAGGAGCAGGCATGAAGATCCTCGCCATCCGCCTGAAGAACCTGGCCTCGCTGGCCGGCCCGATCGATATCGACTTCACCGCCGAGCCCCTGGCCAGCGCCGGCCTGTTCGCCATCACCGGCCCCACCGGCGCCGGCAAGAGCACGCTGCTCGACGCCCTGTGCCTGGCGCTGTTCGGCAGCGTGCCGCGCTTGAACGACATCGCCCGGGAAGCCAAGGTCCCGGACGCCGATGGCGAGATCCCCACCTCGGATCCGCGCAACCTGCTGCGTCGCGGCACTGGCAGCGGCTTCGCCGAGGTCGATTTCGTCGGCATCGACGGCGGCCGCTACCGCGCCCGCTGGGAAGCCAACCGCGCTCGCGAAAAGGCCACCGGCAAACTGCAGAACAGCCGCCAGAGCCTCTACGACCTGGACAGCGAGCAACTGCTGGGCAGCGGCAAGAACGAATACAAGCAACTGGTCGAGGCGCGCCTGGGCCTGAACTTCGAGCAGTTCACCCGCGCGGTGATGCTGGCCCAGAGCGAATTCGGTGCCTTCCTCAAGGCCGACGACCGTGAGCGCAGCGAACTGCTGGAAAAACTCACCAACACCGCGATCTACACCCGCCTGGGCCAACGCGCCTTCAGCAAGGCGCGGGAAACCGGCGAGGTTCACAACGACCTGAAGAAGCAGGCCGAGCACCTGCTGCCAATGGAAGCCGAAGCCCGCGCCGCCCTCGACCAGGCACTGGAACAGGCCCAGCAGCAGCTCAAGGCCGAACAGGCGCGCCAGCGCCAGCTGGAACAGCAGCGCACCTGGTTTGCCGAACAGCAGCGCCTGCAGGCGCTGCACAGTGAAGCCGGCACGGCCCTGCAAAACGCGGAACACGAGTGGCAACAACTGGCCGATCAGCGCGTCGACCTGCAACGCCTGGAACGCCTGGCGCCCCAGCGCCACCAGTTCCACCGTCAGCAGCACCTGGCCGCGCAACTGGCCCCGGTACTGGCCGATATCGACCAGCAACAGCGCCAGCACACCGAACTGCAGCAACACACCGACGCGCTGCAGCTGGCCCTGGAAACGGCCCGCCAGCACCTGATCGAGCACCAGGCCCTGCACGGCGAAAACGCCCCGCGCCTGCGCCAGGCCTTTGCTGCCCAGGGCGACCTGGCGCGCCTGGACAAGGAGCTTGCCGAGCAACGTGAAGCCTGCACCCGGGTCGAACAGGAAGTCGGTACAGCCCAGCAGCAACTGCTGCAGCTGGAGGACAGCCAGCAGCGCAGCCTGCAACAACTGGCTCGGATCGACAGCGCCCTGGCCGAGAGCGAAGCACTCGGCAGCCTGGCCGACGCCTGGCAGGCCTACCTGCCGCAGCTCAAACAGGTGATGCTGATCGGCGGCCGCCTGGCCAAGGGCCGCGAAGAGCTGCCCGCCCTGCAGGCCCAAGCCAGTCAGGCCAACGCCCAACTGCAAGCCCAGCGCGAGCATTTCGAGTTGCTGTTCCGCGAGGCCGGGGCCGAACCCCAGGCGCTGGCCGAGCAGATCGACCTGCTCGGCGCCATGCTCCAGGACAACCGTAAGCAGCAACGCGCGGTCGAGGAGCTGTCGCGCCTGCATGGCCGCGAAATGGAACTGCGCAACGGCCTCGATGCGCTGCGCGAGCGCCAACAATTGGCCATGCAGCAACGCCAGCAACTGATCGGTGAAGGCACGGCGGCCAAGGCCGAACTGGAGGGCGCCGAGCAGGCGCTGACCCTGACCCGCCAGTTGCTCGAGCGCCAGCGCCTGGCCCGCAACACCAGCGTCGAGGAACTGCGCGCCCAGCTGCGCGATGGCGAGCCCTGCCCGGTGTGCGGCAGCGCCGAGCATCCGTTCCATCAGCCCGAAGCGTTGCTGCAAAGGCTCGGGCGCCACGACCAGGCCGAGGAAGCGGCGGCGCAGCAGCAGGTCGAACAGCTCAATACCCGGTTGGTGGAGCTGCGCACCCAGCTGGGCGTGGTCAACGCCCAGCTCAAGGATTACCAGCAGCAACAGCAGCAGTTGGGCGAGCAGCTGCAGCCCGTCCTCGAGCAGGTCCAGGCCCATGCCTTGTGGCCAGCGCTGGCGCCGCAGGACGACAGCGGCCGGGGCAAGTGGCTCGACGGCCAGTTGCGCCGCCTCGGCGACGAGATCGACCGCGACGAGAAACGCCAGGGCGCCCTGCTCGCCCTGCAAAAGGACGCCGCGCGCCTCACCCAGCAATTGCAGGCCGCAGGCGAAGCACAGCAACAGGCCCAGCGCCACCTTGACCAGCAGCACCAGGCCCTGGCCGCCGACGAGCAGCAACTCGCGCAGGCCCTCGAAAGTCTCGAAAGCGTGCTGCCCCCGGACATTCTCCAGGCCCTGCGCGACGACCCGGCCAATGCGTTCCTCGGCCTCGACCAGCAGATTGCCCAACGCCGTCAGCAACTCGACCTGCGCAAGGACGAGCAGGAAGAACAGCAGGCTCGCCAGGTCCAGCTGGACAAAAAGCGCGATCAGCAACAGGCGCGCCTGCACAGCCAGCAACAGCTGCAACAGAAGCTTGCCGTGCTGGACGAACAACGCCGCCAGGCCCAGGCCACCCTGGGCGAACTGCTCGGCGATCAGCCCAGCGCCGAAGCCTGGCAGCAGCACATGGACACCCAGCTGGAGCAGGCCCGCGCCGCCGAGGCAGACAGCGCCCGGCAACTGCAGGCGCTGCACACCCAAGGTGTGCAACTGGCCGGCGAACTCAAGGCCAACCAGCAGCGCCAACAGGCACTGGAGCAGGAGCACCAGCAGCTGCAGGGCGAAATCGCCCAGTGGCGCAGCGAACACCCGGAACTGGACGACGCCGGCCTCGACCGCCTGCTGGCCATCGACGACAGCCAGGTGGGCGAGCTGCGCCAACGCCTGCAGGCCGCGGAAAAAGCTGTCGAGCAAGGCCGCGTGTTGCTAGGGGAGCGTGAGCAGCAGCTGCAGCAACACACCGCACAGGCCCACGGCGAACTGTCCGTCGAAGCGCTGGAAACCGCCCTCGCCGAGCTGGCCGTGCAGCTGTCAGCCCAGGAGCAGCAATGCGCTGAGCTGCGCGCCCAACAAGCCGAGGACCAGCGCCGGCAACAGGCCAGCCAGGCCCTGGCCGAACAGATCGACCAGGCCTACCAGCAATGGCAACGTTGGGCACGCCTGAATGCATTGATCGGCTCGGCCTCGGGCGATGTGTTCCGCAAGATCGCCCAGGGCTACAACCTCGACCTGCTGCTGCACCACGCCAACAGCCAGTTGCGCCAGCTGGCCCGGCGATATCGCCTCAAGCGCGGCGGCAGCGCCCTGGGCCTGCTGGTGCTGGACACCGAGATGGGCGACGAGCTGCGTTCGGTGCATTCGCTGTCGGGCGGCGAGACCTTCCTGGTGTCGCTGGCCCTGGCCCTGGGCCTGGCATCCATGGCGTCGAGCACCCTGCGTATCGAATCGCTGTTCATCGACGAAGGCTTCGGCAGCCTCGACCCCGAGTCGCTGCAACTGGCCATGGACGCCCTCGACGGCCTGCAGGCCCAGGGGCGCAAGGTGGCGGTGATCTCCCACGTGCAGGAGATGCACGAGCGCATTCCGGTGCAGATCCAGGTGCGCCGCCAGGGCAATGGCCTGAGCGACGTGCAGGTGTGCGGGTGATCCTCTACTCGTTCCGCCGCTGCCCCTGGGCCATGCGCGCGCGCCTGGCCCTGCGCTACGCCGGCTGCGACGTACAGGTCCACGAGGTGAAGATGAAGGAAAAGCCGGCCGAGCTGCTGGCACTGTCGCCCAAGGGCACGGTGCCGGTGCTCGATACCGGGGATGCGGTGCTGGAGGAAAGCCTGGACATCATGCGCTGGGCGCTGGCCCGACATGACCCCGAGGACTGGCGCCTGCAGGCAGACCCCGCCGCCGCGCGGCAGGCCGAAACGCTGATCGCGCGCAACGATGGCACCTTCAAGGCGCAAGTGAACTTGTACAAGTACGCCGAGCGCTACCCCGAGCACACCCGGGCGCACTACCGCGCCCAGGCCGAGCCTTGGCTGGCCGAGCTGGAACGTCTGCTCGAAGGCAGACCCTATCTGCTGGCCGCTCACCCAAGCCTGGCCGACGCCGCCTTGCTGCCCCTGATGCGCCAGTTTGCCGGGGTCGAACCCGAATGGTTCACCGAGGCGGCTTATCCGCGGTTGCGCAGCTGGTTGCAGGGCTGGCTGGCATCGCCGCTGTTCAAGGCCGTGATGGCCAAGTGAGACAGCGTGTCGCTCAAAGCGCCAGGATCGGCGCGGACATCAACAACAGCACTACCGCCGTGATACGCCACATCATGCTCTGCCCCTTTGGCGAGTCAAAAATTTAGCGTCAAATTAAATCACATGGCGTTGTGCTATTACCAATGGCTTTACACACTCAATTGGCATGCTTGCTCAGGGCGGCGTGGAAATGCGCGCTCTGCTGCAGGTATTTCTGGGTGTAGCTGTGGGTGTTGGACGCCTTGGCGCTTGGCTCCAGCTGGGCGTGGGCCGGCAGTACGACGGAGGCGGAGATGGCGGAAGCGGCGATGACCGGGAAGAGATTGAAGTTCATGTGGGCTGACCTCGACTTCGGTGGTTGACGTTGGCCCCTCGGGGGTCTTGGGTCAAAACTTACGCCGATGGACTCGACCACTGAAATTCATTGCAGCAGTAGCGATTATCACGCCTATCGATAATTGGAAGCCCCCCTGTGGGAGCGGCCTTGCGTCGCGAAAGGGCCGCACAGCGGCCCCGGCGATTCTTGCGTCAACGCTGAAACTCTGGGGCTGTTACGCAGCCCATTCGCGACGCAAGGCCGCTCCCACAGGGGGCGAGACAACCCGGCGGAGGATGATCACTCCAGAAACTTGAGGTCCGAAGGCGCCTGCTGGGGCAGTTTCTGCACCGTATCCCCCAACTTGCCGCTGCGCGGGTCGCGGCGCATGACCACGATCTGGTTGCTCTTCTGGTTCGCCACCAGCAGGTAGTTGCCATCCGGGTCGAGGGCAAACTCCCGGGGATGGTCGCCTTCCACCGAACGGCGCTGCAGCAGGGTGAGCCGGCCATCGTCCTTGCCCACGGCATACACCACGATCTCGTTGGCCGTGCCACGATTGCTGACATAGAGGAAACGCTCATCGGCCGACAGGTGCAGGCCGCCCGCGGCCTTCGCCGCGAAGTCCTTGCTTTCGGTCAGCGGCAGGCGCTGGCGCTCGGTCAGCGCGCCGTCCTGCACATCGAACACCACCACCTCGGCGCTCATCTCCAGGGTCAGGTAGGCATGCCGGCCCTTTGCGTCGAACAGCAGGTGACGTGGGCCGCTACCTGGTGGCAGTGTCACCGAGGGCGGGATCGCCGGGCTCAGCGGATGCTCGGGGCTGGCGCCGTCATAGCGGTAGATGAACACCTTGTCGGCGCCCAGATCGCTGGCGTACAGGTGGCGGCCATCGGGCGACAGCACCAGCGAATGCACATGGGCACCGGCCTGGCGCTCGGGATTGACCTGGCTCGGCGCATGCCGGGCCTGCTGCACCACCGGCTTGAGCTTGCCGTCGCGAGCCACCGGGATCACCACCAGGCTGCCACCGGGGTCGGGGGCTACGGCGTAGTTGGCGACGAACAGGTAGCGCTGGTCGTGGCTGAGGCTGGCGTGGGTCGGCTCGTCACCCTCGCTGGGCACCTGGTTCAGCAGCTTGATCTCGCCCTGCTTGCCCAGCGAGAAACCGCTGACCTGGCCCTTGGGTGTTTCATTGACCGCGAACAACTGGCGCCGGTCGGCGGACAGCACCAGCCACGAAGGGCTGACGCTCTTGACCACCTGCCGGGGCGTGGCGTCGATCTGACCGGTGCGGGCGTCGAAGTCGTAGCGGTAGATCCCTTCGCTGCCATTGTCGGTGTAGCTGCCCACCAGCAACGTGGCGGCCTGGGCGTTGACTGAAAACGCCATGAGGCTAGCGCTCAGCAGGTGGGTCCATTTCCTGTTCATCGTCTTCTTCATCCGGGGCACGAAAAGCACTCATACAGACTAGACGATGCTCGCCTTCGTCACTGGCCAGGCTCCAGTCGTCGCCCGCGCCGGTGGCGGCGGCGACCTGGTCGGGGGTGAAGGACCAGCGACGCAGCTGGCGGCCGTCCATGCATTCGATAGTGAGGCCGGATGCGTCGAAGGTGAAGTCGAAGGCGTGCAGGCCATCGATCAGGAGCATGTCGCAGGATGCGAGGGCGGTGGCGAGGGTGGTCATGGAGGCACCGATTGAGAAAATGGCCGCCATTATACGCATCGCGGGGCAAGCCCGCTCCCACGCCATGTAGGTCGTGGGAGCGGGCTTGCCCCGCGATCAGGCCCAGGTCAGTGAGCGAAGATCGAGCCACCCTCCTTGCCCGCCAGTTTCTCCGGCTTGATCAGGAACCGCGCCAGCGCCGGCAGCAGCCACAGGGCGCCGAACATGTTCCACAGCAGCATGAAGGTCAGCATCAGGCCCATGTCGGCCTGGAACTTGATGGCCGAGAAGATCCAGGTGCACACGCCGATGGCCAGGCACAGGCCGGTGAACAGCACCGCCTTGCCGGTGGAACGCAGGGTCTCGTAGTAGGCCTCCTGCAACGGCAGGCCGGCACGCAGGAAGCTCTCCAGGCGGCTGTAGATGTAGATGCCGTAGTCCACGCCGATGCCCACGCCCAGCGCCACCACTGGCAACGTGGCAACCTTCACGCCGATGCCCATGAACGCCATCAAAGCGTTGCCCAGCACCGAGGTCAGCACCAGCGGCAGGACGATGCACAGCGTCGCGGCGAACGAGCGGAAGGTGATCATGCACATCACCGCCACGCAGATATAGACCAGGATGAGGATGGTCAGCTCGGCCGACTTGATCACCTCGTTGGTGGCCGCCTCGATGCCGGCGTTACCCGCCGCCAGGAGGAACTGCAGGCCTTCCTTGTTGTGGCTGTCGGCAAAGGCCTTGGCCGCGGCGGTGACCCGCTCCAGGGTCTCGGCCTTGTGGTCGTTGAGGAATACCAGCACCGGCGCCAGCGAGCAGTCGGCGTTGTACAGGCCGTCGGCGCGGGCGATCGAGTTGTTGAGGATGTCCGGGTTGCGCGACAGGGTCTCCCATTTCAGGCTGCCCTCGTTCATGCCCTTGATGACCTGTTTCGACACGGTCACCAGGGAGATGGTCGACTGCACCCCCGGGGTGTTGTCCATGGTCCACATCAACTCGTCGATCGGCGCCATGGTCGAGTGGATCGAGCAGCTCTCGGCCGGGGTCTTGACCATGATCACCAGCACGTCGGAACTGGTCGAGTAGTTGCTGATGATGAAGCTGTTGTCCTGGTTGTAGCGCGAGTCCGGGCGCAGCTCCGGCGCGCCCTGGTCGAGGTCGCCGATCTTCAGGTTCTGGCTGTACCAGAGGCCGCCAACGAAGGCCAGCAACGCCAGTACCACCGACACCGGCGCTACCTTGGCACTGGCGAAGTTGGACAACAGGCGCCAGAACGGGTGCTCGCGGGTGGCGTCCTTCTTGCTGCGGGCGATGGCCTTCTGGCTGATGCCGACGTAGCTGATCGCCACCGGCAGCAGGATCAGGTTGGTGAAGACGATAACCGCCACGCCGATCGAGGCGCCGATGGCCAGCTCGCGGATCACCCCGATGTCGATGATCAGCAAGGTGATGAAGCCCACGGCGTCGGCGAGGATGGCGATCATCCCCGGCAGGAACAACTGGCGGAAGGTGCGCCGCGCCGCGGTCAGGGCGTTGTCGGCGTCGCTGGACTGCAGTGCGATGCCGTTGATCTTCTGCACCCCGTGCGAGATGCCGATGGCGAAGATCAGGAACGGCACCAGCATCGAGTACGGGTCCAGGCCAAAGCCCACCGCATGCATCAATCCCAACTGCCAGACCACCGCCACCAGGGTGGTGATGAGCACGGCGATGGTGCTGCGGATGCACCAGGTGAACCAGTACAACAGCGCCCAGGTAATCACCAGCGCCACGCCGAAGAACATCGCCACCATCACCAGGCCGTCGATCAGGTCGCCGACCTTCTTGGCGAAGCCGACGATATGGATCTTAACGTTGGGGTTCTGCGCCTGGAACTTGTCGCGGATCTTCTCTTCCAGCTGGTGCGAGAACTGCTGGTAGTCGAGCTTGACCTGGCGCCCCGGGTCCTGCGGGTCGGGGTAGCTTTCCAGCAGCGGGATGTCGATGATGCTGGACTTGAAGTTGTTGGCCACCAGGCGCCCGACCTGGCCGGACTTGAGCACGTTGTCGCGCAGCGTGTCGAGGCTGTCCTGGGAGCCGTTGTAGGTGTTGGGAATCACCTCGCCGCCGGAAAAGCCTTCTTCGGTGACCTCGCTCCAGCGCACGCTGGGGCTCCACAGCGACTTGAGGCCGGCGCGGTCGACGCCGGGGATGTAGAACACCTCGTCATGGACCTGACGCAGGGTCTCCATATAGTCCTTGTCGAAGATGTCACCCTTGGTCGACTCCACCGACACACGCACGGTGTTGCCGAGGTTGGCCAGGTCGTTGCGGTGCTCGAGCATCTGTTCGATGAACGGATGTTGCAGCGGAATCATCTTCTCGAAGCTGGTGGACGGGCGAATCTGCGTGGCCTGCCAGAACAGGAAGATGCTCACCAGCACGCAGATGGCGATGACAATCGGACGGTTGTTGAAGATCAGGCGTTCCAGCAGGGTGGCCTTGTCCTTGTGCTGCATGTCGAAACTCTCCCGGCTGGTCATGGACGCGCCTCCTGGGTACCGTCGGCCGAGGCCAGGTGCACGCCCCCTTGCCCGACCAGCAGCAGACCGCCACCGCCCAGGCCGCTGACGCCCGACAGGGCGATGCGATCGGCGCGGTTGCGCACGCTGAAAGTCTGCCCGTCATCATGGCTGCGCAGCACGCTGCCGCCGTTGCCGACCAGCACCAGGCTGCCGTCTTCGAGAAGCGTAGCGCTTGCCAGGCCGAATTCGAGCGGGCCGCGTTCGGCCTTGAGCTCGATCGGCTGCCAGCTGTCGCCGAAGTCGGTGGAGCGGAACAGGTTGCCGCGCAGACCGAAGGCCAGCAGGGTGTTGGGCTGAGCGGTGCCGATCACGCCGAACAGCGAGCCCTCGTAGGGGCCTTGGACCTTGGTCCAGCTCTGGCCGGCGTCGCTGGAGCGAAACATGCCGCCCTGCTCGCCGACGATGAACAGGCCGGCGTCCTTCACCAGAGTGATGGCGTTGAGGTGCAACTGGTCGGGGTTGTCCAGACGCTCGGCGACATCCTGCCAGTGCTGGCCGCCATCGAGGGTTTCCAGCAAGGCACCGTAGGCGCCCACGGCGAAGCCGTGCTGCGGGTCGAGGAAACGCACATCGAGCAAGGGGGCTTCGCGGGACAGGTCTTCGAACTGCTTGCTCCAGGTCGCGCCGCCGTCGCTGCTGGCGAGGATCTGCGCGTCATGGCCGACGGCCCAGCCGCGCTTGTCGTCGAGGAAGAACACGGCGGTGAGCAGTTGCCGGGTGGGGACCCGGGCCTGGGTCCAGGTCTTGCCCTGGTCGTCGGAGAACAGGATGTGGCCGCGATCACCGACCACCACCACGCGCTGCCCGGCGTGGGTGGCGCCGATCAGCAGGCTCTGGCTGGCCTTGGCCGACTCCACCGAGTATTCCTCGGCGGCCACCGCCGCCAGGACATGCCCGGACCCGATCCCCAGCGTCAGCGCCAGCATAGCGCTGGCCGCCAGGCTGTAGCGTGCCCTTGGCCGCTCTCTCATGACTGCCCCCTGTTGTGTTCTTGTGGTGGGTCAATCTATTGCCAGGCACTGCGAAAACCCTGTTCCAGAGCCCTGGAATAGCTTCGAGCCATCGTATCGGGGTTGTTCGGCGAAACACAACGAGCGGGACGTTATGTTTTGTTAACCACGAGAACAATTGGGGCCGCCTTGCGGCCCATCGCGACGCAAGGCCGCTCCCACAGGATATGCGCCAGTTCTGCCCTGGCGCCATCCCTGTGGGAGCGGCCTTGCGTCGCGATGGGCTGCGCAGCAGCCCCAATGTCTACCAGGCTTACGCCAGGCTCTTGCTCACCACCTCATACACATCGCTGGACAGCGCCCCGGACGCGAGAATCCGCTCCAGCTCGCCCTTCATCAGCGCCTGGCGCTTGTCGTCGTACTTGCGCCAGCGGGTCAGCGGGGCGAGTTGACGCGAGGCGATCTGCGGGTTCAGCGCGTTGAGCTCGATCACCAGGTCCGCCAGGAAGCGGTACCCCGAACCATCGGCGGCGTGGAAGTTGACCAGGTTCTGACCGGCGAAGGCACCGACCAGCGCGCGCACCTTGTTCGGGTTCTTCAGGGTGAAGGCCGGGTGCTGCATCAACGCCTGGACCCGCGCCAGGCCACCCGGCAGGGTGCTGGCCGCCTGTACGCTGAACCACTGGTCCATGACCAGCGGGTTGTCCTTGAAGTGCTCGGCGAAGGCTCCCAGCGCCTTGGCCCGCTCGGCCTCGAACGGCGAATTGACCAGCACCGCCAGGGCGGTGAGGCGCTCGGTCATGTTGTCGCAGTGCTCGAACTGTTCCAGGGTCGCCTCGAGCACCGGCGCCTTGGCGGTCAGCATCAGGTACGACAGGGCGATGTTCTGCAGGCTGCGGCGGGCGAAATGCTCGGCCGAGGCCACATAGGCGGTCTTGCGCGAGACCTCGCGGTTGGCCTGGTAGCGCGCCCACAGGGCGTCGAACAGCTGCTCGGCGATCTGCTGGCGGGCGAACTCGCGGGCGGCGTGGATCGCATCGACATCGGCCACCTGGCTGATCTCGGTGAGGTACGCCTCGCCCGGCAGCGAAAGCATCTCCGCGACCATGGCCGGGTCCAGCGCCTGATTGCCGAGCACGGTGCCCAATGCAGTGATCAGGCGCTGGTCGAGCGTGAGCGCTTCGCCCCGCTGGTGCTGGCCGATCAGCTCCTGCAGCACCTGTACCGACAGCTGCTGGCCCGCTTCCCAGCGGTTGAAGCCGTCGCTGTCGTGCTGCATGAGGAACATCAGCTGGTCACGGTCGTACGGGAAGCTCAGCTTGACCGGCGCGCTGAAGCCGCGCAGCAGCGACGGCAGCGGCTTGGCCTTGATCCCCTCGAAGGTGAAGGTCTGCTCGGCCTCGGTCACCGACAGCACGCGGCTGCTGCCGACGGCCTGCGCCTCGCCCACCAGGCGCAGCGGCAGGTCGTTGCCTTCGGCGTCCAGCAGGCCCAGGGCCACCGGGATCACGAACGGCAGTTTCTCGACCTTGTCCGGGGTCTGCGGGCAGCTCTGGCGGAAGGTCAGGCTGTAGGTCTGCGCGGCGGCGTCATAGGCCTCGCTGACTTCCAGGCGCGGCGTGCCGGCCTGGCTGTACCAGCGCTTGAACTGGGTCAGGTCGACGCCGTTGGCGTCTTCCATGGCCTTGATGAAGTCGTCGGTGGTCACCGCCTGACCGTCGTGACGCTCGAAGTACAGGTCGCTGCCCTTGCGGAAGCCCTCGGCGCCCAGCAGGGTATGGACCATGCCCACGACCTCGGCGCCCTTCTCGTACACGGTCAGGGTGTAGAAGTTGGAGATCTCGATGAAGCTCGCCGGGCGCACCGGGTGGGCCATGGGGCCGGCATCCTCGGCGAACTGGTGGGTGCGCAGGTAGGCGACATCCTCGATGCGCTTGACCGTGCGCGAGTTCATGTCGGCGCTGAACTCGGCGTCGCGGTACACCGTGAAGCCTTCCTTGAGCGACAGCTGGAACCAGTCGCGGCAGGTCACGCGGTTGCCCGACCAGTTGTGGAAGTACTCGTGGGCGACCACGCCCTCGACCCGCTGGTGGGCGGCATCGGTGGCGGTCTCGGCGCGGGCCAGCACGCAGCTGGAGTTGAAGATGTTCAGGCCCTTGTTTTCCATGGCGCCCATGTTGAAGTCGTTGACCGCGACGATCATGAAGATGTCCAGGTCATACTCACGACCGTAGACTTCCTCGTCCCAGCGCATGGACTTCTTCAGGCTGACCATGGCGTGGTCGCACTTGTCGAGGTTTTCCGGCTCGACGTAGATGCGCAGGGTCACGTCGCGGCCTGACTGGCGAACGAACGTGTCTTCCTTGCACCAGAGGTCACCGGCCACCAGCGCGAACAGGTAGGCCGGCTTCTTGAACGGGTCTTCCCAGGTCGCCCAGTGGCGGCCGTCCTCGCCCGGGCCGCTGCCGACCGGGTTGCCGTTGGACAACAGCACCGGGTAGCGATGCTGCTCGGCGATCACCGTGGTGGTGAAGGTGCTCATCACGTCGGGGCGGTCGAGGTAGTAGGTGATCTTGCGAAAGCCCTCGGCCTCGCACTGGGTGCAGAACATCTTGCCGGACTTGTACAGGCCTTCCAGCGCGGTGTTGCTCTCCGGGTGGATCTTCACGCTGGTGTCCAGGGTGAAGCGCTCGCCCTTCGGCTGCACGGTGAGGCTATCGTCGTCGAGCTGGTAGTCGTTGGCGTCCAGCGCCTGGTCGTCCAGCTGCACGCTCAGCAGTTCCAGGTGCTGGCCATCGAGCACCAGCGGCGGCAGGCCGGCGCCGCGCTCGGGGTTGCGGCGCATGACCAGCTGTGCATGGACCAGGCTGTGGTCCTCGAACAGTTCGAAGGTCAGGTGGGTCTCGTCGATCAGGTACTCGGGGGCCTGATAGTCCTTGAGGTAGATCACTTGCGGTTGTTCGGTACGCATGGTGACGATCCTTTTACTGGAGCACGGCCAGCTGGTAGGCCGTGTACTTGCGAATATTGATCACGCCGGTGTCGAAGATCAGGTACTGGCCCTTGATGCCCAACAGCGTGCCTTCCACGACCGGGTCCTTGTCGAGGTTGAAGCTGACGATCTTTTTCGGGTAGGCCTCGACCGGGTAGCGCATCTGCATCACCTCGGCGTCGGGCAGCGGCTGGATGGCCTGCAACCCGAAGCGCTCCTGCAGGCCGCGAATGCCGTCGGCGCAGGCGTCGAAGATCTGTTCGCGGATGGCCGGCAGGTCGAGTACCTCGGCATCGCCCTTGAGCAGCGCGCGCCAGTTGGTGCGGTCCGGTACCTGGCTGCGCAGCACGTCCTCGACCAGCCCGGATTGCTGGCGGGTGGCCACGCGCATGATCGGCAGCGCCTGGCTGGCGCCCTGGTCGAGCCAGCGGGTGGGCAGCTGGGTGGCGCGGGTGATGCCGACCTTGATGCCCGACGAGTTGGCCAGGTACACCACGTGGTCGGTCATGCAGAACTGCTCGCCCCACGAAGGCTCGCGGCAGGTGCCTGCGTCGTAGTGGCATTTCTCCGGGGCCATGATGCACACATCGCACTGGGCCAGCTTGGTCATGCACGGGTAGCAGTATCCCTGGCTGAAGCTGGTCTTGGTGCGTTTGCCGCAATGGGTGCAATGGATCGCCCCGAGGTATTCCAGACGGATCGACTGGCCGATCAGCGGATTGACCGGCACCTCGGCGTCATCCAGGCGGAAACTGTATTGAACGACCGGTGCGTCCAGGCGTACCGCCATCTTGCTCAAAGAGCCACGAGCGAGTTCGATCAATGTAGCGAGTCCGACTTGAACAGGATGTTGGCGATCGGCGCCGACTTCGAGGCGCACTCCTGCGGGCCCATGTAGCCGGTACGCTGCTCTTCGGGGAGGTTCTTCATCTCCCAGGCGATCACCGCCTGCAGCGACAGTTCCTTCTGTTCGGCGGTCAGCTTGCGGCCGTCGGACCATTTGCCGATCTCCACGGCCGTCTTCAGGCTCTCGTAGATCTCGGGGGTGATGTTTTCGATCATTTGCGCGAAAGTGGACATGCTGTCTCCTCAGTCAGGCGGACAGTTTACGCCGGGCCAGCGCGCCACCCAAGAGCCCTGTAAGGCATCCGATGAGCAACCCGCCGACATGAGCGGCGTTGGCGATCTGGCCGAAGCCGAGCTGCCCGACCACGCCGCTCAGGCAGATCACCAGCCAGATCAGCATCATCACCAGAACGCCTTTGGGCAGGTTGAACTGCGGATTGGGCGCCAGCCACTGGTACAGCCAGACATGCCCGAGCAAGCCGTAGAGCACCCCGGACAAGCCACCGAACAGGCTCGGGCCGCTGGTGAAATGCTGGGCCAGGTTGGACACCAGGCTGAACAGCAAGGTCAGGCCCAACAGCATCCACGGGCCCTGGCGCAGCTCGATGCGCTTGCCCAGCTCCCAATACCACAGGCCGTTCATTGCCAGGTGCAGCACGCCGAAGTGCAGCAGCATCGGCGACACCAGGCGCCACAACTGGCCTTCGGCCAGCCCCTGGAGCAACGGGGTGAAGTACAGGTAGTCGCCCTGCACCTTGAACGACAGGAAGGTGAACCAGCCGATGGTCGAGAGGTTGTCGCCCAGGCCGGTCACGGCGGCGACCACCACGCTCAGGATCAGTATCGCGGCGGTGACCTTGCAGGCCAGGACCTGCTCCTTCAGCGAAGGCTGCGCCGGAGCGACTTCCACGGGTTCGGGCATTGCCTGCAGATCGGCATTGCCGTCCGGGAAACGCCGGTACAACTCGAGCACATCCCCGGCCATGGCCGGCGGCGCCCACAGCACCTGTTCCTCGCCCTCCTCCACCACCCGGTGCGGCACCTGCAGGCGGCGCAGCAAGGCGACGAAACCGCTCAGGTCGACCGCCAGCGGCAGGCGCAGTACTTCGATCACGTTCATTGGCTGGCCTGCGGACGGTCGACGTCGACCCAGACGAACTTGTGCGGGTCGATGCGCGTTTCATCATCCAGGCGGTAGGCCGCCAGCTTGCCGTAGAGCACGGCGCTGTAGTCCAGGCAGGCCAGGTTGGCGCGAATCGGCGCCGGACGTCCGCTGCGCCAGTAGTGGCCAACGAATAGCAGTGGCTCGTCCTCGTCGTAGCGCAGCAGGGCGTTCTTCTGGCTGTGGCTGAGGGGCGTGCGGGCCACCTCGTCGGGTAGCGCGTCGGGCTGGAAGACGATGTCGCCGTAGGTCTGCGGGTCTTCCTCCCAGAACTTGGTGCGGAAGAAAGCGCGGGTCAGGCCGTCGCCGCCGGTCAGCGTCAGGCCGTCCGGCAGCCGCATGTCGGTACCGCGCAGCAGGCGGTTGCACACCGTGGCGGCGAAACTGCCGGACACCGCAGACGCCTGCACGAAGTGCTCGTCGATGCGGCCCGTGGGGTACTGCTGGCGCAGCGGCTCGATCAGCCGAGGGTCCCAGCAGGCGTGCACCAGGCGGAAGCGCCCGGCGTCGACGAACAGCGGCAGTTCATAGAACCACTGGATGAAATCGTGCCAGTCGCCGGGGTGCTGGGCGAACTGGGTGAGGGTCTCGTCGATCAGCCGGGCATGGCGCGGGGTGTGCTCGCGCACGAAGGCCTTGCCACTGCCGGGCAGTGCCGGGGTGACCCAGCCCAGGGCGTTGTACTCGTGGTTGCCCATGATGCAGAAGGCTTGGCCGGCCTCGACCATGTCGTGGACGATGTGCAGCGCCTCGCGGATGCGCGGGCCACGGTCGACGATGTCGCCGAGGAACAGCGCCTGGCGCCGAGGGTGTCGCCAGACCCCGCCGACACGCTTGTAGCCGAGCGCGTCGAGCAAGCGTTCGAGGGTGAGCGCACAGCCGTGCACGTCACCGATGATGTCGAAACTGCGCGCCGGATCGAGCATCAGTCGTCCCTGCCGCCCAGGCGGCTGCCCCAGCCGAGCTTGGTGCGGCAGACCTCGTAGTAGTTGTGGTCCAGCGGATGGATCAGGCGCAGCTTCTGCGGCTTCTTGCTCACCGTGATGGTGTCGCCGGGGGCGCAGGTGAAGTGGTTCTGCCCGTCACAGGAGACCTGCGGGTAAATCTGCAGGTCCTTGGATACGACGATCTTCAGTTCGCTGTTGCCGTCCACCACGATCGGCCGGCCCGACAGGGTGTGCGGGTACATCGGCACGATGACGATGGCGTCGAGCTTGGGGTGCATGATCGGGCCGCCGGCCGACAGCGCGTAGGCGGTTGAGCCGGTCGGGGTGGCGACGATCAGGCCGTCGGCCTTCTGGCTGCAGACGAACTGGCCGTCGATGTAGATCTCGAACTCGATCATTCGCGTCGACTTGCCCGGGTGCAGCACCACATCGTTCAGCGCATCGCCTTGGCCGATGGCCTCGTGGTGACGGCGCACCTCGGCCTGCAGCAGGAAGCGGTTCTCCACCAGATAGTGGCCGTCGAGCACCTCGGCGACCTTCTCTTCCAGCTCGTCGGGGCGGATGTCGGTGAGAAAACCCAGGTTGCCGCGGTTGATGCCCAGCACCGGGATGTTGTGCCGGGCCAGGGCGCGGGCAGCGCCAAGCAGGCTGCCGTCGCCGCCGACCACGATAACCAGGTCGCAGACCTCGCCCAGCAGCTTGCGCGTGGAGGTCTGCAGGCCGTGGCCGGGCAGGACTTCGGCGATGGTGTCCTCGAGGATCACGTGCAGGTGGCGCTCGAGGAGGAATTTTTTCAGTCGGCGAATGGTATCGAGCACCTGTGAGCTGCCAAGGCGTCCGATGATACCGATATTGCGAAATTGCTCCATGGTGCTCCTGCAAAGCTCTGCGGCGGGGGTGACAATGCCGGGATTATGGGCGAAAGGACCGGCCAGCGGCAAACCGGCTATGCTCGCTGGATGATGCCCTTCGCCGATCTCGAGTCCCTGCCCCGCCAGCTGCGCCACCCTGCCGTGCGCGACCTGGCCTGGGCGTTGCTGTCGCCACCGCTGCTGGCCCAGGCCGGCTGCCCCCAGCGCCACCCGCTGCAGGGCAGCGCCTGGGCCGATGATCCACAGCGTCTTGGCCACTGGCTCGCGGCGCTCGACCTGGCGCCCACGCCGCTGCTGAGCTGGCTGACACGCCTGAACAGCCGGCGGCTGGGCTTGTACTACGAAAGCCTGTGGCAGTTCGCCCTGCAGCAGGCGCCAGGCATCGAGCTGCTGGCGGCCAACCTGGCAATCCGCGACGGCGGGCGCACCCTGGGTGAACTCGACCTGTTGCTGCGCGACCGTGACGGCGATCATCATCTGGAACTGGCCATCAAGCTCTACCTGGGCCCACCCGTCGACGATGGCCAGGTCCCCGCGCACTGGCTCGGCCCCGGCTGCCACGACCGCCTCGGCACCAAGCTGGCGCACCTGGCCAGTCATCAACTGAGGATCTCCGGTCAGTCGCATAGCCGCGAAGCGCTGGCTGGCCTGGGTATCGCCGAAGTTCAGGCGCACTTGTGGCTCGGCGGTTATCTGTTCTATCCCTGGCCCGGACATGCCGAGGCGCCTTTGGGTGCTCATCCGACGCATTTGCGCGGGCGTTGGCTGCATCGGCGGGATTGGGCGGATTACCTCGAGCACTGCCCCCTGGGACGCTGGCAACCGTTATCCCGGCAGGGGTGGCTGGCTCCGGCGCGGGTTGAAGCAGACCGTTGCTGGGCGGCGGAGCAGTTCGACAGCTGGTTGCTAGGACTGGATGAAGTGGCTCCGGCGCAGTTGCTGGTCAGGCTTGAAGAGGTTGGAGACGGTGCCTGGCACGAAGCCGAGCGGCTGTTCCTGGTGGCAGACAGCTGGCCACACCTTACGGGGTGATGACCGTGTAGCACGAGACATTCTTGCCTGCCCATATCAACACATTTTTTACACCGCACCGTTACGATGACAGCCAGGCGCCAGCAAGAGCGCCCTTTCCAACCTGATGACGAGGACTCACCATGGATTCATCCACCCCCGCAGCCCATTACGCGCGGCTGTCGATCGCCCTGCACTGGCTGATGCTGGTGCTGCTGGCCGCTGTCTACGCCTGCATCGAGCTGCGCGGCCTGTTTCCCAAGGGCAGCGCCGAACGCGACCTGATGAAAGACTTGCACTTCATGCTTGGGCTGACGGTGTTCGTGCTGGTCTGGCTGCGTCTGGCCCTGCGCCTGTCGCGCCCCACGCCGCCAATCGTACCCAGGCCGCCGGCCTGGCAGACAGGCCTGTCGCACCTGGTGCACCTGCTGCTGTACCTGATGATGATCGGCCTGCCGCTGGCCGGCTGGGCGATCCTCAGCGCCGCTGACAAGCCGATCCCGTTCTATGGCCTGGAGCTGCCAGCCATCGTCGCTCCGGATCCGGACCTGAGCAAGTTCATCAAGGGCTGGCACGAGCGTATCGGCAGCTGGGGCTACTGGCTGATCGGCCTGCACGCGCTGGCTGGGCTCTATCACCACTATGTGCGGCGCGACAACACGCTGCTGCGCATGCTGCCCTACAAATAGCCGCGTCGTCCCTGCAGGCCTCCGGTGTGCAGGAACACCAGGCGGGTGCCGGGGGCGAAACGCCCGGCCTCGACCTGGTCGCGCAGGGCCAGCAGGGCCTTGCCGGTGTAGAGCGCTTCCAGCGGCATGCCGGTTTGCCGTTCGGTGTCGGCGATGAACGCCAGCAGTGCATCGTCGATACGGGCAAAGCCGCCACGGCTGGCGTCGTGCAGCTCGTAGCCCTGCACGCCCGCCAATGACACGACGGTCTCTGGCACGCCGTGGTCAAACGGCACGGCGAGAGCGCCATGAACGGCATGCCTGCCCGCCTCTTCCAGCACCAGCCCCGCCAGGGTGGTGCCGGTTCCCGCTGCCAGCCACCAGACGTCGTAGTCGGCCCAGCCGAGCGTTGCCAGTTGCGCCCGGCACTGCTCGATGATCAACCCGCAGCCCTGGGCACCAGCCAGGCCGCCACCGCCTTCGGGAATGCAGTGCCAGCCTGGGTACCGGGCCTGCCAGGGCTGCCAGAAGCCGGGTTCATGGCGGGCGCGGTAGCCGCCGAAACCGAGCCAGTGCAGTTCCATGCCCAGAGCTCGCAGGTCCTGTACCGTCGGTGTTTCCTGGGGGTGGCCACGCAGCAGGCCGGCGGTGGCGAAGCCGAAGCGCTTGCCGGCGGCCGCCAGGGCATGGAGATGGTTGGAATGGTTGCCGCCCAGGCTGATCAGGCCCGGGGCATTGGCCGTGCGGGCCTGGAGCAGGTGATGACGCAGCTTGAACCATTTGTTGCCGCTGATCAGTGGGTCGATCAGGTCCAGGCGCAGGACCGCGGCGTTGATTCTCGCGTGGCATAACCAAGGCAGGTCCAGGCGATGCAGAGGGGCTTGGGGGAGTGAAAAATCAGACATGAAGGCAGTTTATCTGATCGCGCAGATGCAGACGTGCTGCTCGTTGCCGTTGCCGTTGCCGTTGCCGTTGCCGTTGCCGTTGCCGTTGCCGTTGCCGTTGCCGTTGCCGTTGCCGTTGCCGATCAAGAGTCTAGCGCCATAGCCCGCTAGCGACAGCTGCGTCAGCCCAGGCGCCGCCCGTACCTCCTGAAGTCGCAATTGGTGGCGCCTGAACTATTGCGCACTTAGAAGCAACAGCAAGATCAAGATCAAGATCAAGATCAAGATCAAGAAGTGCGAAGTGGTAGTTAGCCGATTGGCAATAAAGAAACGAGCTTGACCCTATTACGTGCAAACCCGCTTCTACAAGTCATGTATAACTTCTTGTAGGAACGGGCTTGCACGAAATCAAAACAGACTTTAACGCGCTGGCGCGAGTTTGCCCTTGTCATCGGAGAAGACGATCTCGACCCGACGATTCTGCGCCCTGCCCCGCTCCGAGGCATTAGCCTCCACCGGATACTGGTCGCCATAACCCTCGACCTGGATACGCTTCTCATCTACCCCCAGATCGACCAGCATATCGGCGACCGACTGGGCGCGATCACGGGACAGCTTGAGGTTCTCTTCCGCAGCGCCAGTGCTATCGGTGTATCCCTCGATCCGCACCACCCGCCGTGGATTGAGCTGAAGGAACTGCACCAGCTTCAGTACAGTACGGCTGGCAGAATTCTTCAGGTCGGCCTGGCCGGTATCGAACAGCACGTCACCCAGAGTCATCACCAGGCCACGATCCGTCTGCTCCGACGCCAGCGCGACAATCTGCGCCTCGACGAACTTGCCCTGCTGCTGGACGCTGGCCAACTTGGCCTCGCGCAGCGCCAACTGCAGGCGCTGGCGCTCCAGATCAAGCTTGGCCAGACGCTCCTGGTTCAACGCCAGCTTGGCGTGCTCGCTGGCAATCTCGCTGTAGCGCTGGCTCAGGTAGGCGTAATGACGCACATCGCTGCCGGTGCCGACATAGCCAGCCAGACGCTCCGCGCGCGCCAACGACTCGCCGGCGCGGATCACATCGCGAGGTGCGCTGCGCAGCACATCGGAATCGTCCTTGACCTTCTGGAACGCGGCACTGGCGTCGTCCAACGCCGACTCGCTGCGCTGGCTGGCACAACCCTGCAAACCGACCAGGGCCAGCAAGGCCAAGGCCGCCATGGGCTTGAGGCGCTTCATGGCTGCGCCTCCAGTTGCTTGCGCAGGCGCTTGATCCGTGACTGCATCACCTGCAGCTGCTCCTCGCTCTTCTGGTTCAGCACCCGCGCCTCGGCCAGGCGCGCATCGAGCTCGGCCTGCTCGGCGCGCATGCGCGCATCGCGATGGCTTTCGCCGAGCATGTTGCTCTTGGCCCGGGCCAGCTTGTCTTCGGCCAACTTGAACTCCGGTACCTGCTCATTGGCGCCGACCGCCTTGGCCTGCTCCAACGCCTGTTCCGACAGGCGCAGCTGTTCATTGGGTGCCGGGTCGTTGGCACAGCCGGCCAGGCCAAGCACGGCCAGGGCGAGCATCAAGGGTTGGATTCTCACTCACGCTTCCTACTGTTTGGGGGCACCCTGCGACGCCTGCATCTGCGCCTTCCAACGCTCGACATTGCGCTGCAGCACAGCCTCGCTCGCCCCGGAGACCGGCAATTCTGTCAGTTTTTTCGCCAGTTGTCCGCGCAACCAGCTGTCGTTGCACGCCGAGTTGTGCGAGACCGCCAGGTACAGCCCCGGACGGTCCACCGGCAAACCCCGGGCGATGAGGTCGTTGCCCACGCCCAGGCTCTGCGCCATGGCCATGCCCGCGTAGCGCCCGGCCAATACATAATCGACCTGGCCGAGCACCAGCTTCTGGAAGGCCTGCGTCAGGTTTTGCGCCGGCTCCAGCTTGAGCTGGGACTTGGCGAAGGCATCGAAGGCCGGGGTCAGGCGGGCCTTCTCGGACAGCGCGCCACGGTACTGGGCGAGGTCTGCCGGGCCCTCGAACACCAATGTGGCGTCGTGGCGGGTCCAGACCAGGTACTCGTTGAGCTGCAAGGCCGGATGGATGTAGTCCAGGCTGGTCAGCTGGGTGACCTGCATCGGCGTGTCGAGCAGCAGGTCCATACGCCCGCTACGCACTTCCTCCAGGGCCTGCTCGCGCTTGCCTGCGTGCAGCACCTCGATCTTCACCCCAAGCTCGGCCGCCACCTGGCGCAGCAGGTCGACATTGGCGCCAATCAGGTGTTTCGGGTCCTGCGGGTCCTGCCAGGAGTACGGCGGCGCATCCGGGCTGCCGGTGGCGACCAGGCGCTCGCACTTGCCCACCGCCAAGGCCTGCGTCGACAGCAGCGCCAGCACGCAGGCCAGCCCTCCCTTGCTCCAGCGAAACGCCATGCAACCTCTCCCCGCCCCTGAAAAAACCATGAAAAAACCCGGACCGCCAAGGGCGGGCCGGGTTCTTTATAAGTGAAGCAGGCGGATCAGACCAGCTTTTCCAGCTCCGGAACCGCTTCGAACAGGTCGGCGACCAGGCCGTAGTCGGCGACCTGGAAGATCGGCGCCTCTTCGTCCTTGTTGATCGCGACGATCACTTTCGAGTCCTTCATGCCGGCCAGGTGCTGGATCGCGCCGGAGATACCGACGGCGATGTACAGCTGCGGCGCGACGATCTTGCCGGTCTGGCCGACCTGCATGTCGTTCGGCACGAAGCCTGCGTCAACCGCCGCGCGCGAGGCGCCGACGGCGGCGCCGAGCTTGTTGGCCAGGGCGTACAGGTGCTTGAAGTTGTCACCGTTGCCCATGCCGCGTCCGCCGGAAACGACGATCTTGGCGGCGGTCAGTTCAGGACGGTCGGACTTGGCCAGCTCTTCGCCAACGAAGGCCGACTTGCCGGCGTCATGGGCGGCAGCGACGGCTTCGACAGCGGCCGAACCACCTTCGGCGGCCACGGCGTCGAAGCCGGTGGTACGCACGGTGATGACCTTGACCGCAGCGCTCGATTGCACGGTGGCAATGGCGTTACCGGCATAGATCGGACGCTTGAAAGTGTCGGCGGATTCAACGGCGATGATCTCGGAGATCTGGTCGACGTCCAGCAGCGCGGCAACGCGCGGCAGGATGTTCTTGCCATTGGTGGTGGCCGGGGCCAGCACGTGGCTGTAACCCTTGGCCAGTTCGACCAGCAGCGGCGCGACGTTTTCCGGCAGGGCGTGGGCGTAGGCGGCGTTATCGGCAACCAGCACCTTGGCTACGCCGGCGATCTTGGCGGCGGACTCGGCGACGCCACCGACGTTCTGGCCGGCGACCAGCACGTGGATATCACCACCGATCTTGGCGGCAGCGGCGACAGTGTTCAGGGTGGCCGGGGCTACGGCACCGTTCTCGTGTTCAGCGACAACCAGGATAGTCATTTAGATTACCTTCGCTTCGTTCTTCAGCTTCTCGACCAGTTCGGCCACCGACTTGACCTTGATACCAGCGCTGCGGGCGGCAGGCGCTTCGACCTTGAGGGTCTTGTTGGTGGAGGCGATGGACACGCCCAGCGCGTCTGGAGTGATGGTCTCCAGCGGCTTCTTCTTGGCCTTCATGATGTTCGGCAGCGACGCGTAGCGCGGCTCGTTCAGGCGCAGGTCGGTGGTGACGATGGCAGGCAGGTTCAACGCGACGGTCTGCAGGCCGCCATCGATTTCACGGGTGACATTGACCTTGTCGCCAGCGACTTCGACCTTGGAGGCGAAGGTGCCCTGGGCGAAGCCGGTCAGCGCGGCGAGCATCTGGCCGGTCTGGTTGTTGTCGCTATCAATGGCCTGCTTGCCGAGGATGACCAGCTGCGGCTGCTCCTTGTCGACAACAGCTTTCAGCGCCTTGGCCACGGCCAGGGAATTCAGTTCGTCAGCGGCCTCGACCAGGATGGCGCGGTCGGCGCCCAGGGCCAGGGCGGTACGCAGTTGCTCCTGTGCGGCGGTCGGGCCGATGGAGACGACGACGATTTCGCTCGCCACGCCCTTCTCTTTCAGGCGGACGGCTTCTTCCACGGCGATTTCGCAGAAGGGGTTCATGGACATCTTGACGTTTGCAAGGTCGACGCCGGAGTTGTCCGCCTTGACGCGAACCTTGACGTTGTAGTCGACCACTCGTTTGACAGCTACAAGAACCTTCATGGATTCCTCGTTACTCTCCGGTGAAAAGAAGATCGCCTGGGGACTGCCCGGCGAATGCGCGTGGGTACAAGGGCACCTCTAAAAACGTTCCGACGCCGACAAAGCTCAATTGACCGATCAGTCCTGTTTCGACCCTTGCGGGTAAAACCCACGGGTCATTTTCTGTCGTGGCGTGTAGACTCCACTACAAAACCTGATTCGGCCCGTAAACCCTGCTCCACGCCTGGTCTTTAGGGGTGCACCTGCGCCCGACGGTCAGCCTACGGCGAACGCGAAAGCGCTCGTATCTTGACCGTAACACCCAATCCGGTCAATACGGCAAATTGGCCAGCCTCCAGCCGCCCACCTGCGATTCTACGGGCCTTCGGCAAATTCAAACAAACGTTTGTATTGGACCCGCCAAGTGGTGTAGATATAATGCGCGGCCAAGACAAAACGGTGTAGTCCATCACCTGCGAAGCTACAGCCTCTGCACGCCGCACGTGACCGTGAACACCCATAAAAGACAAGCAACGCGATGAGCCTTGAGTAGGAGAGAACCTGTGGAACGCGAATACATGGAATTCGACGTGGTCATCGTCGGCGCAGGCCCGGCGGGTCTGTCCGCCGCCTGCCGCCTGAAGCAGAAGGCCGCCGAAGCCGGTAGCGAGATCAGCGTCTGCGTGGTCGAGAAAGGCTCCGAAGTCGGCGCCCACATCCTCTCCGGCGCGGTGTTCGAGCCGCGCGCCCTGAACGAACTGTTCCCCGACTGGAAAGACCTCGGCGCGCCGCTGAACACCGAAGTGAAGCGCGACGACATCTATGTGCTGAAAAGTGCCGACAGCTCGACCAAGGTTCCCGACCTGTTCGTGCCCAAGACCATGCACAACCAGGGCAACTACATCATCTCCCTGGGCAACCTGTGCCGCTGGCTGGCCCAGCAGGCCGAGAGCCTGGGCGTCGAGATCTACCCGGGCTTCGCCGCCCAGGAAGCGCTGTTCGATGAGAACGGCGTGGTCCGCGGCATCGTCACCGGCGACCTGGGTGTCGACCGTGAAGGCCAGCCGAAGGACGGCCTGTACACGCCGGGCATGGAACTGCGCGCCAAGTACACCCTGTTCGCCGAGGGCTGCCGTGGCCATATCGGCAAGCAGCTGATCAAGCGCTTCGACCTGGACAACGAATCCGACGCCCAGCACTACGGCATCGGCCTCAAGGAAATCTGGGAAATCGACCCGGCCAAGCATGAGCAGGGCTTGGTGGTGCACACCGCCGGCTGGCCGCTGGACGTGATGAGCGCCGAGAACACCGGTGGCTCCTTCCTTTATCACCTGGAGAACAACCAGGTGGTGGTCGGCCTGATCGTCGACCTGTCCTACTCCAACCCGTACCTGTCGCCGTTCGACGAGTTCCAGCGCCTCAAGCACCACCCGGTGATGGCCCAGTACCTCGAAGGCGGCAAGCGCATCAGCTACGGCGCTCGTGCCATCTGCAAAGGCGGCCTGAACTCGCTGCCGAAGATGGTCTTCAATGGCGGCGCACTGATCGGCTGCGACCTGGGCACCCTGAACTTCTCCAAGATCAAGGGCACCCACACCGCGATGAAATCCGGCATGCTCGCCGCCGAGGCGGTGGCTGACGCATTGATCGCCGGCAGCGAAGGCGGCGACCAGCTCAACGGCTATGTCAGCGCCTTCAAGGCCAGCTGGCTGTATGAAGAGCTGTTCGCCAGCCGCAACTTCGGCCCGGCCCTGCACAAGTTCGGCCCGTTGCTCGGTGGCGCGTTCAACTACATCGACCAGAACTGGTTCGGCGGCAAGCTGCCGTTCACCCTGCATGACACCAAGCCGGACTACGCCTGCCTCAAGCTCGCCGCCGACTCGAAAAAGATCGACTACCCGAAACCGGACGGCAAGCTCAGCTTCGACAAGCTCAGCTCGGTATTCCTCTCCAGCACCAACCATGAAGAGGAGCAACCCTGCCACCTGAAGCTGACCGATCCGAATATCCCGATCGCCAGCAACCTGCCACTGTACGACGAGCCGGCACAGCGCTACTGCCCGGCCGGCGTGTACGAAGTGGTCACCCAGGAAGACGGCAACAAGCGTTTCCAGATCAACGCGCAGAACTGCGTGCACTGCAAGACCTGCGACATCAAGGACCCGGCCCAGAACATCACCTGGGTCACCCCTGAAGGCGCTGGCGGGCCGAACTACCCGAACATGTAAGCGCCCTGCCCTTGCGGTAAGCAAAAGCCCCCTGGCCGTGCGGCCAGGGGGCTTTTTCATGGTCGCTGATCTCGAGCACAAGACCTGCCCTGAAGTGCCATTGACCGGTCGTCCGTTTATAGGACTGTCAGATCGGAGGTCATAGCCAGATTAGCCTTCTAGTCCACTGCCAGGAAGTCCTGACCATGGGTGAGCATGAACGAAATCTCACTGGGTAGGCCATGCCCCGGAGCCTGATCGCCACTCCTGCCATCCAGTGTTTTCAATAGGGAGAAATCGACCGTCTGCTGGCGTTGCGCACTGTCAGTCAATAGCACGGCATGGCTGCTGGCGGTCAACTGGATACGGCTGATGTGGCGAAAGTCATGCAGCAGGTGCACGCCGGTCAGTTGCTTGCCATCACCGTAGACCACCATCCAGGCCTGATCAGGGTGCAGGCGGGACTCCAGCACGCAGGCCAGGCTGCGGCCCCAGCGGATCACCGGCGTTCTGGCTTGATCATCCGGTTTCGTGCTGGCGGGATTGGCAGCCGAAAAGCTCATCTGTGGCGGAAACGCAGGCAGCTGGGCCCGCGTCATCCAAGTGATGCTGAAACTGGACATGCATATTTCTCCTGACTGTATGAACGAATGGTCCATCAACGATCAGTCGAAATTACGTGCACAATCTCGAAGGCGCAGTAGGGGAGCAGAGCTGCAGACGCTCAAAATCCCTACCCTGCCTGTAGGACCTGTTGATTGCCTGGCCCGGAAGTCTGCCTCACTGCCCTGCAGCCTTTACCGCTTCATTTGTCACCACACATGAGCGGCATCGGCTGCGCCGCAAACCCCAACGGCTCACGGCGTCTGAAGTAGAGCGCCGTCAGCAATCCGACCATGCCCATGACCAGACAAAAGCCGACGCACACCCATGGGCTCCAGGGCATCAAGGCGATCAGCGCCAACGGCGTGGTGCTGGCCCACAGGGCGTACGCGACGTTGTAGGTGAAGGAGATGCCCGACACCCGGATCTCGGCCGGGAACAGCCCAACCATCACCGACGGCACCACCCCCACCACGCCACAGGACAGGCCAGCCAAGGCATAGGCCGCCCAGGTCTGCCCCCACTGCCCCACCAGGCTGGCGTACAAGGTGCCAATGCCCAAAGGCAGCAGCAGGCAGTAGAACATCAGCGCCCGCCAGGCGCCGATACGGTCCACCAGCAACCCCGCCAACACGCAGCCGATATTGAGGAAGACGATGCCCACGCTGCTCAGGGCGAAGGTGTGCCCGGCTGTCATGCCGAACCGTTGCTGCATCACGGTCGGGGTGATCACTACCAGTACCACCACCGCCGAGGTCAGCACACAGGTCAGCAGCGCGGCTGGAATCAAGGCCCGTCGGTGAGTGCCCAGCACCCGTCGCAGGGGGAAGGCCACCGGCTGCTCCTGCTGCGCCCGCAGGGCCAGGAACACCGGGGTTTCACTCAGCCAACGACGCAGCCAGACACCGATCACGCCAAACACGCCGCCAAGCAGGAAGGGATAGCGCCAGGCGTAGTCGAGGATCTCCTGGGGCGTGAACAATTGCGCCAGCAGGGTCGCGGTCAGCGCCCCGAGCAGGTAGCCGAAGGTCAGCCCGGCCTGCAGGAAGCCCAGCGCATAGCCGCGACGCCCAGGTGGCGCATGTTCGGCGACGAAGGTCCAGGCGCTGGGCACCTCGCCGCCGACCGCCGCCCCCTGCAAGATGCGCAAGGCCAGCAGGATCAGCGGCGCGGCGTAGCCGATGTCGGCGTAGGTCGGCATCACCCCGATCAGCAGGCACGGCAGCGCCATCATCAGGATACTCAGGCTGAACACCCGCTTGCGCCCCAGGTGGTCGGCGAAATGGGCCATGAGGATGCCACCCAGCGGCCTGGCCAGGTAGCCGGTGACGAAGATCCCGAAGCTCTGCAGCAGGCGCAGCCACTCCGGCATCTCAGGCGGGAAGAACAGCTGGCTGAGGGTCAGCGCGAAGAACACGAAAATGATGAAATCGTAGATTTCCAGGGCGCCACCCAGCGCGGCCAGTCCCAGGGTCCGGTGATCGCTACGGCTGAACCGTGGCGGGCGGGTGGTATCGATGGCAGTCATGGCAGCTTCCGCAACGAGGCAAAAGGCCAGAGGATAGCAAATTCACTGATCGCTCAGGGATTGCGGCAAAACACGGTCTGCGCAAGGTTGGTACGCCGCCGGGCATAACTGGACGCCCCCGCCAACCCCGGCGGCAAGGGCAGTTGCCCAACCAGCACCGGCATGTCGATGATCGCCATGAACGACTCCAGCGCCTCGCTGTCGGGCGCCTGGGGCAGGCTGATGCTGACGGCGTGGCGATCGCTCGGCGGTACGGCGGGCACTTTCAGGTGTGACGAGTGGTACAGCAGTGCGTGCTGGATCTGCGAACTGACCCTGCAGAAGCGCGCCAGGTCTACCCCGGCATGACTGGCCAGCTCTATGTTACCCACCAACAGGTTGAAGGGTTCCAGTGCGCTATGCACCAGGCGCTGCAGGTCGTCGAAACTCTCCACCGGGGCGATCCGGTAATAACCCAGCCCATTGAGCATTTTCTCCAGCTGCAGGCGCTGGCCGGGGTGCTCGTCGGCGATGAGGATGCGCATGGATTTGTTAGGCATCGTCCGGACCTGGGCAGTTGGGTGGTAACGGTAGCTCCATGACCATACTGCGCCGGCAACGGCAACGTCGGGCGCAATGCCTGAACGGGGGTCTTTATTGATAGTTGTCGTGATCCCGGGAGAAATCAAGTCGCCCACTCACGGAATTTTCACATCCGCAGGCGGCTCGCTCAGGACTCCCACTGGCGCATGCGCACACGGCAATGCTTCATGGCATTGACGATGTGCTTTTCCACCAGGCTGCGGGAAATACCCAGGCGCTCGGCGATCTGCTGGTGCGACAGGCCATCGAGCTTGCGCAGCAGGAAGCTGTCGCGGCAAGGCCCACTCAATTCATCCAGCGCCTGGCGCATCAGCGCCAGGCGCTGGTCGAGCTGCATGCTCTGGGTCAACGCCGGAGTATGCCAGCGCTCATCGTTGTCCAGAACCTCCAGCGGCTCGGCCTGACGCACCAGATGTCGACGGTGATGATCGACCACAAGATTCATGGCCGTACGATAGAGGTAGGCGCGCGGGTGCTCGATATGCTCGCCCTCCGTGCGCTCCAACACCCGGATGTAGGCATCGTGGGCGACGTCTTCGGCCGACTGGCGATTACCGAGTCGGGCGGACAGGAAGCTCACCAATTCGCGATAGTAATGTTCCACGACGGCACCTGGCGTCACCCTGCCCTAGCGTTGCGAGCCAAGGAAGAGGTCTGGATGATATCAGCGTGCGATCTTACAAATTATAATTATTCGCAGCAACACGCAGCCCCCTTCTCTGCGCTAAATCGTCATCGATATCATTCGTTTAACTGGGACCCCCGAGCGCACGCCCCATCGCGGCACTCGGCCACTACCTCCGGCTGGAAGCCCGCATGACACGCACATTCAATACCCGCCGCAGCGTGCTGATCGGCGCCCTGGGCCTGGTCGGTCTCGGCAGCCTGGTGGCCTGGCAGGTCCTGCCGCTCGGCGGCGCACCGGTCAGCACCGTGCCGGTGATCCGCGCCGACATCGAAAGCAGCGTCACCGCCTTGGGCACCCTGCAGCCGCGCCGCTATGTCGACGTGGGCGCCCAGGCCTCGGGGCAGATCCGCAAGCTGCATGTGGAACCCGGTGACGAAGTGCGCCAGGGCCAACTGCTGGTGGAGATCGACCCGTCCACGCAGCAGGCCAAGCTCGATGCCGGGCGCTACTCGATCGAAAACCTCAAGGCCCAGCTCGCCGAACAGCGGGCGCAGTACCTGCTCGCCCAGCAGCAGTACAAACGCCAGCAGGATCTGGCTGCGGCCGGCGCCAGCCGCCAGGAAGACCTGCAAACGGCAGCGGCGCAACTGAAGGTGACCCAGGCGCGCATCGACATGTACCAGGCGCAGATCCGCCAGGCCCAGGCCAGCCTGCGCAGCGACGAGGCGGAGCTGGGCTACACGCGGATCTACGCGCCCATGAGCGGCACCGTGGTGGCGGTGGACGCCCGCGAGGGCCAGACCCTCAACGCCCAGCAGCAGACACCGCTGATCCTGCGCATCGCCAAGCTCTCGCCAATGACCGTGTGGGCCCAGGTATCCGAAGCCGACATCGGCAAGGTCAAGCCGGGCATGACCGCCTACTTCAATACCCTGGCCGGCGGCAAGCGGCGCTGGACCAGCACCGTGCGGCAGATCCTGCCGGTACCGCCCAAGCCCCTGGACCAATCCAGCCAGGGCGGGGGCAGCCCGGCCAGCACCACGGCTGGCACCACGGGCACCAAGGTGGTCCAGTACACCGTGCTGCTGGACGTGGATAACCCCGACGGCGCCCTGATGGCGGAGATGACCACCCAGGTGTTCTTCGTCGCCGGCCAGGCCAGCCAGGTGCTCAGCGTGCCATTGGCCGCGCTGGACGAGACCCCCGAAGAGGGCTTGCGCCTGGCCCAGGTGCTGAACGGCAAGGGCCAGGTCGAGGCGCGCCAGGTGCGCACCGGCTTGAGCGACCGCCTGCGGGTGCAGATCCTTGAGGGTTTGAACGAAGGCGAGCGCCTGGTCATCGGCCTTCCTGCCGCCAGTGGGGGTTGAGATGGCCACGCCCCTGATCGAGCTGTGCGACATCCGCAAGGTCTATGGCGGTGTCGATTCGCCCAGGGTCGAGGTGCTGCGCGGCATCAGCCTGAGCATCCACCCCGGCGAGTTCGTCGCCATCGTCGGCGCCTCGGGCTCCGGCAAGTCGACCCTGATGAACATCCTCGGCTGCCTCGACCGCCCCACCTCGGGCAGCTACCGCTTCGCTGGCCGGGACGTGGCCGAACTGGACAGCGACGAGCTGGCCTGGCTGCGCCGCGAAGCCTTTGGCTTCGTGTTCCAGGGTTACCACCTGATCCCCTCGGGCTCGGCCCAGGAGAACGTCGAGATGCCGGCCATCTACGCCGGCACCCCGCCCGCCGAACGCCATGCCCGCGCCCGCGCCCTGCTCGAACGCCTAGGGCTGGCCAGCCGCACCGGCAACCGTCCGCACCAGTTGTCCGGCGGCCAGCAACAGCGGGTGTCGATTGCCCGTGCGCTGATGAACGGCGGGCATATCATCCTCGCCGACGAACCCACCGGCGCCCTCGACAGCCACAGTGGCGCCGAGGTGATGACCCTGCTCGACGAGCTGGCCAGCCAGGGCCATGTGATCATCCTCATCACCCATGATCGCGAGGTCGCGGCCCGCGCCCAGCGGATCATCGAGGTGCGCGACGGCGAGGTGGTCGGTGACTCGGCCACCCCGTCATCGGCCGATGCCCCGCCCCGACAGGTGCAAGCCGACGACCTGCGCCAACGCCTGGACTTCGGCGCCACCCAGCGCGGCGCCTGGAAAGGCGAACTGGCAGAGTCCCTGCAGGCCGCCTGGCGGGTGATGTGGATCAACCGCTTCCGCACCGCCCTGACCCTGCTCGGCATCATCATCGGGGTGGCCTCGGTGGTGGTCATGCTGGCGGTCGGCGAAGGCAGCAAGCGCCAGGTCATGGCGCAGATGGCCGCCTTCGGCTCGAACATCCTCTACCTCAACGGCAAGCACTCCTCCGAGGAGCTGACCGGTATCGTCACCCTCGATGATGTCGACGCCATCGGCGAACTGCCGCAGGTCAAGCGCGTCATGCCGGTGATCGGCGACAAGCTCATGGTGCGCCACGGCAACAAGGGCGAGCAGTTCTATGTCGGCGGCAACAACACCGGATTTCCCGAGATTTTCAACTGGCCGGTGGTCGAGGGCAGCTTCTACAGCGAGGCCGACGAAGCCAACGCCGCCGCCGTGGCCGTGATCGGACAGAAGGTGCGCGAGAAGATGTTTGGCGCAGGGAGCAATCCGCTCGGCCAGTACCTGCTGATCGGCAACGTGCCGTTCCAGGTGATCGGCGTGCTCCAGGGCA
Organism: Pseudomonas sp. P110(2024); assembly: GCF_057480795.1. NCBI lineage: Bacteria > Pseudomonadati > Pseudomonadota > Gammaproteobacteria > Pseudomonadales > Pseudomonadaceae > Pseudomonas > Pseudomonas sp. P110(2024). The sequence goes on from NZ_JBLIYT010000001.1 coordinate 497,050, forward strand.
AAGGCGCCAGCTCCGGCAGCGAGGACAGCGACGAGCGCGTGGTGGTGCCCTACTCCGCCGCCTCCATCCGCCTGTTCGGCAGCCGCGATCCGGAATACGTCACCATCGCCGCCCTGGATTCCGGCCGGGTCAAGGAAACCGAGCAGGCGATCGAGCGCCTGATGCTGCAGCGCCACCAGGGCAAGCATGACTTCGTTTTGACCAACGATGCCGCGCTGATCCAGGCCGAGGCCCGCACCCAGAACAGCCTGTCGCTGATGCTTGGGGCGATCGCCGCGATCTCGCTGCTGGTCGGCGGCATCGGCGTGATGAACATCATGCTCATGACCGTGCGCGAGCGCACCCGCGAAATCGGTATCCGCATGGCCACCGGCGCGCGCCAGCGCGACATCCTGCGCCAGTTCCTCACCGAAGCGGTGATGCTGTCGATGGTCGGCGGCGTGACCGGCATCGTCCTGGCCCTGGCCATCGGCGGCGGCCTGTTGCTGGCCGACATCGCCGTGGCCTTCGCCCTGCCCGCCATCCTCGGCGCCTTCGCCTGCGCCGTGATCACCGGCGTGGTCTTCGGTTTCATGCCGGCCCGCAAGGCCGCCCGCCTCGACCCGGTCAAGGCCCTTACCAGCGAATAGTTCATGACGATTCCCAGCCGTACCAGCCTGTTGACCCTGAGCCTTTGCCTGGCCGCCTGCAGCAGCCCGCCGCCACCGGCGGCGAACATCGACACGCCACCCGCCTGGCAGGGGCCGGCCACAGCCCAGCCCCTGCCTGACAGCCAGTGGTGGCGCGCCTTCGCCAGCACCGAGCTGGACCGGCTGGTCGAACGCGCCCGCCTCAACAGCCACGACCTGGCCGCCGCCGCGGCGCGGGTGCGCAAGGCCCAGGCCAGCGCCGTGATCGCCGGCGCGCCATTGCTGCCCGAGGTGCAGTTGGGCCTGAACGGCAGCCGCCAGCGCTTGCTGCGCGGCGAGGGCAACGACCAACTCGACGCCAGCAGCAACGAACGCACCAGTACCTCGTTCGGAACCCGCCTGAGCGCCAGCTACGAGATCGACTTCTGGGGCGGTCTGCGCGCCACCCGTGACAGCGCCCTGCGCAGCCTCGACGCCAGCCGCTTCGATCGCCAGACCGTGGAGCTGACCCTGGTCAGCGCCGTGGCCGACAGCTATCTGCGAGGCCTGGCTCTCGACGAGCAACTGCGCATCGCCCGCCTCAACCTGAGCAACGCCCGCGACGTGCTGGGCCTGGTCGAAGCCCGTGAACGCTCGGGCTCGGCCACCCGCCTGGAACTGGCCCAGCAGCGCAGCCTGGTGGCCGCCCAGGAGCGCCAGTTACCACTGCTCGAACAACGCCGTCAGGACAACCGCATCGTCCTTGCCACCTTGCTGGGCGATCCTGTGCAGGCGCTGCCCGCCACCGACGAAACCATCGGCAACGTGCAGTGGCCAGCCATCGGCAGCGGCGTGCCCAGCGAACTGCTCGGCCGCCGCCCGGACATCGCCGCCGCCGAGGCACGCCTGGCGGCGGCTAGCGCCAATATCCAGGTAGCTCGGGCGGCGATGCTGCCGCGTCTGATACTGGGCGCGGACCTGGGCAGTGGCGCCCGGACCGTGCCCAATATCTTCGACAGCCCCTACTACACCCTCACCGCCGGGCTCACCGCGCCGATCTTCAACAACGGTCGGCTGAGTGCCGCCCGGGACGCGGCCCGTGCCGAACAGCAGGAGTTGCTGGAGCTGTACCGCGCCAGCATCCTGGCCGGGTTCTCGGATGTGGAGAAAGCCCTGAACGCCATCGCCGGCGTGGAGCGCCAGCGCCGCTGGCAGGACCAGGAAGTGGAACAGGCGCGTATCGCCTTTGATTTGGCCCAGCAACGCTACACCGCCGGTGCCGAGACCCTGCTCACCGTACTCGAGACCCAGCGCACGCTGTACCTGGCCCAGGACCAGCAAGCGCAGCTGCGCCTGGAGCAGTTACGGGGAAGCGTGGCGTTGTACAAGGCACTGGGCGGAGGCTGGCAGGCGCCGCAGACGCTGTAGGAGCAGGCTTGCACCGCAAAAGCGCCAGGCCAGAGAACTTCATTGTCTGGTCTGGCGCTTTCGCACGGAGCCTCAGGAAACGATGTTCTTCAACGAAAGGTGTCGCGCATACCAGGGCCGTTGCGGCACCTTGCGCAGCAGGTTGTCGAGCTTGTCCTCGTCACCGAAGGTGATGCGCAGGGCCAACTTCATGGTCTCCACGTCCATCTCCACCGACTTGCCCGGGCGCATGCCCGGCTGCGTGCTGCAGCCATGGGTATCCGGACCCAGCCAGGGATCATCGACCTCCACCCAGCGCCCGGGAGCGAACCAGGGCACGCCGTTGACTTCGAGGCGACGTACCTGACCGGGGTGATGGCGCTCATGGGCACGGAACCAGTCATCGATGCGATCGTCGATCCAGCCGTGGAACCCCCAGAAGACCGGATGCACATGGGAGGAAAACGGATCACCGAGGAAGTCGTTCTCAGGTTCGAACCAGCGCGCGGCGAAGTCCGCCTGGTCGCGGGCGAACGGCACCGGCGCGCCATTGTTGGGATCGCGCGGCACCGACGCCCAGCACATGTGCAGCCAATCGTGCAGGTTCATCTCCAGTTCCGAGCCGAAGGCGCCCAGGGTCAGTTTCGACAGGTACACCGGATCCTGGTACTGCGACTCCCACACCTGGAAGTTGCTGCAGTAGGTCTCGCCGGCCTTGATCGCTCCCACCCACTGGCCATAGGCGTCGTCGCCCGGCGCCTGCCAGCCTGGCGGCACGCAGTAGCCGTCGTGGTTGTCGAAGTAGCGGGCGAAACCTGCTCGATCGAATTCGACGCTGGGTTGCGGTAGCGGAAAGCGTTGCCAGGAAGGCAGGTCCTGCAGTGTGCGGGCATACATCAGCATGTGCCGGTGCATGAACAGGAAATCGATACCCGAACCATTGCGGTGCTTGCGCGGGCCGCGGGCATCACGCTCACGGTCGCGCGGCCCAGGTTGCCAGCCAAGGCCACGCAGTGCGTTCTGCTTGGTCTGCGGCAACTTGTGCCACTGGTCTCGGGTGGCATGCCAAAGCTGGTGGAACAGGCGATGCTCAGCGCCGACCACCCACTCGCGCATTTCGGGGGTATAGGGCAGACGCTCGCGGGCCTCGGGGAACAGACGCTTGACCGCGACGAAACGGCTGTCGGGCACCGGCAGGGTCAGCGGTCTATCCAGGCGTTGTACGCGGCCACTCAACGTGCCGCTACCGGCATTGGCGAACTCGGCCCAAACCTCGTCGAGACTCGCCACGCATTCATAACCCGGCCCGCCGTGCTGGTTGACCAGGCGCCAACGCACCTCGGTGCTGCTGGCACCGACCAGGTCACCGAGCACACGATAGGCCGGCTCGGCGGCACCGCGAAGACCCTCGCCGGTATCGACGAATCCGCGCAGGCCACGCCCCTTGGTGGCGACGTCGAGGAACATCTCGACGCCCTGTCGAGGCAGCCCGTCAAGTCCTCGTTCTACACCGTCGAAGCGGATCTCCCACACACCGCGCAGCCGGTCGGCCAGGACCTGCCCGGCATAGTCGGCCAGTTCGACGCTGGCCTCGCCGGGCGTGACGATATCGTCTTCAGGGTCGTGGGTCAGCTGCTGGTGCGCGTAATAGGCCGCCGTGCCTGTGGCGCCCGCCACTGCCAGGCCAGCGATGAATCCTCGTCGGGAAATTGTCATTGCGCCTCAATCCGTCTTCGCGTGCCGCGACTTCTATCCAAGCTAGGACGTAGATAGGCCGGGAAAATTTAGCCGTCTAATTAACCACCCGGCGCGCTCGTCTGTTGGTTATCTCCCGCTGACAGAGGCATACCCATGACCTCCCTGCACGATCGCCTGACCCAACCGCTCAAGGCCACGCCCTACCGCGTCTTCGACATTGATCTGAAGACCGTTGAACCCTTGAGCCCGTCACTGAGCCGCTTTGTCTTCACTGGCGAGGACGTGGCGCAGATGACCACCCTGGCCCCCGACCAGCGCGTCAAGCTGCTGTTTCCGACGCCCACAGGAGCACCGCCAAGCCTGCCCAAGCACGCGCAATGGCAACAGGCGCGGCGCGAGCTGGCGGCGCAGGACATGCCACCGATGCGCACCTACACCATCCGCGCCCTGCGCCGCGAAGCCCTTGAGGTAGAGGTGGACTTTGTCCTGCATGGCGTCAATGGCCCGGCCTCGGCCTGGGCCACCCATGCCCGTCCGGGTGACCGCCTGCAGATGGTCGCACCCAACCTGGCCTATGCCGACGACCCCGGCGGCTACGAATGGAAGCCGCCGCACAGTGTCCGGCGCATTCTGCTGATCGGTGACGAAACCGCCCTGCCGGCCATCGCCGGCATCCTCGAGCAGTTGGCCACGAACACGCCGGAACTGCAGGTGGAGGCCTTTATCGAAGTGCCGCTGGAAGCCGACTGCCTCGACCTGCGCCACAGCCCGGCCACCCGCCTGCACTGGCTGCCGCGTGACCTGCTGCGCAGCGAACATGGCCAGGGCATGCAGCACGCTGTGCGCGAACTGGCCAGCCTGCCGGCGGTGCGCGGCGCATCGACGGTCGAGCTGGAAGACGTGGATATCGACGAGCGCATCCTGTGGGAGCAGGCCAGCGGCGAGCACGGCGACTTCCATGCCTGGATCGCCGGGGAGTCGGGGACCGTCATGGATATCCGCCGGCACCTGATCAAGGAGCGCGGACTGCCAAGGGAGAGCCTGACGCTGATGGGCTACTGGCGCGCCGGTCGCACCTTCGACTAATACCTGCATCCTGCAGGAGATCACCCAGCCCTTCGGCCAGGGCGATCTCCTGCAGGGAATTTCGCCTGGATTCGAACACTCAGCCAGCTGATACCGCCGCCGCGACGGCCTCGGCAAACCTTGCCGCCACCTCGTCGATCTGCTCGGCACTGATGATCAGCGGCGGCAGGAAGCGCACCACCGCACCATGGCGGCCGCCCAGCTCGAGGATCAGGCCACGACGCAGGCATTCGCGCTGCACCTTCGGCGCCAGCTTGCGGCAGGCCGGCGGATGGCCTTGGACGTCGCGCTTGCCCGCCGGATCCACCAGTTCCACGCCCAGCATCAGGCCACGGCCACGGATATCGCCAAGCTGCGGATAGTCCTGCTGCAACCGTTGCAGGTGCCCGCGCAGGCGCTGGCCCATGGCCTCGGCGTGCTCGCACAGGCGGTGCTCCACCAGGTACTTCATCACCGCCGAGCCCGCGGCCATGGCCATCTGGTTACCACGGAAGGTACCGGCATGGGCACCCGGCGACCACTGGTCGAGCCAGTCGCGATAGACCATCACGGCCAGCGGCAGGCTGCCGCCAATAGCCTTGGACAGGGTGACCACGTCGGGCACGATGCCGGCGTGCTCGAAGGCGAACATCTTGCCGGTACGGGCGAAACCGCTCTGGATCTCGTCGACGATCAACGCCACCCCGGCCTGCTCGGTGATCCGGCGCAACCCGCGCAACCACTCGATATCGGCGGGGATCACCCCCCCCTCGCCCTGCACAACCTCAACGATCACTGCCGCCGGCAGCGCAACGCCGGCCTCCGGATCGCACAGCAGGTTTTCCAGGTAGTGCAGGTTGGCGCGCACGCCCGCCTCGCCGCCGAGGCCGAACGGGCAGCGGTAGTCATAGGGATAAGGCAGGAACTGCACGCCATTGTTCAGCAACGCGCCGAGCGGCTTTTTCGGCCCCAGGCTGCCCATCAGGCTCAGCGCGCCCTGGGTCATGCCATGGTAGGCCCCCTGGAACGCCAGCACGGTGCTGCGCCCGGTGACCGTGCGCACCAGCTTGAGCGCAGCCTCGACCGCATCGGTACCGGTCGGGCCGCAGAACTGGATCTTCGCTTCCCGGCGCAGGCCCTCGGGCAGCAGGGCGAACAGGTCCTGGACGAACTGATCCTTGACCGGCGTGGTCAGGTCCAGGGTGTGCAGCGGCAGTTCGTCGGCCAGCACACGCTGGATCGCGTCGATCACCACCGGATGGTTGTGACCCAGGGCCAGGGTGCCGGCACCTGCGAGGCAATCGATGAACTGGCGGCCCTCGACGTCCTCGACGTACAGGCCACGGGCGCGCTTGAGCGCCAGGGGGATGCGCCGGGGGTAGCTGCGGGCGTTGGATTCCTGCTGCTGCTGGCGCAGCAGCAAGGGCGAATCCTCGAATTCGTACAGGGCACGCGGCGCAGTGGCCGGCAGTACCTGGGCAAGACTGGAAGCGGTCGACATCGGAAAAACCCTCGCAAGCAAGCGAATGTGCCCGCCACGCGCCCTGTAACCGGATGTGTGTCGGGTTCTTATCGCTTGAAAAACGCTTCAGCGAGGTGCGGATTTAGCGGTTGTCATGGGATTTGTCGTAGATGTGCGGCCTCTGTCGCGGAGCAAGCCCGCTCCCACGGGCTCATGACCAAGCTGCTTGGGAGCGGGCTTGCCCCACGATGGGTACAGCGCCGAACTCAACTTCCTGAACGCGCCGGCACCTGCAGGCTCACCCGCAAACCATCGGCCCGGCTGTCGAACCGCAGGCTGCCAGCGCAGCGCTGGACGATGGCCTGGACGATCGCCAGCCCCAGCCCGCAACCTCCGCTCTGGCCGTTGCGCCAGAAACGTTCGGTCAGGTGTTCGAGATCTTCCTGGGCAATCCCCGGCCCATGATCGCGCACCAGGAAGTCCACCCGCCCGTCCTGCGCCTGTACCTCCAGCTCCACGGCGGCGTCGCCGCCATGGCGCAGGGCGTTGTCCAGCAAGTTGCGCAGCGCCGCCACCGCCAACGGCGCCGGCATGCTCAGGTAGACCTTGGCCGCCGCCTCGGGCAGGCGCAGGTGAATGCGCCGGTTGTCGCCGCCACCAGCATCCTCGATGGCCTGTCGGGCAACCTGCTCGGCGCTGCACTGCACGCCATCGTCGAAGGACAGGCTGCCCTCGACCCGCGCCAGCATCAGCAGTTGCTCCAGCGTGCGGTGCATGCGATCGGTACCCTGCTCGGCATGCTCCAACGCCTGCTCACGCACGGCACCGTCGGTCATGCGCGCCACCTGCAGATGGGTCTTGATGGCGGTCAGCGGGCTGCGCAGCTCATGGGCGGCGTCGTCAGTCAGACGGCGTTCGCGCTCGATGGTCTGGGCAATGCGCAGGAACAGCTGGTTCTGGGTATCGAGCAGCGGTTGCAGCTCGCTGGGCAGGCCGGCCACCTGCAACGGCTCGACGCTGTCGGCGCGGCGCCTGCGCAAGGCATCACGCATGCGATTGAGCGGCGCCAGCCCCTTGCCCAGGCCGATCCACAATAGCCCCAGGCTGCCCAGCAAGGCCATCAGCACAGGCGCCGAGGCCGCCAGCAGGATTGACTGGTTCAGCGCCTCGCGCTCCTGGTGGCGGTCGGCGGTGGTGATGCGCACATCGCCATGGTTGTAGGTGAAGGTACGCCAGGAGGCGCCATCGATGGTCTGGTCACGGAAGCCGCTGCGCTCGTCGTCCATGGCGCCGTCGTGCTTGTGGTTGCTGGCGAGGATCTCGCCGCGCAGCGAGCTGACCTGACAGGCCATGCCGTCCGGCACGCTGAACTGGTCGGCGGAAAAATGCGCATCCTGGCCCTTGGCAGTCAACGGTTGCGGCAACTGGTCGATCAGCCCCGCGACCATGCGCGCCGATGCCACCAGGCGCTGGTCGAGGGAGAACATCATCTGCTGGCGCAGGTCGCGCAGCATCCAGGCCGCCGCCAGCGCCCAGATGACGATGAACACACTGCCGAGAATCAGTGAAAGGCGAACCCGCAGGCTCATGACACACGCTCCTCCGGCTCCTGGGCCGGCCCCAGACGGTAGCCAAGGCCGCGTACGGTCTCGACGATGCTGTTGCCCAGTTTGCGCCGCAGGTGGTGGATATGCACGTTCAGCGCGTTGCTTTCGACCTCGTCGCTAAAACCGTAGACGCAGTCCTTGAGTTGCTCGCTGGACAGCACGCGCCCCGGGTTCTGCAGCAATGCCTGCAGCAGGGCCTGCTCGCGGCGCGACAGGTCCACCGCCTGGCCGCCCAGGGTCGCCGCGCAACTGCTGGGGTCGTAGCGCAGCGGGCCGTGCTCGATGACGTTCACCGCCCGCCCGGCGACGCGGCGCAGCAGGGTATGCAGGCGAGCGGCCAGTTCGCGCAGGTCGAAGGGCTTGAGCAGGTAGTCGTCGGCGCCGGCCTGCAGGCCGTCGACCCGGTCGGTGACCGCGTCGCGGGCGGTGAGCACCAGCACTGGCAGGGTCTCGCCCTGCTGGCGCAGGCGGCGCAACAGCTTGAGGCCGTCCTCGTCGGGCAGCCCCAGGTCGAGGATCATCACATCAAACTTCGCGGTTCCGAGCATCTGCCGGGCCTGCGAGGCGCTGTCCACCCGGTCCACGGTCAGGCCCTGGGCCGAGAGGCCGGCGCAGATGCCGCTGGCGATCAGGTCATCGTCCTCGCAGAGCAGAACATGCATATGGGGTCTCCTGGGTGGGGAAGCTGGCATTGCACAGGGTGGCGATTAAGGGGGGATTATGAACGGGTTTGGAGGACTTCGTCGGGCTGATAGCATCGGTACAGACAAGGCTGTCACCGGTCCTAAGACCAACTTAACTTTCAGTTAATAACCCAAGGCCAGCATGGCCCTCTTCAAAGCTCTGCCAAGGCGTCGACATGCGTGTTCTCCTGCTCTTCCTGACATTCCTGCTCGCCGGCCCCCTCCAGGCCAACCCCTTTGCGGTCAAGCCGGACTTCCTGCCGGTCAACGAAGCCTTCGTCCTGACCCACGATCGCCTGGAAAACGGCCAGATGCGCCTGCATTTCCAGATCAAGGACGGTTACTACCTTTACCAGAAACGCCTGAAGTTCGACGGACTGCCCCCTGAGCAGCACCCCGTGCTGCCCCAGGCCGAGAACCACCACGACGAGTTCTTCGGCGACAGCGCAGTCTATCGCTCCGAGCTGGAACTGCTGCTGCCGGCCGGCGCCGGCGGTGAACTGCGCCTGGGCTGGCAAGGCTGCGCCGACGCTGGCCTGTGCTACCCGCCGCAGACCACGCCGATCGCTCTCGGCGGCAGCGCCACGCCAGTCGCCGCTGCCGATCAGGCCAGCGACCAGGCGCTGGCCGGTACCCTGCAACAGGACAGCCTGGCCTGGAGCCTGCTGGCGTTCTTCGGCTTGGGCCTGCTGCTGGCCTTCACCCCCTGCTCGCTGCCGATGCTGCCGATCCTCGCCGGGCTGGTCCTGGGCAACGGCGCCAGCGCCCGGCGCGGCTGGTGGCTGGCCGGTATCTATGTGCTGAGCATGGCGCTGGTCTACGCCGCCCTGGGCGTGATCGCCGCGCTGCTGGGCGCAAGCCTGCAGGCCTGGTTGCAACAGCCCTGGCTGCTGGGCAGCCTGGCCGGCCTGTTCGTGCTCCTGGCCCTGCCGATGTTCGGCGCCTTCGAACTGCAGTTGCCGGCCGCCCTGCGTGACCGCCTGGACCGAGCCGGACAAGGCACCCGTGGCGGCAACCTCTACGGTGCGGCATTGCTGGGCGCGTTGTCGGGCCTGCTGCTGGGACCTTGCATGACCGCGCCACTGGCCGGCGCGTTGTTGTTCATCGCCCAGAGCGGCGATGTGCTGCAAGGCGCGCTGGTGCTGTTCAGCCTCGGGCTGGGCATGGGCGTGCCATTGCTGTTGCTGGTCACCCTGGGCAACCGCTACCTGCCACGCCCGGGTGCCTGGATGAACCTGGTCAAGGGCTTGTTCGGCTTCGTGTTCCTGGCCATGGCCCTGTACACCGTGCGTGGCCTGCTGGCGGAAACGCTGGTGCTGGCCCTGGCCGGCGCCTGGCTGATCGCCCTGGGCTGGGCCGCCTGGCCGGCCCTGCAACGCCTGCCCGCCTTGCGCGCCATTCCTCTGCTCGGCGCCCTGTGGGGTGGCCTGCTGCTGGTGGGCGCCGCAGCCGGGGGCAACGACCTGTGGCAACCTCTGCAGCCCTTCGCCGGCAAGGGCACGGCAGCAGCCCCGGCCAACGCCCACGACGCCTTCGTCACCGTGAGCGCGCCGGCCGACCTGCAACGTGAGCTCGACGCCGCCAAGGCCCGTGGCCAGTGGGTGCTGGTGGACTACTATGCCGACTGGTGCGTGTCGTGCAAGGTCATGGAAAAGCAGGTGTTCGGCCGTGGCGATGTCCAGGCTAGCCTGGCCGGCATGCACCTGCTGCGCCTGGATGTGACCGCCGATTCCCCGGCCAGTCGCGAACTGCTGCAGCGCTTCCAGGTACCAGGCCCGCCCAGCCTGATCTGGATTGGCCCGGAAGGCGACGAGCGCCGTGCCCGACGCATCACCGGCGAGATCGACGCCACCGGTTTCCTGCAACACTGGGCCCAGACCAGGAGCCAAGGCTGATGCTGACCGTCACCCTCGGTCCACTGACCATGGCCCTTAACCACCTGCTGCTGCTCGCGGCGCTGGGCATCGCCAGCCTGGTCGGCTGGCGGGTGGCCAGGCACGGCGGCGAGAATCCGGAGTCGGCGCTGTTCAATTTGTTCCTGCTGGGATTGCTGTTCGCTCGCCTGGGCTTCGTCCTGGCCTACTGGCCGATGTACCGCGACGACCCGCTGCAGGTCATCGACATCCGCGACGGCGGCTTCCTGCTCTGGGGCGGCCTGCTGGGCATCGTCCTCGGCACCCTGTGGCAGGGCTGGCGGCGCCCCGGCCTGCGCCGGCCACTGGGCTGGGCGTTGTTCAGCGGCGCGCTGTTCTGGGGGCTGTCCAGCCTGGCCAGCCACCTGTACAGCAAGGGCACCGAGCTGCCGGACCTGAGCCTGCGCGACAGCCGCGGGCAGGTGGTGGCCCTGCACAGCTACCGCGGGCGACCGCTGGTGATCAACATCTGGGCCACCTGGTGCCCGCCCTGCCGGCGCGAAATGCCGGTATTGCAACAGGCCGAGGACGACTACCCCCACGTGACCTTCCTGTTCGTCAACCAGGGAGAAACCCCGGAAAACGTCAGCACCTTCATGGCCACAACCGGCCTGACCCTGTCCCACGTACTGTTTGACGGCACTGGCGAACTGGCCCGCAAGGTCGGCTCCATGGCCCTGCCCACCACCCTGTTCTACAACGCCGAAGGGCGGCTGGTCGGCAGCCACCTGGGCGAACTGTCGCGCGCCAGCCTGCGCCACGCCCTGGAACCCTTCGAACGCGCCGATGCGCCCGCCCCACAAGGAAACTGACATGCGATTGAATGCGCTGCTGCCCCTGACCTTCACCCTGCTCGCCGCGCCCCTGCTGCACGCCGAAGAGCTACCCAAGCCGATCCAGCAACTGCAGGCCAAGGGCGCCGTGATCAAGGGCAGCTTCGACGCCCCCAACGGCCTGCGCGGCTATGCCGCCGAGTACCACAACAACGGCATCGCCCTGTACCTGACGCCCGACGGCAAGCACGTGCTGGTGGGCAGCCTGTTCGACGAGCAGGGCAAGGACCTCAGTGCCGAGCCACTGGAAAAGCTGGTGTACGCACCGATGAGCAAGGCGGTCTGGGCGAAGATGGAAAAGACCGCCTGGATCCAGGACGGCAAGGTGGACGCACCCCGTACCGTCTACCTGTTCAGCGACCCCAACTGCCCCTATTGCAACATGTTCTGGCAGCAGGCCCGGCCCTGGGTCGAGTCGGGCAAGGTGCAGCTGCGCCACATCATGGTCGGCATCATCCGCGAGGACAGCCCGGGCAAGTCCGCCGCGCTACTCGCCGCCAAGGACCCGGCCAAGGCCTTGCAGGAACACGAGAAGGCCGGCAAGGCCAGCACGCTCAAGGCGCTGGACAAGGTGCCGGAGACGGTTCAGAAGAGGCTCGAGGCGAATCTGGCGCTGATGGAAGAACTGGGCCTGGCCGCGACACCGGCGATCTTCTACCAGGATGAGCAAGGGCAGTTGCAGAGCCAGCAAGGGGCGCCGCGGCCGGAGATGCTGGGGAAGATACTCGGCAAGCGTTAAACGGCAATCTATCTGAAGGTGCAACGATAGCCTTTGGCGAATACCTCGACAGGGCTGTCGTAACCCACCAGCAGACAGCGCTTCAAGCCCAGCGACCCTGACGGGTCGCAAAGCGCTTTGCGTTCGCCTGGGCACTGTACGAAAAGTAATGCCATAAACACCGCCGCCAGCAAGCCATCCTGATCATTGCAGCAAAGCTTTCCGCCAGCTTGCAGCGGCGTGTACCCAGGCGGCGGTTCTCCTTCAGCCAACCAAATAGTCGTGGACAAGGAGATACGGTCGGCACACGGCCGGAGCCGTCCTTTACACGCTCATTGATACGCCCGCTTCACCCTCGACCTTGACCATGGCTCAAGCCATCAAGGTCTCGGAAAATAGAGTGTGTATACGCTGACAGAAATCTGATTTTTCGACACTGTCCGGCAACACCAATACATAGTAAAAAATTCGATTGAAGCGCAAATTGATATCGTACGGTTCGAAATCCGAATCACCTTCAAACTCGAATAGCGTAGCGATCCCGTTCAACGCTGCTGGCTTTGCCTCAACGCCGAAGCACCCCTCGCCCGTCGCCCCCAGATTGTAACCTTGCTCAAGGTGGGCCTTCAGCATCCCCTCATCTTTATAGAAAAGAATAAACTCCTCTCCCCGAATGCACTCCTGCTGTGACTGAAACCCCAGACGTGCTGCTTTTTCCGTCAATGCCGCGAGCCCTGCCTCCAGCGACGTATCGGTATAAAAGCCATACATGACACCCGACCAATCAGCCATTTCACTGTCTCCTATAGCTTGCATCCGGAAGCACCGTGACTGACATCAGCGCGAAGTCTTCTATTAGCGTCCCGGAGCTGAATATCTTCTTGTATATAGAGCCTTAGATAAGCATTCTGCCGATCCACTTTTTTAACTTTCCCGCTATCAACCTCAAATGAAACAAAATGGGTACTTTTCTCTTTGGTCAGCCCCATTTTACCTCTTACATTGGTGCTCTCCATTTCCTCAGGCGTTAGTGTCGTCACGTAGACACCTTTGGGCTTGCCTTGAATAGCGCCTCGCCCCCTGGCGCCGGGGTCACTTTGATTAATCACGCCTGTCCCCATGATTCCCTTATAACCTTCCTTGCTCGTGTAATGATAAACACGCACCACCTCCAAGCCTAACGGATCGATCCATGACAGAGGATTAGGCGCATATTGATAGAGGTTGATCCCGCCCCTCAAACCTAGCGGGTCTTGTTGGGTAAACCGCCCGATATCCGGGTCATAGAATCTGAATGTGTTGTAGTGCAGCCCAGTTTCCCGATCCAGGTACTGCCCCTGAAAACGCACATTCTGCCGGCTGACCTGCTCCGGCGCATGCCATTCCTCGCAGTTGTTGCCCCATACCTGGTACTGCCCCTGCCAGGCAGTTATCCCGTGTTCGTCGGTCAGTTGCTCTACCAGGCCGACCAGATTCGTATGAAAGTGGAAAACCTGCTCATGTCCAGGCAGCCCATCTACCCTGGCCAGTGGCTCATGGCCCGCCGCGTCTGCGTACAGATAGAGACTCGGTTTGCCGTCCTGAACTTCTCGCAACAGACGCAGGCCTTGCCACTGAAACTCGGTTCGGCTGACCGGCACGTCCAGCTCGTCACGGTAGACCCTTTTGTCGATGCGCCTGCCCAAGGGGTCGTAAGCAAACTCGATCCGTTCGCGAAGCGGCCCACGCCGCTGACGGATACAGACCAGCCGGTGCTCTGCATCGTACTCAAAACGCTGGAGCAGACGATTGCCGGAGCGTTTCTCCTCGAGCCGACCAAAGCGGTCGTAGCGATAGCGTCTGTCTTGGAACACCTTGACCCGGTTATGCCGTACCCGACCGTTGACCTGATATCCCTCTAGCAGGTTGCCGGCAAGGTCGTAGCCAAAGTGCTCGACCATCGGCTGTTGCTGAGGCAACTGGCGTGACGCGCCATGGATTCGTTCGGTGGGCCCATAGTCATAACCAATGCGCCCCTGGTAGCTGCCACGCCCACCGGCACCGGCCTGGAAACGACCGACCAGATGCTCAAGCTCGACCCCCAGCCCGCTACCAGCGCGCTGCGTCTGGGTCAGTACCTCGCCGACAAGGTTGTCTGTCGCATCGTACTCATAGTCCTTCTGCAGCAATGGCAAGCGGGTGGGCTCGCCATCCTGATATTCCACAGCCTTGCGCAGCAGGCGCCGCGTGCTGTCATAACGGGTTCTGGTAAGCAATGCGCCCTGGCTGCGCAAGACCTCGCCGTGTAGCGCATCGCGCTCGAAATCGCTGATCACCCGCCCATCGAGGTTGATCTGGTGCAGATGTCCGCTGCCGTAACACAGGTAGTTGATCCGGCGAGAGTCAGGCAGCGTCAAGGTCTGCAGGTTACCGAGGGGATCATAGGTGTAACCGAGTTGCCCTGGACCCTGACTTTCGCTCAGCAATCGCCCCATGGCGTCGTAGGTGAAGTCCAACTGCTGGACCTGACCATTACGGTGAGTGAAACGGATCGCCAGCAGATTGTCAGCAGCATCGTAGCGGTAGGTCGTCTCGCCATCGTCGGTCCGCCTGCACAACAGACGACCGACCGCATCGTGTTCATGGTAGTGAACCTGTGCAAACACTTCGGGCTCATCCGGGCTGCCCGGCAACACGGGCTCCGCTTCGCGGCATGGGTGCACGGTGCGTTGGGTGATCGCATCCAGGGCATCATAAAGCAGACTGAAACCGCCACCATCGAGGTTACGCTGACCAACCAACCGATCTAGTGCATCCCACTGGAAGCGATAGTGCTCGCCATTCTCGTTTTCCAACTGCTGCAAGCGGCCATAGGCATCCCAGTGCAACCGCACGGTGTGCCCCAGCGCATCAGTACGCTGCAGCAGTCGACCGCTGCCGTCATATTGCCATTGGGTCATGCGCTGTGCTGGGTCGACATGGCGGGCCAACTGCCCCGCCGCATCGATCTGGTAGTGCTCGACCCTGCCGTCAGCCAACTCGCGCTGCAACAGGCGACCACGGCTGTCGAAGCGATAGCGCGTGGTGCCACCCTCGGCGTTGCGCACCTCACTCAGGTGCCCGCGCCAATCGTAGCGATAGTGGGTCTGTTGAGCAGAGCAGTCACGCGCACAGATCAGTTGGCCGCGATCATTCCAATTGAACGAACGCTCCTTGCCTATGGCGTCGACACTACGCACCATACGCCCCTGACGATCGTGGTCGTAACGTGTCAGTTGCCCGAGTGGATCGACTTCGGACAACAGGTTGCCCCGAGCATCATAGGTATAACGACGCTCATGCCCTGCTCCATCGACGATGCGGGTGGGCAAGGCCCAATGTTCGGTGTAGCCGATGCTTTCACGACGCCCCAACGGGTCGGCAGTGGCAACCACGCGCCCGAGCGCATCGTAGCTATAGGACCACTCGCCACCTTGTGGATCGAGGGTGCGTCGCAACAGGCCATCGACATAGTCGTGCCGCCAGCGATATCCCAGCGCATCGATGTAGGTGTGTACCTCGTTCAGCGCGCCCCAGTGATAGTGTTCCTCACGCCCCAGGCCATCGATGACCTGGGTATGGCCCTGCTCCAGGTCATAGATGAAGCGATAGTCCTCGCCGTCGCTGCCCCAGTGCCGAACCACGCGCCATTCATGCTCAGGCTGTGGCTCCAACAGCGCAGGCATGGCGTAAGGCGTGCCATCCAGACTGCACGGTTGGCGCGCCGGCGGTGGCGTGAAGCAGGCCCACTCGTAGTACCGGGTAGCCCCCATGGGCAGCGTATGGCTGGCCAGCAACCCTTGGTCGGTGTAGGTAAACTGCCTCAGCAATTGCCCTTCGGCATCGGCGACAGCCTCCAATTGCCCTGCCGAGGTGTAGCGATACTGCACCAGGCATTCGCGCTGCTCGACGGCAAAGGCCTGGCCGGGCCGCAAGGACAGTCTGTGGATCTCGGCTACCCGGCGCGGTTGCCCGTCGGCATAGCACAGTTCGATGAAGATCCGGGCCGAGCTGTCGCCGAGGAACTGCAATCGGCCGTGTTCATCGTAGAACAGCTCCAGGCAATTGAGGTTGCGATCACCGACCTTGACCAGGCGCGACCGCCGACTGTCCAGTGGATCGGTATGAAACACCCGGTACAAGCCGCTGTTGATGTCCTCGACGATGGTGAAGCCGTTGTCCTGATGAAAAAACGCCAGGCCATCGAGAATGCTGACAAAGGCACTGCCGACCTGCAGACGCCCGAGCTCCAGCCTGGCGCCCTCATCATCGACGTAGATCCACAACTCGCCCCCCTCAGGGTGCGCGACACGCTCCAGGCGCACTTCGTAGGGCACACTCCAACCCATGCCGAACAGGCCATCGCTACGCCGGTCGTTAATGTCATAGCGCCGCGCCCAAGTGATCGGGACCATCGCCGCGAGTGTGAAATCCACATCCTCGGGGCCGTCCTGGAATTTGCTGCCCATCGCGGGAGCCACCGGGTTGCCCACCCCGCAGCGGCGCCCCTTGAGCATGCCCCGGCGACTGATGAGCATCCCGGCAATCAGGCCAATGATCTTCGCCGCGGCGCTCTTGCCGTCGTGGATGTCGCGCACGGTGGTGGTGCCGCCACCGATGCGCACATTGGGCGAGTAGGTCATGCCGATCGGCCCGTCGCAGGTGGTCTTGTCTCCGACCCGCGCTGCCGGCTGACCATTGATGAACACCTTGTCCGAGCCCTGGGCAACGAACTGTTCGGGCATCGGTGGGTGCTTGCTGCAGACCGCCTTGTCCTCGGGCTTGGGAATCGATCCGGGCGCGGCCGGCGTGGTCACCGGCGGGTTGAAGATGCTGTTGATCTCCTGCGCCAGGCCGATCACCGGCAACACCATCGAGGCGCCGACCATGGCGTAGGCACCGATGTTTTCGAGGATCGACGGTTCATCGGCTGGGCCCGGCGCCTCGACCGGGCCACCACTCACTCCGGCGGCGCGCGCCGCGAAGATACCGTTGATGCGGGTGTTGTGCGAACCACTGCTGATCGAGCCGTACGGCTCGGGCGGAAACAGCGAATTGCCGACCCAGTTGCTGAAGTCGCTGATATGGTCGCCAATGCTCTTGTCTTCACCGGCCGGCAGCATGGCGGCGGCACTGACCATGACCCCGGCAATCAGCGGTGTGAGCACGGCGGCGGCGCCGCCGGTACCGACCACCGCGACCACCGCGCCACCGATGGCGGCGCCGACCGCGGCGACCGCCGCCGCATAGACGGCGGCCTCGACCAAGCCACTGACCAGCTCGGCCATCAGCGGGGGATGAAGAATGAGATCGCCCATACGGGCGGCATGCAGGCTATCGTCCATGAAACCAGTGAAATCCTTGCGCAGTGTGTGCAGCGTAGCACCGGCAAGTGTGAGGATTACAGGGTGGCCATGCGCCACTTCGGCGCATCAGCGCAGGACTTGCCTGATCCTGTGGGAACAGGCAGGCCCTGCGCTGAAGGCAATGTGGCTACAACGCCTCCAGCTCCGCCATAAGGTCGCTCAACCGATCGACCTTGGCGTCATCCAGCGCGCTGTCCTGCAGCCCGCGCACATAGTCCGCCAGCTCTTCGACCGTGCTGCACTCGAACATCGCCCGCAACGGCACATTCAACTGCAGGGCCTTCTGCACCCGCGAGGCGATCTGCGTCGCCAGCAGCGAATGCCCGCCCAGCTCGAAGAAGTTGTCACGCACGCCCACCCGCTCGGCCTTGAGCACATCGGCCCAGATGCCGGCGAGGGTCTGCTCCAGATCGTCGCGCGGCGCCAGGTAGGCCTGGCTGTGCTGGCCGCCGATCTCGATGGCCGGCAGCGCCTTGCGGTCGAGCTTGCCGTTGGCGTTGTGCGGCAGGTTGTCGAACCAGCCCCAGTGCAGCGGCACCATGTACTCCGGTAGCTCGGCGCGCAGGCGCTGCTTGAGCTGGTCGAGCAGCGCGGCGTCGGCGGCGACGCCATGGTGCGCCACCAGGTAGCCGACCAAGTGCTTGCCGTTGATTCCTTCCTGCACGCCCACCGCGGCATCGCGCAGCTCGGCTTGCTCGTGCAGGCGTGCCTCGATCTCGCCCAGCTCGATGCGGTAGCCGCGGATCTTCACCTGGTGGTCGATACGCCCGACGTACTCCAGCACGCCATCGGGACGGCGCCGGGCCAGGTCGCCGGTGCGGTACAGGCGCTCGCCCGGCGCACCGTACGGGTGTGGGATGAAGGCCTGGGCGGTGCGCAGCGGATCGCCGACATAGCCACGGCCCACGCCGGTGCCGGCGACGCACAGCTCACCCACCGCGCCCAGCGGCACCAGGCTCTGGTCCTCGCCGAGCAGATACAGGCGGTTGTTGTCAGTCGGCGTGCCGATCGGCAGGTAGCTGCCCTGGGTCGAGGCGGCGTCGACGCGGAAGAACGCCACGTCATCCGAACACTCCGCCGGGCCATAGGCGTTGACCAGGCCGATGGTCGGGTAACGCTGCAGCCACTGGGCGGCCAGCTCGGGCGGCATGGCCTCGCCGGTCGGCAGCATCCAGCGCAGGCCGTCGAGGGCCTGGTGATCGTTGGCCAGCATGCCCTGGATCAGCGACGGCACGCTCTCCAGCACGGTGATGCCGGTGGCCTGCACATGGCTCAGCAGGCCCTGCGGGTCGTGGGCGATGGCGTTCGGCACGATCTGCACCTTGGCCCCGAACAGCGGCGCGGCGAGGAACTGCCACACCGAGATGTCGAAGCTCTGCGAGGCGGTCTGGGCGATCACGTCCTGCTCGTCCAGGGCCAGGTACGGCACCTTGCTCAGCTGGTTGTTGAGCATGCCGCGCTGCTCGACCATCACGCCTTTGGGCAGCCCGGTGGAGCCGGAGGTGTAGATCACGTAGGCGAGGTTGTCCGGCGCGCTGTGGATGCCGGGGTTGTGGCTGGCCACGTGGCTCGCCTGCACCTCTTCCCAGACCAGCAGCTTCGGCCGTGCCGCACCCGCCACTTCGTCGAGCAACTGGCGCGCCTGCTCGGCGCAGGCCGCGCTGCACACCAGCACCGGCGTGCGGCTGAGCTCGACGATGCGTTGCAGGCGCGCCGACGGCAGGCCCGGATCCAGCGGCAGGTAGCCGGCGCCGGCCTTGAAGCTGCCGACGATCATGCCCAGCAGCGCCAAGCCGCGCTCGGCCAGCAGCGCCACCGGTTGGTCGATGGCCACGCCGGCCGCGACCAGGGCATGGCCGAGGCGGTTGGCCGCCACGTTCAGCCCGGCATAGTCGTAGGACGCCTCCAGGCAGCGGGCGACGGTGCGCTGCGGGTGCGCGGCGACCCGCGCCTCGAACAGCTCGACGTAGCTCTGCTCCAGGGCGTAGCTGTGCTCGGTGCGATTGCAGTCGTCGAGCAGGAAGCGCTGCTCCTCGGCGCCCAGCAGTGCCAGCTCATCCACCTCGCCATTGAAGCCCTCGACCAGCGCCAGCAGCAGGCGCTTGAACTCGGCGAGCAGGCGCTCGACGGTCGGGTAGTCGAAGTAACGCTGGTCGAATGACAGGTGCAGGCCCAGGTCATCGCCCGGGTAGCACACTGCGGTCAGCGGGAAGTTGGTGTGGGTGCGGCCCGAGTCGGAGCTGGCGTCCAGGTGCTGGGCGTGGTCGAGCACGGCGGTTTCCACCGGGGCGTTCTCGAACACGAACAGGCTGTCGAACAGCGGCTGGCCCTTGGGCAGTTCGCTGCACTCC
The DNA here is from genome assembly GCF_057480795.1 of Pseudomonas sp. P110(2024). Taxonomy (NCBI): domain Bacteria; kingdom Pseudomonadati; phylum Pseudomonadota; class Gammaproteobacteria; order Pseudomonadales; family Pseudomonadaceae; genus Pseudomonas; species Pseudomonas sp. P110(2024). Next base: position 516,779 of record NZ_JBLIYT010000001.1, read on the forward strand.
TGGATCGCCACCAGCGGCAGGTACTCGTACTCACGCAGCTGCATGTTGCGCTCGAGCAGGCCTTGCAGCCAGTCACGCACGCTGCGCCGTTCGCCGGGCTGCGGCATCTGCACACGCAGGGCGATGCTGTTGATGAACAGGCCGACCGTGCGCTGCATCTGCGGCAGGCTCACCGGACGCCCGGCCACGGTGACGCCGAACACCACGTCGCGGTCGCCGCTGTATCGGGCCAGGGTCAGGGCCCAGGCCGCCTGGGCGAAGGTGTTGACCGTCAGCTGGTGGGCCTGGGCCAGTTCGCGCAGGCGCGCGCCCTCGCTCACCTCGAGGCGGGTGTAGCAATCGCCCACTACCATGCCGTCACCGGCGTGATCGTGGCGCAGCGGTCGATCGCTGGGGATCGCCGTGGCCCGTTCGAAGCCGGCCAGGTTGGCCTGCCACCACTGGCGCGCCTCGTCGAGGTCCTGGCGCTGCAGCCAGCCGATGTAGTCGCGGTAGCGCGGCGGCACCGGCAGCTGGGCCTGGCGTCCCTCGCCCAGGGCCTGGTAGATCTCGAAGAAGTCGTTCATCAGCAGCGAGCGGCACCAGGCATCGATGAGGATGTGGTGGTTGCTCATCATGAACCAGTAGCGTGCCTCGTCGACGCGCACCAGGCGCAGATGGAACGGCGCTTCGCGCAGCAGTTCGAATCCGGCCTCGCGCTCCTGCTTGTGCAAAGCCTGCAGGCGCGCCTCCTGGGTGGTCTCGTCGAGGCCGCGCCAGTCCTGGTAGTCCACCGGGGTCTTGCCGGGCTTGTGGATGATCTGCAGCATCGCTTCGCCGGCGTTCCAGCTGAACGATGCGCGTAACGCTTCGTGGCGCGCCACCACGGCCTGCCAGGCCTGGGCGAAGCGCTCGGGGTCGAGGGCGCTGTTGATGCGGTAGCGGTCCTGCATGTAGTAGATGCCGGTGCCCGGCTCGAGCAGGGTGTGCAGCAGCAGGCCTTCCTGCATCGGCGTCAGCGGATAGACATCCTCGATCTCGGCGGCCGGGATCGGCAGCGCGTCGATCTGCTCCTGGGTCAGTTGCGCCAGCGGGAAGTCCGACGGCGTGAAGCTGCCGTTGCCGTCCGCCAGGCAGTGGCCGATCAAGGCCAGCAGCTCCAGGCGGTAGGCTTCGGCCAGGCGGGCAATGGTCGCTTCGTCGTAGCGCTCGGCGCTGAAGCTCCAGCGCAGTTGCAGCGCGCCGCCGTACACCTGGCCATCGACGCTCAGCCAGTTCGGCAGCGGCGCATCGAGGTCATGGGCCAGGCCCGCGGGGGCGTCCAGCGGCTGGAACAGCGCCGCCTGGTCGAACTGCTGGTCGAACTGGCCCAGGTAGTTGAAGGTGATGCGCGCCTGGGGCAGCGCGGCCATGCGTTCGCGCCCGGCCTCGTCGGCCAGGTAGCGCAGCACGCCATGGCCCAGCCCCTTGTGCGGCACCTGGCGCAGTTGCTCCTTGATGCGCTTGATCGACCCGGCACGGGCCGACTCGTCCTCGCCCATCTGCGGGCTCAGGCTCAGCGGGTAGGCATTGGTGAACCAGCCGACGCTGCGGGTCAGGTCCATGTCCTCGAACAAGCCGTCACGGCCATGGCCTTCCAGCTGCACCAGCACCTGTTGATCGCCGCTCCACTGGCACAGGGTGCGCGCCAGGGCGGTCAGCAACAGATCGTTGACCTGGGTGTGGTAGGCCGCCGGCGCCTGTTGCAGCAGCTGGCGGGTCTGTTCGACGTCCAGCTCGATGGCGATGCTGCGGGCATGCCTGTGCAGGTTGCCGCCCTGGGGATGGTCGCAGGGCAGTTCGCGACGGGCGCTGCCCAGTTGCGCCTCCCACCAGTCCAGCTCGTCACGCAGCGAATCGCTGCCGGCATAGCTGGCCAGGCGCGCCGCCCAGTCGCCCATGGCATGGGTCTTGGCGGCCAGCGTTTCACCCCGATAAAGCGCCTGCAAGTCTTCCAGCAGGACACGCCAGGACACGCCATCGACCACCAGGTGATGGATCGTCAGCAGCAGGCGCTGGGCGCCCTGCTCGTCGCTGACCAGCAAGGCGCGCAGCAGCGGCCCCTCGGCAAGGTCGAGGCTGCGCTGCGCATCGGTATAGAGGGCCTGGCAGTTCTCCAAATCGCTCACGGTCGCGGTCCACAGCAACGGCTGGGTGCTCGACTGGGCGTACTCGGCCTGCCAGCGGCCATTGGCCCGGCCGAAGCGCAGGCGCAGGCTGTCATGGTGTTCGACCAGCGCGGCCAGGGCCTGCTCCAGCGCCTCGGCCTGCAGCGGCTGGCGTACCTGCAGCAGCACGGCCTGGTTCCAGTGCTGTGGTTGCGGCACTTCGCTGTCGAAGAACCAGTGTTGGATTGGCGTCAGGCCGGCTCTGCCCTCACGCGGGCCCTGCTCGATGCTGCCCGGCGCCTCGCTGCGGGTCACCACCGCCGCCAGGGTCTGGATGGTCTGGTGCTGGAACAGGTCGCGCGGGGTGAACTGCAGCCCCAGCTGACGGGCCCGGCTGACCACCTGGATCGACAGGATCGAGTCGCCGCCCAGTTCGAAGAAGTTGTCCTGCACGCCGATGCGCGGCAGGTTGAGCACTTCGCGCCAGACCTGCGCCAATTGGCTTTCCAGCTCATTGGCCGGTGCCTGGTAGTGCTGGCGCGCCTGCTGCAGGTCCGGCGCCGGCAGCGCGCGGCGGTCGAGCTTGCCGTTGCCCATCAGCGGCAGGCTGTCGAGCAGCACCAGGTGCGCCGGTACCATGTAGTCCGGCAGGTGCAGGCGGGCGTCGGCCTTGACCGCCTCGCGCAGCTGGGCCTGGGCCTCGCCGTCGGCGCTGGCCTGCGGGCACACCAGGTAGCCCACCAGTTGCTTGCCCCCCGGCAGGTCGAGGGCCAGGACCACCGCCTCCTCGACGTCGGCGTGCTCCTGCAGGCGGCTTTCGATCTCGCCCAGCTCGATACGGAAGCCACGGATCTTCACCTGCTGGTCGGCACGCCCGACATATTCCACCAGGCCATCGGCGCGCAGGCGTACCAGGTCGCCGGTGCGGTACAGGCGGCCACCGTCATGGCTGAACGGGTCGGCGACGAAGCGCTCGGCACTCAGGCCTGGACGGTCGTGATAAGCCTGGGCCAGGCCCGCGCCGCCCACGTACAGCTCACCGATGCCGCCCTGTGGCAGCAGGGCCAGGTCGTCGTCAAGGATGTAGGCCGTGCGGGCGCCGATCACCCGGCCGATCGGCACGCTGCCGGCATCGACGGGCAGCGTGTCCGGTGCCAGGCACGCCAGCGGCATGACCACGGTTTCGGTCGGGCCGTAGGCGTTGAAGAACTGTTGCGGAGCAAAGGCCTGGCGGATGCGCTGCAGGTGTTCGCCGGTCAGTGCCTCGCCGCCGGTGATCACCAGGCGCACCGGCAACTGCTCGCCCTGCCCGGCCAGGTACTGGGCCAGCTGGCTGCCGTAGCTCGGGGTGAAGCCGAGCACGCTGACCTGCTGTTCGCGCACCAGCTGGCAGATTTCCTCGGCGCCCCATTGGCCCTGGGCGCGCAGCACCACGCGGGCGCCGCACAGCAGCGGCACCAGCAGGCGCTCGCTGGCGGCGTCGAAGTTGATCGAATAGAAATGCAGCTCACAGTCGTCGCTGCGCATGCCGAACTCGGCGATCACCGCCTTGCAGTGCATGGCGATTTCACCGTGGCTGACTACCACGCCCTTGGGCTTGCCAGTGGAGCCGGAGGTGTAGATCAGGTAGGCCTGGTGCTGCGCCAGGTTGAGGTTGTCCAGGGCAGCGTCGCTGTAGGCGGACAGGCTCGCGGCATCGTCCTCCAGGCTCCAGCGCGCGACGCCCGGCGGCAGTTCGCCCAGGGTGTCGAGCAGGTCGCGCTGGCCGATCAGCAAGCCGAGGCGGCTGTCCTCGATCATGTAGCGCAGGCGGTCGAGCGGGTATTCCGGGTCCAGCGGCACGTAGGCGCCACCGGCCTTCAGAATGGCCAGCAGGCCCACCACCATCTCCAGCGAGCGCTCCAGCGCCAGGCCCACCCTCACCTGCGGGCCGACGCCACGCTCGCGCAGGGCGCGGGCCAGGCGGTTGGCCTGCTGGTCGAGCTCGGCATAGCTCAGGTGCTTGCCGGCAAAGGTCAGGGCCAGGGCCTGCGGGGTGCGCTCGGCCTGGGCGGCGAACAGGCCGTGCAGCGTCTGGTTCAGCTCGACGTCCTGCTCGCCCTGGAGCTGGCCGATCAGCACCTGCTGCTCGGCTTCGGCGAGCATCGGCAGTTCGCACAGGCGCTGCTGCGGGTCATCGATCAACGCCACCAGCAACTGCTGCCAGTGCTCGGCCATACGGGCGATGCGCGGCTCGTCGAACAGGTCGCGGCTGTAGGTGAAGCAGCAGCCCAGGCGGCCGTCGAGGTCGGTGACCTCCAGGTACAGGTCGAACTTGGTGGCACTGGCGTCGTTGACCAGGTAGTCCACCTGCATGCCCACCAGCTCGCGGCTCTGCTGGAAGGCCCAGCGCTGCACGTTGCACATCACCTGGAACAGCGGGTTGTAGGCGCTCGAACGCGGCGGTTGCAAGGCCTCGACCAGTTGCTCGAACGGCAGGTCCTGGTGCGACTGGCCGTCGATGATGGTCTGGCGCACCTGGTCGAGCAGCGCGTCGGCGCTCATCTGCCCGTCCAGCTCGCAGCGCAGCACCTGGGTGTTGAGGAAGGCGCCGATCAGTCCTTCGCTTTCCGGACGGATGCGGTTGGCCACCGGCGCGCCGATGCGCAGGTCGCGCTGGCCGCTGTAGCGGTGCAGCAGCGCGGCCAGGGTGGCGGTCATGGTCATGAACAGGGTCAGGCCGCGCTGGCTGTTGAAGGCATGCACGCGCTTGACCAGCGCCGGATCCAGGTCGAAGCGGTAGAGTTCACCCTGGTGGCTCTGCACCGCAGGGCGCGGACGATCGGCCGGCAGCGCCAGCACCGGGTGCTCGTCACCCAGGCGGTCTTTCCAGTAGGCCAGCTGACGGGCGCCCTCGCCGCCTTCCAGCCACTGGCGCTGCCACACACTGTAGTCGAGGTACTGCACCGGCAGCGGCGCCAGCGGCGACTCGCGCTCGTCGACGAAGGCCTCGTACAGCTCGCCCAGTTCACGGGCGAAGATGTCCATGGCCCAACCTTCGGTGACGATGTGGTGCAGGGTCAGGACAAAGTAATGCTCGCGCTCGCCGGACTTGACCAGGCAGGCGCGCAGCAGCGGGCCGCGCTCCAGGTCGAACGGCTGGTGCGCCTGGTCGTCGGCCAGTTGCTGCAGGCGTTGCTGGCGGGCGTCGTCGGCCAGGGCGCTGAAGTCGTGCCAGTGCAGTTGCAGGTGGCTGTCATCGGCCACGCACTGGTAGGGCTTGCCGTCGATGCTGGGGAAGGTGGTGCGCAGGGTTTCATGGCGCACGATCAGCGCCTGCAGGGCGCGTTCGAAGGCGTCCACATGCAGCGGTCCCTGGAAGCGGGCCATGCCGCCAACGTTGTAGGCGGGGCTGTGCGGGTCCATCTGCCAGAGGAACCACATGCGCTGCTGCGAGTACGACAGCGGCACGGCCTGGCGGCGGTCGACACGGGCGATGGCGCCCTGGCGGTTGCGCTCGCCGCTGCCCTGCAGGCGGGCGATCTCGGCGCAGAACGCGCCCAGCTCGCTGGCGTCGAACAGGGCCTTGAGCGGCAGCTCGACATCCAGCGCCTGGCGGGTGCGCGAGACGATCTGGGTGGCCAGCAGCGAGTGGCCGCCGAGGGCGAAGAAATCGTCCTGCAGGCCGATTTGCGGCAGGTTCAGCACCTCGCGCCAGATCGCCGCGACCTGCTGCTGCAGCCCGCTCTGCGGCTCGACATGTCCACGTTGTTGCCAGACCGGCGCCGGCAGTGCCTTGCGGTCGACCTTACCGCTCGGCCCCAGGGGCATCTGCGCCAGGTGGATGAGCTGCGCCGGCACCATGTAGGCCGGCAGGCGCTCGGCCAGCGCGGCCAGCAGCGCGTCGCTCTGCTCGATGCCGCTGTAGTAGCCCACCAGCTGGGCGCCGACGGCGTCCTGGTGGATCAGCACCAGCGCCTGGGCGACACCCGGCTGGGCCAGCAGCACCGCCTGCACTTCCTCGGGTTCGACGCGGAAACCGCGCACCTTCACCTGCTGGTCGAGGCGGCCCAGGTACTCCAGGGCCTGGCTCTGTACCTGCCAGCGGGCGCGGTCGCCACTGCGGTACAGGCGCGCGCCGTCGCCATCGGGCTGGGGCACGAAACGTTCGGCGGTCAGCCCCGGGCGGCCGAGGTAGCCACGGGCCAGGCCCGCGCCCCCCAGGCACAGCTCGCCGGGCACGCCCGGCGCGCTCAGCTCGAATTCGTCGTCCAGCACCCGGCACAGCACGTTGCCCAGCGGGCGGCCAATGGGCGAGCGGGCGCCATCACTCGCCTGGCAGTGCCAATGGGTGACGTTGATGGCGGTTTCGGTCGGGCCGTAGCGGTTGTGCAGTTGCACTTGCGGCAGCAGTTGCAGCACGCGGTCGCGCAAGGCCGCAGACAGCGCCTCGCCCCCGGAGAACAGCCGACGCAGGCTGGTGCAGCCGGCGGCCAGCGGCTCCTGGACAAACACCTGCAGCAGCGGCGGCACGAAGTGCAGCGTGGTCACCTCGTGTTGCTGGATCAGCTGGGCGATGCGCTGCGGGTCACGGTGCTCGCCGGGGCCGGCCAGCACCAGCCGGCAACCGCTGACCAACGGCCAGAAGCACTCCCACACCGACACGTCGAAACTGATCGGCGCTTTCTGCATCAGCACATCGCTGTCATCCAGCGCGTAGGTGGCCTGCATCCACTGCAGGCGTTCGGCCAGGGCCGCGTGGGTGTTGCTCACCCCCTTGGGCTGGCCGGTGGAGCCGGAGGTGTAGATCACATAGGCAAGGTTGTCACCGTGCAGGTGCAGGCCGGGGGCCTGGCTCGGCCAGCTGTCCAGGTGCAACTGGTCGAGGGCGATGGCGCTGACGCCGTCCACCTGCGGCAGCTTGTCGAGCAGGCTGCCGTGACTGAGCAGCAGGCCGGCCTTGCAGTCGGCCAGCATGTAGGCCAGGCGCTCGGCCGGGTAGTCGGTGTCCAGCGGCACATAGGCGCCGCCGGCCTTGAGGATGGCCAGCAGGCCGACCAGCAGCTGTGGCGAACGCTCCAGGGCGATGGCCACGCAGGTATCCGGGCCGACGCCCTTGTCACGCAGGTAGTGGGCCAGGCGGTTGGCCTGCTGGTGCAGCTCGGCATAGCTGAGCTGGCCGCCCTCCCACACCAGCGCGGTGCGTTCGGGGGTCATGCGGGCCTGTTCATTGAGTTGCTCGACCAGCAGGCGCGGCGCGCTCGCCATCGGCGCCTGCCCCCAGCCGAGCAGTTGCGCGCGGCCTTGCTCGTCGAGCAGGCGCACTTCGCCAAGGGCCAGCTGCGGCTCGGCGCAGACCTGCTCGAGCAAGGCCAGCAGATGGCTGGCCAGGCGCTTGACGGTGGCCGCCTCGAACAACCCGGCGGCGTAGTCGAAGGCCAGCGTCAGACGGCCCTGGTGGTCTTCCTCGCTGTGCAGTTGCAGGTCGAACTTGGCTTCGCGGCTGTGCCACGGCAGCTCTTCGGCCAGCAGCCCGGGCAGGCGGCGCAGGGCCGACAGGTCGCGCTGCTGGTGGTTGAACATGACCTGGAACAGGCCCTGTTCACGGGCCTGCGGCAGCGCCTCGAGCAACTGCTCGAACGGCAGGTCCTGATGGGCCTGGGCCTCCAGGGCGGCCTGGCGCGCCTGGGCCAGCAGCCCGGCGAACGGCAGGCGGCCATCGAGTTCGGCGCGCAGCACCTGGGTGTTGATGAAGAAGCCGACCATGCCCTGGGTTTCCAGGCGCGGACGGTTGGCGTTGGGCACGCCGACGCGGATGTCGCCCTGGCCGCTGTAGCGGTGCAGCAGGGCCTGCCAGCCGGCGAGCAGGACCATGAACAGGCTGGCCTGCTGGTCGCGGGCCAGTCCCTTGAGGGCACTGGTCAGCGCCGCCGGCACCTTGAGGCTATGGCGCGCGGCGCGGGTGTGCTGTTGGCTGGCGCGGGGCTGGTCGGTGCACAGGTCGAGCACCGGTAGTTCATCACCCAGCTTGTTTTTCCAGTAGTCGAGCTGACGGGCGCTCTCGCCGTCGGCCAGCCACTGGCGCTGCCATTGGCCGTAGTCGGCGTAGCCCAGCGTCAGTTCGGGCAGTTGTACGGTCTGGCCTTGGGCGGCGTACAGGCGGGCGAACTCATCCAGCAGGATGTTCAGCGACCAGCCGTCGGCGACGATGTGGTGCAGGGTCACCCACAGCTGGTGCTCTTCATCGTCCAGGCGGGCCAGGGTCACCCGCAGCAGCGGACCCTGGCGCAGGTCGAACGGCTGCTGCGCCTCGTCCTCGCGGCGCGCGGCCACCTCGGCGGGCGACAGCCCATCGAGATCCAGATGACGCAGGCTGAACGACTGGCTCGGCAGGATACGCTGCACGGCCTGGCCGTCGACTTCGTCGAACAGCGTGCGCAAGGATTCGTGGCGGGCGACCAGGGCCTGGAAGCTCGCCTGCAGCGCCGCCTCGTCCAGCTCGCCGCGCAGGTGCAGACCGGCGGGGATGTTGTAGGCGGCGGACTGCGGCTCCAGTTGCCACAACAGCCACAGGCGATTCTGTGCCAGTGACTGCGGTAACGCCTGATCGCGGTCCTGGTTGCGGATCACGCCGGCTGCGCTGCCGCCTTCGGCGACAATGGCCGCCACGGCGGCGCTGTACTCGGCCAGGGTCGGTGCTTCGAACAGGGTGCGCAGGCTCAGTTGCAGCCCCAGCTCGTCGCCCAGGCGCGCGGTCACCTGGGTGGCGGCGATGGAGTTGCCGCCCAGCAGCAGGAAGTGATCGTCCGCCGCCACCGCCTCGACCTTGAGCAGTTCACGCCAGATACCGGCGATCCGTGCCTGCAGGTCGTCACCGGCCAGGACATGGCCCTGCGCCGTTTGCGCCATCGGGAACCGCGCATAGATATCCAGGCTGCCGTCGTTCATGCGCAGGCGGCAGGCCGAGCGCTGCAGCTTGCCGCTGGAGGTCTTGGGCAGCGCGCCGGGATTGAGCAGCAGGACCACGGCCGGCGCCTGGCGGCAGGCGTCGGCGATGACCCGGCGCAGGGTATTGATCAGCGCCTCGGGCGTATGCGCTTTCTGCACGTTGCGGCTGATCTCCACCGCCACGCCGATGCCTTCCTCGCCCTGGTCGTCGACGGCGAACACCGCCACCCGGCCCTTGCGCAGCATCTCGACCTCACGCTCCAGGGTCTTCTCCAGGTCCTGCGGGTAGAGGTTCTGGCCACGGACGATGAGCATGTCCTTCAGGCGCCCGGTGACGAACACCTCGCCGTCGCGCATGAAGCCCAGATCGCCCGTGCGCAGCCAGGTCTGGCCGTCCATCTCGACGAAGGTACGGGCGCTGGCCTCGGGGTTGCGCCAGTAACCCAGGGCGATGCTCGGGCCGCCGGCCCAGATCTCGCCCACCTGGTTGTCAGCCAGCACCTGCAGCTGTTGCGGCTCGACGATGCGCACCGCGTGGCCCGGCTGCGGATAGCCGCAGCTCATCAGTACGCTGCCCTTGCCCGGCTCGGCACGGTTGGCGGCGAAGGCCTCGGCATCCAGCTCCAGGGCACCGATGCCCTGGCCGCGGCGGCTGCCGCTGACGAACAGGGTGGCCTCGGCCAGGCCGTAGCTGGCGAAGAAGCTGCTGGCGTCGAAGCCACAGGCGGCAAATTTTTCGGCGAAGGTGTCGAGGCTGTCCTGGCGAATCGGCTCGGAACCGGAATAGGCCACGCGCCAGCGGCTCAGGTCCAGGCCGGCGAGCGCGGCCTCGCTGACCCGCTCGCTGCACAGCCGGTAGGCGAAGTCCGGGCCGCCACTGATGGTGCCGCCGTATTCGCTGATCGCCTTCAGCCAGCGCAGCGGTCGGGCGAGGAAATAGCCCGGCGACATCAGCACGCAAGGCACGCCGCTGAAGATCGGCTGCAGCAGGCCACCGATCAGGCCCATGTCGTGGTACAGCGGCAGCCAGCTGACGATCACGTCATCCGGGTTCAGGTCGATGCCGAAACCCTGGCGGATCAGTTGCTCATTGGCCACCAGGTTGCCGTGGCTGACCTGCACGCCCTTGGGCAGCGCGGTTGAGCCGGAAGTGTACTGCAGGAAGGCGATGTCATTGCCCGTGAGCTCAGGCTCGCGCCACTGCTCGGCCAACTGCGGGTCCAGACGATCCACGGCCAGCAGGCCCGGAGCGCTGGCGCCAGCCAGGGCTTCGAGGCCCTGCAAACTGTCACTCAGCGCTTCTACCGTCAGCAGCAGGCGCGGCTCGGCGTCGTCGATGATCGACAACAGGCGCTCCTGGTGATGCTGGCGCGAAGACTCCGGCGGATAGGCCGGCACGGCGATCACCCCGGCATACAGGCAGCCGAAAAAGGCCGCGACATAGTCCGGGCCGCTGGGGAACAGCAGCACGGCTCGCTCGCCGAACCCGGCCCGGGCCTGCAACGCCGCGGCGATGGTCCGCGCGCGTTGGTCGAGGTCCCGGTAGCTGAGCACCGCCTGCTCGCCGGGCGCGTCGGCCAGGAAGCGCAAGGCGATGCGCTCTGGGGTCTGGGCGGCGCGCTGCGCCAGGGCCTGGACCAGCGAGTGCGGGAGTTCGAAGGCGTCCGTCATGGAATGTTCCTGCCAGTGTCTGGGTGAGTCGCGCCTGACTGACCCGCGCACGACAGGCGGGCAGTGTTCGGCAGCCGAGATGTACACAGGGGAACGGATGGGCCGGGGAAGAAATTAGGCCTGTCGGACGGCCCGGGAAGGCCGGCCGCAAAGGGATGGAGTGAAGCAGTTCACAGCCTGGAGCTTAGAACCAAAATAGATCAAAACTCATTAACTTTCGTATTTGACAATCATTATCATTACGAATAGTTTGTCGCACGTCGTAGGAAGCCTCCTTCAGGGGGCGCTCCCACTCCTCTTCGAGACAAGGTGATTTCCATGGCGGAACAACTATCCACAAGTAAGTGCGATTCACCATTACTCCAGGCATTCGTCGACAACCGCAGCATCCTGGTGAAGATCGCCGCGCGCATCACCGGTTGCCGCTCCCGCGCCGAGGATGTGGTGCAGGACGCCTTTTTCAGGCTCAGCGCCGCCCCGCAGATCACCTCGTCCTTCAAGGCCCAGCTCAGCTACCTGTTCCAGATCGTGCGCAACCTGGCTATCGATCACTACCGCAAGCAGGCCATGGAGCTGAAATACACCGGCAGCGAAGAGGAAGGGATGAATGTGGTCATCCAGAATGCCTCGCCCGAGGCCACCCACATCAATCTCGCCACCTTGGAACACATCGCCGACGCCCTCGACGAGCTACCCAAACGCACCCGCTACGCCTTCGAGATGTACCGCCTGCATGGCGTGCCGCAGAAGGACATCGCCAAGGAGCTGGGCGTGTCGCCGACGCTGGTCAACTTCATGATCCGCGATGCGCTGATCCATTGCCGCAAGAGCAGCCGCCTGGGCTGAAACCGCCATCGCAGGGCAAATCTCCAGTTCCTCGCGTCGCGAAAGGGCCGCTACAGGCACGTTTGCCTCGGACCCTGCACAATCCTGCACACTCATTACTGAATACGCGGCGGCTTCGTCGAAATTTAGTCGTGCGGGGCTTCGACGGTGATCTTGTAGGGCTGGAAGATGCGCAGCAGCTCGCCATTTTCCCGCAACTGACGCAACAAGCCGGCAAAGGCTTCGGGGCTGATGGAAGCCCCTGGACGCAGCAAGGCGTAGTGATGGTAGACCTGATCGACCCGTTGCGACGCCAGCAACTGCCCGGCGCTGTCCGGGTTGCGCTTGAGGAAGTCACTGAGGTACGAGCGGGTGACCAGGGCGATGTCAGCACGCCCACGCTCGACCATGTTGAGGTTGCTGTCGTGGGAGTAAGTCAGCGTGGCACGGTAGCGCTTCTTCAACCAGGCCGGGTCCGCGTTGAAATCGGCAAAGGCATAGTGATAGCCATTGAACAGCGCCAGGCGCTTGCCCTCAAGATCGTCGAAGTAATGCTGGTCACGCCCTGACTGCTGGCGGCTGACGAAGATCTCGGCATCCTCCAGCCCCATGTCCACCGCCTTGTGCTCGATCTCCTGCCAGCCCCACTGCGGATTCTCGAAGATCGCCATGTCGGTGCGGCCCTGCTGGAAATCGCCGAAGCGCCGGGGAATCGAGGTGGGCACCAGGACGAAACGGTACAAGGACTGCAAGCGGTTCAGCGACTCCACCAGCTGCGGCAGCAGACCGGTGTCGGCGCCCTGCTCCGGACGCACGGTGTAGGGCGGGAAATGCGCGGCCCCGATCTTCACTTCCCGCACCACCTCGGCCTGTGCCGCGGCATTCAGCAAAACCGTCGCGAACAGCAACAGGAAGGACGACAGCTTGGCACTGGGCAGTGGAATCAAGTCGGGACACTCATCACGGGTAAGGGCCTGAATGCGCCTAAGCTAGGCGTTTTCCCGCACGGGCACAACCGCCGAATATGCCAAAGTGCCAGGGGATGTCGTGAACCTCGAGTTTGGCTACGCTCTACTGGCCCGCGCACGCGCCCCGGCAAGTGCGCAGGTTTTTCTGCATTGATAGGGAGCCTGGCATGGGCCACTGGTTGGTGATCGACCTGGAAGCCACTACCGACGACGGCGGCTGGCCGGTCACGGAGATGGAAATCATTGAAATCGGCGCAAGCCTGGTCACCCGCGACGGGCGCGAGGTCGACCACTTCCAGCGCTTCGTGCGGCCCCGGCGGCGGCCGCAGCTGACCTCCTTCTGTCGCGAGCTGACCCACATCGGCCAGGCCGAGGTCGATGCCGCCGCGCCCTTCCCGGAAGTCTGGGCCGCGTTCGAACGCTGGCTGGGTCATCACCAGGCACAATTGCAGGCCTGGGTAAGCTGGGGCGACTACGACCGCAAGCAACTGCTGCTGGAATGGCAGACGCACCATGTGCGCAGCCTGCTGGAGCAACTGCCGCACATCAACCTCAAGCAACGCTTCGCCAAGGCCCGCCACCTGCAGCGTCCGGCAGGCCTGAACAGCGCCCTGCAACTGGCCGGCCTGCAGTTTGCCGGGCAACAGCACCGGGCCCTGGAAGACGCCCGCAACACCGCACGCCTGCTGCCCCTGAGCCTGCCGCCAAGCAGCGCCTGAAACAGATGACGCAGGGGCGGGCCTTGGGCATACTGGCCAGCCCTTTTTTCAGTCCTTTTTCAGGAGTCGCCCGATGTTCAAGGTCAATGAGTACTTCGATGGCACCGTCAAGTCGATCGCCTTCGAAAGCAAGGAAGGTCCGGCCACCGTGGGTGTGATGGCCCCGGGCGAATACGAGTTCGGCACCGCCAAGCGCGAGATCATGCACGTAGTCTCCGGCGCCCTGAGCGTGAAGCTGCCAGGTAGCGACAACTGGGAAACCTTCAACGCGGGCGACAAGTTCAACGTGGCCGCCGACAGCAAGTTCCAACTGAAGGTGGCCGTGGATACCGCTTACCTGTGCGAGTACCGCGACTGAGCTGAGGCCCTCATCGCGGGGCAAGCCCGCTCCCACGAAGAGCGGGCTTGCCTCGCGATGGCTACACCCGCAGGAAAGCCGCCACGCGCTGCGCCGCCGCCTGCATGTGCTGCTCATGACTGAACCCTGACGCCTTCAACGGCTTGAGGTCATGATCGGCCGCCACCAGCCAGCTCACCTCGATCGCCGGCGATAGCGCATACCCCGCCACCGCCTCACGATTGCCCAGGGCATCCCGCTCGCCCTGCACGATCAACGTTCGCGTATGCAGCCCGGCCAAGTGCTCCACGCGTGGCTTTTCAGGCTTGCCCACGGCATAGAACGGATATCCCAGGCACACCAGCGCATCGGCGCCCAGTTCGTCCGCCACGAGACTGGCCATGCGTCCGCCCATGGACTTGCCACCGACAGCCAACCGCCCTGCGACCAATGGTCGCAGCTGGTCGTAGACAGTCCGCCAGCATTCAAGCAACACCTTCTGCGGATTGGGCGGCCGCTTGCCGCCGCTCAGACGCCGCTCGGCCATGTATGGGAACTCGAAGCGCACCACCCCTACCCCTTGCCCCGCCAGCCTTTGCGCCATGTCCTCCATGAACCCGCTGTCCATTGGCGCACCGGCGCCGTGGGCCAGGATCAGGCAGCTGGAAATGCCACGATCCTGCGGAATTTTCGGAGGATCGCAGCGCAAGCCTGGGACATTTCCGATCTTCGCCCATTGATCCCCGTCAATACCGGCACTTTGCCCATTAATCATGCTTGCCTCGCTGTCTAGCCTGCCTATAACCGTGGATGGGAACCCATACATGAACACAACCAGCAGTACCGCCTACAACTATCAGGTGGTCCGCCAATTCGCCATCATGACGGTGGTGTGGGGCATCGTCGGGATGGGGCTCGGCGTCTTCATCGCCGCCCAGCTCGCCTGGCCCGCCTTCAACCTCGACCTGCCGTGGACCAGCTTCGGCCGCCTGCGACCCTTGCACACCAACGCGGTGATCTTCGCCTTCGGCGGCTGTGCCCTGTTCGCCACCTCCTATTATTCGGTGCAACGCACCTGCCAGACCACCCTGTTCGCGCCACGACTGGCCGCGTTCACCTTCTGGGGCTGGCAACTGGTGATCCTGCTGGCGGCGATCAGCCTGCCGCTGGGCTACACCAGCACCAAGGAATACGCCGAACTGGAATGGCCGATCGACATCCTGATCACCATCGTCTGGGTGGCCTATGCCGTGGTGTTCTTCGGCACGCTGATGAAGCGCAACACCAAGCACATCTACGTGGGCAACTGGTTCTTCGGCGCCTTCATCCTCACCGTGGCGATCCTGCACATCGTCAACAACCTGGAAGTACCGGTCAGCCTGACCAAGTCCTACTCGCTGTACGCCGGCGCCACCGATGCCATGGTGCAGTGGTGGTACGGCCACAACGCCGTGGGCTTCTTCCTGACCGCCGGCTTCCTGGGGATGATGTACTACTACGTGCCCAAGCAGGCCGAGCGCCCGGTGTATTCGTATCGCCTGTCGATCGTCCACTTCTGGGCCCTGATCACCCTGTACATCTGGGCAGGCCCGCACCACCTGCACTACACCGCGCTGCCGGACTGGGCGCAGTCGCTGGGCATGATCATGTCGCTGATCCTGCTGGCGCCAAGCTGGGGCGGCATGATCAACGGCATGATGACCCTCTCGGGCGCCTGGCATAAGCTGCGCAGCGACCCGATCCTGCGCTTCCTGGTCGTCTCGCTGGCGTTCTACGGCATGTCCACCTTCGAAGGCCCGATGATGGCCATCAAGACGGTCAACGCCCTGTCCCACTACACCGACTGGACCATCGGCCACGTCCACGCCGGCGCCCTCGGCTGGGTGGCGATGATCTCCATCGGCGCGCTGTACCACACCATCCCGAAAGTGTTCGGCAAGGAGCGCATGTACAGCCTTGGGCTGATCAACGCGCACTTCTGGCTGGCCACCATCGGCACCGTGCTCTACATCGCCTCGATGTGGGTCAACGGCATCGCCCAGGGCCTGATGTGGCGCGCGGTCAACAGCGACGGCACGCTGACCTACTCGTTCGTCGAAACCCTGGTGGCCAGCCACCCAGGCTTCGTCGTGCGCTTCGTCGGTGGCGCGATCTTCCTCAGCGGCATGTTCCTGATGGCCTGGAACACCTGGCGCACCGTGCGTGCCCCGGCCGCCGAGCAAGCCCCCGCCAACGCCCAGCTGGCTTGAGGAGTAGAGCCTGATGAACCATGAAGTCGTTGAGAAAAACATAGGCCTGATGGCCCTGCTGATGGTGTTCGCCGTCAGCATCGGCGGCCTGACCCAGATCGTCCCGCTGTTCTTCCAGGACGTCACCAACAAGCCGGTCGAGGGCATGAAGCCCTACACCGCCCTGCAACTCGAAGGCCGCGACATCTACATCCGCGAAGGCTGCGTGGGCTGCCACTCGCAGATGGTCCGGCCATTCCGCGCCGAGACCGAGCGCTACGGCCACTACTCGGTGGCCGGCGAGAGCGTATGGGACCATCCGTTCCTGTGGGGCTCCAAGCGTACCGGTCCGGACCTGGCCCGCGTCGGCGGCCGCTACTCGGACGACTGGCACCGCGCGCACCTGTACAACCCGCGCAACGTGGTACCGGAATCGAAGATGCCGTCATACCCATGGCTGGTGGCCGCGCAGGTCGACAACAGCCACACCGACGTCAAGATGCGCGTCCTGCGCGGCCTCGGCGTGCCCTACAGCGACGACGACATCGCCGGCGCGAAGGACGCGGTCAAGGGCAAGACCGAGATGGACGCACTGGTCGCCTACCTGCAGGTGCTCGGCACCGCGATCAAGAACAAGAGGTGAGTGCGATGGAAATGGACATCGGCATGATCCGCGGCCTGGGCACCCTGGTGGTGATGATCGCCTTCATTGGCCTGTCGCTCTGGGTGTTCAACCGTCGCCGCGACCGTGATTTCGCCGAAGCGCGCCTGCTGCCCTTCGTCGACGACCGCCTGCCCCCCGCCGGGCAGGAACCTGCCGTATTGAGGAGTACCCAGCAATGACCACCTTCTGGAGTACGTACATCAGCGTACTGACCATCGGCAGCCTGATCGGCCTGACCTGGCTGCTGCTCGCCACCCGAAAAGGCCAGAGCAGCGACACCACCGACCAGACCATGGGCCACAGCTTCGACGGCATCGAGGAGTACGACAACCCGCTGCCCAAGTGGTGGTTCTGGCTGTTCGTCGGCACCCTGGTGTTCTCGGTCGGCTACCTGATCCTCTACCCGGGCCTGGGCAATTGGAAAGGCATCCTGCCTGGCTACGAGAATGGCTGGACCCAGGTGGACGAGTGGCAGAAAGAGATGGACAAGGCCGACGCCAAGTTCGGCCCGATCTTCGCCAAGTATGCCGCCATGCCGGTGGAGGAAGTGGCCAAGGATCCACAGGCGTTGAAGATGGGCAGCCGGCTGTTCGCCTCCAACTGCTCGGTGTGCCACGGCTCCGACGCCAAGGGCTCCTACGGCTTCCCCAACCTGACCGACAACGACTGGCGCTGGGGTGGCGAGCCGGAGACCATCAAGGCCTCGATCATGAACGGCCGCCACGGCGTCATGCCGGGCTGGTCCACGGTGATCGGCGAGCAGGGCGTGGCCGATGTGGCAGCCTTCGTGCTGACCAACCTCGATGGCCGCAGCCTGCCGGAAGGCGTCAAGGCCGACCCGGCCAAGGGCCAGGAAATCTTCGCCACAAACTGCGTGGCCTGCCACGGGCCTGAAGGCAAGGGCACCCCGGCCATGGGCGCGCCGAACCTGACCCATCCGCAGGCGTTCATCTACGGCTCGAGCTTCGCCCAGCTGCAGCAGACCATCCGTTACGGCCGTCAGGGCCAGATGCCGGCGCAGCACGACATCCAGGGCAACGACAAGGTCCACCTGCTGGCGGCCTATGTGTATAGCCTGTCGCAAGAGCAAGCAGCAGAAACGGTAACCGCCAAGTAAAACCCCGTGGGAGCGGTAGTGCGCCGCTCCCACGACTCCCTCCCTCGCCCCTCCCCGCCTTGCACCCCCTCCGAACGCAACTAAGCTTGTTGCCACAGTGGCTCCGCTCGCAGCGACCGGAACAGACGTGGTGCACAGCCTGACATCACGCATCGACTCCACGCTCACGAGCCTGCGGCTTTGGGATGACGCCTTGCGTGCCCGTCCCGATCAAAAAGCTTGACCGAACGATCAGAAAAACATGGAAAACGGTACACATTACAAATATTTATTTGTGTACAATCATCCAGCCCAAAAACCGCGGGACGGCGGTGAGAAGGGCCTGGACACGGGTCGGCGCAGGTTTCCTTGCGTTGCCATAACCCTGGTGGTTATCGATACTGGCGCCGATTTACCAACCAACAAGAACACCCAAACCGTGGAACCTTAGAATGAGCACTGCAATCAGTCCGACTGCTTATAACTATAAGGTCGTCCGCCAGTTCGCCATCATGACGGTGGTCTGGGGGATCCTTGGCATGGGGCTTGGCGTCTTCATCGCCTCGCAACTGGTATGGCCCCAGCTCAACCTGGACCTGCCATGGACGAGCTTCGGCCGCCTGCGCCCACTGCACACCAACCTGGTGATCTTCGCCTTCGGTGGCTGCGCCCTGTTCGGCACCAGCTACTACGTGGTGCAGCGTACCTGCCAGACCCGGCTGATCTCCGACAGCATGGCCGCCTTCACCTTCTGGGGCTGGCAGGCGGTGATCGTCGGCGCGCTGATCACCCTGCCGATGGGCTTCACCACCACCAAGGAATACGCCGAGCTCGAGTGGCCGCTGGCGATCCTGCTGGCCATCGTCTGGGTCACCTACGCCCTGGTGTTCTTCGGCACCATCGTCAAGCGCAAGACCAAGCACATCTACGTCGGCAACTGGTTCTACGGCGCGTTCATCGTGGTCACCGCGATGCTGCACATCGTCAACCACATCTCGCTGCCGGTGAGCCTGTTCAAGTCCTACTCGGCCTACGCTGGCGCCACCGACGCGATGATCCAGTGGTGGTACGGCCACAACGCCGTGGGCTTCTTCCTGACCACCGGCTTCCTGGGGATGATGTACTACTTCGTCCCGAAACAGGCCGAACGCCCGATCTACTCCTATCGCCTGTCGATCGTGCACTTCTGGGCGCTGATCACCCTGTACATCTGGGCCGGCCCCCACCACCTGCACTACACCGCACTGCCGGACTGGGCGCAGTCACTGGGCATGGTGATGTCGATCATCCTCCTGGCGCCGAGCTGGGGCGGCATGATCAACGGCATGATGACCCTCTCGGGGGCCTGGCATAAGCTGCGCACCGACCCGATCCTGCGCTTCTTAGTGGTGTCGCTGGCGTTCTACGGCATGTCCACCTTCGAAGGCCCGATGATGGCCATCAAGACGGTCAACTCACTGTCGCACTACACCGACTGGACCATCGGCCACGTCCACGCCGGCGCCCTCGGCTGGGTGGCGATGATCTCGATCGGCGCGGTCTACCACATGATCCCGAAACTCTACGGCCGCGATCAGATGCACAGCGTCGGCCTGATCAACGCGCACTTCTGGCTGGCCACCATCGGCACCGTGCTGTACATCGCCTCGATGTGGGTCAACGGCATTACCCAAGGCCTGATGTGGCGCGCCATCAACGACGACGGCACCCTCACCTACTCCTTCGTCGAAGCCCTGCAGGCCAGCCACGCGGGTTACATCGTCCGCGCCCTGGGCGGTGCGTTCTTCGCCTCCGGCATGCTGCTGATGGCCTACAACGTGCTGCGTACCGTGCGCGCCGCCAACCCGGTTCAGGCTGAGGAAGCCGCCAAGATCGTCGTCGTGGGAGCCCACTGATGAAGCATGAAGCAGTCGAGAAGAATATCGGCCTGATGGCCTTCTTCATGGTCATCGCCGTCAGCGTCGGTGGCCTCACCCAGATCGTCCCGCTGTTCTTCCAGGACGTCACCAACAAGCCGGTCGAGGGCATGAAGCCACGTACCGCGCTCGAGGTCGAGGGCCGCGACATCTACATCCGCGAAGGCTGCGTGGGTTGCCACTCGCAAATGATCCGGCCGTTCCGCGCCGAGACCGAACGCTACGGCCACTACTCGGTGGCCGGCGAGAGCGTGTGGGACCACCCGTTCCTGTGGGGCTCCAAGCGTACCGGGCCCGACCTGGCCCGCGTCGGCGGCCGCTACTCGGACGACTGGCACCGCGCCCACCTGTACAACCCGCGCAACGTGGTACCGGAATCGAAGATGCCGTCGTACCCGTGGCTGGTGGAAAACAAGCTCGACGGCAAGGACACCGCCAAGAAGATGGAAGTGCTGCGCACCCTGGGCACGCCGTACACCGACGAAGACATCGCCGGCGCCCGTGACGCGGTCAAGGGCAAGACCGAGATGGACGCCATCGTCGCGTACCTGCAAGGCCTTGGCACCCTCATCAAAAGCAAACGGTGACACTGATGGATATCGGGATGATTCGCGGCCTGGGCACCGTCGTGGTGCTGGTGGCCTTCGTGGGCCTGGCGCTGTGGGTATTCAGCCCGCGGCGCAAGCAGGAATTCGACGAAGCGACGCAATTGCCGTTCGCGGACGATCCAGAAGCCACCCGCCACGTCGAGCAAGCAAAAGCTTCTAGGAGCAAACAACAATGACAACCTTCTGGAGTCTGTACGTCACCGTCCTGACCCTGGGCACCATCTTCGCCTTGACCTGGTTGCTGCTGTCGACCCGCAAGGGCCAGCGCGAAGAGATCACCGACGAAGTCGTCGGCCACGCCTTCGACGGCATCGAGGAGTACGACAACCCGCTGCCGAAATGGTGGTTCTGGCTGTTCGTCGGCACCGTCGTCTTTGCCCTCGGCTACCTGGTGCTGTACCCGGGCCTGGGCAACTGGAAAGGCATCCTGCCGGGCTATGCCTACGTCGACAACGACAAGAAGACCGAGTTCTCCAACGGCCAGGCCGGCTGGACCGGCGTGCACGAATGGGAAAAGGAAATGGCCAAGGCCGACGCCCGCTTCGGGCCGATCTTCGCCAAGTTCGCCGCCATGCCGCTGGAGGAGGTGGCCAAGGACCCGCAGGCCCTGAAGATGGGCGCTCGCCTGTTCGCCTCCAACTGCTCGGTATGCCACGGTTCCGACGCCCGGGGCGCCTACGGCTTCCCCAACCTGACCGACAACGACTGGCGTTGGGGCGGTGAGCCGGAGACCATCAAGACCACCATCATGAACGGTCGCCACGGCGTGATGCCAGGCTGGGCCTCGGTGATCGGCGAACAGGGCGTGGCGGACGTGGCGGCCTTCGTGCTGACCAACCTGGACGGGCGCAAGCTGCCCGAGGACGCCAAGGCCGACCCGGCCAAAGGCCAGCAGATCTTCGCCACCAACTGCGTGGCCTGCCACGGCCCCGAGGGCAAGGGCACCCCGGCCATGGGCGCGCCGAACCTGACTCATCCGCAGGCGTTCATCTACGGCTCGAGCTTCGCCCAACTGCAGCAGACTATCCGCTATGGCCGTCAGGGACAGATGCCGGCCCAAGCGCAGATGCAGGGCAACGACAAGGTCCACCTGCTGGCGGCCTACGTCTACAGCCTGTCGCACCAGGAGCAACAAGAGCCAAAAGCCGAGTGATGGGTCAACCGTGGGAGCGGCGGTGCGCCGCTCCCACGTTCATTCGAGCATAAAACGAGCCGAAACTGACCTGAATCAATTGACACCCGCCATAACACGATTCACACCACGAACCCAACGCGACTAAAGGTCGCAGCGCGCCCCGCACGCGCCATCTCAGGCGTATCATGGGCCGCAGAGCGCTAGCAGAACGCGCGAGACTGCGGCCGGCACGCACTGGCCGCGGCATTTCTCCACTGCCGTGGGACTTGATGATGAGCAAGCAAATTCCGGTACATGACGTCACCCCGCCTGCCAGCAAAGGGAAGGATTCCGTCGACCTCTACGCCTCGCGCGAAAAAATCTACACCCGCGCCTTCACCGGCATCTTCCGCAGGCTGCGGATGGTCGGTGGCGCGGCGCTGTTTTTGCTGTACTTCGGCACCGTCTGGCTGAACTGGGGCGGCCACCAGGCCGTCTGGTGGAACCTGCCCGAACGCAAGTTCTACATCTTCGGCGCCACCATCTGGCCCCAGGACTTCATCCTGCTCTCGGGGATCCTGATCGTCGCCGCCTTCGGCCTGTTCTTCATCACCGTGTATGCAGGGCGGGTCTGGTGCGGCTACACCTGCCCGCAAAGCGTCTGGACCTGGGTGTTCATGTGGTGCGAAAAAGTCACCGAGGGTGATCGCAACCAACGCATGAAGCTGGACAAGGCGCCCATGAGCACCAACAAGTTCCTGCGCAAGCTGGCCAAGCACAGCCTGTGGCTGCTGATAGGCTTCGTCACCGGCATGACCTTCGTCGGCTACTTCTCACCGATCCGCGAGCTGGCCATCGAGTTCTTTACCGGCCAGGCCGATGGCTGGGCCTACTTCTGGGTCGGTTTCTTCACGCTGGCCACCTACGGCAACGCCGGCTGGCTGCGCGAGCAGGTGTGCATCTACATGTGCCCGTACGCGCGCTTCCAGAGCGTGATGTTCGACAAGGACACCCTGATCGTCTCCTACGACCCGCGCCGCGGCGAGACCCGCGGCCCGCGCAAGAAGGACATCGACTACAAGGCCAAGGGCCTGGGCGACTGCATCGACTGCACCATGTGTGTGCAGGTCTGCCCCACCGGCATCGATATCCGTGATGGCTTGCAGATCGAGTGCATCGGCTGCGCCGCCTGCATCGACGCCTGCGACAGCATCATGGACAAGATGAACTATCCCAAGGGCCTGATCAGCTATACCACCGAGCACAACCTGTCCGGGCAGAAGACCCACATGCTGCGCCCGCGCCTGATCGGCTACGCCCTGGTGCTGCTGGTGATGATCGGCGCCTTGGTCACCGCTTTCGCCACCCGTTCGCTGATCGGTTTCGACGTGGCCAAAGACCGCGTGCTGTACCGCGAGAACGCCCAGGGGCGGATCGAGAACGTCTACAGCCTGAAGGTGATGAACAAGGACCAGCACGACCACGTCTACGTGCTCGACGCCGCTGGCCTGCCCGACCTCAAGCTCGAAGGCCAGCGCGAGATACGCGTCACCGCCGGCGACATCGTCAACCTGCCGGTGCAGTTGTCGGTCGCCCCTGAACAACTGCCCTCGACCACCAACGAAATCACCTTCATCCTCAAGGACGCCGACGACAGCGCCAGCCAGGTTGAAGCCAAGAGCCGTTTCATCGGCCCACAGATCCGCTGAGAGAGAACATCGACAATGCCTGCAGCCACCGCCGCCAGCCCCTGGTACAAGCACCTCTGGCCCTGGATCATCATCGGCATCCTGGCCACCTCGGTGTGCCTGAGCCTGACCATGGTCAGCATTGCCGTGCGCAACCCGGACAACCTGGTCAACGACAACTACTACGAGGCCGGCAAGGGCATCAACCGCTCGCTGGACCGCGAGCTGCTGGCCCAGACCCTCAACCTCAAGGCCAGCGTGCACCTGGACGAGCTGACCGGCGAGGTGGAGGTGCGCCTGACCGGCAACAGCGACCCGCAGACGCTGGAACTGAACCTGATCTCGCCGACCCAGCCGGACAAGGACCGCAAGGTGCCGCTGATCCGCGCCGAGCAAGGCCGCTATGTCGGCCAGCTCGACGACAAGGTCCAGGGGCGGCGCTTCGTCGAGCTGCTGGGCAGCCAGGATGAGCATGTGTGGCGGTTGTTCGAGGAGGAGAAGGTCGAGCATGGGGTGACCTTGCAGCTGGGGGATGAAGCGCTGCAAGGGGCCGAGCACCAGCAATGAATCGCCGCACCGCAGGGGGCGCCTTGCGCCCCTTTCGCGGCACAAGGCCGCTCCTACAGGGACACGCGATCCCCTGTAGGAGCGGCCTTGTGTCGCGAAAGGGCTGCAAAGCAGCCCCAACAACCCCAAAGTACAAGACCGCACCAAGATGACCCACCCCACCCCCTGCTACCACTGCGCCCTGCCCGTCCCCGCCGGCAGCCGCTTCACCGCCGTGGTCCTCGGCGAGCCGCGGCAATTCTGCTGCCCCGGCTGCCAGGCAGTGGCCGAGTCCATCGTCGCCGGTGGCCTGGAGCACTACTACCAGCACCGCAGCGACACCAGCGCCAACCCCGAGGCCCTGCCCCGCCAGCTCCAGGATGAACTGGCGCTGTATGACCGCAGCGACGTGCAGCAATCCTTCGTGCGCCATGCCGGCGAGCTGGCCGAAACCATCCTGATGGTCGAGGGCATCAGCTGCGCCGCCTGCGGCTGGCTGATCGAGAAGCACCTGCGCAACCTGCCCGGCGTCGACGACGCCCGCCTCAACCTGTCCAACCACCGCCTGCTGGTCAGCTGGGACGACCAGCAACTGCCGCTGTCCAGGCTGCTGGCCGAGCTGCGCCAGATCGGCTATGCCGCCCACCCCTACCAGCCCGACCAGGCCGCCGAACAGCTGGCCCGGGAGAACCGCGGCGCCCTGCGCCGCCTGGGCGTGGCCGGGCTGCTGTGGTTCCAGGCGATGATGGCGACCATGGCCACCTGGCCGGAATTCAATATCGACCTGTCGCCCGAGCTGCACACTATCCTGCGCTGGGTCGCGCTGTTCCTCACCACCCCCATCGTGTTCTACAGCTGCGCGCCGTTCTTCAAAGGCGCGGCCCGCGACCTGCGCACCCGCCACCTGACCATGGACGTCTCGGTGTCGCTGGCCATCGCCCTGGCCTACTGCGCCGGGATCTGGACCGCGATCACCGGCAGCGGCGAGCTGTACTTCGACACCGTCGGCATGTTCGCCTTGTTCCTGCTCACAGGCCGCTATCTCGAACGCCGCGCCCGCGAGCGCACCGCGGCAGCCACCGCGCAACTGGTCAACCTGTTGCCAGCCTCGTGCCTGCGCCTGGACGCCAACGGCCAGGGCGAGCGCATCCTGCTCGGCGAACTGCAGTGCGGCGACCGGGTGCAGGTGCTGCCCGGCGCGGTGATCCCGGCCGACGGGTTGATCGTCGACGGCCGCTCCAGCGTCGACGAATCGCTGCTGACCGGCGAATACCTGCCCCTGGCGCGCCGCGTTGGCGACCGGGTGACCGGCGGCACCCTCAACGTCGAGAGCACCCTCACCGTCGAAGTCCAGGCCCTGGGCCAGGACTCGCGCCTCTCGGCCATCGTCCGCCTGCTGGAGCGCGCCCAGTCGGAAAAACCGCGCCTGGCGGAAATCGCCGACCGCGCCTCGCAGTGGTTCCTGCTGTTCACCCTGGTGGCCGCCGCCGTAATCGGCGTGGTCTGGTGGCAACTGGATGCGCCACGGGCGTTCTGGATCGTCCTGGCCATGCTGGTCGCCACCTGCCCCTGCGCCCTGTCACTGGCCACGCCGACCGCCCTCACCGCGGCCACCGGCAGCCTGCACAAGCTCGGCCTGCTGATCACCCGCGGGCATGTGCTGGAGGGGCTGAACCAGATCGACACGGTGATCTTCGACAAGACCGGCACCCTCACCGAGGGCCGCCTGGCCCTGCGCAGCGTGCGACCGCTGGGCCAACTGGACAGCGACCAGTGCCTGGCGCTGGCCGCCGCCCTGGAAAACCGCTCCGAGCATCCCATCGCCCGCGCCTTCGGCCGCGCCGCCCAGGCCGCCGAAAGCGTCAATGCCATGCCAGGGTTGGGTCTGGAAGGCGAGTTGGCCGGCCAGCGCCTGCGCATCGGCCAGGCCGCCTTCGTCTGCGCCCTCAGCGGCGCAGAGGTCCCCGCCGTGCCGGAGCCGCGCGGGCAATGGCTGCTGCTGGGCGACCGGCAAGGGCCGTTGGCCTGGTTCGCCCTGGACGACCGCCTGCGCGACGACGCCCAGGACCTGGTGACCGCCTGTAAAGCCCGTGGCTGGCAAACACTGCTGCTGTCCGGCGACAGTTCACCGATGGTCGCCGAGGTGGCCGCGCAGCTGGGCATCGACCAGGCGATCGGCGGCCTGCGCCCGGACGACAAGCTCGCTCGCCTCAAGGCCCTGCAAGGCGAGGGCCGCAAGGTGCTGATGCTCGGCGACGGCGTCAACGACGTGCCAGTGCTGGCCGCCGCCGACATCAGCATCGCCATGGGCAGCGCCACCGACCTTGCCAAGACCAGCGCCGACGCGGTATTGCTGTCCAACCGCCTGCAAGCGCTGGTACAGGCCTTCGACCTGGCCCGCCGGACCCGCCGCAATATTGTCGAGAACCTGCTCTGGGCGACGCTGTACAATGGCCTCATGCTGCCGTTCGCCGCGCTCGGCTGGATCACCCCGGTGTGGGCGGCGATCGGCATGTCGGTCAGTTCGCTGATCGTGGTGCTCAACGCCCTGCGCCTGACCCGGCTGCCCGCCGATGCGGCGCCGGCCGCGCGCGAGCCGGCGTCGCTCGAAAGGAAACCGCTATGCCCGCCCTCTACGTGATGATTCCCGCCGCCCTGTTGCTGGTCGGCGTCGCCGTGTACATCTTCTTCTGGGCGGTGGACAGCGGCCAGTACGACGACCTCGAAGGCCCGGCCCACAGCATCCTGTTCGATGACCAGGATCCGCGCCATCAGGCCGCCGTGAAGCCCGGGGCCGAACAGCCCGACGACCAGGACCCCTCGCCACGTGCCTGAACTGATTCCGCTCCTGGGCTCGGCGCTGGTCCTGGGCCTGCTCGGCGGCGGCCACTGCCTGGGCATGTGCGGCGGCCTGATGGGCGCCCTCACCCTGGCCATCCCACCCGAGCAACGCGGCCGGCGCCTGCGCCTGCTGCTGGCCTACAACCTCGGGCGCATCCTCAGCTATGCCGCCGCCGGCCTGCTGCTGGGCCTGGCCGGCGTGGCGCTGGCCAGCAGCCCGCTGGCCATCGGCTTGCGCGTCATCGCGGCGCTGCTGTTGATCTGCATGGGTCTGTACCTGGCCGGCTGGTGGAACGGCCTGACCCGTATCGAGGCGCTCGGCCGCGGCCTGTGGCGCCATGTGCAACCCGTGGCCACCCGACTGCTGCCGGTGTCCAGCCTGCCTCGCGCCCTGCTGCTGGGCGCCCTGTGGGGCTGGCTGCCGTGCGGGCTGGTATACAGCACCCTGTTGTGGGCGGCGAGCCAGGGCGATGCGCTGCACAGCGCGGCGCTGATGCTGGCGTTCGGCATCGGCACCTGGCCGGTGCTGCTGGCCACGGGGCTCGCGGCGGAGCGCGTCGGCGCCCTGTTGCGCAAGCGCGGCGTGCGCGTGGCCGGGGGCGTGCTGGTTATCCTGTTTGGTTTGTGGACGTTGCCAGGGCCGCACCAGCACTGGTTGATGGGACACTGATCGCGGGGCAAGCCCGCCCCCACGCCAGCCCCGCAACGGTCGCCAACTCACCTTGATACAAATCAACACGACTTCTTACATCCGCCCCTAGACTCCGGACACTGCAGCTCTATCCGGGGACCACCCACATGCTCGACGACCTACGCTGGGACGCCGACCTGATTCGTCGCTACGATCTGGCCGGGCCACGCTACACCTCCTATCCGACCGCCGTGCAGCTGCACGGCGAAGTGGGCTCGTTCGACCTGCTTCACGCCCTGCGCGAAAGCCGCCGCGCCACGCGTCCGCTGTCGCTGTACGTGCACGTGCCGTTCTGCGCCAACATCTGCTACTACTGCGCCTGCAACAAAGTCATCACCAAGGATCGTGGCCGCGCCGCGCCCTACCTGCAGCGCCTGGAGCAGGAGATCCAACTGGTCGCCTGCCACCTCGACCCGAAACAGGTGGTCGAGCAGCTGCACTTCGGCGGCGGCACGCCGACTTTCCTCAGCCATGTGGAACTGCGCCAGCTGATGGCCACCCTGCGCCAGCACTTCCACCTGCTGGACGACGACTCCGGCGACTACGGCATCGAGATCGACCCGCGCGAGGCCGACTGGTCGACCATGGGCCTGCTGCGCGAGCTGGGCTTCAACCGCGTCAGCCTCGGCGTGCAGGACCTCGATCCGGCCGTGCAACGCGCGGTCAACCGCCTGCAGAGCCTGGAGCAGACCCGCACCCTGATCGAGGCGGCGCGCACCCTGCAGTTCCGCTCGATCAACCTCGACCTGATCTACGGCCTGCCCAAGCAGACCCCGGAAGGCTTCGCCCGCACCGTCGAGGAAGTGATCCGCCTGCAGCCCGACCGTCTGTCGGTATTCAACTACGCACACCTGCCAGAGCGCTTCATGCCCCAGCGGCGCATCGACAGCGCCGACCTGCCGGCGCCGGCGGCCAAGCTGGAAATGCTCCACGCCACCATCGACCAACTGACTGCCGCCGGCTACCGCTACATCGGCATGGACCACTTCGCCCTGCCCGACGACGAACTGGCCATCGCCCAGGAGGAAGGCACCCTGCAGCGCAACTTCCAGGGCTACACCACCCACGGCCACTGCGACCTGATCGGCCTGGGCGTGTCGGCAATCAGCCAGATCGGCGACCTGTACTGCCAGAACAGCAGCGACCTCAACACCTACCAGGACACCCTTTCCACCGCCCAGCTGGCGACCCAGCGCGGCCTTTTGTGCAACCAGGACGACCGCCTGCGCCGGGCGGTGATCCAGCAACTGATCTGCCACTTCGAACTGGATTTCGAGGCGATCGAGCAGGCCTTCACCATCGATTTTCGCGGCTATTTCAAAGAGCTGTGGCCGCAGCTGCAGGCCATGCAGCGCGACGGCCTGATCAACCTGGACGCCAAGGGCATCCGCATCCTGCCAGCCGGCCGCCTGCTGGCGCGCTCGGTATGCATGGTGTTCGACGCCTACCTCGCGCAGCAGAATCGCCAGCGTTTCTCCCGGGTGATCTGAGGCGATTGAGGCGTTTCACCACATGGACAGCCCGCCTTTCGAGGCACACTATGGACAGTTGAACGGTAGCGGAACACCCCTTCCCTGCCGCCGCTAGCGTGCACCAAAAATGCGCACACTGGCCTACAGCCCATGCCGCAGGTTATCCTTACGGCTTATGTGTGCTTTCCCACAAGGATCGAAAGAAATGTCCGAGCCAGTAAAACTGCGCCCACACAACCAGGCCCACTGCAAGGATTGCAGCCTGGCCCCCCTGTGCCTGCCCCTGTCCCTGAACCTGGAAGACATGGATGCACTGGATGAAATCGTCAAACGCGGTCGCCCGTTGAAGAAAGGCGAGTTCCTGTTCCGCCAGGGTGACAATTTCGGCTCGGTCTATGCGGTTCGCTCTGGCGCCCTGAAAACCTTCAGCCTCAGCGATGCCGGCGAAGAACAGATCACCGGCTTCCACCTACCCAGCGAGCTGGTCGGCCTGTCGGGTATGGACACCGAGGCCTATCCGGTGTCGGCCCAGGCCCAGGAAACCACCTCGGTGTGCGAGATCCCCTTCGAGCGCCTCGACGAACTGTCGGTGCAGCTGCCGCAGCTGCGCCGCCAACTGATGCGGGTGATGAGCCGCGAGATCCGCGACGACCAGCAGATGATGCTGCTGCTGTCGAAGAAGACCGCCGACGAGCGCATCGCCACCTTCCTGGTCAACCTGTCGGCGCGCTTCCGCGCCCGCGGCTACTCGGCCAACCAGTTCCGCCTGAGCATGTCGCGCAACGAGATTGGCAACTACCTGGGCCTGGCGGTGGAAACCGTGTCGCGGGTGTTCACACGCTTCCAGCAGAACGGCCTGCTCAAGGCCGAGGGCAAGGAAGTGCACATCCTCGACCCGATCCAGCTGTGCGCGCTGGCCGGTGGTGCGCTCGAAACCTGATCGCCGCGTGAACAGGGTATACTGGCGCCGAGTTTTTCCAGGATACCCGCCCATGCACAGCGACACCTTCGACCTCAAAGCCCTGATCCGCCCGGTAGTGGACTTCCCCAAGCCGGGCGTGATCTTCCGCGACATTACCCCGCTGTTCCAGTCGCCGCGCGGACTGCGCTATGTCGCTGACCAGTTCATCGAGCGCTATGTCGAGGCCGAGTTCAGCCATATCGGTGCCATGGACGCGCGGGGTTTCCTGATCGGCTCGATCATCGCCCATCAGTTGAACAAGCCGCTGATCCTGTTCCGCAAGCAGGGCAAGCTGCCGGCCGACGTGTTGAGCGAGGGTTACCAGACCGAATACGGCGAGGCCTTCCTGGAAGTGCACGCCGACAGCCTCTGTGAAGGCGACTCGGTATTGATCTTCGATGACCTGATCGCCACCGGCGGCACCCTGCTGGCCGCAGCCAACCTCGTGCGCCGCACCGGTGCCCAGGTGTTCGAGGCGGCGGCGATCATCGACCTGCCGGAACTGGAAGGTTCACGCCGCCTGCAAGCGGCCGGGGTGCCGACCTTCTGCCTGACCGAGTTTTCCCTGAGCGAATACTGAGTTCGCCTTCAGAACAATCGCGGGGCTACAGCCAGCCCTTTCAAGGTGCTGAAAATTGGCGTCCGACTTGGAATTGCCGGGGCTGCTTTGCAGCCCCGGCAATGTTGAGCTGGAAACGTCATATCTCAAAAATCGCAAGACCTTGAAAGGGCTGGGTCTTACAGCGAAATCGGCCTGCGCCCGGCAAAGGCGTGCGCCAGCGTCCCGCCATCCACCAGCTCCAGCTCCCCACCCAACGGCACGCCATGGGCAATGCGCGTGGCGGTCAGGCCCTTCTCGGCCAGCAACTGGGCGATGTAGTGTGCAGTCGCTTCCCCTTCCACCGTGGGGTTGGTGGCCAGGATCACCTCGCTGAAGGTGCCCTGCTCTTCGATCCGCGCCATCAACTGCGGAATGCCGATCGCCTCCGGCCCCAGGCCATCGAGCGGCGACAGGTGTCCCTTGAGCACGAAGTAGCGGCCGCGATAACCGGTCTGCTCCACCGCGTACACGTCCATTGGCCCTTCCACCACGCACAGCTGGCTGTCGTCGCGGCGCGGATCGGCGCACTGCGGGCACAGCTCCTGCTCGGTCAGGGTCCGGCACTGGCGGCAGTGGCCGACGCCTTCCATGGCCTGGCTCAGGGCCTGGGCCAGGCGCGTGCCACCGCTGCGGTCGCGCTCGAGCAGCTGCAAGGCCATGCGCTGGGCGGTTTTCTGGCCGACGCCGGGCAGGATGCGCAGGGCGTCGATCAGTTGGCGGATCAGGGGGCTGAAGCTCATCTCGGCGGGCCGTCCAATTTCAGGAAACACAATGAACAAGGGAGCAACGTCCCACAGGTCGTTGCTCCCCGGTGTGAAGCGATCAGCCGATCAGAACGGCATCTTGAAACCAGGCGGCAGTTGCATGCCGGCGGTCATGCTGCCCATCTTGTCCTGGCTGTTCTGCTCGATCTTGCGCACGGCGTCGTTCAGCGCGGCGGCGATCAGGTCCTCGAGCACTTCCTTGTCGTCCTCGTCGGTCGACATCAGGCTCTGGTCGATGCTGACGCGCTTGACGTCGTGGCGACCGGTCATCACCACGCTGACCAGGCCACCGCCGGACTGGCCGGTGACTTCCGCGTTGGCCAGCTCTTCCTGCATCTTCTGCATCTTTTCCTGCATCTGCTGGGCCTGCTTCATCAGGCCGGCCATGCCACCTTTCATCATGGGGGTATACCTCGATTGGGTCATGTGATGCGGCCCCGCACAGGCGGGCCGCATGGTTATCCGTTATTGGCCCTGGCTGGCCAGGGCATCTACAGGCTCAATAGTATCCTGCCTGACCGTCGCGCCGAACTGCCGGATCATCTGCTGGATGAGCGGATCCTGCTCGATCGATACGACGGCGTCATGCTGGCGCTCGGCGCGCTTGCGCGAGGCCGCCTGGGCCGGCGTTTCCTGCTCGGGGCGAATCAGCTCGATCTTCAGGCGGATCTCGCGGCCCAACTGTTGGTTGAGCGCCTCATTCAGTCGGCGCTGCTGGGTCGAGTTGAACAGCGCGCCCTGCCCCGGGTCCAGGTGCAGCAGCCAGTCATCACCATCAGCGGCGATCAGCGTACAGTTTGCGGCGATGTTGCCTGTCATACCGGAGACAGGCAACTGTGGGAATAATTCCAGCCATTGCAGGGCCAGCCCGGTCGCCGGCATGGCCGCCGGCAGCGGCTCCGGCGCCTGGACGGGCGCCTCTTCCTGCACGTGCTCGGCCAGCTCGTCCAGGTAGCTGAAGCCGGCCGGGTCGCTGTCGGGCGTGTAGTAGTCCTCGTCTCCCGGCGGCTCGTCGTCACGCTCCATGCCCGCCGGGCTGTAGGCCGACGGATCGAACGGCGGCTCGTCGTAGTCCGGCTGCGGTTTGGCGGCTTCGACCTCAGGTGCAGGCTCGGGCGGCTGCTCGGGTGCAACCGGCGCCGGCGCGGCAACGGGCTCCTCCCACGGCAGGTCGATGACCTCCTCGACGGGCTGCGGCTGTGGCTCGGGCTCTGGTTCCGATTGCGGCGCCTCGACAACCTCGGCAACGACCGGCACTTCGACGACTGGCGGCTCGGGCTGCTCGGGTGGCTCAGCCATGGGCACCGGCGCGACCGCTTCAGCGACAGGGCTGGCGACAGCGGGCGGCGCCACGGCCACAGCCGCCGCTGCCACCGGTTGGGCCGGATCAGCTGTGGCCTGGCTGATCCCCAACGGCTTTAGTAGCGGCTTCGGCGCATCGTCGGTGTCGGCTGGGCGGAACGCCAGCATGCGCAGCAGGACCATCTCGAAGCCGCCACGCGGGTCCGGCGCCAGCGGCAGGTCGCGACGGCCGATCAGGCCCATCTGGTAATAGAATTGCACATCCTCGGCCGGCAGGGCCTGGGCCAGCGCCAGCACGCGCTCACGGTCGCCCTGGCCGTTGTCAACCGCCTCGGGCAGGGCCTGGGCGATGGCCACCCGGTGCAACACATTGAGCATTTCCGACAGCACGCCGTTCCAGTCCGGCCCTTGTTCGGCCAGGTCGCGCACCGCCTCCAGCAATGCCCGGGCATCACCTTCAAGCAACGCCTGCAGCACCCCGTACACCTGGCCATGATCGAGCGTGCCGAGCATCGCCCGCACGTCGGCAGCCAGCACCTTGCCCTCGCCAAAGGCGATGGCCTGGTCGGTCAGGCTCATGGCATCGCGCATCGAGCCATCGGCAGCGCGGCCGAGCAGCCACAGGGCATCTTCCTCGAACGGCACGTTCTCGGCGCCCAGCACATGGGTCAGGTGCTCGACCACCCGTTCCGGGCTCATGTTCTTCAGCGAGAACTGCAGGCAGCGCGACAGGATGGTCGCCGGCAGCTTCTGCGGGTCGGTGGTGGCGAGGATGAACTTGACGTAGGGCGGCGGCTCTTCCAGCGTCTTCAACAAGGCGTTGAACGAGTGGGTGGAGAGCATGTGCACTTCGTCGATCAGGTAGACCTTGAAGCGCCCGCGGCTCGGCGCGTACTGCACGTTGTCGAGCAGTTCGCGGGTGTCCTCGACCTTGGTGCGACTGGCGGCGTCGATCTCGATCAGGTCAACGAAACGGCCTTCGTCGATCTCCCTGCACACCGAACAGGTGCCGCACGGCGTGGAGGTGATGCCGGTCTCACAGTTCAGGCACTTGGCGATGATCCGCGCGATGGTGGTCTTGCCCACGCCCCGGGTACCGGTGAACAGGTAGGCGTGGTGCAGGCGCTGGTTGTCCAGGGCGTTGATCAAAGCCTTGAGCACATGGGTCTGGCCGACCATTTCGCGGAACGAGCGCGGACGCCATT
The DNA here is from genome assembly GCF_057480795.1 of Pseudomonas sp. P110(2024). Taxonomy (NCBI): domain Bacteria; kingdom Pseudomonadati; phylum Pseudomonadota; class Gammaproteobacteria; order Pseudomonadales; family Pseudomonadaceae; genus Pseudomonas; species Pseudomonas sp. P110(2024). The sequence goes on from NZ_JBLIYT010000001.1 coordinate 550,049, forward strand.
TACGTGCAAGAACCTGATAACTCATCAAAAAACCATCGTGACCGGAGCGGGCGGAAAGAGCGCTAATGCTAGCGGAGCGGGGCCGAAATTGCACCCTGCCGATCTCGTCTAAGCTCATAGGCGGGCACACCAGCGGCAGATCAGGGAGGATGAGGCGTGCGGCGAGTCCTGGCCATCCTGTTACTGTGGACCACCCACGGCCTGGCGCAACCGCCGGTGCTGCGCTTTTCCGTCGCCGAGAGCTGGAGCATGCCGTTGATGCGCACCGAGGACCAGCAACCGGTGGAAGGCATCCTGTTCGAGCTGATGCAGGCCATTGCCCGGGAGACCGATGCCCGCCCGCAATACCACGTGATGGCCCGCCTGCGCCTGCAAGAGGCGATGCAAGCCGGCGAAATCGACGTGCGCTGCTATGTCTCCACCCAGTGGCTGACCGACCGGCCGGGCGACTACCTGTGGAGCATCCCCATCATCGAGCAGCGCGACCTGCTGATCGGCCGCCCCGGCCACAGCGGTCCCACCCGCCCGGAAACACTGCCGCCGCAGGCCATCGGCACCGTGCTCGGCTACACCTATCCCACCCTGGAGCCCCTGTTCAGCCAGGGCCGCCTGCAGCGCGAGGACAGCCGCAACCAACTACTGGCCCTGCAGAAGCTCGAGGCCGGACGCTTTCGTCACGCGATCAGCAACCAGCTGTCATTGCAGTGGTACAACCGCTCACTGCCACCGGGGCAGCGCCTGCAAGCCTTGGCCGTGCTGGAAGAGCAAGCGCTGGGCTGCATGGTGCGCAACGATCCCCAACTGCCGACCCAAGGTGTGCTCAGGGCGCTGGTGCGGATCAAGGAGTCCGGGGAGATGCAGCGAATCGTCGAGCGGTATACCGATGGTCGCCAGCCCCGCCAGTTCGCCGATGACCAAGGGCCTCAAATACCTGCTGCCACGACACCCAGCGCCGCCAGGTAGAGGCCGATCCCGAACACGCAATGCGTCACCAGGCTGCGCAGACAACTCTTCAAGGGCGATGGCGTATTCGCAGCGAAGTACCCTGCACCCAATGCAGGCTGCACCACCACCAGCGGCACCAGCACCGAGACCACCCCGAACAGCAACGCGGGCCACAGGACCGGCGCCAGCAACCACCCCTCCCCGGCAATAGCCACCAGCAGCGCCGCAAACACCAGCCCCGTGGCGTAGTGGAGCAACCAGCCCCACGCCAGCTCACCCCTGACCGGCGCGGCCTTGCCGATCGCCACATGCCGCCAGCGCCCCGCGAACAGGTGGCCCGCCCAGCGCCCGACCAGCGCGTAGTTCAGCGTGGTGACGCCCAGGCGCCTGAGCAGCAGGGTCCACAGGTCCATGACCAGGGTGGCGCCGATGCCGATAAGCAAAATGGAAAATGCGAGAGAAGAAGCGCTCATGACGAAAGCCCTTGGCGGATTGACGGAAAGGTCGATGCCAAGCAGCATGCAAGTTGAAGTCAACTTCAAGTCAAGGGAGCTAAGATGGACATTGCCGATGTCGCCAGGCGCACCGGAGTGCCGGCGTCGACCTTGCGTTACTACGCGAACAAGGGCTTGCTCACATCGCTCGCCGGCCATGGCCAACGGCGGCAATTCCCGGCGGATACGCCAGAACGCCTGGCCCTGATCGCCCTGGGCCAGGCGGCAGGCTTTTCGCTGGACGAAGTGGCGGCGATGCTGGATGAGCAACGGGTTGACCGAGCGTTGCTGCTGGTCAAGGCCGATGAGATCGAGCAGAGGATCAAGCGCCTGCAGGCGATGAGCAAAGGGCTGCGGCATGCGGCAGTGTGCCCCGAGGAGAACCACCTGCAATGCCCGACCTTTCGGCGACTGATGCAAGTGTCGGCCAGCAAGGGCAAGCGTGGGAGTCGCCCTGTCCCGCGATAAGGCCCGCCAGACCACAGTACGACAGCGGGCTCAGTAGCCGTGCAACTCGCGGAACGGCTGGCCCTTGTGGTAGTTGATCCACTCTTCCACGTCATAGGGCAGGTACAACTGCCGACGCGCCCGCGACAGGGCGATGTACACCGCGCAAATCCGCGCATCGAAGGCGTAGGCGTCCTTGAAGCGCTGGGTGGTCATCAGCTCCGGCGTCAACAGCACCTGATCGAACTCCAGGCCACCGGCCTCCTCGGCCATCAACAGCGTGAGGCTGGCAGGCTGCGCGGCGACCCGCGCGTCCAGGCCGGTCAGGTCGGCAAGCTTGAAACCCGCCTCCAGCCGCGCCTCGACCCACTGGAACGCGGCATCGAAACGCTCGGACTCGCGCACCTGCTGCCAGTCGAGCAGGTGCGCGAAGTACCCATGCGGCCCTTCGGCGTCTTGTCCCGGTGCATAGAACGCCGCCCTGAACAGGCCAATCGCGGTGACCATGAACCGTCGCATGTCAGGCCAGTCGGGGAAGTTCAGCAGGCAGTTGGACTCGGCCATCTCCATGGCCCAGCGCATCGTGTCCCAGCGCGAGGCGGTCAGCACCACGCAGCCCTCGGGCGGGACGAACCCTTCGGGGAAGTGCTCGATGCCGACATCGACATGCCGCGCCGCCTCGAACGCGACCTTGGACTTCTTCGAGTGCACACCGATCAACGGGTTGATCAGCCGTTCCACCTTGGGCCCGGAGCGCACGGCGAAGGCCATGTCCTTCTGGCGCACCTGACGCTCGCGCCTGACCACCTCGCCGTAGGCCTTCTGGTACTCGTCGCCCAGGGTGATCAGCACCTGGCGGCCACGCTCGATAACCTGCAGCAGCGAGGCCGGCACGTCCTGGCTCTCGTCGATGATCACATGGCTGAAACGCGCGGGCACGCTGCAGCCACCCAGGCTGGCGCGCTTGAGCAGCAGCAACGCCTCGAACCCGGTCTGCGCGCCCCAGGTCGGCTGCGCCTCCAGGTAACGCCACAGGCGGCTGGCGTACTCGAGCAGCACCTGGGCATCGAGGCCGGACAGCGCCTGGCGAAAATGCGGCAGGTGGCGGCTGGACAGGCTGTAGTCCCGCGACTCGCAATAGTTGCGCAGCACTTCCAGGCAGATATCCAGGGCGTGCTCGGCGTCGTACTGGCGCAGCCCGACGATCCCCAGCTCTTCGGCCAGCCGGCGCTTGCCGGGGCCGCGCTGGGCCGTCCGGGCGGGAACCGGCCGGGTGTCCTTGAGCAGGGCCCGGGCGAACTGGCCAAAGGTCATGCCGACCTTGGCCTGGGCATCCAGCCCCATGCGTCGACGCAGGGTACCAAGCTTGGCCGGCGTGCGCGCCAGGGCCAGCACCCGGCCACGGGGCAGGCATTCCATCAGCGCGCCGAGCAGGTAGCTCTTGCCGATCCCGGCGTAGCCCTGCACATGGATGTCCTCGTCGAGGTTGGCCTGGATGACCTTGAGCAGCTTGTCCTGCTCGACGGTCAGCCAACGCTCGCTGTCGAAGCCAGTGGTCACCCGCTGGCTGAACGGGTTGTCACTGTGGTGCAGGCGGATACGGTAGTCAAAATCCCACTTGCCGTCCGCCAGCAGGTACTCCCGCGCCTGAACCTGTTCGGCATCGAGCAGGCGCAGCTTGGAGCCCTTGATCACCTCGAGACCAAAATAGAGCTTGCGCGCATCGAACAACCGACGGGCCTCGGACAGCAAGCCCACGCCAGGCGAGTGCGCGCCATCGACCGCCCATGCCAACAGCTTGCCGAGCACCTTTTCCGCCGCCCGCGCATCGACCTGGCCCTGTGCCTGGGCCAGGTTCTGGATCACCAGTACCGCCGCCAGCTCCGGCTCGCCCAGGGCGTCAAGCGCAGGCGCGCCCTCGGCCTGCAGCAAGGCCTGGCACACCTCTGCGCTGACCGGCAGGTACACCGGATGGGAAAAATCGAAGTGTTCGGGCTGCATGTCGGTATGGGTCCGGGGATCACTCAAGATTTGTCGGATTCAGCGGCCTGCCCCACCACCAATTCGAAGCGGTAGGCCCCCAACGACCCCGACATGTCGCCGGGATAGCTGACACCCACCCGCGGTGCGTCGAGTACGCCATCGAGCTCATGCAGCGCCAGTTCCAGCAGCTTGCGCAAGTCGCGCACCGACTGCGCCGACACCTGCACCTGCAGCTCGAAGGCCGCCGCGTCAGCCGTTACTGCCACCGGCACGACCGCTGCCTCGAGAATACGCTCGTGTTCTTCTTCCATCTGGTCGAGCACCTGCGACAGCTCCAGCACACGCTCGGGGCTGGCGGCCATCTGGTCCTTGATTTCCAGGCGGCGCAGCTGCCACTCGCGGATCTTCTGGCGGGTGAGGTCGTCGACATGTTCCACGGTCGCTATCTCCTGGCCGAATGGGCCAACACGATGGGATGCATGATAAGGCGCTGCGCGGGATCGTGCAGGCGGAAAACGGTGCGAGGGTGTAAAGAAACGCGTCTGATGGGCGACGCCTGACAGGTACGCCGGAAAATTCCTGCGCCCAAAATGGAGGCGGCCCCACCAGCCACACCCCGGCACTCGATGTTCCCGCTATGGCTGCTCCCTTCCGGGCCATGCCGAGTAGCATGCAAGCACGCTTTGCAGGCTTGCCGAAAGCCGCGCTGCGTCTGGGTTGGTGACAATTTTATGGGGCTCTACCGACATTCGTTTCAGGCCGCAGAGTGTACCTGAAGCAACGCTCAAAATCTTGGGGTGTGATCAGAATTGTTCCACTCAATTGGTCCACTTCACTGGTCCACTCTGGTGTCTTCCATGTCCTATATTGTCCGTCGTCAGTCCGTTTACTACCTTAACCTTCGACTACCGAAGTATCTGTTTCCGACCCGTCAAACCCTACGTATCAGCCTTGGGATCAGAGAGCGGCAAGCCGCCACGTTTCTCGCTAGCACACTGGCCCAGCAAGTACATCACCACCTCAGCGAGCACCCGCTAGAAGACCTCCAGACGCTACGTGCGCTGTGCACGCAGTGGCGAGAAGCTACCCCTCAACGAATCATCCAGAGTGCACCACGGAGGGTTAAAACCGTCGCACCACGGAGCAATGGCCCGACCCTCGCCTCTCTGTCGAAACTCTATATTGAGGAAGGCAAACGGGGCGGCACATGGCGGCAGGGCAGCGCCGAGGAAGTGGAGCGTGCATTGTCCGATCTGTTCGAGCTAATGGGCGATATGCCCGCTGAATCCTTCGACGTCCAGCAAGCCCGACTGCTAAAGGAACGACTCAGCCGGTGCCCCCAGTACTTCGGCTTACGGCCCGAGTTCAAAGGAAAGACCCTGAAGCAGGTGGTAGAGTCGGGCAGTACGTACAAGACCATCACCGCCGTCACCGTGAACAACCGGCTACGGAAGCTCACTGCCTTCATGAACTGGTGCAAGGCAAACGGATACATGACCGATAACCCACTTGCCGGGATGAAGGTGATGACGGGATCGGCCAAAGACGCACGACTGTCATTTGACCGCGAAGACTTGGCTGTTCTACTCAACCTCGACTCGCTGCGCGCAGATGCCCGCAAACACCCTTGGCGATATTGGCTGCCCCTTCTGGGACGAACCACAGGTTGCCGACTGGAAGAACTCTGCCAACTTCGAGTGGATGACATTACCGAGCACCAGGGCATCGCGTGCGTTCGGATAGATGACAAGCGTGACGATCAGCAGCTGAAGAATGCCAGCAGTCGCCGAGTACTGCCCCTACACCCAGCCCTGATCGACCTTGGCCTGTTGCTGCACGTGGAGTCTGTCAGGGCCACAGGAGCTGATCGGCTATTCCCCGAACTGGAAGCAGTGCGGGGTAAGCTGGGCCACGCACCATCGAAGTGGTTTGGCCGCTACAAGACAAAGCTGGGCATCGTGGACTCACGAAAGACGTTTCATAGTTTCCGCCACACGCTGATTGACGATCTGAGGGAAGCCGGGATACAGGACTCCCTTATCAAGAGAATCGCAGGCCATGAGGACGGAGCAGTAACGTTTAGCATCTACGGCAGCCGCAGCCCACTCAAAGCAATGTTCGAAGCCATTACGAAGATAGAGATAGGGCATCCTGCCTTGACAACTAGCTCGACCATCACACGACTCAACCAAACGTAGAGAACCTCAACTCGATGAGCATGAAAAATAATTGACAAAGTTGTGCCATGCATGCCACGGATATTGACAAATAAGCTTTATTTTGTTATAATATCAAATATAAGAGCTTGACTTTGTTACACTCTTTTCGAAGAAAACCCAAGAACCCCCGTAGCTAAGCAGGCATTGGTTAATTAGGCGTTTTACTTCACTAATTGATCTAGCCAAACTTAGCCGCACCCGCTCCATCACCCCCTTCCGTGAAGAAGCCCCTAATTACCAACGAATGATCTAACAGTGCACCTGCACCACGGTATCGCTTGGCAATTAGGGGATTCTTCATGCCCAATACAAACTAAAGCGAGGTATCAAAAATGAACCCCTACATTCAGGGGCGGCACTGTGTCGTCTGCAATTCAGCAATTAATCCTACCAGCCGCTCTCATCGAAAAACCTGCTCCCAATCTTGCCGAAGTAAGCTTTCAAGAGCCAGCAAGAAAGACGGCCTTTTAGTACATCTTCGTTTGCCGGTACTCCAATACACCAGCCTTGTCATCGCGACCCTATCTGCAGGGAAGGGCTTAGGGGAATACATCATCGATGCACTACCAATCCAAAGAAAAAATCATGAACAACACTGTGGAGAGTTACAGCAATGACTAGCAACAGCAGCGTAGAGGCGTTCGTACGCGGCTTGCGAAAAGCAACCGCCAAGCGAAAGGCGATTGTTCATACGGGAACCGTGTGTAACGACGAGACTACCACAAGGGAACAGAAGGCAGAGACATATCGTGCCAATCGGCTGAGTTCTATCCTTAACCATATGCGTAAAGTAAAGGAGCAAGACAATGAGTAACAAGGCAAGCAAAACAACCATTCACGGCGTTCCGCCTAAATGGTGTGACGTGCAGTTCAATCATAGGCTTCGTGTGCGGCTGCATGCATATGAGAACACCAGCGAATCTACTATTATCGTGTCTCATCCACTTGAGCATGACTGGCTAAGGCTGGTCGCAAATAAGGTGCATGAAGGTTACATGCTTGACCGTCGCTGGCCGATTACACATGCCGAACTTACACATGCTGTACCAATGATCAAACCGCAGTCTATACAGGACGAAGAAAAAGAGGTATTGAAAGCTCAAGTCAAAGCGGACTACGTTGCTTACTTGCAAGCGTCTTGTGATGAGTACAAAGCACAGCTGACACAACAGTTACTGGAAGCAGCAGAAGAAAGAGATCGACGTAAAGCTCAGGAAGCAGCAGCCAAACGTCGTCGAGATGCAGAGCGTGAGGCTGCTGAGTGTTTTGGCGAGCTTATAGTTCCTGATGGCTTCCCTGAGCAGCCAGAGCCGATTGGTGCTTTGTTCAGCTTGGAACAAGGAGGGCGAGGATGAATGTCCTGACCCTCCACTGGCCCAGCAATTCGATTCATGCCGGGTATGGGAATGTCAGTGCTGACGAGCGATTGATTATTGATCATCGCTACAAGGGTAGACAATGGCATGTGATGTCTGTCTGTCCCAGGGTGTTCGAAAAGTATCAACACTTGACGACCAAGCATGACACTGTGTCTGTTTATCACTTGGTGAGGATCAGTAAGGCGTTTCTCGCAGCAGTGAAGCACCTATCACCACGCTGGCGTTGTAACCGGATGGTCAACCTACATTGAGGAAGGCTTGATGATGTGTCTTGCTGAGCTATCAGAAAAGCCCCGATCATTAACTGGCGATGAGCTTGTGGTGGTCGGGGCTTTTTCGTCTGTGAACGCTTGGTTTGAAGCCATGGACTATTGGTGAATTCTTGCTTGGAAACGTATTTTCACGACCTCTCTAAGTTTTATTAGAGTTCTCTAAGAGATTTTCTGCTGATTTCATTTAGATAATCTGTCAAGACGTGTTCATGTTTTTTTGGTTGCTGTATGATTCGCCCCTCATTCAGCATGCCACCCTCCACACGACCGCTTTCGTAAAACGAATTGCGCATCGTAGATGGCTTTGTCATGCCTGTGATTTAAACAGTTACACCCACACCAAATCGGCACAACCCGAGAGGAATGCCTATTGAACTGAACGAAAAAAGGAGAATAGAAGTAATGGCAAATATTGGTGCTACATATGAAATTAATCTGGAGAATGAAGTAGTACGACTGTACGAAGTGGACGGCTTGTCGATTGCGAAGATTGTAAGCGCTACTGGAGTGCGAGAACGCCGCGTCAAGCAACTAATCAAGGGTAAGATTAAAGGTGCTGGCGTGCTGACAAACTTGGACAAGGCATCTGCTGCTGTCTACGACCATGCAATTTCAAGTTGCGGTATTTCAAATGATGAACTCAGAACCATTTGTCATGGCATCTACGGAGTAACTTGGAATACCGGTACTGGCAAGTATGATTCCAACCTGACTCAAACTGAGATTGATAAAGTGAAACGTAAGGTTAGAGACTTGGCAGTTGCGAGCAGCGAAGTGGCGACATTCCGACCAAGTTGGATGAATCCTCTACACGCCACCGCCTGCCGGGAGTGGATGGAGTCTTTTGCTCTTGAAATGCGAACTCGCTATGAAGAGGGCATGACCGAGTTTATGGAGCGTTTTGCAGTTCCTGTTGTAAATTCGGACGAAGGCGACCGGTTACTGTCTGTGCAATATTACAGCGGGATGAGTCACATTAAAGCTTTAAGTACCGGCCTTGGGTCAGAACCTTTTGAAAAGCTACTGAGTCGAACAAAGGGTATTGCTGATCGAATCGACGGCACGGAAGACTTGCCAGCACCGGCTAGGCCACAGGGAAAGCTGCGGCAACTGATTCCTGAGCCAAAACGGGAATGCTATGACCCATTCTTCGATGAGATTGAGCGGATGGAGCTAGCACTACAGCTTGCAGCCTAACGTCCCGTCATGTTGACCTTATTAAGAGTCGGACGGCTCGGACGACGATTAATAAGGGGGCTGTCTTCTGTGGAGATTGTCCACAGGATAGGTTTTTCTTCAAGGTGAAACCTTGGGTGGATTATGAAGGATAGGTGAGAGGGAGAAGGGACAAGCTCCCTTCAGAACCAAGAGCATGTATACCTGTGTGCTTACACACAGATAATTTATTCTTCTGTGCTTCAGCACAGAAAAGGTCAAGAGCTGGACAGGCTTCACTGATCTGTCCTTCTGAAGAGCATTCGCACTCTGTGCTCACTTGCGGACACTGATGTGTGCAAGTAGATGATCGCATTCGCACGTAGTGCAATTGTATGCCTATGTGCAATGCACATGTGACTACGCTCTCTCTTATGTGCCTGTGTGTGTAACACACGATTAACAGGTGCTAGTCATGCGAACATGCTCCACATCTCCTGCAGGGAGATACGAGCAATTTGGCTACACCTTTGATTCTGCTTGATGTCGCTTGCTTGCGTGCCAAGCACAGGCTGCTTTCACATCAATTGATCTTGATCCATCTACGCTTTAGTCATTTCCTGATCAATTCACAGACGCAAGTAGACCTGAAAGCTCCTGCAAAGCTATTGCAGATGCGTTCTCAATGAGTTTATGAGTAGGTATAGACAAGAAGGGAAAGCGCCTCCTATGCGAGCAGGAGAGCTCTCAGCTCAAGATGAGGATGCTATGTCGAGTGCGGATCAATAGGAAGAAGGGCGTCTGTCAGGCACTGACAAGAATGCGATTTTGAATTTTCGTTGCTTACCCACCACAACTTCGCACTCGTTCGCGGGTACTGAGGTGATGATGGCAGTCGCTTGACCGTTGATAGGCGGTGTCTCACTTCCACCGTCACACAGTAGATGACTGCCATCCCCCTTACACAAGCAAGGGCTTTACTATTCGTCAGTAGGAGGAAGGACGGATGTCCAACATTGGTTGGAATGCAATTCTGAATGTTTGTTTTTCACCAACCTCAAGCCATGTTGCCACTTCCCTTTTGAATTGAGCGTTCCCTGAACAAGGTCCAGCCCCTTGAGGGTCGGAGCCGACACCAATGAGCCTTCTGCCGGGCTTCACATAGAAGCTGGCCTTCTCGCCATTATCTAGTCGAGCGACAAGCTTCCCATCAAGGTAGATACCAAAGAAACAATGACCACCCTGTGCAGCTCCTTCACGAATCACAGTGACCGTGCCGTCCTTACCTTGGTCCTCTGCTTGCAGTGCAAGAAGTCGGTTAGCCGGTGCGGGAGTAGCCTCACCAATGGAGGGCGGTGCAGCACAGCCGCTGAGGAATGCTATGGTGGCAGCTGCAATAAATGGTCGCATGAATCCTTCCTTTAAATCAGTAAAGTATATATGAGATTGATTGTGAGACATGCAGTGCTAATCGATCACATACCTTGCTCTGCAATGCACTTGGTTCGCTGCCTCTCAGCAAATTCGTGAGCAACAAGCCCCGCTCGCTCAGAGCTTACAAGCTCAACCTGATATGCTTCATCAATCAGCTTATATTGGCGCATCCGGCTGCTAGGACTGGTCATATGATTGTCTACGATGTCTTTCAACTCATGTTTAGGTGTGGATAGCTGACGCATTTCCATCGTGCTATATGCTTGGGCACTCATAGCGTCGCATAGCGCTGCTACCGCTTCAGCCTCAGATTGAGAGCCCTGAGCTTGATTGGCGTACAGACCCAGTGTGATCGGGACCACCCCCACACCAGCGATGACCTTCTTTATCAGCCCTTCATAGGTTTTGGCAGCATTGGCCCGCTGTCCTTCGGTCCTAGCCGGCTTTACCCCAAAAAATCTTGAAACCGTCATCAATTACCCCAAGTCGTCATGTCCTCGAAATTTGGACGATGTCTCACACTCAATCCCTGATCGATCCATCGCGCGGAGCCATCATCCCGATTGGGATCGTGTCATATCTTTTTGCTTTTTCACAGTATATTGTGAAGACCTTGCCACTCCTCACACCCGAAAGTCCGCCCTACATCAGAGGGGGCATGGATTGGATACTGGATTGGCATTTGGAAAAGCTCTTCGTAAAAGAAGAACGGAGGCAGGGCTCACGCAGGAGCAGTTGGCCCTCGAAGCTGACATTCAGCGGAATTACGTCAGCCTCATTGAACGCGGAGTGAATCAGCCCACTATCACCATCATTTTCAAGCTCGCCTGGGCGTTAGGGTGTCGCCCATCATCCCTTGTAGAAGATGTAGAAATCCTGACCAGCTCAGGCTCGCAAAGCCACCCTGACTGAACGGTGCGAGCCACCAGTCGAATCCGTGATCACACCACCCTCAATCGTTCATGAGCGACGTGGAGAACGGGACGCCTAGGCTGGACATTGTGCAGCTCCGAGACTTAGGTAAGGTACTGGGAATCAACCTCCCAGAGCTGGTGCAAGAGCTTGAAAACGCAATCACGGCAAGCTACGAAGACTGAACCAACCTCATAGGACGCCCCATCATGGACGACCGCTCCTCAAGCACTGCCGATACCCTTGAGCTGCTGCACATCAACCAAATCGCCATCCGTGCGGCTATTGAAGAGGTGAGCTTGTGGATCATGCAGCGTGGATCAATAGACGTGCATGACAACGTTCTAAACATCCTGCAAACCCTCGACACCAATGCCGAATCCATCGCATCAGGTATCGACTCGCTCCGATCCTAAGGTTTGGAACACCGAAAATTAAACTGCACGAGGCATCTACAACCATGCCCGGAAAACTGCAACACTCATTGGCAAGCGGAATTACCGTAAATTTCGGCTACTACCCAGTACGCAGCGATATGAAGACTGAAAGGTTTTCCATCCTGACCCTACCAGATCACGAGGAAACCGTATCCTTAATCGCCGAAGATAAGAACATCATCGACGGCTGGCTCTACCCGGGGCCACAGGAGCGATTGAATTTCGTGAGCGGAATTGTCCGACCCATGCCCTATAGCAGCCGCATCTTCGGACTGCCTAAAACCCACGCTCTGACCCTTCATAGAAACAAGGACCAAGACGACCTCGACTTCATAGTCTGGTGCCTATCCTTGTTTACTGGCATGCGTCTGACAACTACAGAGGCAGGCTTTCTTGATGCGACCCCCGTTAAGCCGCACAAACTCGTTGACTTCGCCCTTAACTGTCGCACCCTAATCGAAGCTGTGCATTTGGCACTCGATTTCCTAGAGCAGGAACGCGACGCTCATCGTGCACCCAAGAGAATCGCCGCAGTCATCCACGCTTTGTTCTTGGCCCAGTACCCACAGAGCCTTCCTTTTGAGCGGTTTCAATACCTCTACATGGCATTAGATGGCTGTTTCAAGCTTCTCGAAGTCAAGGAGAAGACCAACCTACGAGTGCCTCATGCACGACGAATCCAATGGATGTGTGAAAAATTCGACATCCCCATACCCGAATGGGCAGAAAGCAAAGCAGGTGCTTCACCCCTATCAATCGCCCGTAACGATGCCATCCACGAAGCCCTATTCTTCGATGAGCCTTTAGGGTTCTCGATTTACGGTGGTAATAAGCCCGATGGAAACCCTACCAACGTCACCCTGCAAATGAAGGCATTGGTATGTCGACTTCTGGTTGCCATCCTCGGAAAGGCTAATACCAAATATGTCAAATCCCCAGTCGATAGCCGAATGCTACATAGGCTTGACTTGTCAGATCGTGTCACCGGCTAACGCTGGGACGATGCCGAGGACAGTGAGCCCATTTGGGTATACATCAGGCAGTACATCTTGGCGACCTCATGGCAGCCGCCACCCTGCACCTATAATATAATTTGACCACTCTAAGCGGTACACCTATAGTCGGTACATCCAAAACGATACAGGATGGATTCAATATGTTCATTCGCGGCTACCTTCGGGCATCGGCACAAGATCAAGATGCAAACCGCGCACGTGCCGCTCTGTCAGAGTTCGCTAATGCACACGATCATAAGGTCGCCGCGTTCTATGTTGAGAACGTGTCTGGTGCAAAGCTGGAGCGTGACCAACTTAATAGGCTGATCGATGACAGTCATGAAGGTGATGTGCTGCTCATCGAACAAGTGGACCGCCTGTCTCGTCTCCAAGCTGATGACTGGGATGATTTGAAGGCTCGCATTAAGGACAAGGGCATTACCATAGTTAGCCTAGACCTACCCACTAGCCATGCAGCCTTGGCCAAATCAGATGCGGCTGATGACTTTACTAAAGGCATGATTAATGCCGTCAACAGCATGCTACTCGACATGCTGGCCGTGGTTGCTCGTAAGGACTATGAAGACCGTCGCCGCCGTCAAGCTGAAGGTATCACTACTGCAAAGGCCAATGGTGTGTACAAGGGACGAAAAACTGATAAAGCCTTGCATGAGCGAATCCGTATGGCCCTTGAGGCCGGTCAGAGTCTTCGCAAGACAGCAACCGTTGTTGGTTGCGCTCTCAGTACCGTACAGCGAGTACAGAAAGAGATGAAAGCAGCCGCCTGAGTATATCCCTGTATAGCAAAGCCTTGCCAACACAACCGTGAGCTACGCATAGACTCACTCGCCTCGCTGCGGCCCTCTTTAGAGCTATGACGGGGCCATGTTATGTGCTATACGGATTCCCATAAAGTATTGCACTCCAGTGCTTGTACAAATGGAAAAGGTTAAGTGCAGTCACCACCCCGCAGGGATTTTTGCACTGGATGTGTTTTCGCATGATCCAAATCCAAATTTTTGAATGAACGGGGGATTAGGTTTTCACTGGGATGCTCGCAGGTATGAAACCATCTGAGTGACTGCTGCACATGGGCAAAGCTACTACCACCGCAGATGCACTTGAGCTGCTGCCCCTTAACAAGATGCCATACGGGAAGATATCAAGGACGTCAGCGCATGGATACACCACCGAAGTTAGGCAAATGCTTCCGACAGCATGATAGTCTTGTTAACTACCCTAGATACAAATGTCGATGTTGTAGACTAAGCGATGGATTCCTTTGCTTATCATCGTCGCAAGGTGAGTTTAATGCATGTCCAGCAGCATTGAAATGCAAACCACCTGCATTACCGTCTCTGAACCTATCCTAAAGGACCCGGTATGAACATTCCTGAGAATTTTCTAGAAGACATCCAAGACAACCCAAGCCGAGTAGCCTTCGACATATGTGAATATGTACTAACAGTGGTCGACGGTGAGCAAGGTTGGAATAGGTCCATACACGAATTATTACAAGAGTGCTACGCACTTATCGTTGCCCTGGATGAAGCACAGCTAATAAAGTTTGACTTCTACTTGAGCGATGCCTCCGATGAAGACCTTGGGACTGCTTGTGGAATCATGGCCGGCGGTATTGCTCAGGTTAGAGATGCTTTGGAGAAAGAACTATCTAGCCACCGATTTGACTCACTCAAGAAGAAATTTGCAGGAATCGTGACAAAAACCTTTTCTTATGAATTTACAGATGGCGACGTTAGCAGAATACAAACATTAATAAACGAGTTGCGCCAGCTAATTACAGATAATACCGAACTTGAGGATCAGCATAAGCGCCGACTATTAAAACGACTAGAAAAGCTGCAATCTGAAATGCATAAAAAGATGTCTGACCTCGATCACTTCTATGGCCTAACGGTGGAAGGAAGCGTTATGCTGAAAAAGGTCGGAGGAAACCTGAAGCCTATCGTTGATCGGATCAGTGAAATCACAAAAATCACATGGGCAACTCAGTCTAGAGCTGAAGACCTTCCATCTGGTAGTGAACCTCCCCTACTTGGGCACGAAGGCGACCCGCATTCACTAAAGTAGGTTAAATTTGTAATCATCAGGGAGACACACCGGCATGCTTCTCCCTGATTACACCTTATCTATCCAAATAATTTAAATGATCATTGCTGTCGCCACAAGTGCGCTACAGCTATCCCACCAAAGTCTCGGCCAGAGAAAGCATTTGACCTGACCCCATCCTTTGAGGGCTTATCACCTCCACTCCGCATTCTATGGTTAATCGCACAATATCTACCTGAGCATAGTTAGAACTGAGCTGCCGCATAACTTCGACCTTTGCACCTGCCATAATTAGAAAGAAAGAGCATTCAGACTGGAAGGCATGCAAGATTATGTCAGGTACTCATAACGAGGCGTTGAAAGAAACATTGAAACTCGGTACAAAAAATCCAGCATGGCGAAGTGGTGGCAAATGCAATCCACACAGTCGAATGCTTAACCCCAACTGAGCTCATAGAGAAACAGCAAAACCACAGTCCAAGTCAGTAATTTCAAATCTACCCGAGACAACCATCTGTGGAGTTCTCTTTGTTTATGGCATGGTGATTAACGAAGATATTGCGAACAAGAACTAATGGGTACCCGACAGCACCGCAGCACCGCAGCACCGCAGCACCGCAGCACCGCAGCACCGCAGCACCGCAGCACCGCAGCACCGCAGCACCGCAGCACCGCAGCACCGCAGCACCGGGCGTTTTAAAGTTTACTAGCACTGGGCTTCAGCTGCCCATCAATATACAAGAGAGAGATATTTGAACCAGAAATAGCCGAATGGATTTCATTCATACTATCAACTTGTTTTTGACTCATCCCGAGATCAAGTATCAAGTAAATTGCCTTTCTGGACTTTTCCGATTTCATATACTCCGGAAGCTGACGCACTATACCACTTTTTATATGTGAATTGTCAGATTTCTTTATTTCCACAAGCACGCTATTTTCATTGTTTGAACCAAACTTGAAATCGACCGGGCCACGACCCGAGTTCGATTCCCTTGCTATCATAATTTTATTGGCTTCGCAGTAAGCCTCTGCTATCCCATAAAAAGCCAGTTGAATAGCAGTCTCATTTTTAACTTTCGACTTACCGTCATAGAACAGGGTGTTCAACCCATTATTCTCAACAAGTTGCCTAAACTTCTCACATATACACACAACCAGGGCATAAACCTCATCAAGTGTAGGATGTGCACTAAGCGAAAGTGATAAGGGATGTTCGGAAACGGCTTCCACACTACGCCGATACCAAGCATACTCCCCCTTTTTATCCTCATTAAAATCGTAAGGCTTCACATCTTTAGAAGCGTACTGATCCACAAGATCGTCAATTAAATCCGGATATTTAAGAACCAGCTTCTTCAGCTCTTCCTTTTTCATATTAGCGAGCGAACGCCAACTATTACCTACTAGTGCATTCAGAGTTTCGCGAACATCAGCACTACTGATCCCAATTTCATCAGAGCCACTCCACTCAAACGCCGAAGGCAAGTCACGAAGCAGCTCCTTTGGAACAAGCAATATAGGCTCTTTGGTAAATGGGTTTTTAGGTAGCCCTGTCCCCTTATCGATAGGTCCCGCCCATCCTTTCGGCAATATTTTCCCATAAGTATTGCGCGAATAAGTCAGGATATCTTCTCGAATAACATTTGCGGTCATATCACTAATACGATCCGCCCCGAAGTTATCTTCGAACAGCCCTACCAACTCAAAAAGTTCTGGATCACTGCGCCCTGCATCAATAATTAGCTTTGCAGTATCAAGTATTCGGTCTCGCAGCCCTTTCCCAATTCCGCTCCCGGCAGTACCACCCGTAGAATAACCTATACAAAGACCGCGAACTTCATGCCAACTCATTTTAGTGGCAGCAGACTTCCAGAATGGATCATGCTTACTTTTGCTGTGATGGAGCAACTTCCCAATTGCTAAAAATCTAGCCTGCAAATCAGAATAGCTGGAAGCAAACTCTGGGGTCTTGCAGTGCTTCAACAGCAAAGGGTCAATAAAAAGACGCGTATCGTGATCGAGGATAGGATCAAATACCCCGAGCGACTCCAACGTATTGTTGGGAATTCCGAGGTATTTTGATAAAGAGGTTGGCATGACAATCCCTGTGCATTGGCGTGTAGGGCAAAATGCCATGATGCGTAGGTACTTTCAAGCGCCTCTTGCCTTAGTCCACGCTCCGCCTGGGGAAATGGGGAATGACGGGTAGGCCGAGGGCAACACGAAGTGAACCTAGCAGCGAGGTCGACGCCCTAAACCCACTTGGGATAAGGTTGGCAGCTAGATAGAATGCGCAGCTGAGTGCACCACTTAGGTGTACCTAACCACTGTTCTACTCTAAGATTTTTGAGCGAGAAATCCTTGAGAACTCAAGGACTTAAGAAATGGAGGCGGCCCCACCAGCCACACCCCGGCACTCGATGTTCCCGCTATGGCTGCTCCCTTCCGGGCCTGACCAGGTTAACGGGTAATCAATGCGGGGGGACCGATGGGGCCACCACGACGGCTCGTCAGTTGACGAGCCGCGCCATTGTACAGCGCCGGGGCGAAGTTACAACCTTTGATCGTGAAAAAACCATCATTTCTCAAGGACTTGTGGCAAATCTATCGCGGGGCAAGCCCGCGCCCACGCCTCATCACCCGCGGGAGCGGGCTTGCCCGGCGAAAGGCAAGCGGGTTCAGACGCCGATACCACGCTCCGCCAGGAAGCCCACGAACGCCTCCTCGTCCATCACCGCGACGCCCAGCTCGGCGGCCTTGGCCAGCTTGGAGCCGGCGCCGGGCCCGGCGACCACGCAGTGGGTCTTGCCGGACACGGAGCCCGCCACCTTGGCCCCCAGGCTTTCCAACTTTTCCTTGGCGATATCACGGCTCATGCGCTCCAGGGTGCCGGTCAGCACCCAGGTCTGCCCCGCCAGCGGCAAGCCCTCGGCGGACTTCTTCTCGCACGACCAGTGCATGCCGAAGTCCAGCAACTGGGCCTCGATGGCACGGGCCAGTTGCTGGTTGGCCTCGACCTTGAAGAACTCGCGTACGCCTTCGGCCTGCTTGGTGTTCAGGGCCTGGCGCAGGTCGATACCGTCGGCGGCGATAATCCGCTCCAGGGTGCCCAGCTTGTCTACCAGTTTCTCGGCGCCGGTCGGGCCGACCGAGGGGATGTCGAGCTTGGCCAGCATTCCGGCCAGCGTGGTGCTGGCAGCGAACTCGGCGCCCAGCTCACCCTCGTCCTGCAACTGCATGCCGCAGGCCAGCAACTGCGCGATGACTTCGCGGTTGTGCGCGTCCTCGAAGAAGTTGTGGATCTCGTGGGCAACTTCCAGGCCGATGTCCGGCAGGTAGGTCAGTACCTGCGGCAACGCCACCTGCACTCGCGCCAGGCTGCCCAGGGACCGGGCCAGGACCTTGGCGGTCTCCTCGCCGACATCGGGGATGCCCAGCGCATAGATGAAGCGCGCCAGGCTCGGACGCTTGCTCGCCTCGATGGCAGCCAGCAGCTTGTTGCTCGACACCTCGGCAAAGCCTTCCAGCGCCACCACCTGGTCGAAGGTCAGGTGGTAGAGATCGGCCGGCGAGCGGATCAGGTTCTCGTCGACCAACTGCTCGACGCTCTTCTCGCCCAGGCCGTCGATGTCCATGGCCCGACGCGACACGTAGTGAATGATCGCCTGCTTGAGCTGGGCGGCGCAGCTCAGGCGCCCCACGCAACGGTACACCGCGCCTTCGCTGGTGGTTTCCTTGCCCTTGCTGCGCTTGACCAGCTGGGTGCGCTCGACCTGCGAGCCGCACACCGGGCACTGCGTGGGCACCTCGACCGGCCGGGCGTCCTGCGGACGGCGGTCGAGCACCACCTGCATCACCTGCGGGATCACATCGCCGGCGCGGCGGATGATCACCGTGTCGCCGATGCGCAGGCCCAGCCGGGCGATCTCATCCATGTTATGCAGGGTGGCGTTGGACACCGTCACGCCGGCCACCTTGACCGGCTTGAGCCGCGCCACCGGCGTCACCGCGCCGGTGCGCCCGACCTGGAACTCGACGTCGAGCACCTCGGTGAGCTCCTCCATGGCCGGGAACTTGTGGGCGATCGCCCAGCGCGGCTCACGGGCGCGGAAGCCCAGTTCACGCTGGGAGGCCAGGCTGTTGACCTTGAACACCACGCCATCGATTTCGTAGGGCAGGCCGTTGCGGCGGGCGCCGATGTCGCGGTAGTAGTCCAGGCACTCTTCGATACCGGCGGCATGGCGCAGCTCGCGGCTGATCGGCAGCCCCCAGGTCTTGAGCTTCTCGAGGATGCCGATATGGCTGTCGCCAAAGGCCTCGGACACCTGGCCAACGCCATAGCAGCAGAACTCCAGCGGGCGGCTGGCGGTGATCTTCGAGTCCAGTTGGCGCAGGCTGCCGGCCGCGGCGTTGCGCGGGTTGGCGAAGGTCTTGCCGCCGGCTTCGGCCTGCGCGGCGTTGAGCCGGTCGAAGCCGGCCTTGCTCATGTACACCTCGCCACGCACCTCCAGCACCGCCGGCCAGCCCTCGCCCTGAAGCTTGAGCGGGATGTTGCGCACGGTGCGCACGTTGGCGCTGATGTCCTCGCCGGTGGTACCGTCGCCGCGTGTGGCGCCCTGCACCAATTGGCCATCACGGTACAGCAGGCTCACCGCCAGGCCGTCGAGCTTCGGCTCGCAGCTGTAGTCCACCGCCGCCTGATCGCCGCCCGGCAGGTCCAGGCCTTCCACCACGCGACGGCCGAAATCACGCAGGTCGCCCTCCTCGAAGGCGTTGCCCAGGCTGAGCATGGGCACTTCGTGACGGACCTGGCTGAACGCCGCCAACGCCGCGCCACCGACGCGCTGGGTCGGAGAGTCCGGGGTCACCAGGTGCGGGTGCTCGGCCTCCAGCGCCTTGAGCTCGTTGAACAGGCGGTCGTATTCGGCATCGGGCACGCTGGGTTCGTCGAGCACGTAGTAGCGGTAGTTGTGCTGGTCGAGTTCGGCGCGCAGGGCATGGATTCGGGATTCGGCGTTCATGGGTCGTCTTCTCTTGCAAAGCAAAAGAGCAGCCCCAGGCTGCTCTTTTGCTTGTGTCAGTGCGGCGCGGATCGAGGCTGGATCCGCCCGCTCGTAAACATCAGCGTTTCTGGGTCAGGGCGCGGCGCTCGAACTCGACGATGCGCTGGCGATAGTGCTCGATGGTCTGGGCGGTCAGCACACTGCGCTGGTCGTCCTTGAGTTCACCGTTGAGCTCGTGGGCCAGCTTGCGCGCGGCAGCCACCATCACGTCGAAAGCCTGCTTGGGATGGCGCGGGCCGGGCAGACCGAGGAAGAAGCTCACCGCTCGGGTGCTGAAATGGTCGATGTCGTCCAGGTCGAACACGCCGGGCTTGACCGCGTTGGCCATGGAGAACAGCACTTCACCGTGGCCGGCCATGCTCTCGTGACGGTGGAAAATGTCCATCTCGCCGAAGCGCAGGCCGCTTTCGAGGATGTTCTGCAGCAGTGCCGGGCCCTTGAAGCCACTCTCGTCACGGGAAATGACGCTGATCACCAGCACTTCCTCGGCCGGTGGCAGCTCCTTGGCCGGCGTGCTCGGCGCGGTAAAGCCGTTGGCGCGGGTGTTGTCGGCGGCGAAATCGTCGTCGCCCCCCTCGAACAGGTCGGGCTCGCGGGGCTCGGCGGCCAGGTTCAGGTCACCCTGCTGCGGCTCGCTATGGTTGCGCTTGCCGCGCTTGGCCTTGGCCGGCTTGGGTTCGCGCTCGCGCTCCCGTTCGCGCGCGGGGGCGCTCACCGACGGCAGGTCGGACTCGTCCAGCTCGGGCTCTTTGTGGGTTTCCAGCACACGCGCAGGGCCGAGCACCTCGGCGCTGCCGCTGTCGTCGTCCGGGGCGTTGGCGTAACTACGGTCCAGACGGAACTTCAACTTGCCCTTGCCGCCGCGCATGCGGCGCCAGCCGTCGAAAAGAATACCGGCGATGACAATGATGCCGATGACGATCAGCCACTCGCGCAGACCGATTTCCATGTAATCCCGTGCCTCTATAAAAAATATGCTTGAAAACAAAGGCTTCAAAGGCCTTTAACACGTGGCGCCAACTCTATGTTCTGACAGGCGTTTTACCCACGCAAAAAACAAGTGACATTAAGCTAGCACGACCAAAGGCAACTTTACACCGTCTGTCGCGTCTGCTGAGGCTTTTGCCTACATGTTCACACCCTTTCTTTACCCCTTACGCATCGACCATGGCCATAGCCTCTTCCACATCAACTGCTACAAGACGTGAACAGCCCGGCTCATGCATGGTCACCCCCATCAACTGGTCGGCCATTTCCATGGCGATCTTGTTGTGGGTGATGTAGATGAACTGCACGGTCTCGCTCATTTCCTTGACCAGGCGGGCATACCGCCCGACGTTGGCATCGTCCAGCGGTGCATCGACCTCGTCGAGCATGCAGAACGGTGCTGGGTTCAACTTGAAGATGGCGAACACCAGGGCCAGGGCCGTGAGTGCCTTCTCGCCGCCGGACAGCAGATGGATGGTGCTGTTCTTCTTGCCCGGCGGGCGCGCCATGATCGTCACCCCTGTATCGAGTAGATCTTCGCCCGTCAGTTCCAGATAAGCGCTGCCGCCACCGAAAACTTTTGGGAAAAGTGCCTGTAATCCGGCATTTATCTGATCAAAGGTATCCTTGAAGCGGTTGCGGGTTTCCTTGTCGATCTTGCGGATGACGTTTTCCAGGGTCTCCAGCGCCTCGACCAGGTCGGCGTCCTGGGCATCCAGGTAACGCTTGCGTTCGGACTGCTGTTCGTATTCCTCGATGGCCGCCAGGTTGATCGCGCCCAGGCGCTGGATACGTGCCTCGAGCTGCTCCAGGGCCTGCTCGGTGCCCTGCTCGCTGGCGTCGGCCTCGAGCGTGGCGAGCACGCCCTGAAGATCGTAGCCGTCGGCGAGCAATTGTTCCTGCAAGGTCTTGCGCCGCACATCCAACCCCTGGGACTCCAGGCGCTGCTGCTCCAGCTGGCCGCGCAGCAGTTGCGACTGCTGCTCGGCCTGGGTACGGCGCCGCTCGGCATCGCGCAGCTCGCGATCGGCCTCATCCATGTGCAGGCGCGCCTGACGCATTTCCTCGTCGACGCTCATGCGTCGTTCCAGCAGTTCCTCGAGCTTGAGGCGCAATTCTTCCAGCGGTGCCTCGCCCTCCTCCAGGTTCAGGTTCAACTGCTCCTGACGCTCGCTCAAGCGCGCGGCCTGCTGCTCCAGGCGTTCAAGCGCCTGGCGGGTCGAGTCGTGCTGGGCGCGCAGCGAGCCCAGGCGCACGGCCAGCTGGTGGGCATGGTCCTTGTGCTGGCGGGCCTCCTGACGGATGCGGTCAAGACCTTCGCGCAGGGTGTCGCGGCGCGCCATCAACAGCTCTCGCTGTTCGGTACCCTGGGCCATCAGGTCCAGGGCTTCCTGCAGCAACAGGCGCGCCTCGCCCAGTTGCTCGTGCTCCAGGGCGCGCTGCTCCTGCAGCTCGGCCAGTTCTTCCTGCAGGCGGCGGCGGCGCAGCTCCAGCTGTTCGGCACGGGCACGGCCGGCGGACAGGCGCGCCTTGAGCTCGCCATGCTGGCGGCTTTCGTCCTGGCTGCGACGGCGCAGTTGCTCGCGCTGCTCTTCCAGATCGAGCTGCTGCTCGCGCAGGCGTTGCAGCTGCTCGTCGAGCTGCTCGAGCAAGGCCTCCTGTTCCAACTGCTCCCGGCCCAGGCGCTCGATCTCCTGGCCACGGGCCAGCACGCCACCTTGGGCCTCGCCCCCTCGGCTGACCCGCAGGAAATGCCGCCCGACCCAATAGCCGTCGCGGCTGACCAGGCTCTGCCCGGCGCCCAGCGAGCCCCGCCGTGACAGGGCCTGTTCCAGGGTCTCCACCGGCATGACCTGGCCCAGCCAGGGCGACAGGTCGACGCTTCCTTCGACCTTGTCGAGCAGGCTGCCAGTAACACTCGCGCCCTGCGCGCCGGCCATCAGCAGGCGCAGCTCGCCCTGCTCCAGCGCGGCGAATTCCAGGCCTGTGAAGTCATCCAGCAGCACCGCCTGCAGATCGGCGCCCAGCACAGTTTCCACCGCCAGCTCCCAGCCGGGCTCGACCCGCAGCCCCTCGGCCAGCCGGGGACGCTGCTCCAGGCCCTGGGCACGC
Source organism: Pseudomonas sp. P110(2024) (assembly GCF_057480795.1). Lineage (NCBI taxonomy): Bacteria > Pseudomonadati > Pseudomonadota > Gammaproteobacteria > Pseudomonadales > Pseudomonadaceae > Pseudomonas > Pseudomonas sp. P110(2024). The sequence continues at coordinate 572,956 of NZ_JBLIYT010000001.1, forward strand.
AGCCAGTCGGCGGCCCCGACTCCCGGCTCCAGCGCGGCCTGCTGCAAGGCTTCGAGAGACGCCAAGCGCCCGCCCAGACGCTGCAGGTCGCCCTGCTGCTGTTGCTGCGCCTGGTTGGCCTGTTGCATCTGCTCGCGCAATGCGTCCAACTGCTCGACCACCTGCCGCTCCTGCAACTGGAGGTCTTCGAGCAGCAACTCACTGCTGGCCACCTGCTCGTCCAGGTCGCAGGTCTCGGTATCTTGCGAATCGCCGCCGAGCTGGTCACGCTCCTCGCCCAGCTTGCGCTGGCGCTCGGCCAGGCGTTCCAGGCTGGCCTCCAGCTGCGCCAGGCGCGCCTGCTGCACTTCGGCCTGGCGGCGCGGCTCGGCGGAGCGGGTGTTGAAACTGTCCCACTGCTCCTGCCAGCCGTGCATGCCCAGCTCGGCCTCCTCCAGGGTCGCGGCGGCCTCCTCGGCCGCGGCCAGGGTCAGTTCCTGCTCGGGTTCGAGCATGGCCAGTTCTTCACCCAGGGTCGCCAGCAAGGTGCGGTCGTGCCCCAGGTGCGATTCGGTTTCCAGACGGCTGCGTTCGGCCTCCTTGAGGTCATCCTGCAACTGACGCAGGCGCTGCTGGCCGTGCTGGATGCTCTGCTCGACCCGGGCGATATCGCCGGCCACCGAATAGAAGCGGCCCTGCACCTGGTTGAAGCGCTCGGACAGCTCATGATGGCCGTCGCGCAGGCGCTCGATGCTGGCATCGGCGTTACGCTGCTCGGCCACCAGGGCCTCGAAGGCGATCTCCTGGTCGCCAATGACCGTCTCACGCTGACGCACCCGCTGGTCCAGGTCGCGCCAGCGCAGGGCCGCCAGACGCGCCTTGAGCTGGCGCTCCTCGGCCTTGTACTCGCGGTACTTCTCGGCGGCCTGGGCCTGGCGGTGCAGGCGCTCGAGCTGGCGTTCCAGCTCTTCGCGCAGGTCGGTCAGGCGCGCCAGGTTCTCCTGGGTGCGGCGGATGCGGTTCTCGGTCTCGCGGCGGCGCTCCTTGTACTTGGAGATGCCTGCCGCCTCCTCGATGAAGTTGCGCAGCTCCTCGGGCTTGGCCTCGATCAGCTTGGAGATCATGCCCTGCTCGATGATCGAATAGCTGCGCGGCCCCAGGCCCGTGCCGAGAAAGATATCGGTGATATCACGGCGCCGGCACTTGGTGCCGTTGAGGTAATAGGTGTTCTGCCCGTCGCGGGTGACCTTGCGGCGGATCGAGATCTCGGCGTAGGCGGCGTACTCACCGACCAGGGAGTTGTCGCTGTTGTCGAATACCAGCTCGATGCTGGCCTGGCTGACCGGCTTGCGGCTGGTGGAGCCGTTGAAGATGACATCGGTCATCGACTCGCCACGCAGGTTCTTGGCCGAGCTTTCGCCCATCACCCAGCGCACCGCGTCGATGATATTGGACTTGCCGCAGCCATTGGGGCCGACCACGGCCGCCATGTTGCTGGGAAAGTTGACCGTGGTCGGGTCGACGAAGGACTTGAACCCGGCCAGGCGGATGCACTTCAGGCGCATCGATCAGACCCGCGCCAGCGCCGCCAGCACCAGTTCGCAACTGCGCTGGCAATAGGCGGTGAGCACCTCGCGGATGCGCGGCAGGTCGCGGGCGACCACGGCTTCGAGCAGGCGGGCGAACAGCTCCAGGTAGTCGACCATGTTGGCTTGGCGCTGGTCCAGGGCCAGGTAGTAGGCGCGGCTCATCGCCGGCTGCAGGTTCTCGACGGTTTCCTGCAGGTACGGGTTGTTGGCGAACGGATAGGCGGCGCGCATCACCGCGAAGCTGTCGGCGACGAAGGCCTTGATGTCCTTGGCGGCATGGGCCTGCTTGAGGCGCTGCTGGATGTCCAGGAACGGGCGCAGGTCGCTGTCACTGCGCCAATGCTGGGCAACGGCGTTGCCCAGCAGGATGTAGAACTCGCCCATCAGGGTGCACAGGCTGCGCACGCTGTTGTCGTCCAGCTCGGTCACATGGGCCCCGCGGCGCGGCAGGATCGCCACCAGATGGCGGCGTTCGAGGATAAGCAGCGCCTCGCGCACCGAGCCACGGCTGACGTTGAGGGCCTGGGTGACCTTCTGCTCCTGGATGCGCTCGCCAGGTGCGAGTTCGCCGCGGATGATCCGCTCGGCCAGGTAGTGGGCAATTTGCTCGGAGAGGCTGTCCGGCGCCTTGAACGTCATGGTTTTCCTTCGCGATCTGGGTAGCTGTGCACAAGGGCGCGATTGTAGCGCACTTGTCCCGTGCCCGCGCAGCGGCGCGACGCGCTTTGTGCGACTGGCGGGTCAACTTTCCCACTCGGCGCGAACTATGCTTGGAGAAAGGCTCGATGAAGCGGTTCGGAAGGCCTCTGGGCAAAATCTTGACCTTTGGGTCAGAAAATTATTGACCTCAGGGTCAAGCGTTGCTTAGAGTCCGCCCGAACAACAATAAAACCATTGCGAGGCCCTCCCCCGTGATCCAGTTTCTCGTCAACCAGGAGCTGCGCAGCGAGCACGCCCTGGACCCGAACATGACGGTGCTGCAATACCTGCGCGAGCACCTGGGCAAACCCGGCACCAAGGAAGGCTGCGCCAGCGGCGACTGCGGCGCCTGCACCGTGGTCGTCGGCGAACTCGTCCAGGACGATCAAGGCAGCGACAGCATCCGCTACCGCAGCCTCAACTCATGCCTGACGTTCGTGTCCTCCCTGCACGGCAAGCAGCTGATCAGCGTCGAGGGTCTCAAGCACCAAGGTGAACTGCACAGCGTGCAGAAGGCCATGGCCGACTGCCATGGTTCGCAGTGCGGCTTCTGCACCCCCGGTTTTGTCATGTCGCTGTTCGCCCTGCAGAAGAACAGCGAGGGCCACGACCTGCACCAGGCCCAGGAGGCCCTGGCCGGCAACCTGTGCCGCTGCACCGGCTACCGGCCGATCCTTGCCGCCGCCGAACAGAGCTGCGCCCAACCCTGTCGTGACCAATTCGACGCCCAGCAGGCGCAGACCATCGCTCGTCTCAAGGCCATCGCCCCGCAACAGACCGGCGAGCTCAACAGCGGCGACAAGCGCTGCCTGGTGCCGCTGACCGTGGCCGACCTGGCCGACCTCTACAGTTCGCACCCCGAGGCGCGCCTGCTGGCCGGCGGCACCGACCTGGCGCTGGAGGTCACCCAGTTCCATCGCACCCTGCCGGTGATGATCTACGTCGGCCATGTCGCCGAGCTCAAGCGCATCGACAAGACCGCCACCCACCTGGAGATCGGCGCCGCCACCCCGCTGACCGACTGCTACACCGCGCTCAACCAGGAGTACCCCGATTTCGGCGACCTGCTGCACCGCTTCGCCTCGCTGCAGATCCGCAACCAGGGCACCCTGGGCGGCAACATCGGCAACGCCTCGCCGATCGGCGACTCGCCGCCCCTGCTGATCGCCCTGGACGCGCAGATCGTCCTGCGCCAGGGCGAGCGCCAGCGTACCCTGGCCCTGGAAGACTACTTCATCGACTACCGCATCACCGCGCGCCAGGACAGCGAGTTCATCGAGAAGATCATCGTGCCGCGCGCCAGCAATGACTGGGCGTTCCGCGCCTATAAAGTGTCCAAGCGCCTGGACGACGATATCTCCGCCGTGTGCGCGGCGTTCAACCTGAGCATCGAGAACGGCGTGGTCAGCGGCGTGCGCATCGCCTTCGGCGGCATGGCGGCGATCCCCAAACGCGCCCGCGCCTGCGAGGCCGCGCTGCGCGGCAAGCCATGGAACCAGGCCAGCATCGAGCGTGCCTGCCAGGCCCTGGCCGAGGACTTCACCCCGCTCAGCGACTTCCGCGCCAGCCGCGAGTACCGCCTGCTGACCGCGCAGAACCTGCTGCGCAAGTACTTCATCGAACTGCAAACGCCGCACATCGAAACCCGGGTGACCGCCTATGTCTAACCATCACGCCGTCAAGAGCCAGGCCGAGATGGCCGCACTGTTCAGCCAGGACCTGACCACCGGGGTCGGCCGCAGCCTCAAGCACGACAGCGCCGACAAGCATGTGGCGGGCGAGGCGGTGTACATCGACGACCGCCTGGAATTCCCCAACCAGCTGCACGTCTATGCGCGCACCGCGGATCGCGCCCATGCGCGCATCCTGCGCATCGACACCACGCCCTGCTACCAGTTCGAAGGCGTGCGCATTGCCATCACCCACGAGGACATTCCGGGGCTCAAGGACATCGGCCCGGTGGTGGCCGGCGACCCGCTGCTGGCCATCGACAAGGTCGAGTTCTTCGGCCAGCCGGTGCTTGCCGTGGCCGCCCGCGACCTGGACACCGCCCGTCGCGCTGCCATGGCCGCCATCGTCGAATACGAAGATCTGGAACCGGTGCTCGATGTGGTCGAGGCGCTGCGCAAGAAACACTTCGTGCTCGACAGCCACACCCACAAGCGCGGCGATTCGGACGCAGCCCTGACCAGCGCCCCGCACCGCATCCAGGGCAGTCTGCACATCGGCGGCCAGGAGCACTTCTATCTGGAAACCCAGATCAGCTCGGTGATGCCCAGCGAAGACGGCGGCATGATCGTGTACTGCTCCACGCAGAACCCCACCGAGGTGCAGAAGCTGGTCGCCGAGGTGCTCGACGTGCCGATGCACAAGATCGTCGTCGACATGCGCCGCATGGGCGGCGGCTTCGGCGGCAAGGAAACCCAGGCCGCCAGCCCCGCCTGCCTGTGCGCGGTGATCGCGCGCCTGACCGGCCAGCCGACCAAGATGCGCCTGCCCCGTGTCGAAGACATGATGATGACCGGCAAGCGCCATCCGTTCTACGTCGAGTATGACGTCGGCTTCGACGACACTGGCCGCCTGCACGGCATCAACTTCGACCTGGCCGGCAACTGCGGCTACTCGCCCGACCTGTCCGGCTCGATCGTCGACCGCGCCATGTTCCACTCCGACAACGCCTACTACCTGGGCGACGCCACGGTGCACGGCCACCGCTGCAAGACCAACACCGCCTCCAACACCGCCTACCGCGGCTTCGGCGGCCCGCAAGGGATGGTTGCCATCGAGCAGGTGATGGACCATATCGCCCGCCACCTGGCGCTGGACCCGCTGGCGGTGCGCAAGGCCAACTACTACGGCAAGACCGAGCGCAACGTCACCCACTACTACCAGACCGTCGAGCACAACATGCTCGAGGAGATGACCGCCGAGATCGAGGCGAGCAGCGACTACCACGAGCGCCGCGAATCGATCCGCCGCTTCAACGCCAACAGCCCGGTGCTGAAAAAGGGCCTGGCGCTGACCCCGGTGAAGTTCGGCATCTCGTTCACCGCCACCTTCCTCAACCAGGCCGGTGCCTTGATCCACATCTATACCGACGGCAGCATCCACCTCAACCACGGCGGCACCGAGATGGGCCAAGGCCTGAACACCAAGGTGGCCCAGGTGGTGGCCCAGGTGTTCCAGGTCGACTTCAACCGTATCCAGATCACCGCCACCAACACCGACAAGGTACCCAACACCTCGCCGACCGCGGCCTCCAGCGGCGCCGACCTGAACGGCAAGGCGGCGCAGAATGCCGCCGAGATCCTCAAGAAACGCCTGACCGAGTTCGCCGCCCGGCACTACAACGTCACCGAGGAAGACGTCGAGTTCCGCAACGGCCATGTACGCGTGCGCGACCAGATCGTCAGCTTCGAGCACCTGGTGCAGCAGGCCTACTTCGCTCAGGTGTCGCTGTCGACCACCGGTTTCTACCGCACGCCGAAGATCTTCTACGATCGCGCCCAGGCCCGCGGCCGGCCGTTTTACTACTACGCCTTCGGTGCGGCGTGCGTGGAGGTGATCGTCGACACCCTGACCGGCGAGTACAAGATGCTGCGCGCCGACATCCTGCACGACGTCGGTGACTCGCTGAACCCGGCCATCGATATCGGCCAGGTCGAAGGCGGCTTCGTCCAGGGCATGGGCTGGCTGACCACCGAGGAGCTGGTGTGGAACGCCAAGGGCAAGCTGATGACCAACGGCCCGGCCAGCTACAAGATCCCGGCGGTGGCCGACATGCCGATCGACATGCGCGTCAAGCTGGTGGAGAACCGCAAGAACCCCGAGGACACAGTGTTCCATTCCAAGGCCGTGGGCGAGCCGCCGTTCATGCTCGGCATCGCCGCCTGGTGCGCGATCAAGGACGCGGTGGCGAGCATCGCCGACTACCGTGTACAGCCCGAGATCGACGCACCGTCGACGCCGGAGCGGGTGTTGTGGGGCTGCGAGCAGATGCGCAAGGCGGTGGCCGCGGCTCAGCCTGCCGAACAGCAACTGGAACCCGTGACGCACTGACGCCGCGCTCCCTGTAGGCGCGACCTTGCGTTGCGCCCACAGGGGACCGAGGAGGACTGAAGACATGCACCAATGGATCAACGCCCTCGCCGACCATCAAGCCCGCGGCGAACCCTGCGTCCTGGTGACCATCATCGAGGAACGCGGCTCCACGCCGCGCAACGCCGGCTCGAAAATGGTGGTCAGCGCCAGCGCGCTGTACGACACCATCGGCGGCGGCCACCTGGAATTCAAGGCCCTGCACATCGCCCGGCAGATGCTCGAGGAACATCGCAGCACCCCGCATCTGGAGCGTTTCAGCCTTGGCGCCAGCCTCGGCCAGTGCTGCGGCGGCGCCACCGTGCTGCTGTTCGAGCCGATGACCGGCGTGCAGGCCGAGATCGCGGTGTTCGGCGCGGGCCATGTCGGCCGCGCTCTGGTACCCTTGCTCGCCGCGCTGCCCTGCCGGGTGCGCTGGATCGACTCGCGCGAGCAGGAGTTCCCCGACGTCATCCCCAACGGGGTGAGCCGGATCGTCAGCGAAGAGCCGGTCGACGAAGTCGCCGACCTGCCCGCCGGCAGCTACTGCATCGTCATGACCCACAATCACCAGCTGGACCTGGAACTGACCGCCGCGATCCTCAAGCGCAACGATTTCACCTGGTTCGGCCTGATCGGCTCGAAGACCAAGCGGGTCAAGTTCGAGCACCGCCTGCGCGAGCGCGGTTTCGACGACGCCCTGATGGCGCGAATGCGCTGCCCGATGGGCCTGGCCGAGGTCAAGGGCAAGCTGCCGATCGAGATCGCCGTGTCCATCGCCGCCGAGATCATTGCCACCTACAACGCCTGCTTCGGCCAGCACGACGCTGCCGCCAACTCAGGCCCCATCGCCCAGTTGCTGCCGTCCTCGCGACGCAGCCAGATCCTTTGACGAGAGCCCCATGAGCGCAACCCGCAAAGCCTACCGAGCCGCCATCCTGCACAGCATCGCCGACCCCGCCGAGGTCGGCCTGGAGGCGTCCTGCGAATACTATGAAGATGGCCTGCTGGTGGTCGACAACGGCCGCATCAGCGCCCTGGGCCATGCCAGCGAGCTGCTGCCGACCCTCGACGCCGATATTCCGGTGCAGCACTACCAGGACGCCCTGATCACCCCGGGCTTCATCGACACCCACATCCACTTCCCGCAGACCGGCATGATCGGCTCCTACGGCGAGCAACTGCTGGACTGGCTGAACACCTACACCTTCCCCTGCGAGAAGCAGTTCGCCGACAAGGCCCACGCCGACCAGGTGGCGAAGATCTTCCTCAAGGAACTGCTGCGCAACGGCACCACCACCGCCCTGGTGTTTGGCAGCGTGCACCCCGAGTCGGTCAACGCCCTGTTCGAGGAGGCCGAGCGCCTTGACCTGCGCATGATCGCCGGCAAGGTGATGATGGACCGCAACGCCCCCGACTACCTGACCGACACCGCCGAATCCAGCTACCGCGACAGCAAGGCGCTGATCGAACGCTGGCACGGCAAGGGCCGCCTGCACTACGCGGTCACCCCACGCTTCGCGCCGACCAGCACGCCGGAGCAGCTGAGCGTGGCCGGCCAGTTGCTCAAGGAGCACCCGGGCGTGTACATGCACACCCACCTGTCGGAGAACCTCAAGGAGATCGACTGGGTCAAGTCGCTGTTCCCCGAGCAGAAAGGCTACCTGGACGTCTACGACCACTTCGAGCTGCTCGGCGAGCGCTCGGTGTTCGCCCACGGCGTGCACCTGTGCGACGACGAATGCCAGCGCCTGGCCGAGACCGGCTCGGCCATCGCCTTCTGCCCGACCTCCAACCTGTTCCTGGGCAGCGGCCTGTTCAACCTGCCCCAGGCCGAGCGTTTCAAGGTCAACGTGGGCTTGGGCACCGACGTCGGCGCCGGCACCAGTTTCTCGCTGCTCAATACCTTGAACGAGGCATACAAGGTGATGCAGTTGCAAGGCGCGCGCCTGCACCCGTACAAGTCGCTGTACCTGGCCACCCTCGGCGGCGCCCGCGCCCTGCGCCTGGACGACCGCATCGGCAGCCTGCGCCCGGGCAATGACGCCGACTTCGTGGTGCTCGACTACAAGGCCACGCCGCTGCTGGACTACCGTCTGCAGCAGTCGAAGAACATCGAGGAGACCTTGTTCGTGCTCACCACCCTGGGCGACGACCGCACCGTACGCGAGACCTACGCCGCCGGGCGTTGCGTGCACCAGCGCTAAGGCTGTTTCGCCAGGCCTCGATAGAGCGCACCGCCGATCGCCGCGCCGATCAGCGGTGCCACCCAGAACAGCCACAGCTGCTGGACGGCCCAGCCACCGACGAACAACGCCGGCCCCGTGCTGCGCGCCGGGTTCACCGAGGTGTTGGTTACCGGGATCGAGATCAAGTGGATCAGCGTCAATGCAAGACCGATGGCGATCGGCGCGAACCCCGCCGGCGCCCGGGCATCGGTGGCGCCCATGATGATCACCAGGAACATCGCGGTCATCACCACTTCACTGGCAAAGCCTGCCGCCAAGGTGTACCCGCCGGGCGAGTGCTCGCCGTAGCCGTTTGAAGCCAACCCATTGGCCAGCTCGAAACCGGCCTTGCCGCTGGCGATGAAGTAGATCACCGCTGCGGCGAGGATCGCGCCGATCACCTGGGCGATCACATAGGGCAGCAACTCCTTCGCCGGGAAGCGCCCGCCCACCACCAGGCCGAACGACACGGCGGGATTGAGGTGACAACCGGAGATATGACCGATGGCGAAGGCCATGGTCAGGACCGTCAGGCCGAAGGCGAAGGCAACACCGAGGACACCGATGCCGACCGGGGAACTGGCGGCCAGCACCGCGCTGCCGCACCCGCCAAGGACCAACCAGAACGTGCCGACCAACTCGGCACCCATGCGCACACCCAGGGACGAACTCATGGAGCATTCCTCAAGTAATTGGACGCAACGACTGCGCAAGCCCAACTGCCTGATGAAGGTTTGCTGAAGAGAAATCTAGCAGAGCTTTGGCCGGTGGCCAGAAACGACCAGGGGCCGCAAAGCGGCCCCTGGTTCATGCAGGCAAACGATCAACCCTTGGCGGTGGCCTTGGGCTTTTTCAGCAGGTGCGAGAACACCGCGTGCAGATCGTCCGAGGCGCTCTCCTCGTCGAGGTTGAGCTTGCTGTCGATATGATCCATGTGGTGCATCATCAGGCTCACCGCCTGTTCGGCGTCACGGGCCTCGATGGCGTCGATCAGTTGCATGTGCTCGTCGTACGAGCAGTGCGAGCGGTTGCCGCTTTCGTACTGGGCGATGATCAGCGAGGTCTGCGACACCAAGCTGCGCTGGAAACTCACTAGTGGCGCATTACCTGCGGCCTCGGCCAGCTTGAGGTGGAATTCGCCGGACAGACGAATACCGGCGCCGCGGTCGCCGCGGGAGAAGCTGTCGCGCTCCTCGCGGACCATCTGGCGCAGTTCGTTGAGCTGCTCGGCGGTGGCGTGCTGCACGGCCAGTTCGGTGATGGCGCGCTCGACCATGCGCCGAGAGAAGAACACCTGGCGCGCCTCTTCCACCGTCGGGCTGGCCACCACCGCGCCGCGGTTCGGCCGCAGCAGCACCACGCTTTCATGAGCCAGGCGCGACAGGGCGCGGCGGATGATGGTGCGGCTGACGCCGAAAATTTCGCCCAGTGCTTCCTCGCTCAACTTGGTGCCCGGGGCCAGGCGCTGCTCGAGGATCGCCTCGAAGATGTGCGCGTAGACGATGTCGTCCTGGGTACCGCTGCGGCCGGCCTTGCCGGTACGCGCAGGTTTTTTCAGAGGTTGCAGCTGTTCGTTCATGGGCGCTCGAGCACAAGGGATCTGCCAGTCGGACCGTGACTGTAATGCCCGTCGACGGGGGGATGGCAAGTCCGGAAAGAAGATAATGGGCCAAGGTATGGCGCCATTGTACACAGGCTGACCCGTTTCTGCAGGTGGCCTTTTACCTATATAGCCGTTGTACGACCGTTTGTACGCACAAAAGATAAAACATTATTTGCTTTATTTGTACACAAAAGCATAATCCTGCGAGCAACTTCCTGACCCATAAGTCAACAAAATGGTCGGACGTCTGCCACACCCTCCCTCGCGAAGCCCCCAAGTGCGTCGGCTCAGGACCAGGCTTCGAACAACAAGAAAGACTTGAGGAGTACTCGCTGTGGAAAGCCGCAAATCCGAAGCACCTACGCTGGATCTCGCCCCACCGCTCGAATCGGGCTGGCTGGAGCGGATTTTCAAACTCAAGCGACACGGCACGACCGTCAGGACCGAACTGATCGCCGGGGTGACCACCTTCATCACCATGGCCTACATCATCTTCGTCAACCCCAACATCATGGCCGACGCCGGTATCGACCACGGCGCGGCGTTCGTCGCCACCTGCATCGCCGCCGCCCTGGGCTGCCTGCTGATGGGCCTGTACGCCAACTGGCCTGTGGGCCTGGCGCCGGGCATGGGGCTCAACGCCTTCTTCACCTACACCGTGGTCGGCACCATGGGCTACAACTGGGAAACGGCGCTGGGGGCGGTATTCGTCTCGGGCGTGCTGTTCATGTTCCTGACGGTTTCGCGGGTGCGCGAGTGGCTACTCAACAGCATCCCGGTAAGCCTGCGCCATGCCATGGGGGCCGGCGTCGGATTGTTCCTCGGGCTGATCGGCCTGAAGACCGCCGGCATCATCGTCGACAGCCCGGCCACCCTGGTCAAGCTGGGCTCGCTGCATGAGCCCGGCCCGCTGCTGGCGGCCGTGTGCTTCCTGTTGATCGCCATCCTCAGCTACAAGCGGGTGTTCGGCGCGATCCTGATCAGCATCATCGGCGTCACCCTGGCCGGCTGGGGCCTGGGCTTGGTCAAGTTCGGCGGGGTAATGTCGATGCCGCCGAGCCTGGCGCCGACCTGGATGGCCATGGACGTGGCCGGGGTGTTCAACGTCAGCATGATCAGCGTGGTGCTGGCGTTCCTGTTCGTGCACATGTTCGACACCGCCGGCACGCTGATGGGCGTGGCCCAGCGCGCCAACCTGGTGGCGCCGGACGGACGCATCGAGAACCTGTCACGGGCGCTCAAGGCCGACAGCACCTCCAGCGTGTTCGGCGCGGTGGTCGGCGTGCCGCCGGTGACCAGCTACGTGGAAAGTGCCGCGGGCGTGGCGGCGGGTGGGCGTACCGGCCTGACGGCCGTGGTGGTCGGCGTGCTGTTCGTTGCCGCGATGTTCTTCGCCCCGCTGGCCGGGATGATTCCGGCCTATGCCACCGCCGGCGCGTTGATCTACGTGGCGATGCTGATGATGGGCAGCATGGCACATATCGAGTGGGACGAAGCCACCGACAGCATTCCGGCGATCGTCACGGTGATCATGATGCCGCTGACCTTCTCGGTGGCGGACGGCATCGCCCTGGGCTTCATCAGCTACGTGGCGCTGAAGGCGGGTACCGGCAAGTACAAGGAAATTTCGGCCAGCCTGTGGGTGCTGTGCGCCATCTTCATTGCGAAGTTTGTGTTCCTCTGATCAGCGAGATTCATTCGACTCACCTCGGGCAGCCGCAGCGGCCCGAGGTGCCACGTTCGGCTGTGCCCTTCTGACATTTTTGATAGGTGTAAATCCGCTGCAAGCACGCTACTACTAGCAGGAAAAGCCCTCCTCGCAGGAGTATCAAAAATCATGTTTATTCACATATTGGCAACAGACTGGGCCCACTCAGTCATGCAAGCCCAGTCCATCCCAAACGCCTATACACCCTATGGAAGCAAGGTACACAGGCCAGGCGTACGGACCGGCTTCAGTGGGCAGATTCCAGACCCCAGCACCGGCCATTATCATCTGGGCAACGGTCACCGTCTGCTCCACCCCCACCTCATGCGCTTCATTAGCCCAGATCCGCTAAGTCCCTTCGGAGAAGGTGGCAGCAATAGTTACACCTATTGCGCAGGCGACCCGATCAATAAACATGACCCTACTGGCGGTGTCACTGCTTTCATCAAGGAGATGCATCAACAATTCACGACTTCGTTTTTACGCAATACCGTGCCCGGCGCCACACCGGGACGCGTCTTGGCCACGCCGGAAGCCCAGCAGATCGTCAATGCCCCAAACAAATCGTTTTTTGGAGAACGTGTCGCCGGCGCCTACATTGCAAAAGACAGTAATGGGGCCCCGCCCTTGCCCCAACATCTCCAGACTCGTTACGCAGAAACCGTGCAACAGGCGAATAGGGGGGAAATCCCCTCTGTCGTCGCCCATCTGGAGATGGCAAACACCTGGCTGAAATTCAACGGTACTCCAGAAGCGGTTGCCGCAAAAATCACACCCGGAACCATAGCAACCGCTGTAGTCGGCCACCTGCTGGGCGCAGCGACGGCTGGAGGCGCGGACATAGCTGCCTTGAAAACCGGAAGAGCATTGAATCTTTCCAGCACCGTAGAGAAAGTCAGGGAGTAAGGCTCCAGACGAAAAAAAGCCCGCCAGTGTGAGAGCGGGCCAAGGACCTACGAAGATTCTTCTAGCGACCAACTAGCTTCCACGATAGGTCGAATAGCTGTACGGCGAAATCAACAGCGGCACGTGGTAGTGCTCCTGCTGCTCGTCGATACCGAAGCGCAGCACGACCACGTCGAGGAACGCGGTGTCCGGCAGCTTCACGCCCTTGGCGCGGTAGTAGTCACCGGCGCTGAACTGCAATTGATAGACGCCGGTGCGATAGTCGTCGCCCTGCAGCAGCGGCGCGTCGACACGGCCATCACTGTTGGTCAGGGCGGTGTTCACCAGCTCCAGCTGCTGGCCTTCGACGCGGTACAGCTCGACCTTGATCGAGCTGCCCGGGCAGCCGTGCGCGGCGTCCAGTACGTGTGTGGTCAAACGTCCCATTTGCTTGTCGCCTCTTGTCGTATGCGTGGGCAAAAAATACACGGCAATCACCGGGCACGGGGCCTGCGGCGTGCGGGAATGAAGTCATTAAGACAGTTTATCGGTAAATTGTACACAATTTTTTATCCCATCCTGCGCAACCTCTACAAAACAAGCCACCAGTCGCGAAGACAAGCGCCATGCTGCCGCTCTCACCATTTACTGACCAATCGGGCAGGTTTCTTGCAAGCCATTCTCACGCGACAAATGGGAAGAAATGCGGAAAAACAGGCTTACAAAAGATTTCAGAAGTTGTATACAATCAGCCCATCCGGTGGTGCGACATCCCGACGCGGCCCGCCCCACCCACCGCATTAACGAACAAGAAGGAAGACTGCAGTGAGCGCTGACTACCCACGCGACCTGATCGGTTACGGCAACAACCCACCTCATCCGCAATGGCCGGGGAATGCCCGCATTGCGCTGTCCTTCGTGCTCAACTACGAAGAAGGTGGCGAGCGCAACATCCTGCACGGCGACAAGGAGTCCGAAGCGTTCCTTTCCGAAATGGTCGCCGCCCAGCCGCTGCAGGGCGTGCGCAACATGAGCATGGAGTCGCTCTACGAATACGGCAGCCGCGTCGGCGTCTGGCGCCTGCTCAAGCTGTTCAAGGACAGCGGCGTGCCGCTGACCATCTTCGCCGTGGCCATGGCCGCCCAGCGCCACCCTGACGTGATCCGCGCCATGGCCGAGGCCGGCCATGAGATCTGCAGCCACGGCTACCGCTGGATCGACTACCAGTACATGGATGAAGCGCAAGAGCGCGAGCACATGCTCGAGGCCATCCGCATCCTCACCGAGATCACCGGCGAGCGCCCCGTGGGCTGGTACACCGGCCGCACCGGCCCGAACACCCGGCGCCTGGTGATGGAGGAAGGCGGCTTCCTCTACGACAGCGACACCTACGACGACGACCTGCCCTACTGGGAACCGAACAACCCGACCGACAAGCCGCACCTGGTGATCCCCTACACCCTGGACACCAACGACATGCGCTTCACCCAGGTCCAGGGCTTCAACTGCGGCGAGCAGTTCTTCCAGTACCTGAAGGACGCCTTCGACGTGCTCTACGCCGAGGGCGCCGAAGCACCGAAGATGCTCTCGATCGGCCTGCACTGCCGCCTGGTCGGCCGTCCGGCGCGCCTGGCCGCGCTCAAGCGCTTCGTCGACTACGCCAAGAGCCACGAACAGGTCTGGTTCGCCCGGCGCGCGGACATCGCCCGCCACTGGCACGCCACCCACCCGTACAAGAAAGAGAACGCCTGATGACCGCCTTCAAGACCCTCAAGCCTTCCACCCTCGAGCGCGCCGCCTTCGTCGCCGCCTTCGCCGACATCTACGAGCACTCGCCGTGGGTCGCCGAGAAAGCCTACGACCTGGGCCAGCTGGCCGAGCTGGACGAGATCGAGGCGCTGCATCAGCGCATGAGCGACATCCTGCTCAGCGCCAGCCATGCCGAGCAACTGGCACTGATCAACGCTCACCCGGACTTGGCCGGCAAGGCCGCCATCCAGGGCGAGCTGACCGAGTCGAGCACCAACGAACAGGCCGGCGCCGGCATCCACCAGTGCACCGCCGAGGAGTTCGCCCGTTTCACCGAACTGAACGACGCCTACAAGGCCAAGTTCCAGTTCCCGTTCATCATGGCGGTCAAGGGCAGCAACCGGCACCAGATCCTCGCTGCCTTCGAAAAACGCATCCACAACGACCGGGATGCCGAATTCAAGGAAGCCCTGGCACAGATCAACCTGATCGCCCTGTTCCGCCTGCTGCAGCTTTGAGGACTGCGTGCCCGCCTCGCCCGAGTGCGTGACGCGTCCGCACCCAGGGCCCGGCAGGCCGGTCCACCAGAATCCAGAACAACGAACATACAAGAGAGACCCGCATGCGCACCCTGATGATCGAGCCCCTGACCAAAGAAGCCTTCGCCCCCTTCGGTGACGTGATCGAAACCGACGGCAGCGACCACTTCATGATCAACAACGGCTCGACCATGCGCTTCCACAAGCTCGCCACGGTCGAGACCGCCGAGCCCGAGGACAAGGCGATCATCAGTATCTTCCGCGCCGACGCGCTGGAGATGCCGCTGACCGTACGCATGCTGGAACGCCATCCGCTGGGCAGCCAGGCTTTCATCCCGCTGCTCGGCAACCCCTTTCTGATCGTGGTCGCGCCAGTTGGCGATGCACCTGTATCAGGCTTGGTCCGAGCCTTCCGCAGCAATGGCAGGCAGGGCGTTAATTACCATCGCGGCGTCTGGCACCACCCGGTGCTGACGATCGAAAAGCGGGATGACTTCCTGGTGGTTGATCGCAGTGGTTCTGGCAACAACTGCGATGAGCATTACTTCCCCGAGGAACAGATGTTGATCCTCAATCCCCACCAATAAGAAAGGGTCGGTCATCGAGATGGTGACTGGCGAGAGGTACATACTGTGGAAGCACACCTTCACGAATGGCTGAACCTGAGCATTCGCTGGGTTCACATGATCACCGGCGTGGCCTGGATCGGTGCATCGTTCTACTTTGTCTGGCTGGAGAACCACCTGAACCGAAGCAACCCGCGCGATGGGTTGTCGGGTGACCTCTGGGCCATCCACGGCGGTGGTATCTATCACCTGGAGAAATACAAGCTCGCGCCGCCGAAAATGCCCGAGAACCTGCACTGGTTCAAATGGGAAGCCTACTTCACCTGGATGTCCGGGATCGCCTTGCTGTGCGTGGTGTTCTACTGGAACCCGAGCCTCTACCTGCTGGCGCCCGGCAGCACCCTGAGCGGCGCCGAAGGGGTGGCCATCGGTATCGGTTCGCTGGTTGCCGGCTGGTTCATCTACGACTTCCTGTGCGACTCGCCCCTGGGCAAGCAGCCGGCGCTGCTGGGCGCCGTGCTGTTCGTGCTGATCATCGCCGCCTGCTGGGGCTTCAGCCTGGTGTTCAGCGGCCGTGGCGCCTACCTGCACACCGGCGCGATCATCGGCACCATCATGGTCGGCAACGTGTTCCGCATCATCATGCCGGCCCAGCGCCAGCTGGTGGCGGCGATCGAGAACAACCAGACGCCCGACCCGGTGCTGCCGGCCAAGGGCCTGCTGCGCTCGCGCCACAACAACTATTTCACCCTGCCGGTGCTGTTCATCATGATCAGCAACCACTTCCCGAGCACCTACGGCAGCCAGTACAACTGGTTGATCCTGGCCGGGATCGCGGTGGCCGCTGTATTGATCCGTCACTACTTCAACACCCGCCACGACAGCAACAAGTACGCCTGGACCCTGCCCGTCGGTGCCCTGGCGATGATCTGCCTGGCCTATGTGACCGGTCCCAAGCCGCTGCCAACCGCACCCGAGCAGGCCGCCGCCAAGGTCGAGTACCAGCCGCTGCCGGCCACTGCCGTCGGTGGCAAGACCGCCGCCGAACTGCGCGCAGAGGAGGCCGCCAAGCCTGCCCAGGCACCCGCTGCGGAACCTGCCCAGGCCACGGCCCAGGCGGCCACCGGCAGCTTCGACAAGATCCACACCGTCATTCAGGAACGCTGCACCGTGTGCCACTCGGCCAAGCCGACCAGCCCGCTGTTCAGCGCCGCACCTGCCGGCGTGATGTTCGACACCCCGCAGCAGATCCAGGCCCAGGCCGCGCGCATCCAGGCGCAGGCCGTCGCCAGCCAGATCATGCCGCTGGGCAACATCACCCAGATGACCGTCGAGGAGCGCAAGCTGGTCGGCGACTGGATCGCCAAAGGCGCGCAGGTCAACTGAGACACCCCACGATTGCGTGGGAGCGGGCTTGCCCCGCGATGAGGCCGGTACTCCCGGCCTCGCTTCCAAGCTCTACGTAACAAGCAAGCATCGAGCGTTCGGCTTCACGTGGGTCCCCAGCCTCCTTCACCGGAGCCTGCCACGTGAAGCCGCCCGCTTGGATCCGAGAATAAAAACAAAACTCGAGGTGCTGCATGTCCGAGTCACCCAAGGCGTACATCCCTGTTGCGCCACCACGACAGCCCCTGCCCTTGTTCCAGCTGATCCTGGTGGGTCTGCAACACGTTCTGCTGATGTACGGGGGCGCCATCGCGGTGCCGCTGATCATCGGCCAGGCGGCGGGCCTGTCCCGCGAAGAAGTCGCCTTCCTGATCAACGCCGACCTGCTGGTCGCCGGCGTTGCCACCATCATCCAATCCTTCGGTATCGGCCCCGTGGGCATCCGCATGCCGGTCATGATGGGCGCCAGCTTCGCCGCCGTCGGCAGCATGGTGGCCATGGCCGGCATGCCCGGCGTCGGCCTGCAGGGAATCTTCGGCGCGACCATCGCCGCCGGGTTCTTCGGCATGCTGATCGCGCCGTTCATGTCCAAGGTCGTGCGCTTCTTCCCGCCGCTGGTGACCGGTACGGTCATCACCTCGATCGGCCTGTCGCTGTTCCCGGTGGCGGTCAACTGGGCCGGCGGCGGCCATGAGGCACAAGCCTTCGGCGCGCCGATCTACCTGATGGTCGCCGGCCTGGTGCTGGCGGTGATCCTGCTGATCAACCGCTTCATGCGCGGCTTCTGGGTCAATGTGTCGGTACTGGTGGGCATGGGCCTGGGCTATGTGCTCGCCGGCTCCATCGGCATGGTCGACCTGTCGGGCCTGAGCGAGGCGCCGTGGCTGCAGGTGGTCACCCCCCTGCACTTCGGCATGCCGACCTTCAGCCTGGCGCCGATCCTGTCGATGTGCCTGGTGGTGGTGATCATCTTCGTCGAGTCCACGGGCATGTTCCTCGCCCTGGGCAAGGTGACCGACCGTGAAGTCACGCCGGGCATGCTGCGACGCGGCCTGCTGTGCGATGCCGGCGCGTCGTTCATCGCCGGTTTCTTCAACACCTTCACCCACTCTTCGTTCGCCCAGAACATCGGCCTGGTGCAGATGACCGGGGTTCGCTGCCGCTACGTCACGGTGATGGCCGGCGCGCTGCTGATCCTGCTCAGCCTGCTGCCCAAGGCGGCCTTCCTGATCGCTTCGATTCCGCCCGCGGTACTGGGGGGCGCGTCCATCGCCATGTTCGGCATGGTCACCGCCACCGGGATCAAGATCCTCCAGGAAGCGGACATCGCCGACCGACGCAACCAGCTGCTGGTCGCGGTCAGCGTCGGTTTCGGCCTGATCCCGGTGGTGCGGCCGGAGTTCTTCGCGCAGATGCCGCAGTGGATGGAGCCCATCACCCACAGTGGCATCGCCATGGCCACCCTCAGCGCCCTGGTGCTGAACCTGCTGTTCAACATCCTTGGCGGCGCCGACCGCGCCGCGCACAACGATGCCTGTCACCAGCATTGAGTGACCTGGGGCGGTGCCGTACCGGCCGCCCCGTTCCAACCACGCGGTAACGCTGGACCGTCGGCCCGCCGGAATGGGCCGCCCGGGGCGCTTGCGCGCCGAAAAAGCCCTTACAAAAACAATAAGTCCGGGAATCACAACATGAAGCGCATCACCACGTCCGTCCTGCTGGGCAGCAGCCTGCTGGCCACCCTCCCCGCCCACGCCGGCGAATGGCTGCAATGGCACGGCGAAAGCCTGTCCTACCTGTACGGCAAGGACTTCAAGGTCAACCCCGACATCCAGCAGACCATCACCTTCGAACATGCCAACAAATGGAAGTACGGCGACACCTTCCTGTTCGTCGACAAGATCTTCTACAACGGCAAGGCCGACCCCGGCAAAGGCGTGACCACCTACTACGGCGAGTTCAGCCCGCGCCTGTCGTTCGGCAAGATCTTCGAGCGCAACCTGGCCTTCGGTCCGATCAAGGACGTGCTGCTGGCCATGACCTACGAACGTGGCGAGGGCGACAACGAGGCCTACCTGATCGGCCCCGGCTTCGACCTGAACGTGCCGGGCTTCAACTACTTCACCTTGAATTTCTACGTGCGCAACACCGAAGGCAGCCGCCCCGGCGACAACGTCTGGCAGATCACCCCGGCCTGGTCGTACACCATCCCGGTGGGCAGGTCCGACATCCTGATCGACGGCTACATCGACTGGGTGGTCGACAACGACCAGACCCGTCGCGGCACCTACCACGCCAACCTGCAGTTCAACCCGCAGGTCAAGTACGACCTGGGCAAGGCCCTGAACCTGGGCGCCAAGCAGCTCTACGTCGGCTTCGAATACAGCTACTGGAAGGACAAGTACGGCATCGACAGCCGCGGCAACGTGGACAGCAACCAGAGCGTGGCCAGTGCCCTGGTGAAGGTGCACTTCTGAAAAACTGACCGAACGCCCAAATTTGCACCACCGTGCTCCAGGACGGAGCACTTGAGGCCCGGCGCGCAAGTGAGTAATCTGCGCGCCCCCTCGATCGGGGCGGGAAGGATCCCGCCCGCGTTTGCTGACCGCTCAGTCAATGTTTCCGGGCGGTTGGCCAACGTGTTGCCAGCGTGAAATACCCATTTCATCCGTTCAGAAAGACGTCGAGCAGGATGGTTGTGCCCAACGTGGAAAAGTTGGCGCAGCTCTTGCCAAACAGCTGTGGCCAATTGAAAAAAGCTGACCCAAAAGACAAGAACAGCGCCCGAGCGCTGACAACAGATCCAATCAAGGGAGCGACACTCGCAATGCGTATCATCAATAGCCTGATCCTCGCCGGTGGTCTGCTGGCCTGCGGCGCCAGCCAAGCCGGCGACCTGCTGCAATGGCAGAACAACAGCCTGACCTACTTGTGGGGCAAGAACTTCAAGGTCAACCCCGAGATCCAGCAGACCGTGACCTTCGAGCACGCCGATGCGTGGAAGTACGGCGACAACTTCTTCTTCCTCGACAAGATCTTCTACCAGGGCAAGAAGGACGCCAACAACGGCCCCAACACCTACTACGGCGAGTTCAGCCCACGCCTGTCGTTCGGCAAGATCTTCGACCAGAAGCTCGAGTTCGGCCCGGTGAAGGATGTGCTGCTGGCAATGACCTACGAGTTCGGCGAGGGTGATACCGAGTCCTACCTGATCGGCCCCGGCTTCGACCTGGCCATCCCCGGCTTCGACTACTTCCAGCTGAACTTCTACCAGCGCACCACCGACGGCAGCCGTCCGGGCGACAATGTCTGGCAGATCACCCCGGTGTGGTCCTACACCATTCCCGTGGGCTCGTCCGACATCCTGATCGACGGTTTCATGGATTGGGTGGTCGACAACGACGAGAACCGTCGCGGCACCTACCAGGCCAACCTGCACTTCAACCCGCAGGTCAAGTACGACCTGGGCAAGGCGCTGCACCTGGGCGAGAAGCAGTTGTACGTGGGTATCGAGTACGACTACTGGAAGAACAAGTACGGCATCAAGGACAGCGATGCCTTTACCACCGATCAGAACACCATGAGCTTCCTGGTGAAAGTTCACTTCTGATCTGATGCCAGTGTAAAGCCTGTAAGAGCGGCCTTGCGTCGCGAAAGGGCTGCGCAGCAGCCCCGACGATTTCGCATGATGCCGAGGTCCTGGGGCCGCTTCGCGGCCCTTTCGCGACACAAGGCCGCTCATACCAGGAGATCCGAGGCAAGGCCCGGTCGGGCGCCTCAGTTTGCCGGTTTTACCGCCCGCCACACCTTGCCAGCGACAGCAACCGCCGCCAGCACCACCGCCCCGGCGATCACTCCCGCCACACCATTGAGCAGTGCCCCGGTCAACGCCCCGCCCCGCCCTTCGCTGAACGCCTCGATGGCGTGATGCAGCGGCGCGATGCCGTGCACCAGGATGCCGCCGCCGACCAGGAACATGGCAGCGGTACCGACCACCGACAGGCCCTTCATCATGTAGGGCGCCGCGCGCAGGATGCCGTTACCGACCACGCGGGACAGGTTCGATGCCCGCTGCGTCATCCACAGGCCCAAGTCATCGAGCTTGACGATTCCCCCCACCAGGCCATAGACACCGATGGTCATGACCACAGCGATACCCGACAGCACAACGATCTGCTGGCTCAACGGCGCATCGGCGACGATGCCCAGGGTAATGGCGATGATTTCGGCGGACAGGATGAAGTCGGTACGCACCGCGCCCTTGATCTTGCTCTTCTCATAGGCGACCAGGTCGAGATTGGCGTCGGCCAGCGCTTGCTTGCGCGCCTCGTGCTGCGCCTCGTCCTCGGCCTTGCTGTGCAGGAACTTGTGCGCCAGCTTCTCGAAGCCCTCGAAGCACAGGTAGGCGCCGCCGAGCATCAGCAGCGGTGTCACCGCCCAGGGAATGAACGCGCTGATCAGCAACGCCGCCGGCACCAGGATCGCCTTGTTCAGCAGCGAGCCCTTGGCCACCGCCCACACCACCGGTATCTCGCGTTCGGCGCGCACACCGGTGACCTGCTGGGCGTTGAGCGCCAGGTCATCACCCAGCACCCCTGCGGTCTTCTTTGCCGCGACCTTGGTCATCACCGAGACATCGTCGAGCACCGTGGCGATGTCGTCGATCAGTACCAACAAACTACTTCCTGCCATGCACTACTCCATAAAAAGCGATCTATTCATCCTACGCCACGCAGTCCCATTCCCTGCCGATTGGGAAGATCTGGCCTGCATATCCTATGGCAGGGCATTCCTAGCATAGCGAAGCCACTCCATCGTGCTTCAGACGACAAGGAATACCCATGCTCAAACACGCACTCTCGCTCACTCTGCCTGCGCTGCTCGCAGGCAACGTCATGGCCGCAACCATGGAATTCTGCCCCGCGCCGGCCGAAATCCAGAACACCAACGGCGTACTCACCGCCAGAGCAGAAAGCGGCGATGGCCAATGGCTCGGGCTGCTGAAAGACCAGAACAGCGTCGTGATCTCGTTCGACAGCGCCATATTCTACCCATCCGATGGCAAGGTCGACGGCGTAGGCAGGCTGCGCGCCTGCACCTACAAGACTTCGGGAAAGCAGAGCATAGACATGCGCTACCGTACTGAAGTCACCCCCGACATCCCAATCCGGCTCGCCAATGCACCAGCCTGGAAGCGACATGAGGGTCCCTTCGGCATCATCTATTTCGAGTGTCGCTCGCAAGACCTGCAGGGCTGTGCATTCCGGGAAGCCAGGTAATGCCATCCATGCCGGCCAGCACGGCTGGCCGGCATGGGCGTGGGATGCTTTGTACAAGGGTTCTTGCTACCATCCGTGCTCGCAGCGTCAAAGGACCGTCCCCCACCATGAGCACCATTCGCGAGCGCAACAAGGAACTGATCCTGCGCGCGGCCAGTGAAGAATTCGCCGACAAGGGCTTCGCCGCCACCAAGACCAGCGACATCGCGGCCAAGGCCGGCCTGCCCAAGCCGAACGTGTACTACTACTTCAAGTCGAAGGAAAACCTCTACCGCGAGGTGCTCGAGAGCATCATCGCGCCGATCATGCAGGCCTCGACGCCGTTCAACGCCGACGGTGATCCGAAAGAGGTGCTCAGCGCGTACATCCGCTCGAAGATCCGCATCTCCCGCGACCTGCCCCACGCCTCCAAGGTGTTCGCCAGCGAGATCATGCATGGCGCGCCGCACCTGTCGCCACGCCAGGTCGAGCAGCTCAACGAGCAGGCCCGCCACAACATCGAATGCATCCAGCGCTGGATCGAGCGCGGTCAGATCGCCCATGTCGACCCGCACCACCTGATGTTCAGCATCTGGGCGGCGACGCAGACCTACGCGGATTTCGACTGGCAGATCGCCGTGGTGACCGGCAAGGCCAAGCTGGCCGACAGCGACTATGACGCGGCGGCGGAGACAATCATCCGCCTGGTGTTGAAGGGCTGCGAGCCCGAGGCGGCCTGATAGGGCCAATGGGGCTGCTGTGCAGCCCGTTCGCGACACAAGGCCGCTCCAGAGGTTACGCATTTCCCTGAGCGGCCTTGTGTCGCGATGGGCCGCAGAGCGGCCCCAAAATGACGAGCCTTACGCAGCAACCCCCGCATCCGCCGTCAGCCCCACCTCTTCGATCGCACTGATCGCGCACTGCTCGTCGATATCCGAGGTATCGCCGCTGATCCCGACGGCCCCCAGCACCTTGCCGTCCCGATCACGGATCAGCACCCCGCCCGGCACCGGCACCACCGGCCGCTCGCCCAGCCCGTTCAGCGCGGCATAGAACGCCGGCCGCTGCTGCGAATCCAGCGCCAGCAGGCGCGAGCCCTTGCCCAGGGCCACCGCGCCCCAGGCCTTGCCGATGGCCACCTGCGGACGCAGCAGGGTGGCGCCATCCTCACGCTGCAGCGCCAGCAGGTGCCCGCCGGCATCCAGCACCGCCACGGTCAGCGGCGCGGCGTTGATCTTGCGGCCCGCGGCCAGCGCGGCGTTCACCACGCCGACAGCGTCTTTGAGGGTCAATGCGTTCATGAAAAGGTCCTCTTCTTGTTGTGAGAAGCCCTGAGGGCAGTTGAAAACCAGCAGACAGAATAGAACACAACGAAGGCACGCTTTGTATACAATTATTTGGCTCAATCTCGCCAAGTGCGACGAAATGCCGCCTCATCGCCCAATGACCACTCAGTCAACGCCGCCGACGAAAATGGATTGACCTTTTGCGCCGAGCATGAATACACTCTGCCGCAACACAAGTTGTATACAATTACAAAATCGATGAGGCACAAACCATGAGCAAAATGAGAGCAATCGATGCAGCCGTTCTGGTCATGCGCCGTGAAGGTGTAGATACCGCGTTCGGCATTCCGGGGGCTGCCATCAACCCGCTGTACTCGGCCCTGAAGAAAGTCGGTGGCATCGATCACGTCCTCGCTCGCCACGTCGAAGGTGCCTCGCACATGGCCGAGGGCTACACCCGCGCCAACCCGGGCAACATCGGTGTGTGCATCGGCACCTCCGGCCCTGCCGGCACCGACATGGTCACCGGCCTGTACAGCGCCTCGGCCGACTCCATCCCGATCCTCTGCATCACCGGCCAGGCACCGCGCGCACGCCTGCACAAGGAAGACTTCCAGGCCGTCGACATCACCAGCATCGTCAAGCCGGTGACCAAGTGGGCAACCACCGTCCTGGAACCAGGTCAGGTGCCCTACGCCTTCCAGAAAGCCTTCTATGAAATGCGCACCGGCCGCCCGGGCCCAGTGCTGATCGACCTGCCGTTCGACGTACAGATGGCCGAGATCGAATTCGACATCGACGCCTACGAGCCGCTGCCAGTACACAAGCCACAAGCCAGCCGCGTACAGGCCGAGAAGGCCCTGGCCCTGCTCAATGACGCCGAGCGCCCGCTGCTGGTAGCCGGTGGCGGCATCATCAACGCCGACGCCAGCGACAAGCTGGTCGAGTTCGCCGAACTGACCGGCGTGCCGGTGATCCCGACCCTGATGGGCTGGGGCACCATCCCGGACGACCACGAACTGATGGTCGGCATGGTCGGCCTGCAGACCTCGCACCGCTACGGCAACGCCACCCTGCTCAAATCCGACCTGGTGTTCGGCATCGGCAACCGCTGGGCCAACCGCCACACCGGCTCCGTCGACGTCTACACCGAAGGCCGCAAGTTCGTGCATGTGGACATCGAGCCGACCCAGATCGGCCGCGTATTCACTCCGGACCTGGGTATCGTTTCCGATGCTGGCAAGGCACTGGACGTGTTCCTGGAAGTAGCCCGCGAGTGGAAAGCCGCCGGCAAGCTCAAGTGCCGCAAGGCCTGGCTGGAAGACTGCCAGCAGCGCAAGGCCACCCTGCAGCGCAAGACCCACTTCGACAACGTGCCGGTCAAGCCGCAGCGCGTGTACGAAGAGATGAACCAGGTGTTCGGCAAGGACACCTGCTACGTCAGCACCATTGGCCTGTCGCAGATCGCCGGCGCGCAGTTCCTGCACGTGTACAAGCCACGCCACTGGATCAACTGCGGCCAGGCCGGCCCGCTGGGCTGGACCATCCCGGCCGCCCTCGGCGTGGTCAAGGCCGATCCGAAGCGCAAGGTCGTCGCGCTCTCCGGTGACTACGACTTCCAGTTCATGATCGAAGAACTGGCGGTGGGCGCGCAGTTCAACCTGCCGTACGTCCACGTGCTGGTGAACAATGCCTACCTCGGCCTGATCCGCCAGGCCCAGCGTGGCTTCGACATGGATTACTGTGTACAACTGGCCTTCGAGAACATCAACGCCACCGACGCCGCCACCTACGGTGTCGACCACGTCGCCGTGGTCGAAGGCCTGGGCTGCAAGGCCCTGCGCGTGTTCGAACCGGCCGACATCGCTCCTGCCCTGCTCAAGGCGCAGAAGATGGCCGAAGAGTTCCGTGTGCCGGTGGTGGTCGAAGTGATTCTCGAGCGCGTGACCAACATTTCCATGGGCACCGAGATCAACGCGGTTAACGAGTTCGAAGACCTCGCCCTGGTCGGCAACGACGCGCCGACCGCCATCTCGCTGCTGGACTGATCGCCTGACGCCCCCGCGCCTTGCGCGGGGGTCTTCAACGCAAGGAGACGACTTATGCCTCGCTTCGCCGCCAACCTGTCCATGCTGTTCACCGAACAGGACTTCCTGGCCCGCTTCAAGGCCGCCGCCGACGCTGGTTTCAGCGGTGTCGAATACCTCTTCCCGTACGATTTCAGCGCCGCCGAGATCAAGCAGCAGCTCGACGCCCACGGCCTGACCCAGGTGCTGTTCAACCTGCCGGCCGGCGACTGGTCCAAGGGTGAGCGCGGCATCACCTGCCACCCCGACCGCGTCGAGGAGTTCCGCGCTGGCGTCGACAAGGCCATCGAGTACGCCAAGGTGCTGGGCAACACCCAGGTCAACGCCCTGGCCGGCATTCGCCCCGAGGGCCTGGACTGCGCCACCGTGCGCAAGACCTTCGTCGACAACCTGCGCTACGCCGCCGACAAGCTCAAGGCCGCCGGGATCCGCCTAGTCATGGAAATGATCAACACCCGCGACATCCCGGGCTTCTACCTGAACACCACGAAACAGGCCCTGGAGATCCAGGCCGAGGTGGGCAGCGACAACCTGTTCCTGCAGTACGACATCTACCACATGCAGATCATGGAAGGTGACCTGGCCCGCACCCTGGAAACCAACCTGAAGCTGATCAACCACGTGCAGCTGGCCGACAACCCGGGCCGCCACGAGCCGGGCACCGGCGAGATCAACTACCGCTTCCTGTTCGAGCACCTGGACCGCATCGGCTACCAGGGCTGGGTGGGCGCGGAGTACAAGCCCAAGACCACCACCGAGGCGGGCCTGGGCTGGCTCAAGACCCACAACGCAATTTAAGACCCACGCGGAACTGTTGTAGGAGCGGCCTTGTGTCGCGAAAGGGCGGCGCAGCAGCCCCCGGCAATCTTCCGGCGTGACTGAGATCGTGGGGCCGCTACGCGCCCCTTTCGCGACACAAGGCCGCTCCTACAGGGGCCTGGTCGCCTGTTCATACAAATACAAAGAGGCAGAACTCTCATGGCTAAAATCGGTTTCCTCGGCACCGGCATCATGGGCAAGCCCATGGCCCAGAACCTGCAAAAGGCAGGTCACAGCATCTTCGTTTCCACCCACCACGACGCGGCACCGGCCGACCTGATCGCCGCCGGCGCCGTGGCCCTGGCCAACCCGAAAGAGGTTGCCCAGGAAGCCGAGTTCATCATCGTCATGGTCCCGGATACCCCGCAAGTCGAGAGCGTCCTGTTCGGTGAGAACGGCGTCGTCGAAGGCGTCGGCCCGAACAAGGTGGTAATCGACATGAGCTCGATCTCCCCCACCGCCACCAAGGCCTTCGCCGAGAAGATCAAGGCCACCGGCGCCGCCTACCTGGACGCCCCGGTGTCCGGCGGCGAAGTCGGCGCCAAGGCCGCGACCCTGAGCATCATGGTCGGCGGCTGCCCGAAGGCCTTCGAGCGTACCCTGCCGCTGTTCGAAGCCATGGGCAAGAACATCACCCGCGTCGGCGGCAACGGCGACGGCCAGACCGCCAAGGTGGCCAACCAGATCATCGTCGCCCTGAACATCCAGGCCGTCGGCGAAGCGCTGCTGTTCGCCGCCAAGAACGGCGCGGACCCGGCCAAGGTGCGCGAAGCACTGATGGGCGGCTTTGCCTCGTCGAAGATCCTCGAAGTGCACGCCGAGCGCATGATCAAGGGCACCTTCGACCCGGGCTTCCGCATCAACCTGCACCAGAAGGACCTGAACCTGGCCCTGCAAGGCGCCAAGGAGCTGGGCATCAACCTGCCCAACACCTCCAACGCCCAGCAAGTGTTCAGCACCTGCGTGGCGCTGGGCGGCGGCAACTGGGACCACTCGGCGCTGATCAAGGGCCTCGAGCACATGGCCAACTTCTCGATCCGCGACGACAAGTGATTTGAATCCGGGGGCTGCTGCGCAGCCCGCTCTACAGGCGGTACGCAATCCCCTGTAGGAGCGGCCTTGTGTCGCGAAAGGGGCGCAAAGCGCCCCCACGATTCCAGATCCAACACCGCTTGACCTGCAACCACAGGTCCAGTGGTGACACCGAGCAACACCCGCCCCTGGTTCGGCCTGCACGGAGGCAGTTCCAGGGGCGTTTTCGATTGTGCAAAACAACAAGAATCTGGGAGCCTGCCATGTCGGTCGATCCACAAAAACTCCTGCGCGAGCTGTTCGACACAGCCATCGCCGCCGCCCACCCCCGTCAGGTCCTCGAACCCCACCTGCCCGCCGACCGTAGCGGCCGGGTCATCGTCATCGGTGCCGGCAAGGCCGCCGCCGCCATGGCCGAAGTGGTCGAAAAGAGCTGGCAAGGCGAAGTCTCTGGCCTGGTGGTCACCCGCTACGGCCATGGCGCCAGTTGCCAGAAAATCGAAGTGGTCGAAGCCGCCCACCCGGTCCCCGATGCCGCAGGCCTGGCCGTGGCCAAGCGCGTGCTCGACCTGGTCAGCAACCTGAGCGAAGACGACCGCGTCATCTTCCTGCTGTCCGGCGGCGGCTCGGCCCTGCTGGCCCTGCCCGCCGAAGGCCTGACCCTGGCCGACAAGCAGCAGATCAACAAGGCCCTGCTCAAATCCGGCGCCACCATCGGCGAGATGAACTGCGTGCGCAAGCACCTCTCGGCGATCAAGGGCGGCCGCCTGGCCAAGGCCTGCTGGCCGGCCACCGTCTACACCTACGCGATTTCCGACGTACCCGGTGACCTCGCCACGGTCATCGCCTCCGGCCCCACCGTGGCCGACCCGAGCACCTCGGCCGACGCCCTGGCGATCATCAAGCGCTACAACATCGACGCGCCCAAGGCCGTCATCGACTGGCTCAACAACCCGGCCTCCGAGACCGTCAAGGCCGATGACCCGGCCCTGGCGCGCAGCCACTTCCAGCTGATCGCCAGGCCCCAGCAGTCGCTGGAGGCCGCCGCGGTGAAAGCCCGCCAAGCCGGCTTCAGCCCGCTGATCCTCGGCGACCTGGAGGGCGAGTCGCGCGAGGTGGCCAAGGTGCATGCCGGCATCGCCCGGCAGATCGTCCTGCACGGCCAACCGCTCAAGGCCCCCTGCGTGATCCTCTCCGGCGGCGAGACCACCGTCACCGTGCGCGGCAACGGTCGTGGCGGGCGCAACGCCGAGTTCCTGCTCAGCCTCACCGAAAGCCTCAAGGGCCTGCCGGGTGTGTACGCCCTGGCCGGCGACACCGACGGCATCGACGGCTCGGAGGACAACGCCGGCGCCTTCATGACCCCGGACAGCTACGCCTGCGCCGAGGCCCTGGGCCTGTCGGCCAGCGATGAGCTGGACAACAACAACGGCTATGGCTACTTCGCCGCCCTCGACGCGCTGATCGTCACCGAGCCGACCCGCACCAACGTCAACGACTTCCGTGCCATCCTGATCCTCGAGACTCCGCAATCATGACGCCTGATAAAAAAGTCAAAATCCTCGCCACCCTCGGGCCTGCGATCAAAGGCATCGATGACATCCGCCAACTGGTCGAGGCCGGGGTGAACATCTTCCGTCTCAACTTCAGCCACGGCGAGCACGCCGACCACGCCCTGCGCTACCAGTGGATCCGCGAAGTCGAGCAGCAGCTCAACTACCCGCTGGGCATCCTCATGGACCTGCAGGGGCCGAAGCTGCGGGTCGGCCGCTTCGCCGACGGCAAGGTCCAGCTGCAACGCGGCCAGGCCCTGCGCCTGGACCTGGACAAGACCCCGGGCGACAGCCGCCGGGTCAACCTCCCACATCCGGAGATCATCGCCGCGCTGGAGCCGGGCATGGACCTGCTGCTCGATGACGGCAAGCTGCGCCTGCGCGTCACCGCCAAGCACGGCGACGCCATCGACACCGAAGTGCTGGCCGGTGGCGAGCTGTCCGACCGCAAGGGCGTCAACGTACCCCAGGCGGTGCTGGACCTCTCCCCGCTGACCGAAAAGGACCGCCGCGACCTGGCCTTCGGCCTGGAGCTTGGGGTGGACTGGGTGGCGCTGTCGTTCGTCCAGCGTCCTGAAGACATCGTCGAGGCGCGCCAGCTGATTGGCGAGCGCGCCTACCTGATGGCCAAGATCGAGAAGCCCTCGGCGGTCGAGCAGTTGCAGGCCATTGCCGAGCTGTCCGACGCGATCATGGTCGCCCGTGGCGACCTGGGCGTGGAAGTGCCGGCCGAAAGCGTGCCGCAGATCCAGAAAGGCATCATCGGCACCTGCCGCCAGCTGGGCAAGCCGGTGGTGGTGGCCACGCAGATGCTTGAATCGATGCGCTTCTCCCCGGCCCCGACCCGCGCCGAGGTCACCGACGTGGCCAACGCCGTGGCCGAAGGTGCCGATGCTGTGATGTTGTCGGCCGAGACCGCCTCGGGCGACTACCCGCTGGAAGCAGTGCAGATGATGAGCAAGATCATCCGCCAGGTGGAGAACGGCCCGGACTACCAGGCCCAGCTCGACGTCGGCCGGCCCAAGGCCGAAGCCACGGTGTCCGATGCCATCAGCTGCGCGATCCGTCGCATCAGCGGCATCCTGCCGGTGGCGGTGCTGGTCAACTACAGCGAGTCGGGGGCCTCGACCCTGCGCGCCGCCCGCGAGCGGCCACGGGCGCCGATCCTCAACCTGACGCCGAACCTCAACACGGCGCGCCGCCTGAGCGTGACCTGGGGCGTGCACTCGGTGGTCAACGACCGCCTGCGCCAGGTCGACGAGGTGGTCTCCACGGCGCTGGAGATCGCCCAGGCGCAAGGCATGGCCAGCCGTGGCGACACGCTGCTGATCACCGCCGGTGTGCCTTTCGGCAAGCCGGGTTCGACTAATACGCTGCGCATCGAGACCTTGGTCTGAGATCGCCGGGGGCGCTGTGCGCCCCTTTCGCGACACAAGGCCGCTCCCACAGGGATCACACCCAGGCCTGAACACACGATCCCTGTGGGAGCGGCCTTGTGTCGCGAAAGGAGGGCGCAGCCCTCCCCGTACACCGATGCAACAGAACTGCGGATAACCCGAGGCCCAAAGAGGCCCACCGCTCCCCCACCCACCTTGCCGACTGCCCATGTACACCAAGAATTTCGTCAACCCGTGCCCGGACTGGGCCACGGCCTTGCTCAACGGCTTCAGCCAGGTGCTGCTGCTGCGCAACCCCCTGTGCGGCCTGTGCTGCCTGCTGGCCATTCTGCTCACCGCGCCCGACCTGGTCGGCGGCGCCCTGCTCGGCGCCCTGGCCGGCCTGCTCACCGCCCAACGCCGCGGCTACGACCGCGCCGACCGCCAGGCCGGGCTGTATTGCTACAACGGCGTGCTGATCGGCATCCTGATCAGCGCCGTGCTGCCCTGGTCGGCGATCCTGCCGCCGCTGATCATCGCCGCCGGCGGTCTGTCGAGCATACTCACCCACCAGTGGCGCAAGCGCGGCGGCAAGCTGCTGGTCGCCTACACCGCGCCCTTCGTGCTGCTGGGCTGGGCCACCCTGCTGCTGGCCGAGCCATCGGCCAACGGCTATGTCGAGGCAGACCCTGTGTATGCCCTGCTGCGCGGCGTGGGGCAGATCTTCCTGCTCGACAAGCCCATGGCCGGCCTGCTGATCGTCATCGGCATGTACTTCGCCAACCCCTATGCCGCCACCTGGGCGGTGATCGGCTCGGCCATCGGCGGCGGGGTCGCGCTGCTGGCCGGTGAAGCGCAAGGGGCCTGGTTGGGGCTTTATGGCTTCAATGCGGCACTGGCCGCGCTGGCCTTCAGCCGCCAGGGTGAGAAACCCTGGGTGACCTTGCTCGCCATCGCCTGTGCCTTGCTGCTACAGCCACTGTTCAACCTGCTACCGCTCGCCGGGCTGACCGCGCCGTTCGTCACCGCCTGCTGGCTGATGCACCTGGGCAACCATCTGGCCCAGCTCAACCAGCGCCGTAACGCGCCTCGCTTGCACAGCTGAAACACAGCCCCTAGGCTCTGCCCATTCGCACAATGGAACGCGCCCATGGACAACCCTTCGAGCCTGCGCGAGCGGCTCTACGTCATCGTCTTCCAGACCGACACCGTCGCTGGAAGACGCTTCGACAAGATCCTCCTGCTGATCATCCTCGCCAGCCTGGTCACGGTGATCCTCGACAGCATCGACGAAATTCACCAGAACTACGCCGGGCTGCTGGCCGGCATCGAGTGGGGCTTCACGGCGATCTTCCTCGCCGAGTACATCACCCGCCTGTACTGCTCGCCCAAGCCGCTGCGCTATGCCTTCAGTTTCTACGGGCTGGTCGACCTGCTGGCGATCGTGCCCGGGATCATCGCCCTGTACTACAGCGACGCCCAGTACCTGCTGATCATCCGGGTGATCCGCATGCTGCGGATCTTCCGCGTGCTCAAGCTCAGCCCCTATCTGAAGCAGGCCCACTACCTGCTGGCGGCGCTGCAGGGCAGCAAGCAGAAGATCATCGTGTTCCTGGTCAGCGTGTCGACCCTGGTCACGGTGTTCGGCACGCTGATGTACGTGATCGAAGGGCCGGAGCACGGCTTTACCAGCATTCCCAAGGGCATCTACTGGGCCATTGTCACCCTGACCACGGTAGGCTTCGGCGATATCGTGCCGAAGACGCCGCTTGGACAGGTGCTGTCGTCGCTGGTGATGATCACCGGTTACTCGATCATTGCCGTGCCCACCGGCATCTTCACCGCCGAACTGGCCAATGCCCTGCGTGGCGAGCAGTTGCAGCATGACTGCCCGACCTGCGCCAAGCACCACCACGAGCATGGCGCGGCGTTCTGTTCGCGCTGTGGCAATGCGTTGTTTCCGAAGCAATAGGCAGCGTCCCAAGGCGGGGCAAGCATAAGCAAAGAGCCATTTGATCTTTAGCGACCAAAGCGCCAAACGCTATAGTCGCTGGCATATCGCCAACCCTTTGAATCAGAACAAGGAATGCCCCCAGTGAAAAAACTCTTCAGCGCCTCGCTGCTCGCCGCGGGCCTGGCCCTGGGCAACCTCGCCCAGGCCGCCCCGACCCTGCTCAACGTCTCCTACGACGTGATGCGCGACTTCTACAAGGACTACAACCCGGCGTTCCAGAAGCACTGGGAGGCCGAGCACAAGGAGAAGGTCAATGTGCAGATGTCCTTCGGCGGCTCGAGCAAGCAAGCGCGCGCGGTGATCGATGGCCTGCCGGCCGACGTGATCACCATGAACATGGCCACCGACATCAACGCCCTGGCCGACAACGGCAAGCTGGTGCCGGACAACTGGGTGAGCCGCCTGCCGAACAACAGCGCGCCGTTCACCTCGGCCACCGTGTTCATCGTGCGCAAGGGCAACCCCAAGGCGCTGAAGGACTGGCCGGACCTGCTCAAGGACGGCGTGCAGGTGATCGTGCCCAACCCCAAGACCTCGGGTAACGGCCGCTATACCTACCTCTCGGCCTGGGGCTACGTGCTCAAGCAGGGCGGTGACGAAACCAAGGCCCGCGACTTCGTCGGCAAGCTGTTCAAGCAGGCGCCGGTCCTGGACACCGGTGGCCGCGCCGCCACCACCACCTTCATGACCAACCAGATCGGCGACGTGCTGGTGACCTTCGAGAACGAGGCCGAGATGATCGCCCGCGAGTTCGGCCGCGACCAGTTCGAAGTGATCTACCCGAGTGTGTCGGCCGAGGCCGAGCCGCCGGTGAGCGTGGTGGACAAGGTGGTAGCCAAGAAAGGCACCCAGGCCGTGGCCGAGGAATACCTGAAGTATCTGTGGTCGCCCGAGGCCCAGGAAATCGCCGCCAACAACTACCTGCGCCCGCGTGACGCCACCGTGCTGGCCAAGTACACCGACCGCTTCCCGAAAGTCGACTTCCTGTCCGTTGAAAAAACCTTCGGCGACTGGCGCACCGTGCAGAAGACCCACTTCAATGACGGTGGCGTGTTCGACCAGATCTATACCAACAAGTAACCGCCCTTCGCCGGGTCAGGCCTGCTGGCGGAACACCAGCGCCTTCAGGCCACCCTCCGGATCCGCATCCGGAAACTCCGGCGGATTCTTAAGCCGCTCGACAAACACCAGCCCCGGCGCCTGCTCGGCCATCCCCTCGATGAGAAACTGCGGCCCGATCCCCGGATCGTTGACGCAGGCCAGCACCGTACCGCCTTCAGTCAACAACTCCGGCAAACGCCGAAGGATCTTGGCGTAGTCCTGGGTCAGCACGAAGCTGCCGCGCTGGAAGGTCGGCGGGTCGATGATGATCAGGTCATACGGCCCGTACTTGCGCACCTTGCCCCATGACTTGAACAGCTCATGCCCCAGGTACGCGACCCGCGAGGCGTCATGGCCGTTGAGTCGGTGATTGTCGCGGCCCCGGGACAGCGCCGACTTGGCCATGTCCAGGTTGACCACCTGCTCGGCGCCGCCGGCGATCGCCGCCACCGAAAAGCCGCAGGTGTAGGCGAACAGGTTGAGTACGCGCTTGCCGGCCGCCTGCTCGCGTACCCAGCGTCGGCCATAGCGCATGTCGAGGAACAGGCCGTTGTTCTGGCGCACGCCCAGGTCGAGCAGGTACTTCAGGCCATCCTCGACCACCTCGCGCTGCTGGCACGGCTCGCCCCACAACCACTGGCCAGGGCTGTCCGGCAGGTAGCGGTGCTGCAGCAGGATGGCCTGGCCGGTCCACTGCGGGCGCTCGGCCAGCGCCATCAGCATCGCTTCGAGCTCGGCCAGCTGGCCCTCGGGCGGCTCGCGGAACAGCGCCACCAGCAACACACCGTCGAGCCAGTCGACGGTAATCTGCTCGAGCCCCGGCCAGCAACGGCCGCGGCCATGGAACAGGCGGCGAGTCTCCCGGGGGGCGGGATCGAGGGCGGCGAGCAGGTGCTGCTCGAGGGTGGCGATGGCTGGGCTCATGTCGGCTACGGTCAGGCAAAAGCGCCATTCTACCCGCTCAAGGCCGGGCCGGGCGGTCATCAATGAAGGGGATGAGAGGGTTTGCGGCACTTTTGTCGCTTTTTTCTTGCCGGGGCGCTGTGGATAGTGCGGCCATCCCTCCCTGAAACCGGATCACTGCCATGTCACCCCTGAAAGTCGAATTCTTCCACGATGTCGTCTGCGGCTGGTGCTTCGTCCTCGCCCCGCGCCTCAAGCAGTTGCAGGACGAACTCAACCTGGACATCCAGCACCGCAGCTTCATCCTGCAGACCAGCCGCGAGGCGATGGTCGAGCGCTTCGGCTCGATGCCCAAGGCCAAGGAAACCATCCTCAGCCACTGGCTGTCGTGCTCGCGCGCCGAGGACGTCAAGCGCATCAACATCGAAGCCATGCGCCAGCAGGACTTCGAATACCCCACCGGCCTGCTCTCGGGCCTCGCCTGCCAGACCGCCAAGGCGCTGGGCGGCAACGAAGGCCACGAGCGTATGTTCGACCGCCTGCAGGAAGCCCACCTGGTGCAGGCCCGCAACATCGGCGACCGCGCCACCGTGCTGGCCGTGGCCGCCGAGGCCGGCTTCGACCCGCAGGCCTTCGCCACGGCATTCGACCAGCAGGCCCCGCAGATGCTCGAGGAAGAACTGGCCCTGGGCCGGCGTCTGGGCATCAGTTCGGTGCCCAGTCTGGTGATCGATGGCCGTTACCTCATCCCCGGCGCCCTGAGCCTCGAGCAGCTGCGCCAGACCTTCATCCAGGTCCGTGCCAACCAGAACCAGGCGCAAGGAGCCGCCCAATGAAAAACCGTTACTGGATCGCCGCCGGCACTTCCCTGTCGTTGCTGGCCATGGCCCTGCTGCCCGCCCCGGCAGTGGTGGCCAACGACGCCCCCGCCGCCCAGGCCAACGCCACCCCGGTGGCGGTCGCCCGGGTGCAGTCCGGCCCCATGCCGCAGGTGCTCAGCGCCGTCGGCACCCTGGAGGCGGTGCACCAGGTCAATGTCTCGCCGGAAGTCGGCGGGCGCATCACCGCGCTGGAGTTCACCGCCGGCAAGGCCGTGGCCGCCGGCCAAGTGCTGGTCAAGCTCAACGACGCGCCCGAGCGCGGCGAGCTGGCCAAGCTGCAGGCCCAGGCCAAGAACGCCAAGCTGGCCCTGGAACGCACGCGCAAGGTGCTGCCGCTGGCCTCCACCCAGGCCCAGCTGGACCAGGCCCAGGCCAACTATGACCAGTTGCTCGGCGAGATCGCCCAGGTCCAGGCGCAGATCGCGCAGAAGACCATCCGCGCCCCGTTCGCCGGCGTGCTGGGCATCCGCAAGGTCAACCTCGGCCAGTACGTCAGCCCCGGCGACAGCCTGGTGACCCTCACCGAGCTGTCGCGCCTGCACGTCAACTTCCCGCTGCCCGAGCAGTCCGCCGCCGCCCTGCAGGCCGGCCAGGCCATCACCCTCAAGGTCGATGCCTGGCCGCAGCAGCGCTTTGTCGCCGCGGTGACCACCCTGGAGCCGCAGATCGACCCGGGCGCCCGCTCCATGCAGGTGCAAGCGACCCTCGACAACCCCGGCCAGCAACTCAAGCCGGGCATGTTCGCCAACGTCAGCATCGAGCTGCCGAGCCACGCCGATGTGCTCAGCGTGCCGGAAACGGCGATCAGCTACAGCGCCTACGGCAACTCACTGTACGTGCTGCGCGAGAAGGACGGCGCGCTGCGCGTGGAGCAGGTGTTCGTCAAGCTCGGCGCGCGCCGCGACGACCGCGTGGTGGTGCTCGATGCGCTGACCCCGGGCGACCGCGTGGTGGTGTCCGGGCAGATCCGCCTGAGCAACGGCATGCCGGTGCGGGTCACCGACGACACCCTGGCCGCCAGCACCACGCGCAAGCCGGACCTGGCCCAGCAGTAATGGGTTTGCGTGCCACTGAAAAGGACCTGTAGCACCATGAAATTCACCGACCTGTTCATCCGCCGCCCGGTACTGACCCTGGTGGTCTGCGCGATGATCGTCATGCTTGGCCTGCTGGCGCTGCTGAACCTGCCGATCCGCCAGTACCCGCAGCTGGAAAGCGCGACCATCACCATCACCACCGAATACCCCGGCGCCCGCTCGCAGCTGATGCAGGGCTTCGTCACCCAGCCCATCTCGCAAGCCGTGGCCTCGGTCGACGGCGTCGACTACCTGAGCTCGACCTCGACCCAGGGCAAGAGCGTGATCAGCGTGCGCCTGAAGCTCAACGCCGACTCCAACAAGGCCCTCACCGAGATCATGGCCGCCGTCAACCAGGTCAAGTACCGCCTGCCCGAAGGCGCCTACGACTCGGTGGTGGCCAAGTCTTCCGGCGAAGGCACGGCGGTGATCTACGTCGGCTTCTCGAGCAAGGACATTGGCCTGCCGGCGATCACCGACTATATCTCCCGCGTGGTGCAGCCGCGCCTGGCGGCCATCGACGGCGTGGCCGAAGCGCAGATCCTCGGCGGCCAGAAGCTGGCCATGCGCCTGTGGCTGGACCCGGCGCGCATGGCCGCGCGCAACCTGTCGGCCAGCGACGTGGCCGAGGCCATCCGCCAGAACAACTTCCAGGCCGCCCCCGGCCAGACCAAGGGCCAGTACGTCTCGGCCAACATCAACATCAACACCGACCTGACCAGCGTCGACCAGTTCCGCCAGATGGTGGTGCGCCGCGACGGCGACACGCTGATCCGCCTGAGCGACATCGGCACCGCCGAGCTCGGCGCCACCTCCTATGACACCAGCGGCATCATGGACGGCGAGCCGGCGGTGTTCATCGGCCTGCACGCCACCCCCGCCGGCAACCCGCTGACCATCGTCGGCGCGGTGCAAGAGATGATGCCGCAGATCCGCGAGACCATGCCGCCGGGCATGACCGCCAACATCGTGTTCGAGGTGGCGCGCTTTATCCAGGCGTCCATCGATGAAGTGGTCAAGACCCTGATCGAGGCCGTGGTGATCGTCGCCGTGGTGATCTTCCTGTTCCTCGGCTCGCTGCGCAGCGTGCTGATCCCGCTGGTGACCATCCCGCTGTCGCTGATCGGCGCGGCGGCGATCATGAGCCTGTTCGGTTTCAGCATCAACCTGCTGACCCTGCTGTCGATGGTCCTGGCCATCGGCCTGGTGGTGGACGACGCCATCGTCGTGGTGGAGAACGTCCACCGCCATATCGAGGAAGGCAAGTCGCCGTTGCAGGCAGCCTTGGTCGGCGCCCGCGAGATCGCCGGCCCCGTGATCGCCATGACCCTGACCCTGGCCGCGGTGTACGCCCCGATCGGCCTGATGGGCGGGCTGACCGGCGCGCTGTTCAAGGAATTCGCCTTCACCCTCGCCGGCGCCGTGGTGGTGTCCGGCGTGGTGGCGCTGACCCTGTCGCCGGTGATGAGCGCCTTCCTGCTCAACCGCCAGGCCAGCGAAGGGCCGATGGCCCGTGGCGCCGAGCGCTTCTTCCAGTGGCTGGGCAAGGGCTACGGCCGCGTGCTGGACGTCTCCCTGCACCACCGCTGGCTGACCCTGGCAATTGCCGCGGCGGTATTCGTCAGCTTGCCGATCCTCTACCTCGGCGCCCAGCGCGAGCTGGCGCCGGTCGAGGACCAGGCCCAGGTGCTGGCGGTGGCCAAGGCCCCGCAGTACGCCAACATCGACTACACCGAGATGTACGCGCACCGCATGGACCGCCTGTTCGCCACCTTCCCGGAAACCGACATCACCTGGGTGGTCAACGGCAACGACGGCCCGCGCACCGCGTTCGGCGGCGCCAACCTGAGCACCTGGGAAAAGCGCCAGCGCAGCGCCGACCAGTTGCAAGCCGAGATCCAGAAAGCCGTGGGCGAGATCGAGGGCGTGGCCATCTTCGCCTTCCAGCTGCCGCCGCTGCCCGGTTCCACCGGCGGCCTGCCGGTGCAGATGGTGATCCAGAGTTCCCAGGACCACCGCGTGGTGTTCGACGCCATGGACAAGATCAAGCAGGCGGCCATGGCCAGCGGCCTGTTCGCCGTGGTCGACTCCGACCTGGACTTCAACAGCCCGCTGGTCAACATCAACATCGACCGCAGCAAGGCCAACGACCTGGGCATCAGCATGCAGGCCATCGGCGACGCCCTGGCGGTGCTGGTGGGCGAGAACTACGTCAACCGCTTCGCCCTCGACGGCCGCTCCTACGACGTGATCCCGCAGGTGGCACGAGCCCAGCGCCTGTCGGCGGAAATGCTGGTCGGCCAGTACGTCAAGGCCGCCAACGGCGCCCAGGTGCCGCTGTCGACCCTGGTCAGCTTCGACATGTCGATCGAGCCCAACAAGCTGACCCAGTTCAACCAGCTCAACTCGGCCACCCTGCAGGCGGTGCCGGCGCCGGGCGTGAGCATCGGCGACGCGGTGCAGTTCCTCGCCGCCCAGGCCAATGCCCTGCCCACCGGCTTCAGCCATGACTGGCTGTCCGATGCCCGCCAGTTCGTCCAGGAAGGCAGCGCCCTGGTGGTGACGTTCATCTTCGCCATCCTGGTCATCTACCTGGTGCTGGCGGCGCAGTTCGAAAGCCTGCGCGACCCGCTGGTGATCCTGGTCAGCGTGCCGATGTCGGTGTGCGGCGCGCTGATCCCGCTGTACCTGGGCTACGCCACGGTAAACATCTACACGCAGATCGGCCTGGTGACCCTGGTCGGCCTGATCAGCAAGCATGGCATCCTCATGGTCGAGTTCGCCAACGAGCTGCAGCAGGCCGACCAGCTCGACCGCCGCACGGCCATCGAGCGCGCCGCGCAGATCCGCCTGCGGCCGATCCTGATGACCACCGCGGCCATGGTGGTGGGCCTGGTCCCGCTGCTGCTGGCCAGCGGCGCCGGTGCCCACAGCCGCTTCAGCCTGGGCCTGGTGATCGTCATCGGCATGCTGGTCGGCACGCTGTTCACCCTGTTCATCCTGCCCACCGTGTACTCGCTGCTGGCCAAGGACCACCGCGCCAGCGAAGACCCACGCCTGCAGGAACTGGCCGCCTACACCCAGCCGGCCTGACCCCTTCGCCCGCCCTCCCCTGTGGCAGCCGTGATCGGCTGCCCCTGGGAGCGGCCGGCCCGGATAAAGAGAAACGACATGCTACGTAAGACCCTTCTGCCCCTGCTGTTCCTGGCGCCCCTGGCCCAGGCCGTTGCCGCCGAGCGTGCGACGCTGATGTCGGTGTACGCCCAGGTGGTCGAGCACAACAGCGACATGGCCGCCGCCCGCGAGAACTACCTGGCCCGCCGCGAGGCCGTGCCCCTGGCCCGCGCCCGCCTGCTGCCGCAGGTGGCCCTGGATGCCGAGGCCGGCGACGTGCGCAGCGACCGCCACCGGGTCGAGCAGCGCAGCGGCAGCCTGTACCGCCTGAGCCTCGACCAGCCGCTGTTCGACCTCAGCCGCTGGTTCGACTTCAAGGCCGCGCAGTCCGAGAACGAACAGGCCGAACTGGACTTCTCGGCGTTCCAGCAGCAACTGATCCTCGACACCGCCAGCCGCTACTTCGACACCCTGCTGGCCGAGGACAACCTGGCCACCGCCAAGGCCGAGCTGCGCGCCTTCGACCGCCAGTTGCAGCAGACCCGGCTGAGCTACGACGCCGGCCTGTCCGACCAGAACGACATGCTCTCGGCCCAGGCCAGCTTCGACCGCGCCAGCGCCAACCTGATCGACAGCCAGCGCCGCAGCGAAGACGCCTACCAGGCGCTGATGCGCCTGACCGGGCAGGCGCAACCGGCATTGGCCGGGATCCGCCACAGCCTGCCGGTGCAAGCGCCGGTGCCCGCGCGCGCCGAGGCCTGGGTCGAACAGGCCATGGCGCAGAACCTGCGCCTGCGCGCCAGCCAGGCCGCCGTCAGCCAGGCCGGCCAGACCCTGCGCAGCAGCAAGGCCGATCACCTGCCGACCTTCAACCTGGCCATGGGCTACGCCGAGGGCGACAGCGACCTGATGGATTCCAGCGCGCACTTCGGCCAGCGCTCCGGCAACCAGCGCGACAGCTCGGTGATGGTGCAGATGAAGCTGCCGCTGTTCAGCGGCGGCGGCACCAGCGCGCGGGTACGCCAGGCCACCCATGAGCTGGCGCGCACCGAGTACGGCCGCACCAGCCTCGAACGCGAGGTGCTGGAAGGGTCGCGCAACGCCTTCCGCGCGGTGGTCAGCGATGTCGAGCAGGTGCGCGCGCGGCGCCAGAGCATCATCTCCAGCCAGGGCTCGTTGCGGGCCACCGAGGCGGGGTATGAGGTGGGCAGCCGCAACATCGTCGATATCCTCGATGCCCAGCGCGACCTGTACAACGCGGTGCGCGACTACAACGTCTCGCGCTATGCGTACATCGTCGACAGCCTGCGCCTGAAGCAACAAGCCGGCAGCCTGAGCCCGGATGACCTGCGTGAGCTGGCGGGGTATCTGAAGCTGGACTACGAGCCGGAGCGGGATTTCCTGCCGAGTGATTTGCGCGGGTGAAGCATTGGGATCGTCGGGGCCGCGCAGCGGCCCCAACGTTTTATCGAGTCCTGTTGTTCATCCCCAACTCCATATCATCAATCAACGCCTTGGCCATGGCACTCAACATGCGCGCTGCGCTGCCCGCCATCAGGTCGCCTTCCATCTCGGCCTCGCAGGTGAGGTGGCGAATGCAGCCAAGCAGCACCGACAACTCGCTGAAGGCATCCGCGAAGGGAATGCCCGGCTCGACCTTGAACAGGTCCATGCAGCGGGTCCGGCCTGCGGTACGTGCGTTGGTCATGGCTGCACCTCTGGCTTGTGTTCGAGCAAGGCACAGGCCAGCTGGCCGAGGTAGTCGCTGGCGGCGAACAGACGGTCCTGGGCTTCGCCAGGGTCGGTCTTGAAGTAGATATCGAGGACATCGGAAATGGCGGTGGCCACTTCGACGGCGGCAGCCATGGCTTCTTCGCGGGTGAGGGTCGGGCGGATAGCGATGAAGGGGGCTAGACGGGGTGGGTCTGGGACGATCTTTTTCATGGTCAACACTCCTGCGCAGTTCAAGAATGCTGCCCTCCGGCGCCTTTCTCACGGGACAAAGGGTGGCAGCCGTGCACGGGGTGAGAAACCGAGGCGCAAGAGAAACTCGGC
Source organism: Pseudomonas sp. P110(2024) (assembly GCF_057480795.1). Lineage (NCBI taxonomy): Bacteria > Pseudomonadati > Pseudomonadota > Gammaproteobacteria > Pseudomonadales > Pseudomonadaceae > Pseudomonas > Pseudomonas sp. P110(2024). Next base: position 614,519 of record NZ_JBLIYT010000001.1, read on the forward strand.
CAGACCGAAGTCTGCCCGGGCACGGCTGCCATAACTGGATTGCCGATACTTTACGCCTCGGGTTCTCACACCCGGTCACCTGATATGGCGACCCCGTGAAGTTATCCGTGGGGTATTTCCCCGACAACGCAGCAGCTTCCGGCAGGCGCGTAGGATAGTTCCCAAGCTTTGCCGGCTGAAGCATTTGGTTTCAGGTTCGGAAACATCTGACAGTGTTCGAGATGGCCGGGGCTGCTGCGCAGCCCTTTCACGACACAAGGCCGCTCCCACAGGGACCGCGCCATGGCAGAACCGGCACATATCCTGTGGGAGCGGCCTTGTGTCGCGAAAGGGCCGCGTAGCGGCCCCGGCGAGCTAAAGCCAAACGCTGACTCAGAACACCTTGAACGGCGGGGACCTGGAATCGACACCGCAATGAAACGCACATCAAGCTGCCCCAACAATCACCCCGGCCGATACTCCCGACACCGCTCCCGCAGTATCTGCGCCAGCAACCGCACCTCGGGACTGTGCCGGTACTCCTCGGGATACCCCATGTACATCGGCACCTCCCGCTCCCGCTGATGCTGCAGGTTGACCCGCACCAACCGCCCTTGCGCCAGCCCCTGCTGCACCCGATGCTCCGGCAACCAGGCAAAGCCCATCCCCCGCTCGACGAAGCTCTCGGCCGCCGCCAGGCTGCTCACCGTCCAGCGCTGCGAGGTCCCCAGCCAGCCGCTGTTCTGCGAATTGCGCGTGCCGGAATCGCGGATCACCACCTGCCGGTGGTTCTTCATGTCGTCCAGGCTCAACTCCCCCTGCGCCGCGCTCAGCGGGTGGCTGGCCCCCACCACGCAGACCAGCGAGACATTGAGCAGGAACTCCTGCAGGTAACCGGAAGGCAGGCTGCTGGCGATGCCCAGCTCGACCTTGCCATCCTCCAGCAGCTCGCGGGCCCCGGACAATGCCGTTTCGTACAGGCGGATACGGTGATCCTTGTACTCCAGGGCAAACTCCTGCAATGCCTGTTGCAGCAATTCGATGGGGAACAGCACATCCACCGCCAGCGCCTGCTCGGTAAACAGCCCCGGCTGGTACTGGTTGGCCAGGTGCTCGAGCTTCTGCGCCGCCCCCAGCAGGTGCTTGGCCTGGGGCAGCAGGGCCTTGCCCAGGGAGGTGAGTACGGCCTTGCGGCCTTCGATGATGAACAGCTCCTGGCCCAGGAGCATTTCCATGCGGTTGACCGAGTGGCTGATGGCCGACTGCGACTTGTACATGTGCTCGCCGGCCTGCTGGAAACCGCCGCACTCGACCGTGCAGACGAACGCGCGCCACTGATCGAGACTGATCTTGGAAAACACCATCACCTCCTTGTGTACCCGAAAACCGGGCGACGAATCCTGTGTCCTGCGGCGTTGTACCACAGCTGCGCACGACACATGAAGACCATGCCGCGATGCACGCACTTTTTGTCACTATTCGCCCAGGCCACTTCGTGCGACAACAACGTCCCGGACAGTGTCCGGCACTAATGGATGAATAATGGACAAGGAGCGTCCCCCATGCAGAGATGCACACGCGATACGGCCTAAACCAACAGCCGGAACAACACGGCAAAGTATGCGGCGATAACGCCATAAAATTTTCATATTAATTTAATTGAAAATTTTAATTGCCATATTGTTCAACACCCTCTCCCAAACCTTTATGGAAGCCGCGTGGCAGCACGGGGCCTGCGCCTGCGCGCACTAAAAAACGCATAACTTAATAGCCAAAAAAACCATGAACAGGCGTCATCAATCCCATCGGAATTATTCGCTTTTTTTGGCAAAAGCTTCAGCCGCAATAATTAAATGGCCAGCAGGGACTGGCACCGGAACAACAAGACCGGTTGTGTATTTTGGGATTTTTTCAACAGTGAAAAATAATTGGGCATACACATGAAAATCGGCATTGATGATATTGGGCTGTCTGTACCGCAACACTTTTTCGCACTGGAGGAACTTGCCGAACGGCATGGTATCGATCCGCAGAAGTACCTGGTCGGCATCGGCCAGGAGTTCATGGCCGTGCCGGCCCCTGACGAAGACATCGTGACCCTGGCGGCCAACGCCGCCCTGCCGCTGCTCGATGACGCCACCCGCGCCTCGATCGCCACGGTGATCCTCGCCACCGAGAGCGGCATCGACCAGTCCAAGGCCGCCGGCCTGTTCGTCCACAGCCTGCTCGGCCTGCGCGCCGACTGCCGCGTGGTGGAGTTCAAGCAGGCCTGCTACGGCGCCACCGCCGGCTTGCAGATGGCCCGCGCACTGGTCGCCCAGCGTCCTCACGAGAAGGTGCTGGTGATCGCCACCGACATCGCCCGCTACGAGCAGAACTCCGAGGGCGAATGCACCCAGGGCGCCGGCGCCGTGGCCATGATCGTGGCCGAGAACCCGCGCCTGCTGGAGCTGCACCCGCACCAGGGCCGCTACAGCCTGGACGTCTCGGACTTCTGGCGGCCGAACCTGCGCAGCACCGCGCTGGTCGACGGCAAGCTGTCGATCGAGGTCTACCTGGAGTCGCTGCGCAACGCCTGGCAAAGCTACCGCGCCGACGGCGGCCTGGGCCTGGAAGACATGAGCTTCCTGTGCTTCCACCAGCCGTTCACCAAGATGGCGAAGAAGGCTTTCTCGGTGTTCGAGGCGATCGAGCCTGAAGCAGCCAAGGCCCTGGGCGAGAAGGCCTACTCCACCAGCCAGCTGTACGGCAAGGCCATCGGCAACTGCTACACCGCCTCGCTGTACATCGCCCTGCTGTCGCTGCTGGACAACAGCGACGAGGACCTGACCGGGCGCAACATCGGCCTGTTCAGCTACGGTTCGGGCAGCGTCGGCGAGTTCTTCAGCGCCACCGTGGTGCCGGGCTACCAGGCCCATTCGCGGCGCAAGGCGCATGCGCGCATGCTGGCCAGCCGCACCCGCCTGGGCCATGAGCAGTACAGCAGCTGGTTCTACGGCGACAACCACCCGGCCGTGGCCGACTACAGCACCCCGTACGTCACCGGCGGCGCGTTCCGCTACGGCGGTTGCGAGGGCTATCGCCGTCAGTACGAGAGCACCGCCCTGTCCCTGAAGATGGCGAGCTGACGACCATGAGCGACGTGCTGCTGAGCTGGCCGCAACCTGCGGTCGCCTGCCTGACCCTGAACCGTCCGCATGCCGGCAACGCCCTCGACGAGGCCCTGCTCGGGGCCTTGCACGAGCAGCTGCAGGCCCTCGCCGAGCACCCGGGGCTGCGCGCCCTGGTGCTCGACGGCGCCGGCGAGCACCTGTGCACCGGGGCGGACCTGGAGTGGATGCGCCGCAGCCGCGAGTTCGACCATGCGCGCAACCTGGAGGACGCCAGCCTGCTGGCCAACGTCCTGCAGCGCCTGGACGATTTCCCGGTGCCGGTGCTGATGCTGGCCCGCGGCGCGGTGTTCGGCGGGGCTTTGGGCCTGCTGTGCTGCGCCGACCACGTGCTGGCCGCCGAGGATGCGCGGTTCTGCTTCAGCGAGGCGCGCCTGGGCCTGGCCCCGGCCTTGATCAGCCCCTACGTGGTGCGCGCCATGGGCGTGCGCCAGGCACGGCGCTACATGCTCTCGGCCGAGGTGTTCGGCGCCGAGGACGCGCTGCGCCTGCAGCTGGTCCACCGCCTGGTGCCCGCCGCCGAGCTGGCGCAGGCCCGCGACCGCTGGCTGGCCACCCTGCTGCAGACCGGCCCCCAGGCCAGTCGCGAGATCAAGCAGATGCTGGCGCGCCTGGCAGGCCGCGACCACCTGCTCGACGAGCAGGGTTGCAACCTGCAGCTGATCGCCCGCCTGCGCACCTCCAGCGAGGGCCAGCACGGTCTTGCCGCCTTCTTCGAACGCAGCCGCCCCGACTGGGCGCAATGAACCCTGGGTGCGCGGACCACGAAGCCCGCGCCGTTCCGGCGTCGCCGACGACGCCCGACCTATGAGAAAAGGATTTTGCCATGTGTGGTTTCATCGGTGTCTACCAGTCCAAACGCAACAGCATCAGCGACCAGTCGATCCTCGACGCCCTGGCCGCCATCAACCACCGCGGCCCGGACGAGCACAGCCTGTGGCGTGACCCGGGCGAGCGCGCCGTGCTCGGCCACACCCGCCTGAGCATCATCGGCCTGGACAACGGCATGCAGCCGATCGTCGCCGACGAAGGCGACCTGGCGGTGATCGTCAACGGCGAGTTCTACGACCACGAGCGCATCCGTGCCGAACTGCAGGCCGAAGGCGCGATCTTCAAGACCGCCTCGGACAGCGAAATCGCCTTGCACCTGTACCGCCGCTCCGGCATGGCCGGGCTCAAGGAGCTGCGCGGCGAGTTCGCCATGGTCCTGTTCGACCGCCGTCGCCGCCTGATGCTGGCGGTGCGCGACCGCCTGGGCATCAAGCCGCTGTTCTACACCCAGCATGAAGGCAACTGGTACTTCGCCTCCGAGATCAAGGCCCTGCTGGCCGCCGGCGTCAACCCGACCTGGGACGAGAACGCCTACGCCAGCCGCGCCTTCTACCTGCGCGACCACACCCTGTTCGAAGGCGTGCGCAGCGTACAGCCGGGCTGCTGGGTGATGGTCGACCACGGCGGCCTGCACAGCGGCCGCTACTGGGACATGGAATTCGCCCGCCGCGACACCCCGGCGCCGAGCGACGAGGCCGGCATGATCGAATCCGTGCGCGCCGCCATCGAAGAAGCGGTGCGCCTGCGCCTGCGCGCCGACGTGCCGATGGGCGTGTACCTGAGCGGCGGCATCGACTCCTCGGCGATGCTGGGCATGGCCACCGCCCTCAAGGGCGAGCCGCTGGACGCCTTCAACCTGTCGTTCACCGACATGGACGACTACGACGAGAACCGTTTCGCGCGCATGGCCGCCGAGCACAACGGCGCGCGCTTCCACACCATCGAGATCACCCAGGACGACCTGGCGGACAACTTCGAGCAGGCCGTGTGGCACAACGAGACGCCGTTCTTCAATGCCCACGGCGTGGCCAAGTACATCCTCAGCAAGGAAGTGCGCAAGGCCGGCCTGAAGGTGGTGCTGACCGGCGAAGGCGCCGACGAAGTGTTCGCCGGCTACCCGCACTTCCGCCGCGACATGCTGCTGTACAACAACGAACAACAAGACCCGAAAGTCATCGACCTGCTGCGCCAGCGCATCCAGGCCAACGAGCAGGGCTACACCAACGCGCACATGCCCCACGACATCCACTGGATGGTCGACCAGCTCAAGCACGGCGTGTCGTGGCTGGACAACCAGGCCGGCTGGTTCAAGGCCCTGGAGAGCCTGTACCGCGGTGACTTCCGCGACCACTTCACCGGTGTCGACCCGTATCGCCAGTTCTTCGACCGCCTCGACCACGGCAAGCTCGCCGACCGCGACCCGGTGCACAACTCCATGTACCTGTGGGCCAAGTCGTACCTGCCGAACTTCGTCCTCACCACCCTGGGCGACCGCATGGAGATGGCCAACAGCATCGAAGGCCGCGTGCCGCTGCTCGACCACCACGTGGTCGAACTGGCCTGCCAACTGCCGGTGTGGATGAAGGTGCGCGGCGCCACCGAGAAGTACGTGTTCCGCGAAGCCATGCGCCCTTACCTGCCCAAGGCCCTGTACGAGCGCAAGAAGCACTACTTCCGCGCCCCGCCGGCCACCCTGCAGCAGCAAGGCCGCCTGTGGCAACTGGTGCAGGACACCCTGCACAGCCGTGACCTGGACGCGCTGCCGTTCTTCGACGCGGCCAAAGTCCGCACCCTGCTCAAGCAGCTGCCGACCCTCAGCGCCCAGGAACAGGGCCTGCTCGACCCGATGCTGATGGAGCTGACCAGCCTGTGCCTGCTGCAACGCCGCTACCGCATGAGCGGCCAGAGCTGGAACACCTTGAACGAGGTGGCCGCATGAAGATCGCGATCATCGGCGCCGGCCTCAATGGCTTGGCCTGCGCCCTGATTCTCAAGCGCTTCGGCCTCGAGGCCACGGTGTACGAGCGGGCCAATGGCCCGCGCGACTCGGGCACCGGTATCTACGTCTGGCCCCAGGGCGTACAGGTGCTGCGCTTCCTGTTCAACGACACCGGGTTCATCGGCCGCGGCAAGGCCATCGAGTTCCTCGACACCCATGGGCGCGACGGTCGCCTGATCCACAGCCAGCCGGTGCGCCCGGACGGCCTGGGGATCCCGGCGCCGGCGGTGATGTTCCCGCGTCCCGAGCTGTTCGGCCTGCTGCGCGAACGCCTGGCCCCCGGGCAGATCCGCTACCAGATGGGCTGCGAGAAGGTGGAGAAGGTCGGCGAACAGGCGCGGGTCACCTTCAGCAACGGCGAACAGGAAGACTTCGACCTGGTGATCGGCAGCGACGGCGTCGGCTCCACCGTGCGCCAGTGCCTGGAGCCGGGCCTGACGCCCTACGACACCGGGCTGGTGGCCAGTCGCGGCATGGTCGAGTTCGACTCGCCGCTGCTGCTGCCCGACCGTTGCCAGATCTTCGCCTCGGAGTTCTCGCGGGTGGTCACCTACCCGCTGGCGGCCGACCGTCCGTACCGCTACTGGTTTGCCGCCTACCAGCACCGCAACCAGCCGCTGCTCGACCGCGACGGCCTGGTGCGGCTGTTCGCCGACCTGCCGCCGGATGTGGTGCGGATGATGGAGGCCACCGAGCACGAGCAGATCCTCACCCACAAGATGATGGCGCTGACCGGTGCCGGCTGCTGGCAGAACGGCCGCGTGGTGATGCTCGGCGACAGCATCCACGCCATGCTGCCGACCCTCGGCTACGGCCTGACCCTGGGCCTGGAGAACGCCTTCATGCTCGCCCAGGCCCTGGTCGGCTGCTGCGACGAGCGCCTCGACAGCGCCCTGCAGCGCTACGAGATCCGCGCCGCCGAGCGCTCGCGGGTGATGCTGGAAGTGATGCGCGACATGACCGACCTGTACTACTTCGAGGAGGACAGCGCCATGACCTCCTCGCGGATCCGGCCGATCGTCGAGCGCTTCCACGACCTGGCCCTGACCACGGTGTTCTGAGGAGATCGCCATGAGTGAAGCATACCGCCAGCGCCTGCAGGCCTTCGTCAGCGAGCGCATCACGCCGAACGTGGCGGCCTGGGAGCAGCTCGGCGCCTACCCGGCCACGCTCAACCGCGAGGCCGGCGCCGCCGGCCTGCTCGGCCTGGGCCACGACCACCGCCAGTTGCCGGACGACCCGCGGGCCGTGGCGGTGCTGATCGAGGAGCTGACCCGCAGCGGCGCCCAGGGCATCACCATGGGCCTGGGCTCGCACTTCGTCAGCCTCAAGGCAGTGCAGGCCACCGGCCACCCGATCGTCCACGACCTGGTGCCGGCGGTGCTCGACGGCCGCCAGAGCATCGCCCTGGCGATCACCGAGCGCCAGGCCGGCTCCGACCTGCGCGCCCTGGAGTGCCGGGCCACGCGCCAGGCCGATGGCTACCGGCTGAACGGGCACAAGGCGTTCATCTGCAACGCCACCCGTGCCGACTGGCTGCTGATGGTCGGCCACTGCGAGGACGGCCTGGCGCTGTTCCTGGTCGAAGGCTCCGCCGCCGGCATCCGCCACACCCCGCGCCAGGCCCTGGGCTGGCGCTGCCTGCCGCTGGCCGACCTGGAGCTTGTCGACGTGCCAGCGCTGCGCCTGACCGGCAAGGGCGGCGTCGGCCGCCTGCTGCAGGCCAGCCTGCAGCAGGAGCGGCTGAACCTGGCGGTAATGGCCATCACCAGCGCCGACATGGCCCTGCAGGCCGCCATCGACTGGTGCAAGAGCCGCCAGGTCGGCGGCAAGCCGCTGTTCGACAAGTCGGTGATCCGCCAGCGCCTGGCCGAGCACTACGCGCAGCTGACGGTCAGCCGCCAGTTCGTCGACACCTGCGTGGCCCGCCAGGCCGAAGGCACCCTGGACGCGCACCAGGTGGCCATCGCCAAGAACAGCGCCGTGCAGACCCTGGAAACCCTGGCCCGCGACGCCGTGCAGTTGCATGGCGCCCACGGCTGCGTCGAGCCCTCGCTGGTCGAACGCATCCACCGCGACGCCCGCCTGCTGGCCATCGGCGGCGGCACCCACGAAATCATGCTGGAAATCATTGCCCGGCACCTGTGAAGGATCACACCATGAGCACCATCAGCGACCACGCCGCCGCGCACTCGCGCGCGCTGCTCGAACACGCCTACCAGCGCTACTGCGGGCTGGAAATGCTGGAACAGTCCCCCGGCCAGTGCACCTGCCGGCTGACCGTCACCGATGCCATCGACAACCTGAGCCAGACCCTGCACGGCGGGGTGATCTACTCGATGCTCGACGTCACCAGCATGCTCGCCACCCTGCCCCTGCTGGGGCCGGACGAGTACGCCCTGACCAACAGTTTCAACACCCTGCTGCTGTCGGCCACGCCGCGCGACACCGAGGTGTTGTTCCACGCCAAGGTGATCCGCGACGGTCGCAACCTGATGTTCACCCAGGCCGAGGCCTGGCGGGTCAACGCCGACGGCAGCCAGACACGCATCGCCAGCGCGCAGCTGAGCAAGTTCAGGCTCAAGCGCGAGTGGTAATGGCGTAATCACCCATCACGTTCATCGCGGGGCAAGCCCGCTCCCACGCGAATTGTGGGAGCAGGCTTGCCCCGCGCTCGTTCCAGCCCAGAGCCCCTGGCGATACATGACAACCTTAAGGGTAATACCCTGATTATCTGCGCTTTTCACTCCCGCCCGATTGCTCAAGACTGGCTATCACACACATCACAGAAAGGATTCGCGCAATGAATCACAAGGTCCTGGTCATCCGCTCCTCGATCAAGTCCGATGGCGGCTTCTCCGGCCAACTGGTGGACAACTTCCTCAAGCAGCTCAAAGAGGTCAACCCCGAAGCGTCGGTGGCGGTACGCGACCTGCACGCCCAGCCTATCCCGCACCTCAATGCGGTGACCATGGACGCCCTGTTCGGCGGTGACGCCAGCAGCATCGAGGCAGCCGCGGCGCTGAAGCTGTCCAACGAACTGATCGAAGAGATCCAGGAAGCCGACCGCGTGGTGATCGGCCTGCCACGCTACAACTTCGGCGCACCGTCGATCCTGCACACCTGGGTCGACTACATCGTGCGCGGCGGCGTCACCTTCACCTACGTCGACGGCGCCCCGGTCGGGCTGCTCGACGACAAGCCGGTGCACGTGCTCAACGCCAGCGGTGGCATCTACAGCCAGGGCACCGACACCCTGGCTGGCTGGCTGTCACAGACCCTGGGCTTCGTCGGCCTGAACAGCGTCGAGTTCATCTACGCCGAAGGCCTGGGCATGGGCGAAGAGAGCCTGGCCGCAGGCCTGGCCGCCGCCAACCTGAAGATCCAGCACAGCATCGCCGCCCTCGGCGAACGCCCATGCCCAAGCCTGGCCACCGCCGTAGGAAGGTAAGATGACCCGCAGCCAAGACAACCCGTCGGTCCAGGAGCTGTTCCTCAGCGAACTGGTGGCCGAACCCAACCGCTACCACCTGTACATTTCCCACGCCTGCCCGTTCTCGCACCGGGTGCACCTGGTGCAGAGCCTGCTGGGCCTGGAAGACGCGCTGGACGTCACCTCGGTGGCGGCGCGCCGCCACGACCAGGGCTGGGAGTTCGACGAGCACGACCAGGACCCGCTGCACAAAGACGTGACCCTGCTGTCGAGCCTGTACGAGCGTTCGCGCCCGGGCTTCACCGGCAACCAGTCGGTGCCGGTGCTGTGGGACCGCCAGCAGAACCGTATCGTGCACAACGATTCGGCGGAGCTGGCGCTGCAGATGGCCACCCGCCTGCTGCCCCTGGCCAAGACCCCGATCGACCTGGTGCCCGACCGCTCCAGCTGCGACATCGTCGAGCTCAACCAGTGGCTGCACACCAACATCAACCGCATGGTCTACCACATGGGCTTCGCCCCGGACCAGGAGAGCTACGACCAGGCCTTCCAGCAGTTCTTCGCGGCCATGGACACCCTCGAGCACCGGCTGCGCAAGCAGCCGTATCTGGTGGGCGGCAAGCTGAGCCTGTCGGACCTGTTCCTGCTGCCCACGCTGATCCGCTATGAGGCGGTGTACTACGTGCACTTCAAGACCAACCACAAGACCCTGGCCGAGTACCCGGCGCTGTACCAGTACCTGGTGCGCCTGACGCAGATCCCGGCGATCTACCGCACCATCGACATGGCGCATATCAAGCTGCATTACTACTACTCGCACAACCACATCAACCCGACCCGGATCGTGCCCCAGGGGCCGGCGTTGAGCTGGTTGAACTGAGCTGTTGGCGTTTGCGGAGCAGGACCGCTTTGCGGTCCTTTCGCGGCAAAAGGCCGCTCCTACAGGAGGCCGCATCCCCCTGTACGAGCGGCCTTTTGCCGCGAAAGGGCTACAAGGCAGCCCCGGCGGCTTGAACTCGAGAGCAAACTTCAAGCATCTTGAACGCGTAGCTTACAGATGAGTGCGATTAAGCATTGTACGAAAAGTAGTATGGTGTTTTCAGGCCACTTCAAGATCCACCAATCCTCCAGTAGACTGCGCACTTTGGCCGGATTAACCCGCCACGCCATGAGATCTGGAAGTTATGGAAAAAAGTGCACCTCAGGTACGGAACGCCCCACGTCCGATGCTAGTCACGGTTGCGGTAATCTACTGCCTGCTCATCACCAGCAAAATTGCCTATTGGCTAGTCGGTGAAGGATGGGAAATGGCAAGGGTGGGTGATTTCGCAATGATTATGCTGGCGCCTCCAGCACTGTCATGCATTCTACTCGTCACAAGCAGCGTGTTGTTGTACAGGCGCAGCGCGAAGTCCGTATGGTTCCTGCTTGGGGCACTGCTCTTTGGCCTGACGCTGATCCCGCTCATGTTCCCAGAAATTTTCCGCCTTCCGGCGAGCCTTTACCCGCAGGCTTTTTGGTACGTACTCCCGGGCACCCTGCAAGCAATGCTGCTGGTTGCTGTCTGGATCTACAGCTTGCGGATGCGCCAGAACGGCTACCTTAAATAAAATTGCCACGTTCAAAGCCCTGCCTTGTGCGGGGCTTTATCCATCTGGTGCCGCAAGTTGCAATCCAGCCCAGCTAGACTCTAGTGATACAGGGCAGAAAACTAGAACTCGACTATACGATAATTAAATATCCATACCGGAATAGCAGCTGCTAACACTTGACCATCTAAACTCCACATATCCTGAAATCCCTCAGCAAAAAAAGGGCATCTTTTTGAGCACGACACCGAACCCTCTTGAGACTCGAATAGTAGTACGCCATTAAGCTCACCGCATTCGGATACCTACATTTCGCAGCCATCAACTCCTTTACAACCACAGCCGTCTTCATTCGATGTACGAACAACCGCACCACGAACTGCTTTATTTTATTACTTCCACCATCTGCAAGCAGGCTTCTAATCAACTGCACTTGATAATAAACTGGCAAGTGGACTCGAGCTGCAACATCTGCGCCCAGACGAACATTAAAACTGGCCAATGCCTGTACAACCTCCATTCTTTTACTACCTGATAACGGTCGTATTTCTTGGCAGAGGGCATTCTCAGAACGACTATTCCTATTAACAGAAAGATCAGAAATCAGCTTTTCAATTCTGCCAACCGCTGGTTGCTCTCGCAGCTTTTGTTCACTCATTTTTTAACACCCTACAAAAGTTTAGCCACTGACGAAGAAAAAAGAGACAGGTTGGCCTGCTGCTTCTCCTTTTACATCAGACATTCTGCGTGAAGATCTCTATAATACTTTCAAAAGCCTGACGTACAGACCCTTGCTCTTCTGGCGAAAACAAAACATTCATAGCTTGCTCTTCAAGGACACAGTCATATATATCAATCCCGATCCAACCCTTGGACCAAAATTCTACAGCCCCAAGCTTACCAAAGCCTTCCAACTCTATCCGCTCAAGATCACCAAAATCCCCGCCAGAGCATGACGAATACTCCAGAGAGCACCCATCTAAAAACGGGCTTATACATTCATTGAACCATGAAATTGTCATTATATCTCTCACTTGCGGATAAAAGGCAAAAGGAGTAAAACAGATCTATCCGCCCATTCACAGCAAGTCAGCACAATAGCTTTCACTCCACACAATCAACCGAGAATGACGAAAAGTAGAAGAACAGCTTCCCATCCTCATGATCGCAAAACTGATAACGTATCCTATCAAGACCAGAATCCAGCTTCTTCACGCTCATATGCATCAATTGAGTCAATCCACCGCCAAACTCTCGGGAGGCAAGTTGGCTTATATCAATAAAGCTGATACATACAACATCAGCCCCTGCTTTTTCAGACGCCGAAATGGATAGAGACAAATCATAGGCCATGCCATTCTCATCCAATTGAATACTCATTAAATGCAAGCAATTGTTAGCAACAAGCAATTCGTTCAACTCCGAAACACTAGTCATTGTGCACCCTCACAAAACGAAAAAACTTGATAGATGACCAAAAAAGCAAAAAGGAAGCCAAAAGGGACCAAGCCAAAAGGGGACAGATTTATTTTCCCTACTCTAATCTCGTCCTACCTACATGAAAGCTAGACCCCTTAGCCACCAGGAGTCGGAATTAGAGTAGGAAAATAAATCTGTCCCCTTTTCCGCTCTGGACTGACGACATCTTCAATATATGAAAATAGGTCGACAGACGCAGGTTCCTGCCAGCCGGCTCGCCAAGCGGAAAACCTTTTAAGCCCTGTCAATCCTGCAAAGGTTTTGATTATTTTCATATTCGTGCGTCAAGGTGCAAAAGTGCAGTATAAATCGGGAACAGACCCACATCCACTCCCTTTCTTCGATGCTGCCAGCGACATATAAGCTACCTATATTTCGCATGGTCCGAATAGGCATCTAGCGGTGCCGTGACGGTTAAATACTCCGAAAAAGCATCAATAAGCCGTACAACCTCACTATCAAACCTGTCTGGCAAGAGAGCAAGTATATCTTCCAACTCACAACAATCCACAACAAGATCGCAGACAACAGAAGAAATTCCCTTCCTTCTAAAAACACTTGCCACACCTGGCGAGAACAACAGGCGCTCTGCTTCATCCAGTTCGATGACACCCGCCCTGACTGATGAAAGCAATCCAATCGCAGCCATCGCTAGGCAGTGTACGAAAAGTAATGTCGTAAACACCGCCGCCAGCAAGCCAGCGTGAGCATCGCAGCGAAGCTTTCCGCTAGCTTGCAATAGCGTGTACCC